>DFNJ01000023.1 GCA_002376005.1 Firmicutes bacterium UBA3570
CCCCCGAATATCTCCGGGCCCCGCTCCAAAAACTGCCGCTTCCACTTGGCCAGGGTCACGGGATGAACTCCGTAGGCCCGGGCTATCTTTGCCTCTGCTCCTCTCCCTTCTGCCTTCAGGGCCTCCAGTACCACCTGGAACTTGAAAGAGGGTGTCTACCTCGCGTTCGTCTTCATCGGCGCACCTCCCAGATTGAATGCTACCGCTCAGCTGGTCCATTCCTGGGGGCGCGGCGCTGGGGCTACCGCAGAAAAGACGATCTGTGTCTTGGGTACAAGGCCCATGCCTCCTGTGATGAATCGGGGATCGTCACCTCGGTACAGGTACTCACTGTCAATGCGTCTGAAGGAGCCCACCTTATGGCGTTGCCGGCCGACGAGCCCGACATCTTCTCTCATGCCGCCCGCAGCTACCGGATGCCTTGGGATATCGCAAGATCGTGGAGCGTAAGTTCGCAGAAGCCAAATGCTGGCACGGGCTCGGCCGAGCACGGTATCGTGGCAGGTGGCGGGTGGCAATACGGGTACTGATGACCTTCCTGGTCTGCAACCTCAAGATGATGGTGAGATTGCTGGAGGGTGCCGGCTTGGGTAGTGGCTGAGGGGAAAGGGATAGGAAGAAGGGGTATGGGAAACAGGACCAGGTAAATTAGAAGACCCGGGCCATTTCTCCTACTCGGAATACCTCGCCCGTGGCCTCCCCGAAGGCCAAAAATCCCTCCAAATTCCTTGGTTTTCAGAGATCTCTTGAACCCGGAGCGCACTTCCGACCGCCTGGACGGCATGGGGATCGGCGTTGACCGATCCCCATGTCCTACCCGCAGTCCCGCAGGGGCAATTACTGCTGCCCGTGACCGTGGCCCATTTCTTGCTTACCCCCTGGCCTCGCTTTGACGCAGTGTAGCGGACGCTACTAAATAAGGGCTGGCCTGAGTTGTTGCAGGCTGCGACCCCGTGTGTCGCAGCATGCGACGGCATCAATGGCCGTGGGCGTGGCCTCCGGGGGTCTCATACCGCTAGTTTATATCATCTTGATACAGAGTAGGGCCTCTCTGAGATGACGGGCGTGGTGCTGGGGGTGGTATTTCCGCTCGCGGTTGAGGTTGGCACACCCCTTGCTAACACCTGGTCAATTAGATTTACATATAGATTCTTGGATCCAGGACCAGGAATGCAAGAATCAGCAGACTGTCTCGAATCCAGATTTAGGCATGATATTCACGGGGTTGGCTGCTGGCTCTTGGTCTCGGCGCGCGAGCGCCATCTTGCTCAGATAAAGCCCATCGAGAGGGGTGCATCCCTTTGACGCGGCTTGACGCCGATGTCCTGGTGATTGGCGGTGGCGGTGCGGGTCTCATGGCTGCGTCTGAGGCCAGCAGGCATGGTGTCAGGGTGGCCGTGGTGCTGAAGGGGCAGAGGGAGCGATCTGGCGCAACCATCATGGCTCCGGGGGCTGTTGCCGGCGTGGGGTCGTGGGGTCGTCCAGGAGACGACCGCGACGTCCATTTCAGGGACACGGTCGTGGGTGGCGCCTTCATGAACGAGCAGCGGCTGGTCAGGCTACTGGTGGACGAGGCGCCGGAGCGGATCCTGGAACTGGAGCGCATGGGGGCTTTGTGGGAGAGGGCGGAGGACGGGCGGTTATATCTCTTGCGCATAGACGGTGGCCACTCGTTCCACCGGTGCGTGTACCTCGAGGATCGTACCGGCCGTGAGATCGTGCGCACCCTGGGTGGTCTCCTCGACCGGCGACACGTGCCCGTATACGAGAACATCATGATCACCCGCCTGTTGGTGGACCGAGAAGGCGTGTACGGTGCCGTTGGGATCGACCTGACCAGGGCAGAGTCCCTTTTGTTCCAGTGCCGGGCGCTGGTGCTGGCCACCGGTGGAGCGGGGAATGTGTACCTGAACACTGATTGCCCCGCTGACGTCACGGGGGACGGATACGCGCTCGCCCTGGAGGCAGGTGCCCAACTTATGGACATGGAGTTTGTCCAGTTCTACCCCATTGGTTTTCTGCACCCCCCTTCTTTGCGCGGAGTGCTGGCTGGGCTGCTGTATTACTCCCACCTGCTCAACAGCCGGGGGGAGCGGTTCATGCAGCGGTACGACCCCGAACGACTGGAACTTTCGACCCGGGACCGGGTGGCGCGCGCCATCGTGACCGAAGTAGCGGAAGGCCGCGGTTCTCCCCGAGGCGGCGTCTACTGCGACATGAGGTTCCAGCCGCCCGGCTTTATCGCCCGTCAGACCCCCGCCCTGTACCGGACCTACCGGCAGATCGGACTAGACCCCGAGAAAGACATGATCGAAGTGGCTCCCACCGCTCACTTCTTCATGGGAGGACTTGTGGTAAATGAGGATTGGGCTGCGACCGTGCCCGGCCTGTTCGCCGCCGGCGAGGTAGCTGCGGGCGTGCATGGGGCTAACCGCCTCAGCCAGAATGCCCTGGCGGAGCTGCTGGTCTCCGGCGTAAGGGCGGGAAGGTCTGCGGCCCGCCACGCGCGTGATGTCCGGTGGCGACCGGCTGACCCCGGCGAAGTACGACGCGAGGAAGAGAAGGTGCGGAGGCTACTCGCTTCCAGCGGGAACCGAGGACCGCGCCCGTGGCAGGTACGTGAGCAGTTGAAAGAGATCATGTGGCAGCACGTGGGCGTAATCAGGAACGCCCAGGGCCTGAAGGCAGCAAGACAAGCCATATCACGGCTGCGCGGTGAGGTGTTGCCGGCGACCTCCCTAGCCACGGCCACACGGTTGTGGAATGCGGACCTGAGGCAGGCACTTGAGAACGAAATGCTGCTGTCTGTCGCCGAGTGCGTGCTGGAGGGGGCTACCCAACGAACCGAAAGCCGGGGTGCCCACTATCGCAGTGACTATCCCGACACCGACGATGCCGGGTGGTTACGACACGTGGTGTTGCAGCGGAGTGGAGATGGGCTGCAGGTGAGCTTTAGACCCACCGATCTGTCAGTGATCAAGCCGGAGGGGATGTAGATGACCGGGCGGGTCAAGATATTGCGGTTCGACCCGGAAAGGGACGTTGCGCCCAAGTGGCGGGAGTACGAGTACCCCTACGAACCCGGCATGACGGTGCTCGACGTGGTGAACTACGTTCATCGCCATCTAGATGGGACTCTTTCCTTTGCTTACAGTTGTCGCAACAGCCACTGCGGATTGTGCTCCGCCTGCGTGGACGGACGCCCGGTGCTGATGTGCCGGGAACCGGCCCGCCCCGAGATGAGGGTGGAGCCTCTCAGGAACGTGCCCGTGGTAAGGGATCTGCAGGTGGACCTGGACGCCTATACCCGCCGGGAGGACTCCCTGCGTACCTTCCTGGAGCGGGTGACGGAGCCGGGTGGAGAGCCGGAGCAAGTGGATATGGAAGCCTTCGCTGCCTTCCGCGTGGCCAGCCGCTGCGTGCGGTGTCTGAACTGCGTCTCCCGGTGTCCGGTATACCAGGCAGATCCCCACGGGTACGTGGGGCCGGCCATGCTGGTGCGGCTGGCTCGTCACCTGTTCGATCCCCGTGACTGCCTAAACCGGGAACTAGTGGCATGCGACGAAGGGCTCTACGAATGCACCGGTTGCGGAGCTTGCTCGACCGTTTGCCCCCACGACCTGGATCCGTCCGGTGTGATCGCCGGGGTGAAGGTCAAGGCGGCCCGCGCCGGTTTGCTGCCGGCGGCCGTATCTGATCTAGTCGCTACGCTACCGCGGGCCGGTTCTTCGTTCCCGGTAGCCAGGGGCCGGACTACGTTCTTGCAAGAGACCCCTGAAGTGGTCAAGGCGAGGGGTGAGACCAGGGGTTCGGTGGGCCTGTTTGTGGGTTGCCTCATAAACACCCACCCCCGCCTCCGCCGTGTGGCGGAGTCGGCGGTCCAGGTTCTGTCGGCAATCGGGTGGGATGTGCTCATCCCCTCCGGCCAGGTGTGTTGCGGCCTGCCGCTTCAGGAGTTAGGCCTGGGTGAACGGGCTGCCTCACTGGTGCATAAGAACCGAGACGCTTTCGCTGGGCTCGGCCTGGATGCGGTAGTCACCATTTGCTCCGGTTGCGGGCACACTGCCAAGACCCTCTGGAAAGCGACTGAGGGTGCTCTTCCCTTCCGTATCTACGACTTCAGCGAGTTCCTCGCCCAGTGCCTGGATGCTTCAGCTCACGATCTGTTCGGGGAAGTTGCTGGTTTGAGCTCCGTCACCTACCACGATCCTTGCACCCTGAGCCGCGGCCAGGGGGTGAGCGAGGAGCCGCGCCGCCTGCTCCGTCTGGTGCGGGGCCTGGAACTGCGGGAGATGGTCGAGCCCGACCGCTGTTGCGGTGGCGGCGGGGAGGTTCCCCTGACCAACCCAGCTCTGGCCGAGGCCATGGCCTCCCACAAGGCGGGGATGGTGGGTGAGACCCGAGCGCAGGCTGTGGTTACGGCCTGCCCGACCTGCATGCGCCAGTTCGCTGCGGCGCTACGGAAGAAGCGCCTACCGGTAGAAGTGCTACACGTGGCCGACGTCCTGGCCCGCAGCCTGGAAAGGAGGTGAAATCGTGGGTAGATCTGTGTGGATGAACGAGCTCACTTGGGAAGAGGTGGCCGAGTACCTCGAGAAAGACGATATCGTGCTGGTGCCTGTAGGCAGTACGGAGCAGCATGGGCCCGCGGGGCCACTGGGCCTGGATACCTATGCTGCCGTTGCCCTAGCCGAGGATGTGGCCCAGAAGGCGGGTGTGCTCAGCACCCCTCCCCTGTGGTTCGGTGATTCCGCCCATCACTTGGGGTTCGCGGGCACCATATCGCTTTCTACGGAGACCCTGGCCGCGGTGATGAAGGACGTGTGCCGCAGCTTGGCCCGCCACGGTTTTCGGCGTATCCTCATTATCAACGGTCACAAGAGTTCTAACCTTCCCGCCCTGCTCTCCGCCACCAGGCACCTGCACGAGCATGAACTGCCCCACGTGCTGTTTGCCGTCATCGATCCCATGTACCTGGCCCGGGGCATAGCGGCCCGGGTGAAGGAAACATTCGAACACCATGCGGGCGAACTGGAAATCTCGCACGTGTGGTACCGGTTTCCCCACCTGATACGCCCGGAGCGCATTCCCGCAGCCAGTGTTCCCCTTGAGCAGGTACTTTCGAGGTTCTGCACCCGCGACCTCCTGGGCCCCAACGGGGACACCATCGAGGTCGTCTGGAACAGCCAGGAGCAAAAGGCCTTTGCTCCCACCGGTGCGTTTTCGGACGCCAGCAAGGCTTCGCCCGAGAAGGGGAAGGCATACCATGACTACATGGTGGATCGCTTGGTGGAGTTCATCTCCTGGCTTCGCACTTACCATGGGCCGATTGGTTCAGCAGTCAGAGGAACGGAGGTGTGAGCGTTGAACGATAAGCCAGTTTCTAGGGGAGTGCGGGAGTTCGTCGACGACTTCGCCGTAACTCCCGTACCGCTCGAGAAGCGCAAGAGCCTCTTCGAGCTCACCATGGTCTACTTGGGGTGTTCCCTCAGCGTGACGGCCTGGCTAGTGGGCCCGCTGGTCGCCAAGGGTCTGACCTTCGGCGAAGGGTTGGCGGCCATCATCATCGCCAACCTTCTGCTGGCCGGCTACGCCACCCTGACCTCGGAGATTGGCAGGAGACACGGCGTGTCCACCGCAGTGGTATCTAAGCTTGCCTTCGGGGAGAAAGGACAGGTCATCAGCACAGCGATAATCGTCTTTGTGTTGCTGGGGTTCGTGGGAGTCTACATGTCCCTCTTCGGCAACTTGGTCCACACCCTCTGGCCCAGCGTACCGGCGGTGATCGCGGGACTTGCCTTCATACTCATGCTGTGGTCGTCGGCGATCCTGGGCTTCAGGGGTCTCGCCCATTTGAGCGAGGTCATGGTCCCCGTGGTCTTCATCGTGGCCATTTGGGGCATGTGGGTCGTGCGGGGTCAGATCGGCCACCTGTGGCAGTTCCAGCCCAAAGGGTCCATGTCCTTGGCTGCGGGCATTTCCGCCGTGTTCAGCGTCTGGGCTACCTACACTACCCTGGCTGCAGACACCGGTCGCTACGCCCGGAGTCTGAAGCACGTAGGCATCGCCACCTTCCTGGCCTGGGGTGTGGGTACCGCCGCTCTGGAGGTCATTGCTCTGATCCTGGCCGTTGGGACAGGCACCGGGGACCTTGTGGTTCTGCTCACCAAGCTGGGTTTGGTGATCCCTGCCTTCCTTCTGTATTGGGGACTCATGTGGACTTCAGGGGACAACCTGCTCTGGTCGTTCTCCCTGGGGTTCACCAACATTGAGAAGTCGCTCACCGGCCGGCAGAAGGTGAGTCGGGCCGTATGGGTGACGGTTGCTTCCATTATCGCCTTCGCGATTGGTGCCTTCATGATCCGGAGTGGCATTACCGCTGCATTCAGCGCTCAGCTCAGAGTAGTGAGCATAGCCGTACCTCCGGTGGGCGGTGTGCTCTTGGCCGAGTACTACGTGCGCATGGGTAAGCGGTCGGTGGTGCCCGTGCACTGGCCCGGGATAGTGAGCTGGTTGGGAGGTACGGCGTTCAGCTGGCTGGTCAAGAGTGGTATCCCCGCTCTGCAGGGCATGGCGGTAGCATTCTTCGTCTACTGGCTGTTAACCGCCGGCCGTGGTGCGGAATCACCTTCCTGAGGTGTGACATCTGTGCGCGACCGCGCGCTGATCATGCCTCTGCCCGCACTGGCCTCTGGTGAGTGATGGGTGCTGTCTCGGGGTGGATGATGATGTGGAGCTCAAGGATCGGTCAGGCTGTGCTGCCCCAGGGTGGTAAGGTACTGCGGCGTGCCGCTCCAGGTGACGATACGGCGTGTGGTACGCGAGTACGCGAACTTGCAACCGCTCGGGCTGCGCGTGCTGTCCCTCAGTCGGTATCAAAAGTTCGTCACCGAGGTGTCGGCGAAGCGGGACGGCGCAGTACACGAAGCCCTCCTTCACTAAGCTGAAGAAAGTCGTGGGCAGGCTGGCGTGGAAACAGTGGCCGAGAGGTACTGCGGCGGTCGACGGCACCCTGGAGCTTTGGAGGATGACAGATCTGCTGGCGCGAGCTGCTACGTAGGAGTTGCGCGTGAGTGGAGTAGGTGATGGCGGTGGAGGGGCAAATAAAGCAGGATTCCGGCCGAGGCAGCAGTGGTTCGCGGCGGTGGGGACCTGAGCAGCCAGGACCTGCAGTGTGCCTGCCCCATGCGAGTTGGCCATCAAGACAGCGAAGACGGAGTGGAGGTCTGGTGGACGCCGAGGCATCGGTGCGTTCTGCCCCGTCTCCCGGGCGGGGCTGTGACGTGTTTGCGCCTGCCCGTCCAGGCGGGGAGCAGGAGCTCTTTTGGCGAGAGCTCTGAAAAACCCAAAGAATTCGGCGGGTTTTGGTTTCCCTGGTACCCTGCGTGCGGTGCATCCCTCGCAGGGCTGGATGGCAACGGGATCCCCTGGGCTTCACCTCGAGCTCCCGTCTGGTTCCTTTGGTGCGGGCTTCCAGTGCCGTGGGCTTGAGTCACCAGGAGTGTCACCATCAGGTTGAGGTTGAGGACGAGGAAGGTCATGAGAAGCTCGATCGCTACGCGCTACCTACCACGGTAGCGTGCTCGGTAGAGCCCATGCCACCATTTGGCCTCGGCGAACTTGCGCTCCACGGTGTTGCGACGCTTGAGGGCCTCATGCAGTTCTGGACGGCAGAGCATCACATCCCGGGCGCGCTCGCTGAGATATACCCGCTTGTGGGTCCGTTTGTTGCCAAGAAGCCTGCACACCGGCTGCAGACAGCCTCCAAGAAGTAGTACAGATACCCGGCGCGCTACGGTCTGGATTTAGCCACCGTTTCCTTGGCTGCTGAGCACTGGGAGGTGTCAGGCATACTCATGTCCAGCGCCGCGCCCCCAGGAATGGACCAGCTGAGCGCTAATGTTCAATCTGGGAGGTGCGGCGATGAAGACGAACGCGAAGTACACACCCTCTTTTAAGTTCCAGGTGGTACTTGAGGCCCTGAAGGCAGAAGGGAGAGGCGCAGAGGCAAAGATAGCCCGGGCGTACGGAGTTCATCCCGTGACCCTGGCAGGATACGGTGTATGTGAGTTACCGCTGGCTGAGACGGGTTCTGATTGAAGATGAGGGGGTGGTATCCTACTGCGAGCGTGGTGCCAAGGACACCCCGTGGATGGAGTCCTTCTGAAGTCGGTTTAAAGGGGAGAATGGGTAGTTATTTTGGGATGCAAACACCTTGCAGGAGTTGGAGGAGCTGGTCAGCAAGCAGATGCATTACCACAATCATCAGCGGCGGCATTCCAGGATTGGGTATCTGTCACCGATGGAGTACCTTGCGGCGGAGGGGTTCATAGCCGGGGGTTACTCTTAGCCCAAAGCAGGGCCTGAAGTGGTCCACCTTTGGGGGCGCGGCACCCCGCTCTCTTTTATCCTTGACAGCAGCACCTTGGTGGCCTCCAGCAGTTCCTCACGCTTCCTCGTCCGCTGCTCGGGCACCTCCCAGTTGCGGCAGACTATCAGACGCCGCTCGGGACGGTCGGGATCTTAAATCTCCGCTATGTTCTCTTCGTCGAACAAGGATAGCTGAAGCACCACCTGCGGGTGGAGCTTCGTTATCCTGGGGGCCCTACGGGCGCTAATCCAGCCATAACCGTGCCGGTCCAGAGCCTCACCATGCACCCTGGTAATCAGACCGCGATCTTCAACCACCACCTCCGACAGCCCAAACTCCACCCTCAGCCGGTCGAGCTGGGCCGCCAAGGCTTGCCGATCCCGCACATCTCCCGAGAATAGCTCGATGGCTACCGGGCAGCCCTCCCGGCTGGTCAATAACCCCACACTATCTGTCCTTTTGCCCCTCTTTCGGTCTCGGCTGTACCCAAAGGGAGGGTAGGCAAGCCGATCTTTCAGCAGCGCACAGATCTGAGGGCAGATGAACATCGGGCGGTGGGGAGAGACCTTGCGCTTACTCGTTTGCTGCGCCGGGTGCCCGGTTTTGCCTTTCGTCGATGCTGACACGTGGCAGACCAGGCTGGGCCCGTTCCATCTTCAGCCCCAGTCATACAACAATCGGCACGGTGGTGCTACCGTGCAGGAAGCAACCCGTCCGGTCTGGTAGCTTTTGAATCCGGTCGTGGTTGCGGTGTTCCCTGCGGCTCAGGGCTGAGACCGCGCGCGAAGGGGGAGTCAGTGTGGAGCTGATGGAGCGACTGGCCATGAGAATGTACCGGGCGCGTCGCTGCGTGGCCCCGGCGGTTCTCGTGGCATCGTTTGTGATTACGCAGGTTCTTTTCCGGATGCCCAAGGAAGGACTCAAGGCCGGTCGCTGGCTGCTCGGTCCCTACGTGTTGTTGGCGGCGGCATTCCTGTGGCCCCTGGGACTGAAACGGCACGAACCCTTGCCGGTACGGTTGGGGATCGTGGCAGTACTTTCGGCGGCGACGGTCCTGGTGACGCTACTCGTCATTCCCCTTTGGGCAGGGCACGGCTGCTGGGCCGCCGACTTGAACTGCTTTGGGGCGTTCCTCTTGGCGGGCCTCGTGCTGGCGCTGGTGGCTTCCCTGCTGTCTGTTCGCTGGCGGGAGCGCCTTGAGCACTGCTGGGTGGGCTGGATTCTCATCTTTTTCCTGCTCACCTTCTGCTTTAGCGTGGCCGTCACCCTCGTGCGCGCGCATCAGGCGCTGCCAGCCACTCTCGCCGGCCCCCGACCGGAGGTTCTGTGGTCGCGGATGCCGTGGCAGGCACTGAGAGCCTACCTGGCACCCCTCCCGTGGGTTCACCCTGGTTATGCTCCGGCCGACCCGGCCGTGGGCAGGAATGTGGTGGTCTTCCTGGGTACGCCCGAGCGGGTGGACATCCTGGATTCCCGCGATGGGAGCATGGTCTGGTCTGCTAGCGTGCAGCCTCCCGGGCACTCGTCGCGGTCCGGCACGGCCAGGAACCTGTGGATGAGACCCGTCGTTTCTGGCCGTCACATCCTCCTGCGACCGCAGCTGGGCACTGCGCTGCTCATCCTGGACTTGGACTCCAGGAGGATTCACTCCGTCGATCTCGGCGAGACGGCGGTGGGGGTTCTCCCGGCCGAAGCTGGGGGGTTCTACGTCCTCACCCCGAGCGGGCTTTACGTCCTTGATGGAACGGGCGCCGTCCAGTGGTCGTACAGGCCGAAACCACCCGTTGCTCCGCACCGTAAAGTGGTGAGATTTTCGGTGAATGAGTTCTCGCCCCCGAGCCTTCGGTGCCGACTGGCAAACACCCCCGGTGGCCTGGTGGGCATGAACCCTGACTGGCTGTTCCTGTGCGACCCGCAGGCGCGGGAAGTCAAATGGATCAAGTTTCCGCGGGGGCGGTTCGCCGGCCTGCAGGTCTCTCCTTCTGGGGAGGCAATCTGCGTCGCCGAAATTGACCCGGGGGGACAGCGGATCGTCGCGTATGACTCAAGCGGTGCTCCCATGTGGTCCCGGCAGCTGGCTGCGGAGTGCCACGGGATAGTATGGGTGGCAGCTGCCGACGGCATCCTGGTTTGGGAGAGGCTGCCGGGGGCGGGCCCCGCCGAGTACGTGGGGTGGGACGGTCAGACAAGGTACTGGATTCCCATTCCCGAACGGGCACCCGTGTCCGTGCAGTACCTCGGGGGCATCTTCCTGGTGGCGACCCACCACCAGCTCAGTGCCTACCGCGCAGCCGACGGAGAGCACCTATGGACCATCACCGAAGCCCCGGGCTCGCGCCGGCCGGGTGGCTACCTGTATTACCTCGACTGGGCGATTGTGGGGGATTACCTCATCGTCCCGCGGACGGGGGGACTTAGTGCCCACAATCTGCTGACCGGCTCCCTCAGGTGGGTCTACACGCCGCCGGGAGGCTTCTTTGGAATGGCAGCTGGATCTGACGCGGTGTACGTCGCTTCCAGCAGGGGACTTTTCGCCTTGCGCGGCCGGTGAGGAGCAGATGCGGTCACTAACAATGACCTAACTGATCGGTCCCCTCAGTACTCTTGGTCCCTCGCCCGTGTCCCCCTCCACGTCAGGCCCGTCGGGTGGGCTGGTCAGGCGCGCGATACCTTGGCGCTACGTGTCGAGAGAGAGGAATCGTATGGGTCGGCTCGCACCTCAAATTTGGCAGTTGCTCCCACCTCATTGACTTGTACAAATCCTGCGAGGTTGCGGGGCCGCAAGGTGGGAGAAATTGCCCCTGGAATCCTCCAGCAGGAGTCAGCGATGGCTCGTCGAAGTCGGCGAATGTTGGCGGGGCGGAGATAGGTGCACGGGGAGTGTTGAGCGTGCCGTTGTCGGATGAAAACCTGGTGTTACGTTTTCAGGCCGGTGATCAGGACGCTTTTGAGGAGCTGTTCCTCCGTTACCGCGACAAGGCGTATGCGCTTGCCCTGCGCATGCTCAGGCATCCCGACATGGCTGCCGACGTGGTCCAGGAAACGTTCCTCCGGCTGTGCAAGGGCCTGCGGCGTTTCCGGGGCGAAGCCTCTTTCTCCACCTACCTTTACCGCGTGGTGTCCAACCTGTGCATGGACGAAATCCGGCGACGTCAGCGGGGCCAGCAGGTATCTATGAGCGTTTCTGGGGAGGAAGGCGGCCGCCAACGGGAGATTGCGGGGGGACTTTCTGACCCCGAGGAGGAACTGGTGCGCAAGGAGTATGCCCGCCGGGTCGAGGAGGCTCTGGGGCGGCTACCGGAAGATTACCGTCTTGCGGTGGTGCTGCGCGATGTCCACGGTCTCAGCTACGAAGAGATGGCTGCCGTCATGCAATGCCCCCTGGGTACGGTGAAGTCCCGACTTAGCCGGGCGAGGGGTATGCTGCGCGATATACTCACCGAGATGGAACTTCTACCTCCCGGCCACGTCAAGACAGGCGAAGGGAGGGAAACGCGGTGACGTGCGACAGGGCCAGGGAGCTGCTATCGGGCTATCTGGACGGGGAGCTGGACCCTGCCGAGAGGCAGGAGCTCGAGAGGCATCTCGCGGAGTGTCCGGGTTGCAGTGAAGAACTGAAGGCTCTTCGGAAGACCGTTGACCTGGTCCGTGCTTTGCCGCGAGTTGGTATGCCTGCTGCAGCTGCAGACAAAGTGAGAGATCGTCTCAGAAACGAGCTGAGGGGTCGCAACGTTTTACGAAAGTTGTCCGGCTGGTGGGCGGGTGCCCGCCTAGCCTCCCGAGCAGCAGTGGCGGTGGTGGTGGTACTGCTCGTCGCCGTTGGCTTTGGCACGGTATACTCCCTCATAGCACAACCGAAAATGGAGGTGGCTGGCGAGCCAGCCGGCATCGAAGAGATGCGGCTACGGCAAACGGGAGCCGAGCCGGCGGGGAAGGGTGACGAAGCAGTGCCACAGCAAGCTTCTCCTTCGGCGTCGGTGTTTCCGGATGCGCGGAGAAGACCGGTTACCGGGTACTCAACCCTCTTCGAGCAGAAGATCATCAAGACGGCGGAGCTGGAGCTGGAAGTGGATCCTGCACGCATCGACGAGGCGCAGCGGCAGGTGGTGGCACTGGTAGAAGGCGCGGGAGGGTTCGTTCAGGACTTCTCCACCTGGACCGGCGAGGATCGGAAGGAGATATCCGTCGTTCTGCGGGTGCCCGCAGAGCGGTTTGGCGATCTGCTGGCCCGACTGGAGGAGCTGGGTACGACCAAGTTCAAGCGCGTTTCGGGCCAGGACGTCACCGGTGAATACGTGGACGTGGAGGCACGGCTGCGTGCGCTGCGACAGCAGGAAGAGCGCCTGTTGCAGATCCTCACCATGGTCAAAACGGTGGACGAAGTTCTCAAGGTGGAGATGGAACTTGGCCGAATCCGACAGGAGATCGAGATGTGGACGGGTCGGCTACGGATGCTTGACAACCTGGTGGAGCTGAGCACCATTCGTCTCAAGCTCATTGCTGCGCTCCCCGGCCCTCTGACCGAGGGTTCGGACCTGCTCCGCCGGCTCTGGCAGGCCTTCCTGGCCACCGTGCGTTACCTGGGACGTCTAGGTGTTCGCCTCCTGGTCTTCCTGGCCGGGGCCCTGCCAGTGATCATCCTGGTGGTTGCCGCATGGGGTGGGTATCGCTACTGGAGACGGAGGTAACGCCTATTGGGGAGGAGACCGGGTTCGGTCCAGCAGGGGTCGTATCAAACGCCTTCCGCCATACGGAGGGCGTTTCAGTTCATGCGCCCCGTGCGGTGGCAGGTTAGTATTGACGATTCCCGAATTACGGAGTATACGGCATGAGCAAGTGGGGAGTGAGTGACAATGGGCGGCAAGGCGGTGCTGATCGACGGCAACAGCCTCTTCCATCGTGCTTACTACGCCCTTCCCGCATTCAGGACCAGCGAGGGACAGCCGACCAACGCGGTATACGGGTTTGTGAGCATGCTGTTGAGGCTTCTCGATGAGGAGAATCCGCAATTTGTTGCGGTGGCCATGGACAAGGGTCGGCTCACCTTCCGTCATGAGGAGTACGCTGCGTACAAGGCCCACCGTAAGGCGATGCCGGAAGAGCTGGCCTCTCAGCTGCCGTTGCTGAAGGCGGTGCTGGAGGCAATGAAGATACCGGTGGTGGAAAAGGAAGGGTATGAGGCCGACGACTTGCTCGGAGTACTGGCCCGCCGGTTCCGGGCAGCGGGCTGCCAGGTGCTCCTGGTCAGTGGGGACCGGGATGTCCTACAGCTGGTGGATGAGGGAATTGAGGCCATGATCACCCGCCGGGGAATATCCGAGGTTGAGCGGTGGGATGTGGAAGCGGTCAGGGGGCGGTACGGCATCGAACCCGGTCGGCTTCCCGACCTGAAGGCGCTCATGGGGGATCCCTCGGACAACATCCCTGGTGTTTCTGGCGTGGGCGAGAGAACCGCGGTACGTCTCCTCAAGCGGTTTGGAAGCCTGGAGAACGTGCTCGAAAACGTGGACCGCATCGGGCCGGCGCGGGTGCGGGAGGCAGTCCGACGGCAAGCGGACGAACTGCCGGTATTCAAAGACCTGGCGAGGATACGGACTGATGTTCCCCTGGAATTGGAACTGGACCAGTGCCTGCGCCGCAACCCCGACCGTCAGAAGCTGAGGGAGCTTTTCCGTCGGCTGGAATTCCACAGTCTACTGGAAAGGAGCGGACTTGTGGGAGAGGCAGCTGCCGAGCTCTCGGAAGATGCCGAATTCGCCACCGGCACCTGGGAGGAGCTGGCCGGCCGGGTGGAGGGGTGGTTGGATCGAGCCCAGGAGATGGCCGTGCTGCCCGTCATGGCAGAGGGGCGGCTGGGCGGGATCGTCACAGGATGTGCTGTGGCAACGCCCGATCATGCCTTTTTCCTGTTCTTGGGCGCTGAGGCCGACGAGGCGGTCAAAGCGCTGTTCGCTCGGGACGTGCGGCTGCTGACCTTCGAAGCCAAACCGCTGCTGGTTCACCTTTTGCACCGGGGTATCCAGCCGCCTGAACTGGCCTTCGACGGGGAGATCGCCCTCTACCTGCTGGATCCCTCGCGGTCGCGCTATCGGCTGGAAGAGGCAGTGCGCGAGTACCTGGGTCTGGAGATGCCATCGCTAAGTGACCAGCTGCTGTTTGACCACCGTACGCCTTCGGAGGGAGCCTGCGCCACCATGGGCAAGTACGCCCAGGCCATATTCCGGCTCCGCGATGTGCTGGTGGAAAAGCTGGACCAGCTCGGTTTGCTACGCCTGTTCGTGGAGGTTGAGGTACCCCTCTGCCGCGTGCTGGCAGAAATGGAGCGCGTGGGGGTCAAGGTGGATGCCCAGGCGCTGGAAGATATGTCCAAGGAACTTGGCACCGCCATTGACAGGGTGGCGGAGGAGGTATACCGGGCGGCGGGATGTCGGTTCAACATCAACTCACCGAAGCAGCTGGGTGAGGTGCTGTTTGAACGGCTGGGGCTGCCGCGGGGGCGGCGGACGAAAACCGGGTGGTCTACCAGTGCCGCGGTCCTGGAAGCCCTGGTGGATCGTCACCAGGTGGTAGGCAAGATCCTGGAGTACCGTCAGCTGATGAAGCTGAAGAGCACATACGTGGACGGGATCCGGCCCCTGATCCACCCTCATACCGGCCGAATACACTCCACCTTCCATCAGACGGTGACCGCCACGGGTCGCATCTCCAGCTCGGAGCCGAACCTGCAGAACATCCCGGTACGCATGGAGCTGGGGCGGCGGATACGCCGGCTGTTCGTGCCGGAAGAAGGACATCTTTTCGTGGGCGGCGACTACTCCCAGATCGAACTGAGAATTCTGGCGCATATCTCCGGTGATGAAGCTCTGATTGAGGCCTTCCGGAAGGATGAGGACGTGCACCGCCGTACGGCGGCTGAGGTATTCGGGGTACCCCTGGATCGCGTGACTCCTGAAATGAGGAACTCGGCCAAAGCGGTGAACTTCGGGATCGTTTACGGGATGAGTGACTACGGACTGGCTAGGGAGCTCGGCATAAGCCGGGAGGAGGCGGCGGAATACATCGAGAGCTACTTCCGTCGCTATCCCGGGGTTCGGCAGTACGTGCAGACGGTGGTGGCGGAGGCCCGCGAGAAAGGGTACGTCACGACCTTGATGGGACGGCGCCGGCCCATGCCGGACCTTAACAGCAGCAACCAGCGGATCCGGCAGTTTGCAGAGCGGACGGCCATTAACACTCCCATCCAGGGCACGGCTGCCGATATCATAAAGATGGCCATGGTGCGCATTTACCGCCGCCTGCGCGCCCAAGGTTATCGGGCCCGCATGATACTCCAGGTCCACGACGAGCTGATATTCGAGGTCCCCGAGGATGAAGTACCCGCGGTGCGGGAACTGGTGCGGGAGGAAATGGAAAGGGTGGTGGAGCTGCGGGTGCCCTTGAAGGTGGACGTCCACGTAGGGCGCAGCTGGTACCACCTGAAGGAGGGGTGAATCCTGCCAGAACTGCCCGAGGTGGAAACTGTGCGGCGAACCCTGGAACCGCATCTGGTGGGCAGGGCCATAGAGGATGTACGGGTCTTTCGTGGGGACGTCCTGCGGAAGCCCGAGGCGCAGGACTTCCGACGCTTGCTGGCGGGCAGGAGCTTTGTCGGTACGGGACGGCACGGTAAACTGCTGTGGTTCGATCTGGACCGCGGGGTGCTGGCGGTCCACCTGGGGATGAGCGGGCAGTTGGTCCTGGACAGCGGGGATTCTCCGCCGCCGCCCCATACCCACGTGGTCTTCCGGCTGGCGGGGGGCGAGCAGCTGCGCTACCGCGATCCCCGCCGCTTTGGGTGGATGTGGTACGGCGACCGGGGGGAGCTGGACCGCTACCTGAAAGAACTGGGATGGGATCCCATCACTAACCGGGGATCCCGGCAGCGGTTCTGCGAAAGAGTGCGAGGGAGCCGGGCTGGTCTGAAGTCGCTGTTGATGGATCAGTCGGTACTGGCGGGCCTGGGGAATATTTATGCGGACGAAGTTCTGCACCGCGCCGGTTTGAGCCCCAAGAGACGGGGCTGCGAGCTGAGCGACAGCGAGTTTTCGGCGCTGTCGCGGGCGATAGAGGAAGTACTTGCCGAGGCAATTGCCCATGGCGGCACCACCATTTCCGACTACGTGGATGGACGAGGGGGTCCAGGTCAACACCAGTACCACCTGCGGGTGCACGGGCGGGCGGACGAGCAGTGTTACCGGTGCGGCGAGAGGATCCGTCGGGACCGGATGGGGGGCCGCTCGACGTATTGGTGTCCCAGGTGCCAGCGGTGAGCGTTGAAATCACGTGGACACCGGGGCGGCGATTTCCCAGGGGGCAGCCTGGTCTGGACAGCCGGTTGCGGTGGGCAGGTGACTGTCACCCGGTGCCGGCCGCCGTGAAATGAAGACCCATCCTTGTCCGCCCTGGACGGACACGGGGTGCTCACAGGTCCATCCTGCTCGGGAGGGGTTGTGATACGACGGTTATGCTGTCGCACCGGCAATGGTGGGGGAGGAAGAACGGTTGTGGAGAGCCCGATCGATTCCCGTGCTGCGCGGGGAGTTGCTGGTGTGATGACTGGTGCCGTCTGAGGGCTAGCTTCCCACTGCCTGGACGACCTGTTAGTTGACGCGTCCTCAGGCCCTCCGCGAGATTTAGGGCAGACTTCGGGCGGGGCGACGTAAAGATGATTGTGGTGGGAGTCACCGGGAATATGGGCAGCGGCAAGACCACGGTGTCGCGCATGCTGCGGGACATGGGGGCGGAAGTGGTGGATGCTGACCAGTTGGCTCGGGAGATCGTGCAACCTCATCGCCCCGCCTGGCGGGAGCTGGTGGCCGAATTCGGGTCTTCGATCCTCAGGGAGGACGGCACCATAGACCGACGGCGTTTGGCCAGGATGGTGTTTGCGGACGCGGAGAGGCTGCGCCGTCTGAACGAAATAACGCACCCGCGCATCATCGAGGAGATCGATGCCCGGATACGGGCGGCGCGTCGCCGGGGGGATACCAGGGTGCTGGTCATCGATGCTCCGCTGATCATCGAAGCGGGGATGGTTTCCATGGTGGATCGCATCTGGCTGGTCAGGGCAGACCAGGAGGTGCGGATGCAGCGCCTGCTTCAGAGGGGAGAGTACACCCGGTCGGAAATACGGGACCGGCTGCGCGCGCAAATGCCGGAGAATGAGCAGCTGAGGTATGCCGACGCGGTCATCGATAATTCTGGCTGCATCGAAGAAACCCGCAGGCAGGTGCGGGCTTTGTGGGAGGAGCTGTGCAAGGAGATCGAGAGGAAAGATGGGCCGGATGCGTGATAACAGCTACGGTCATCAGTTGAAGGTCCTGCTGGTACTGGTGATGGTCTCCGGAGTGGTCCAGGCGGCCCTTTGGCGTTTGCTGTATCCCCTCGATTACTATGACCTGTCTGCACCTCACGCCGTGCGGTGTGGCTTCGACCCCTTGTTGATCGCCGCCGTAATGCGTGCCGAAAGCGGCTTTGATCCCCGTGCGGTGTCGCCGCGGGGGGCGGTGGGCCTGATGCAACTCATGCCCGAGACTGCTAGTTGGGTGGCCAGGCAGCTGGGAATGGGGGAAGTGACTCGCGACGATCTTTTCGACCCATCCATCAACGTCCAGCTGGGGATTTGGTATCTGGCCCATTTGCGTGACTCCTTCGGCGGGGACCTCGTGCTCACCCTGGCCGCGTACAATGCCGGACAGACGCGGGTGCGCCGCTGGGTATCGCAACGTGACGAGGAGCTGGTGGAGGCTGAGGATCTACCGTGGAGTGAGACCAGGCGCTACGTGCGCCAGGTGCTGGATGACTATGTCATCTATCGGAGGCTGTACCGGTCGGTCCCATGGCCCCCGGGCCGACGGGGCACATGAGGCGCCTTCCGGTGCACCTGGCAATTGAGTTCGGCCGCACTGGGCGGTACGTGGCAATGCTGGTTGTGCTCTTGCTGCTCACCGGGATGGTTTGGCACTTCGTCCTCGGCCAGCCGTGGATGCCTGCTGCACCCCGGGTGGTGGCTTTGGCGTGGGGACGGGAGCCGGAGTCCCTCAATCCTCTGTGGGCCAGAAACCTAGGCCAGTGGGACTGGCGTCCTCTACTGTTCGATGCCCTGGTGCGCCTGGACGGCTCGGGTAGGCCGCTGCCCAACCTGGCCACCGGCTGGCAGCCGGACGATAGTCTCACGCGGTGGCGGTTTGCCCTGCGACCGGGCGTGAGGTGGCATGATGGTCAACCCCTGACCGCCGATGATGTGGTCTTCACCATCAATACCATCGCTGATTACTGGTGCCCCGCATTGGGCTGGGAAGACTGGCGCGGGGTGCGAGCGGTGCCCATCGGCGACTTCCGAGTGGAGATCGTCCTCCCGGACCCGGATCCTGTGTTGCCCTTCCGACTTTCCGAAGTGTACATCCTACCAAAACATCGGCTCGAGGGTCTCCCGGTGAAGGAGTGGCAACGAGGGGCGTTTGCGCTGGCGCCGGTGGGAACGGGGCCCTTCCGGTTTGACCACTGGGTCCGCGGGGAACGGCTGGAACTGCATCGCAACGCCGACTACCACGGGGGCCAGCCGGCCTTAGGCGGCATCAGGTTGTGTTTCCACCCGCGTGAGATGGCCGCAGGTTCCTGTCACGCCTACCTGCTCACTGATGGGAGACATGAGGTTCCCGATGGATTCCGGGCCACGGTTTACGCGGGACCTGTCGGATACCACGTGGTGTTCGGGGCAAAGAGTGGCCTGTTCGAGTCACCTTCCGTACGTCGTGCTTGGGCGGTGCTCTGCCAGGAGGCGGCAACCCGTGCCCATCCTGGGATCATTCCCTCCTCCAGTCTTTTTCCGCCCGGGTCCTGGTTGGATGAATTGGCTGAGCAGATGCCACGGGGGGAGGAGCTGGCGGTCGAGGCGCTCATGTCGGAGGGTGGGTGGCGGCAGGGTCGTGGTGGAGTCTGGCAGCGAGACGACCAGCCTTTCGCGGTTGACCTGGAGGTACTGCCTGCTGGAGATTTGACCTGGGAACTAGCAGAGCTGTGCGTTGAGCGATTGCGGGATGCCGGATTTGAGGTGAGCGCGCGGAGGGTCTCCTGGCAGCGCTGGTGGGACATTGCCACCGGCAGAGAAGGCTTTGATGTCGTACTGGGGTGGTGGCCCGATTCTCCCTATGGGCACCTCTTCGTCGCGGACGTCGCCGTCTACCGATCGAGTGCCTGGGACGAGCTGTGCCAGCAGCTGGAAGGAATGTGGGAGCTGCCTGCCCGGGCTGGGCAACTGAAAGAATTCACCGAATGGTTCGTGCAAGAGGGCTGGCCCTGGGTGCCGCTGGGCTGGCAGGCGCGAACCTTGGTGCACGCTCCGGAGCTGCAAGGGATAGAGCCGGGTCCTTTCGGCTGGCTCTGGAACGTGGGACGTTGGTGGTGGGGAGCGGGCCGTTGAGCGTATCGACGGCTTGCGCATGCCAAGGCCAGGCACGAGGTGAAGAGATTGGTGCCAGGTGTTCACGAGACCGCGGGAGGGTGGTTATCGGTGAGTGGGGACAGAGAACCCGAGCGTCCAGAGTTCGATTTCATCGACATACTGGCTTTCATAATTGCTGCCTTTCAGATACTGTTACCCATCCTTTTGGGCTTCGTGGGTATCGTGCTGGTGCTGTACCTCATCCTGCGTCTCCTCGCCAGCTGACAGGAAGGGGTCAGGCACCTGATCGGGTTTTTCGGCAGAGGGACTTTAAGGTGGTCATGAGCCCGCCCGTGCTTCACAAATGGCCTGAGCGGACAATGACAGCAACGGCGGTGAGCTGCTCGGCAGTTGAACCCTGGGGCGATAGCACATAAGGGAAGAGGCGAAGGTGCCCAGCTTCATAAATCAGAGGTCTGCCCCCAATATCCCCTGTCGGATGGTGGTATCCGGTCGTTGCCTGCCGACCATGATGTTCCCCCGCTCTGGTTGGTGGTTCCGTTCGTGCGCCAGTGATGTGTAACCCCTTTGTTTTGCCGTCCAACCCTGCGCTCTGCCGTTGTGCTGCTGTTTTCGCCCGGGGGATGATCCCCTGGATGCCCATTTGTCCCGGATCGGGAGCGGGCGTTGAAGGGGTTAAGTTGTCGCCGATGGACGCTCGGAGTCGGGACGCGTTCCCGGACAGTATCTAGCGGGAGAGATGTGCCAGATGCGTACAAGCTTAATGCCAGCTCTTTCTGATCATCCCGGGTCGATATGCTGCGGGGCCCTGCCACCCTTGGTACCAGGGATGGTTTCTCCTTCCGAAGGGCTTCCTGCGTGGCAACTTCCTTCCGACGATTTTGGTATAATACCCCTGGTGTTCTACTGCGCTGGAAAGGAGGCGAAGCAATGGGCATGGATGCACCGCGGGACGAAAACCCAAAAGTGGGAGTGATCATGGGAAGCCGCAGTGATTGGGAGACCATGCGCCACGCTTCCATGGTGCTGACCGAGCTGGGTGTGCCCCACGAATGTCGAGTGGTGTCGGCCCACCGTACACCTGACCTGCTGTTCGAGTATGCCAGTAGCGCGGAAGAGAGAGGCTTGCAAGTGATCATCGCCGGTGCGGGAGGAGCTGCGCATCTGCCCGGCATGGTGGCCAGCAAGACCACCCTTCCCGTTTTAGGGGTACCGGTCAGGTCCCGATCCTTGAGCGGGGTGGATTCACTGCTGTCCATCGTGCAGATGCCCAAGGGCGTCCCGGTGGGCACACTCGCCATTGGGGAAGCGGGCGCGGTAAATGCGGCCCTCTTGGCGGTTGCCATACTGGCGCTGTCCGACCCTGCGTTGGCGGAAAGACTGAAGGCCTACCGGCACCGGCAAACCCAACGCGTCTTGGAGGAGGAGCTATGAGCGCGAATGCGCTCCTCCCTGGCGCTACCATAGGAGTTCTTGGAGGCGGGCAGCTGGGACGGATGCTGGCCTTTGAGGCCAAGCGCATGGGGTATCGAGTGGGGGTTTTGGACCCGACGCCCAATTGCGTGGCTGCTCAGGTGGCGGACTTCCACGTGCAGGCCCCTCTTGATGACCTCGAGGCCGCGAAAAGGCTTGCCGAGCGCTCGGATGTGGTAACCTTCGAGACCGAACTGGTGCCGGCGGACCTCCTGGCGCACCTGGAGAATGAGGTTCCGGTTCGGCCGGGGGCAAAAGTGCTGCGGACCATTCAGGACCGGCTGATGCAGAAGGAATTCCTCAGGCGAGCTGGTTTTCCCCAGGCGCCCTTTGCTCCAGTTCACGATCCCCGCGAATGCGACGACGCCGTGGGCGAGGTGGGTTTTCCCGCCGTTCTCAAGGGCCGACGGGGTGGCTATGATGGGAAGAGCCAGGCGCGGGTACCGCAACCCGACGCCCTCGGTGAAGCCTGGCGCACCATTGGCCAGCGACCAGCGGTGCTGGAAAGGTTCGTCCAGTTTCGGATGGAAATCTCGGTGGTCCTTGCCCGCGGAGCGCAGGGAGAGATGAAGGTGTATCCGGTGGCCGAGAACGTCCACAGAAGGCACATCCTTCACACCACCCGGGTACCGGCGCGGGTGTCCGATCGGGTGCGGCGGGAGGCCGAGCGCCTGGCTTGCGGCATCGCCGAGGCCCTCGGTCATGTGGGGGTCATAGCGGTGGAGATGTTTGTGGTAGATGATGGGACCGTCCTGATCAATGAGATTGCCCCCCGCACCCACAACAGTGGGCATTACACCTTCGGTGCCTGCGTGACGTCTCAGTTCGAACAACACGTGCGCGCCATCTGCGGTCTGCCGCTGGGGGATCCGTCGTTGCTGTCCCCCGTGGTTATGGTGAACCTGCTCGGAGATCTGTGGCTCCAGCGCACCCCGCCGTGGGAGGTGGTACTGTCACGTCCCAATGCGCGTCTGCATCTGTACGGGAAGGCACCTCCCCGCCCGGGAAGGAAGATGGGCCATGTGCTAGTTCTGGATGATGACGTGGACCGGGCCCACCAGGAGGCGGAAAGCATCCTCCGGGAACTTGAGCAGGGTTAATGAACAGCTGAGCGGGTGCGTGTCTAGACGCGAGACTGGCCCAGGGGCTTTGCGCGCCGCCTGGTCATGAGCCCTCCGGTGGAGCCAAGGCCGACGATTTTCCGGCTGCTGCGGCAACTTCGGAACGCGCTTTACGCCGACGGCCACATTGCCCAGAAGATTTTGGGCGAAGGAGTGACCTCCATCACCGAGGCCAGTGCTCCAAAGCGATGAGCTTCCGAGTGCGGCGATGTCCAGAGGTTTGCCCATAGCTGGCGCAGGGGAGCTGGGTCTCGTGTCGAAGTATTCTGGCACGAGTAACCATTTCGCGGGGGGATGACGGTGGCGAGGGAAACGGTGTTCGTGGATACCTTTACCGATGGCATCCTGCGCCCTGATGCACCGATGCTGGGGCCGGTGCGGGACGGGGGCCATATAGTGGCGAATACGGCGCCTGGGTGCTGGGCCCCATGATCACCCCCGCGATTCGCGGGGGCCATGAGGTTACCCAGCCGGTGGCGGTAGAGGGAGCGGAGGTAGGAGACGCGGTGGCCCTTCGCATTGAGGAGATTGTGGTCACCTCTCGGGCCAGCTCATCGGGTACCGATTCTCCGGTTGATGGCCGATACCTGGGGGATCCGTACGTGGCGGGGCGTTGTCAGCAATGCGGGACGCTCTATCCCCCCACCAAGCTGGATGGTGTGGGTCAGGAGGCGGTACGATGTGAGGTTTGTGGGGCGGACGCCAGTCCCTTCAGGCTCACCCACGGCTACACGGTGGTATTTGACCCGCAGCGCACAGTAGGCGTGGCCGTGGGCCAGGATCAAGCGCAGACCGTGGCGGGCGACGCCAGGAGGTATGCCGCGCTGCCGTCCAATTCGATCCAGAACCCCATCCTGGTGTTCGGCGTCGGCGAGCTGCCGGGGCTGGCGATCAGACTGAGGCCGTTCCTCGGCCAGATTGGAACCACCCCAGCGGTGACCATGCCCGACTCCCATAACGCAGGCGACTTCGGCACATTTCTCGTGGGTGCGCCGCACGAATATGCTCTCACAAAGGAACAGCTGGCACTCCGGACCGACGGGCACATGGACATAAATGCTGCGCGGGCCGGAGCGGTGGTGATCTGTCCGGTCAAGGTGCCGGGTGCCGGGATATACGTGGGCGACATGCACGCCTGCCAGGGTGACGGGGAAGTGGCAGGTCACACGGCGGATGTGTCGGGCATAGTCACGCTGCAGGTGAAGGTCATCAAGAATCTCAACATCGACGGGCCCATAATCCTCCCCGTGATGGAGGATCTCCCGCATTTGGCGCGTCCTCTGTCAGCGAGAGAACTCGCGGTGGCCCGGCAGGTTGCCCGCGAATGGGGAATGGAGGACGTTGAAGAATCGCTCCCCGTGAGCTTCGTGGGCACGGGGCCCGATCTCAACTTGGCCACCCAGAACGGCCTTGAGCGGGCGGCTAGCGTCCTGGGCATGACGGTGTCCGAGGTGAGGAACCGGGCCACCATAACCGGTGCGATAGAGATCGGGCGGCTTCCCGGGGTAGTGCAGGTTACCTTCCGGGCACCGACAGAGCGGCTGGAAAGAGCGGGGCTACTGCCCCTGGTGAGGGAACAATACGGTCTTGAGTGACTGGACTCGCACCGGATTGCGGGAGAGCATGCCGGGATGTGAAGGAGCGATGACGCTTCTCGATCCCTACGGCCCCAGCAGGACCTCCAATCGGGCCGGGCTTGAGGATGCCCTGGATGCTGGACCGCGCGACCCAACATTGGCAGACAGACGCATCTTGCCCCTGGCCCTCTTGCGGCTCCGGGGGGCGGGTCGAGATTTCCAGCTACCGGCTCGCCGTGGCATAGGGGCGGGTTGACGGAAGTCAGCAGCTCCACTAGAATTGAAGGCAAAGCGAAGACGGGAAGGAGTAGGCCGGTGCTTCTCCTCAGAGAGGGGCAGCAACAGGTGGGAGTGCCCTGGAGAAAGTCGGCTGAAGTGCGTCCCTGAGCCGGGACCCGAAACCTCCGGAGGGAGTAGGAGTCCACGGGACCGCCCGTTACAGCGGCGGGCAGGGTGGCCTGTCCGGAAAGGAGGGGGCTCCGAAGGGAGCCAAGCAGAGTGGAACCGCGGTCTTCGCCGTCTCTGTGTGGGAGACGGCTTTTTTCACGGAGGGAATGCCATATGCAGAGGGCGGAGGACGTAACTCAACTGGTGGGCCGCACGCCCGTTGTCAGGCTGCGCCGGATCACCCCGCCGGACGCCGCAGCAGTGTGGCTGAAGCTGGAATCGTTCAACCCGGGTGGCAGCGTCAAGGATCGCGCTGCCCTGGGCATGATCCAGGCCGCAGAGGAAGCAGGCATGCTTCGGCCGGGCAGCACCATCGTGGAACCTACCAGCGGCAACACCGGTATCGCCCTGGCCATGATAGCCGCCGTGCGGGGCTACCGGCTGGTCTTGGTGATGCCCGAGACCATGAGCATCGAACGACGGCGGCTGCTGGCAGCCTACGGTGCGGAGCTGGTGCTGACCCCGGGCGAGGAGGGGATGGCGGGGGCCGTGAAACGGGCGCAGGAGCTGCTCGCACAGAACCCCGACTGGTTCATGCTGGACCAGTTCTCGAATCCCGCCAACCCCGCCGTCCATGCCCGCACTACCGCCGAGGAGATTCTGTCCCAGCTGGAGGGCCGCATCGACGCTTTCGTCGCGGGTGTGGGGACGGGGGGCACCATCACCGGAGTTGGGCGGCAGCTGAAAAGGCGCCTGAGCCGAGTGCAGGTGGTGGCGGTGGAACCCGCGCGTTCTGCCGTGCTGTCCGGCCAGTCCGCCGGGCCACACCGAATCCAGGGCATCGGTGCCGGCTTCGTTCCCGCAATCCTCGATAGGAAGGTGATCGACCAGATCATCCGAGTGGACGATGAGCAGGCGGTGGCAGCTGCCCGTCGTCTGGCCCGGGAGGAAGGATTACTGCTGGGCATCTCCAGCGGCGCTGCGGTTCATGCGGCCCTGCAAGTGGCAGCTGAGCTGGGCGCGGGGAAGAACGTGGTGGCAATAGCTCCGGATACTGGCGAAAGGTACTTGAGCACCGGACTCTTCGGGGATGAGTGACCCCTGCCCCTGCTACCAACAAGGTGGAATGAGGGAGGGGATAGTATGCTAGAACGGCTGCGGCGGGACCTCGCAGCCATCAAAGAGCGAGACCCAGCCGTCAAGAGCACCCTGGAGATTATCCTGTGCTATCCAGGGTTCCATGCCGTGGTGTTGCATCGCCTGGCGCACTTCTTTTACCGCCGTCGGTTTTTCCTGGTGGCCCGGATCATTTCCCACATCAGTCGATTCTTGACCCAGATTGAGATCCACCCCGGGGCCAGGATCGGTGAGGGCTTTTTCATCGACCACGGGGCGGGGGTGGTAATCGGGGAAACCGCAGAGATCGGCGATAACGTGACCATTTACCAAGGCGTCACTTTGGGCGGAACTGGAAAGGAGAAGGGGAAGCGCCACCCAACCGTCGGAAACAATGTGGTGATAGGTGCTGGCGCCAAGATCTTGGGCTCCATCGCCATTGGGGACAACGTCAAGGTCGGTGCCGGATCGGTGGTCATTGATCCTATTCCTTCTGGCTGCACCGTGGTGGGGGTTCCCGGCCGGGTGGTCAGGGGGCGTGCTCGACGAGAGGAAGTGGACCTGGAACACGGCAACCTTCCGGACCCGGTGGCCGAGGTCCTTTCACGCCTGCGGCGGGAAATCGAACAATTGACGGCAAGAGTGGCCACGTTGGAAGCGAAGCTGGCGGAAGTGACCAGGGAGGCGGAAAGGCGGGCAGCTTCGAATGCTGGCTGAAGGGCGCGGAGAGACCCCGGGCAGAGAAGACAGATCAAGCCCGGGTACGCACCACGACCAAATTCTGGGGGTTGAGACCGCATGGGTCTCGGGACTGGCGGGGGCGCGTATGGCGTCAAACCGGGTGTGGATTGAGCGGCTGCCAGGTGTCCCCTCAATGCGGGGTCGTGAAGACGGTGAGCTCCTGAAGTGCCCCGCTCGACGCACCAGGAATGGGTGCACCGAAAGTGCTCCGGATTGTGGGGTATTGACTTTCTCCTGGAAGGCATGATATTATCCATCCAACAATAATCAGACTGAAAGTGATGATGGGGTGGAGTAGGCGGATCCCGGGGAGGACAGAGAGCCGGGTTAGGTGAAAGCCGGTCTCGCCGAATCCGTCGAATGGGCCCCTGAGCGCAGCCCGAACGTCTCTGGGGCAAGTAGGCGTTGACGGATTCCCTCCGTTAACGGGGAAGGGTATCGGAGCGAGTAGACTCCCGTACCTGCTGAGGGGACTGCGAAAGCGGTCAAATTGGGTGGCACCGCGGAAAGAACTTCCGTCCCGATGGGGCGGAAGTTTTTATTATCCATCGCGAGGTGATCTGCAGTGTCCATCAAGATCGACGATTGACGGCGGGGGCGACCGTCCACTACTTCAGGCTCAGGCTGGATGACTGCGTTCTTTGGGAGGGACGGATGGTGGAAGCTTCTTCAGGAAAGGTCTCCGCGAGGTTGGAATTTTATGGGGGCCGCTTTGGAGTGTTTGTACCCTTCATCCTGGCGCTGGCTGGGCTAATTTACATTGCTTCGCGCAACGCCAACATTCCTTTATACTGGGTGGTTTTCCTGCTTCCTGTGGTTTTCGGCCTCCTCATAGCCAGAGACCGTGAAGCGTACTCCCAGGCAGTAATTAGAGGCCTGATGGATCCACTGGTGGCCACTATGATCATGGCTCTCACGCTGGCAGGGGTTGCCGGAAATCTCATCAGCCAGAGCGGGGTTATCGAGACCCTCGCTACGTACGTAGCCGAAGCAGGTCTTACGACAAGCGCGTTCACCCTGGCGACTTTCGTGCTCGCGTGCCTCGTTGCCTTTGCAACGGGGACTTCGGTGGGTACAATCCTCACGGTGGGCCCTATCCTTTACCCCGTCGGTTACCTGCTCGGTGCCGATCCTGCCTTACTCATTGGGGCTATTGTCTCAGGAGGGGCGTTTGGAGATAACCTTGCCCCGGTATCCGACACCACAATTGCCTCCGCAACCACACAGGGAATGGACATCGGAGGGGTAGTCAGAAGCCGGCTGAAATACTGTTTGCCTGCCGCGGGCATCGCCGCCCTCCTCTACCTGCTCCTTCCTGGGAGCGGACATCTTTCGACGGATGTGGAAAGGCACCTTGCCTTGCAGCCGGAGCCAGTCAGCCTTCTGATGCTCCTGGTACCCCTCATTGTCGTGGCCCTATGCTTGACGGGCAAGCACCTGGTGACGGCCCTTTCCGCCGGAGTGATCACTGGTGTGGTCGTAGGGCTCCTGGCAGGCATCTTTCAGCCTGGCGACCTCTTGAGTGTCCCTCGGCCGTTCGCTGCGGGAGGAGTAATTCTGGACGGAATCAACAACGCTGTTCCCACGGTCCTCTTCGTTCTCATGGTGTTTCCGCTCATTAATGTTCTTCGAGAGGGCGGCGGGCTGAAGACGATACTGGCGATCCTTTCCAAATTCGTGAAAACCCCGCGGGGCGCAGAAGCAGCAATCGCTGCCAGCGAGATCGTCCTCAATATGGCCACCGGGGTGAATACGGTGGCAATTGTGGCAACCGGGGACCTGGCAAGGGAATTAGGACAAAAATACGACATCCACGGTTATCGGCGCGCCAACTTGCTGGACTGCGCAGGAGCCACTTTCAACTACATCTTGCCCTACATGGTACCGGTGCTCATGGGGGCAATGCTCAGCACGGCAAATAGACCCTTCCCGGGCGCGCTTCCTGTAAGTCCGTTGGAGATCTCAGTCAGCCAGTTCTACCCGTGGGCAATGTTGGTGGTCCTGGTCATTGCTATCGTCACCGGGTACGGCAGGACGTTTGCCCGGGACGAGGGCGCCCAAGGGCCGTGAGGCGAGAGTCCGCGTGCAAAATGGGGTTGCCCTGTGGTTTGCGGGGCGGGCATTCGAGCAGTCCCGGTGTGCCTACGGCTGGGTGAGCTCTGTCTCGGGTCGCTGGTATGCGGCGACCTGGCCCGAGGCCCTCCCAGGGCCGATGGCTGGGGGAGAGGATCCTGCGGACCGGGTGAGGAAAAGTTGTCTGCGGACGCGGCGGGGGGTGCCCCCGCGGAAGGAAGGGGGGCGGGTTGGTGGGATCGCCGGCCAAATCACCCAGAGTGGTGGGTCTCATGGGAAGTCCCCGGGAGGCCGGTAACACCGATTTGCTGGTCACAGCTGCTCTGGAAGCGGCGGCGGCCGCGGGCGCCCAGACGGTGAAGTTCTCCCTGGGACAAATGAGAATATCTCCCTGCCGAGCCTGTCGACTCGCCCCTGATGACTCGCGATATTGCCGTCTCCCCGACGATATGGAGGTCATCTATCGCGCACTTGAGGAGGCAGAGGCGGTGGTGGTGGCCTCACCCATCTACTACGGCACGGTCAGCGCTCAGCTCAAGCTGTTGATCGACAGATGCAACTGCCTTTCCCGGATGGTGCGATGTCCTGGGGGCGAGGTTTCCTTCCGCAGGCGTTTGCGCCGCCAGAAGCGGGCGGCGTGCTTCCTGGTTTCGGACCTGACCCGGGATTTTCAGCCTGCGCTGGCGGTGATTCGCCTGTTCCTGCGCGAGCTGAACGCGGAGTTGATGGCTCATCTTTGTTTTTCCGACAGCGAAGCGAGGCCCCTTGCAGGAAGGCCCATGGCCCTGGAGGCGGCGCGGGCGGTAGGGCGGCAGCTGGTGACCTCCGGGGCTGCTCGGGGCTGATGAGGAGGGTGAGTCCCTTGCGCAGACGTCTGGTGTCCGACAGAGCAAAGTGCACGGGCTGCATGAACTGCCAGCTGGCCTGTTCCTTCGCGCATGATCGCCGGTGGCAGCTGGGACTTTCCCGTCTGTGGGTGCGCAAGAAAGAGGAGCTGGGATGGTCCGAGGCGGTGGTGTGCCGCAGCTGCGAGGATCCGCGGTGCGTTCGGGCATGTCCGAACGGAAGCCTCTCTCATGACGGTGGGGGTCTCCTGCTGGATGAAGAAGGCTGCCTGCGGTGTGGCGACTGCATCCGCGCGTGTTGCTGCGGTGCCCTGCGTGCGGATCCGGAAGGTCTACCGCTGGTGTGCCGCCTGGAACCGGGAATCCCCCCGTGCGTGGCGGCGTGTCCCACTGGGGCAATCTGGGTGGAAGAGGAATCTGAGGGTGGGCCCGGTGGTTGTCCGGAGGCGAGGAGGTGATGGCGGTGAGGACGCTTCGGGTGGATGTGAGCTCGGGCCGCATCCAGGTGGAAGAGGTCCCCGAGGAGGTGGCTTTTGGGTTCATCGGAGGTCGCGGGCTGAATTCCTGGCGGCTGTTTTGGGAAGTGGGCCCAGGCGTTGAGCCCCTGAGTGACCAGAACCGGGTGTACTTCGCCATAGGCCCGCTGGACGGCATCCCGGTACTGGGCTCTCGCTTCAACGTCTCGTCCAAATCTCCCATGACCGGACTGCTGGGTGACTCCAATGCTGGAGGCCACTTCGGGGCGGAGATGCGTTTTGCGGGCTGGGATCAGATCGTCATCGAGGGTGCTTCGTGCGATCCCGTCTACATCCTGGTGCAGGACGAGGAGGTGAGCATCCGCCCGGCCCGGCACCTGTGGGGCAAGGATACCTGGCAGGTGCAGGCCCTGATCCGGGAGGAACTGGGGGACGAAGGGGTCCAGGTGGCCTGCGTGGGACCAGCGGCGGAGCGGGGAGTGGTGTTCGCGGGTGTTTTCTGCAACCTGGTGCGCGCTGCTGCCCGCACCGGGATGGGGGCGGTCCTTGGCGCCAAGAAGGTCAAGGCCCTGGCGGTGCGAGGGACGGGAGCGTTAACTCCCCGCCATCCCGAAAGAGCTCACGCGCTGCTGGAGCAGATCCGTCGGTACCTCATCAATCATCCCGATTACGCCTCGCGCAGAGCCATGGGCACCACCAGGCTGGTCTCCGCCCTCAACGCCCTGGGGATTTTAGCCACCCGGCACTTCCGCACCGGCTACTTCGAGGCTGCCGCTCGGGTGTCGGGGGAGCGGCTGGCAGCGGAATACAACGTAGCTTCCCGGGGCTGCTTCGGCTGTGCTGTTCCCTGCAGCCGATGGTTCAGGATCCGCAGTGGAACCTTTCGCGGGCTGGAAGGGGAGGGGCCGGAGTTTGAGTCCCTGGCCGCGTTCACCGCCCGAGTGGGGAACGACGACCTGGATGTGGCCCTGAAGGCCATAGACCTCTGCAACCGCTACGGCATGGACACCCTGACGGTGGCCGAATGCATCAGCCTGTTGATGGAACTGCACCACGAGGGGTTGCTGGACGGCTCGGTGGCCGGGTCGCTGGATCTCGGGTGGGGTAACTCCCGCACCATTCTGACGCTGGTGGAGCAGATCGGAAGAAGGGAAGGACTGGGCGAGTTGTTCGCTGCCGGACCGCTGGCTGCGGCTCGCCAGCTGGGGAGGGGCGCGGAGGAGTACGTGATGCACGTCAAAGGGCTTCCCCTGATTCAGGCCGATCCCCGCGGGCTAAAAGGGTATGGCCTGGGGTTCTGCGTGGCCACGCGGGGAGGGGACCATCTGCGGGCCGAACCATATTTCGAACTCAGCTTCGACGCAGAGGAAGCCCGCCGCCGGTTCGGGGTGCCGCAGGCCGGCTTCCCCGGAGAGTACCTGGGTAAGGGAAAGCTGGTCCGCTATTCGGAGGAGCTCTGCGCGGTCTGCGACTCCCTGGACGTGTGCAAGAACACCATGGTGTGCATGGAGGCGGTGGACTTCCAGCTGGCCGCGCGGCTCCTGGAAGCGGTGTGCGGATGGTCGCTTGACGCGGAAGCGGTGCGCAAGGTGGGAGAGCGGATCGTGAACCTGGAGCGGGCTTATCTGGTGCGAGAGGGAGTCGACCGCCGTCAGGACCGTCTGCCCTCGCGGTTCCTGGAGACCCCGCTCCCGGCAGAGTGCGGCGCTTCCGCCGGGCTGACCTTCGAGCTGGAGGAGATGCTGGATGAGTACTACCGCGAGCGCGGCTGGGACCGCGACCGCGGCTGGCCCACCCGCCGTAAGCTGGAGGAGCTGGACCTGGGTGACGTGGAAGCCGATCTGCGGGCCCGGGGACTGGTCCTGAGGGAGTGAGGGTGCCCTGCCATCCTCGGTGACGGTGGAGTTCTGGGGGATGATGCGGCTTCGGTTCGGAACCGCCTTTGCCCGGCTCCAGCTGGGGGATTTGGCCACGCTGGAGGATCTGCTGGCCGAATTGGCCCGTCGGTGGCCCGATGCCTTCCCCGAGCTCCTGGGTGAACGGTATCTGGTGGTGCTGCAGAACGAATCCGGCAGCCACGTCCTGGATCCCCAGGTTCCCTCTGACCGCGGCCGGCAGCTGGGGCAGGAGGCGCGGGTGACTTTCGCGTACCGCTTCAGTGGCGGTGACCGCCCAATTTCTGCTACCCGGGGGGTAGACCATGATTGATGCCCACGTACACTTCATTCCCGACGACTTTTACCGCCATCCCCGCAAGTACTTTCGCGACCCGGAGATAAGGGATTACCTGTGCGATGTGGGGTTCGCCCGGATTGCCGAGCTGCACGGAGGGCGCCTGCCCACCTGGGAGGAGTACTGGGATCGGGTATTACGCCAGCCCGGGCGTCGGGCGGTGGTTTTCGGGTTGTCCGACCATCCGGAAGGATGCCGCCTGGTGAACGAGGCGGTCTGGGAGCTTTCAAGGCGTCACCCCGACAAGGTAATACCCTTCGTGTTCTTGCCGCTCTCTGACCCCCGGGAATGGCAGCGCCAGCTGCGCTGGGCGCGGGAAGAGCTGGGCATCCGGGGAGCGAAGATTTACCCTTCCATGTTCCGGCTGGAGATGTGTAGCCCGGAAGTGCTGTCTTGCCTGGGTGCCTGCGCCGATGCCCGCATGGTGGTGATCACCGATTGCACCTTCCTGATGGAGGCTGGGAGTACCGCCGGGCCGCTGTCGGGAAACTGGTTGCACGCACTGGTCCTGTCTGGGGCGCTGGATGAGATGCCGCGTCTGAGGCTGATCGCTGCCCATCTGGGCGGGGGTGCGGTGTTCCTGGGGGAACTGCTGGCCTTCTGGAGGCATTTCGGGCGTCCACAGGCGGCGGAGGATAGCCAGCCTTTCCGCCAGGTGTGGTTTGACACCAGCCCCTTCTTCAGCTCGCGCACCCTGGAGGCGGCGGTGCGCGCCGTGGGATGTGACCGTCTGGTGTTCGGATCCGACTTCCCCTTTTCTTTTGGCAATGAAGGGATGACGGCACTGGAACGCACCCGTCTGACACCCGAGGAGAGATTGCGCATCCTGCATGGCAACATGATGGATCTCCTGTCGGGACAGGCAGGGGCGGAGTAGCAAAGGAGGTTTGACCGGTGAGCGGCTTTCTGCCCAGGAGCGTTTATGAGGCGCGGCTTGCCCGGATACTGCGATTCCTGGAGGAGACGGACGTCGGCGCTCTGGTGGTCACCGATGGGGACAACTTCACCTACCTCACCAACTTCCTGCTGGATGTGGCCACCTGGGAACGGCCGGTGGCGGTGGTCATCCCCCGCTGGGGCCGTCCGGTGGCGGTGATGTGTGAGCTCTCCACCAACCACCTGCAGGCGGCGCGGGACCGCGGCACCTTCTGGCTGGACGAGGTGGTGATCTACTCCGAGCACCCGCGGGTGAGGAACCGTACCTACACGGTGAACCAGTGGGGGAAATTGGTGGCCGATCTCCTGGCCAGCCGGCGGCTGCGGGCGGGAAGGGTAGCGGTGGACGTGCCGCAGGGGCCGTGGCGACGGGTGCTGGCGGAGAATCCCGCTCTGGAGACGGTGGATGCATCGTGGTTGCTCAGGGAGATGCGGGCGGTCAAATGTCCGGAGGAGCAGGCCTTGATTCGCCAGGCGGCGGCGCTGACTGACTGGGGTCAGGCCGCCTACCGCCAGAACGTGGCACCTGGGCGACTGGTGGCGGAAGTGGACCTGGAGACGGCGAAGCAGATGGCGGTGGAGGGGGCCCGCAGGCATCCGGGGTGCGCGCTCCAGGTGAGGGTATTCAGCCTGGCCGGTCCCGCCTCCGCTTCCCCGCACGGGACGGGGGCGGACTGCGATCTGACCTTCGCGCCCGGGCAGGTGATAGTCAACATCATCATCGTGCGGCTCAACGGATACGTGGTGGAGAACGAGCGGACCTGGTTCCTGGGCGAGCCCTCCCCGGAGGCGGCACGGGCCTTCCAGGTGGCGGTGGAGGCCCAGCGAGCGGCCATCGCCGCCATGGTGGCGGGCACGCCCCTGGCGGAGGTGGATGCCCAGGCCCAGGAGGTCATCGAGCGGGCGGGCTACGGAGACTACATCCTGCACCGGACTGGGCACGGCATGGGCCTGGCGGGGCACGAGTGGCCGCATGACATGGCGTTCAATCCGCGGCCCCTGCGGGCGGGCGAGGTGCTGTCCGCCGAGCCAGGCATCTACATTCCTGGCCTGGGGGGATTCCGCCACGACGACACGGTGATCGTGGGTGTGGACAGACCGGAAGTGGTGACTACCTGGAGCCGGGATGTGGAGGAGCTGACCATACCGTGCTGAGGGGCAACGACCGGGAAAAGGTGAACATGCGCCTCTTTGCGGTGCTGGCCCTGGCACTGCTGCTGGCGGTCACTGCGGTGGGCCCGGTGCGGGCGGAGCCCCGCGCGTCGTCGTGCGTGGTGGTGAACAGCGCGATGATACGAATAGGCAGAGACGTGGTGATCTCCGCCGACGAGGTGGTGCACGGGGACCTGCTGGTGGTGGGTGGGGACCTGCGGATCGACGGGACGGTCGATGGGGACGTGGCGGTGCTGGGTGGTGACATCCACCTGGGGCCCTCCGCCCGGGTGCAGGGAGATGTGGCGTGCGTGGGGGGCGAGGTTCACCACAGCCCCGGCGCCCAAGTAGAGGGAGAGCTGGTGCGCGTTCCCCCCGCCGCCCTGGTGGAGGAACTGTTCCGTTGGCGATGGCCACCTGCTGCCCGCGTGCTGCAGGTGCTGGGACTGTGGGTGTTGGGGGTGCTGATACTGGTGCTGTTTCCCCATGCCACTGCCCGCGTCAGGGCTTCCGTGGAACGAGAACCGGCAAGGGCGGCCCTGGTGGGCCTGGCCGCCCACCTGCTCCTGATCCCCCTGAGCATACTCCTGGCGGTCACCTTGGTGGGAATACCTTTGGTACCGGTGGTGGTGATAGCTCTGCTGGTGGCCCGCCTCCTGGGTTACCTGGCCGTGAGTCTGTACGTGGGCGGGATGACCTGGAGGGCGCTGGGGACCAGCGGGCGCGAGCCGGCGAGGGTATGGCAGCTGGTGCTGGGCATGGTGCTGTTGGGGACGGTGCAGCTACTGCCGGTGGCCGGTTGGCTCATCAGCATCGCCGTGGCCCTGGTGGGGTCGGGAGCGGCGCTGCTCACCCGGTGGGGCACCCGCGACGGCTGGCCGTGGACGGTCACCGCTGGTTGAGGAGAGAGCGGGGATGTACCGGTTGCGGATCACGGTGGAGAGAATCGAGGGATTCTGCGACCTGCCGGTACGGGTGGGCGACTATTTCGAGGTGGACGGCGGTCGCATCCTCGTCCCTCCCGGGGGGTACGTGTGCATGTGGGCGCTGCAGAGCATGATGCCGCTGCTACCCGCTTTGCAGAGGGAAATCCCGGCCGACAACGACTGGCTCCCTCGAGTGCAGCTGGTCAGCTGCCCGGACCCCAAGGGCAGGGTGATCTACCGGATCACCAGAGTGGGTCAGATTCAGGAAAGATCCCGCCCCCGGTGGTCGCGCATCCTGCTGCGCCAGACACGGTGCGATATGTGCGGCCAATGCGTCACCGCCTGTGCGGAATCACACCAGGGCATCCCCCTCATGGCCCTGGGCGGGGGGGCTGTGCAGGTGTGCCGCCAGTGCGGAATTGCCCGCTGCGTGGAGGCGTGCCCGGAGGGTGCCCTGAGCCGGGATGGCCGCACGGGGGCGGTCCTGGTGGATGAATCCTTGTGCCGCGGATGCGGTGCCTGCGCCGAGAGTTGTAGCTTCGGCGGCATCGCGCTGAAGGGTGATCCTCCCCGGGCTCTGGTGTGCGATCTCTGTGGGGGCAGGCCCCGGTGTGTCGAGGCCTGCCCCCAGAAGGCCCTGGAGTATGGCTAGTTGCGGGTGCTGAAGCTGGCGGTGGCCAGTTTCACGTAGGGAAGGCGACCGGAGCGGGTGATCTCCGTCTCGCGGCTCAAGGCCTCCAGGTGGTCGCGGAAGGCCTCGAACACGTTGGTGGCGAACATGCAGTCCTTCACCCGGCCCACGGGCTGGCCGTCCTCGATGAGGATTCCCAAATCCACGTTCCCGCTGACCTGGCCGCTGTACGGATTGCCCGCCCAGGCGCCCATGAGGCTCTTTACCAGGACCCCCCGCTTGGTACCGGCGATCATCTCCGCCAGCGCCTCCTCTCCCGGCTCCAGCACCAGGTTGGAGGGGCCGGGTGAGGGCAGGCTCTCGGCGCTGGGTTGCTGCCGCCACCCGTTGCCGCTGGGAGGCATGCCCAACGCCGCTGCCGTCCGCAGGTCCAGGAGGAAGCATTTCAGCACGCCGGCCTCGATGATGGGCCGGTCCTGGGTGGGAATCCCTTCATCGTCGAAGGGGGCACTCCGGGCAAGCTCCGCCGCTCTTGGACGGTCCCACAGGGTGAAGCGCTCGTCCAGGAGCCTTTCGCCGAGGCGGTCCCGCCAGGGCGAGACTCCCTTTTCCACCGCCTGTCCGTTCACCGAGGCCAGGAGCGGCCGCAGCAGGTCGGGCAGGGCCCGCGGATGGATGATGGCGGGGTAGTTGCCGGCGGGCAGGGGGACGTTCCGTTGCGCCAGCCGCAGATCCTCCAGCACCTCCCGGTTGAGCCGGTCCAGCCTTGCCTCCAGATCAGTTCCGGTGGTCATGCGGAAGACGGTGAGGAAGTTGCCCTCTTCCACCACCCGGGCGCCGCAGAAGTAGGTGAACACCGTCTTCTGGTACTCCTCGTCGAAGCCGGCGCTGTTGACCAGTCTCACCTTCCCCACCAGCTTGGAGATCATGGCCATGCCGGTGGCCTTGGGGCATCCTTCCCGGAGTGAGTCGACGAACCGGGTGCCCATCTGCACCATTTCGTCCAGGGGGAGATTGACCACCTCCCGCGAGACCAGGGGGAGGCCTTCCACCTCCCGCGGCCCGGGGAAATCGAAGCTGACCTCCTGCCCGTGGCGGGCGAGTTCGCAGGCGTTGTTCACCAGGGTCTCCTCGTCGTCCTCCCGCGTACTGGTGGAAAACCCGACCCTGCCCTCCACCACCACCCGCAGGGCGGCCAGGCGACGGCGGCTGGTTTCGATGCCCTTCAGGCGACTGTCGTGGAACTGCACCATGGTCTGCTCGTACTCCACCACGTAGGCTTCCGCCTGCTGGGTCCTGCGGGCGCAGAGATCCATCAGTCGTTCCGGCCTCATCTCACTGCCTCCCTCCCCCGATCACCACGTTCCGGATGCGGATGTGAGGAGCCCACATGCTGGTGGGCAGCGGCCCCTGGTTGCCCTTGCCGCATCCGCCGGCTCCCTCGTGGCGGGTGAAGTCGTTCCCCACCGCGTCGATGTTGCGGAGGGTGTGGAACACGTTCCCCGTCAGGGTGACGTCTCTCACCAGCTCCGCCAGTTGACCGTTGCGGATCATGTACGCCTCGGCGGCGGTGAAGGTGAACATCTCGCCGTTGGTCTGACCGCCGAAGGAGCCGATGGCGTACACTCCCAGGGGTATCTCCTTCAGCATGTCTTCGAAGGAGGCATCCCCGGGTTCGATGCAGGTGTTGCGCATGCGACATATGGGCGGATACCGGTAATCCAGAGCCCGGGCGTTGCCCGTGGGGTCCTCACCCATCTTGGCTGCCGTCTGACGGCTGTGCAGGCGTCCCACCAGCACCCCTTCCTTGATCAGGTAGGTCTTGCGGGCGGGCATGCCCTCGTCGTCGAAGGGCACGTATCCGCGCGCTCCCGGGTCATCTCCCGAATCGTAGATGTTGAGGAACGATTCCCCGAAGCGCCGCCCCAGGGTCATGATCTCCCGCAGGCGGGGGTTATCCTCGGCGTTGTCCGCCTCCGACAGGTGTCCGAAGGCTTCGTGGACGAACACCCCCGCCAGCCGGGGATCGCAGATCACGGTATAGGTCCCTCCGGTGACCACCGGTGCCCTGAGCAGTTCGGTGGCGATGCGGCAGATCTCCTGCACCTTGTCCTCCAGTCCCCTCACCACTCCGAAGTCGTTGCTACTGCCGAATCCGTGGCTACGGGCCTGGGTGAGAGAGCCCTTGGTGGCAATGGCGGTGAGGCTTCCCGCCAGGTCCAGCTTTTCTTGCTCGATCCAGGTACCCTCGGAAGTGGCGAAGTAAAGTTTGGTGTACTTTTCGCGGTAGGACACCCGCGAACTGGTGATCTCGGCGCCGTAACTCAGGATCTGCCGGTTGTAATCCTCCAGCAGTGATTTCTTGGCATCCAGGGAGATCCTGCGGGGATCTTCCTTGACCTCCAGCGGCAGCGTCTTGACGATGCGGGGAACGGGGGCCAGGCGGAACTTTTCCTGTCTCACCCGGGACACCAGCCTGGCCTGCTCGATGGCTTGCTGGACCAGCTTTTCCAGGTCATCGAGACGGTTGAAGGAGACAAACCCCCAGCCGCCGTCCACCAGCGCCCTCACGTTGCCTCCGAAGGACACCGATTGGCTGAGTTCCTCCAGGCTGCGCCCGCGGAATTCGATGCGGGTGATGTGGCTTTCCTCCACCCGGACTTCCACGTAGTCCGCATCCTTACCCCTCACCACTGACTCAAGCAGGGATTTCAATCAGTTATCCCCCCTTTGAGTAACATGAAGCTTTGATCAATATTTCTGCAGTCGGAATTTATATCCTGCCTTTTCCCGGGCAATGATGACACCCGGAGGTTACGGGCGGGTGACCGGAGAAGACCACTGATGGCCACCGCTGGAGGTGAGGGAAGGGAGGGTGTCCGTGGCTTTATGTTGATGAAGAGACGATGCGCGGACATGGTGTTGTTCAACGGCACCGTTTTCACCGGACGGTCGGGCGAGGTGCTGCGGGGAGGGGTGGCGATCCGCGAGGGCCGGATCCTGCTGGTTGGTTCGTCGCCCCAGGTCCTGGCCACCTGCGGCGACGGGACCGTCCGGGTGGATCTGGAAGGCCGATCGGTGATTCCCGGGATCGTGGATTCCCACAACCACGTCATCGCCGCCGGGCGCATGATGCAGGGGGTGATGTGCTTCGGGTGCCGGAACATGGACGAACTCAAGGAACGGGTGCGCCAGTGCGCGGAAAGGCTGGGTCCGGGAGAGTGGGTGGAGGGGGGCGGGTGGATTGAATGTCAGTTCGAGGAGTACCGGGCCCCCACCCGCTGGGACCTGGATGAAGCGGCGCCCGCCAATCCGGTGGTGCTGCGCCGGCTATTCGGGATGGTGGTGGCCAACTCCTTGGCCCTGCGCATGGCCGGAATTGACCGCCACACCCCTTCCCCGCCCGGAGGACGCATCGACCGCCATCCGGAAACGGGGGAGCCGACGGGGATCCTGCGGGACGCGGCGGTAGCCCTGCTGGCCAGGGCGATGCCCCGAAAGAGCGGCCCGGAGGCGGTCAGCGAGATGGAGCGAGCCATCGAGACTGCCCTGGGGGAATACCTCCGTTGGGGGATCACCAGCGTCATCGACCCCGGGGTGACTCCCCTGGGCATGCGCGCTTACCAGAACCTGTATATGGCGGGAAGACTCCCGCTGAGGGTGGACATGATGCCGGTCTGGCACGGGCTTCGCCCCCAGGATGTCGGCGAGGAGCTGGACCAGCGGATCGCGCACCTGGGGATCTACACCGGGTTCGGGGACCGCTGGCTGCGGGTGGGGGCACTGAAGATGGCCATCGACGGGGGGCTGGGCACCAGGACCGCCTGGTGTTCGTGGCCCTTCAAGGACGGCACCCGCAGTCAGGTGCCGCTGCGGCTGGAGGTGGGGCGGCTGGAGGAGCACCTTCGGCGGGCCCTGGAGGCGGGGTGGTCGGTGGGCATCCATACCTGCGGGGACCGGGCTCAGGATGCGGCCTGTTCCGCCTTCCGGAGGGCGCTGGAAGGTGCAGCGTTTGACCAGCAACGCAGCCGCCACAATATCATACATGGGTACTTTCCCACCGACTCCAGTCTCAAGATAATGGCGGATTGTGGCCTGGCGGTATCGCTGCAGCCGGGGTTCATCTGGGTGGAGGGCGACCTTTACTTCGACATCGCCCCGGAGGAAAAGCTGCGAGATTTCAAGCCCATCCGCCGCTATCTGGAGGCGGGGGTGGTGGTGGCCGCCAATTCCGACATGACGTCGGCCCACTACAACCCCTTCCTGGGGATGTACGCGGCGGTGACCCGGCGGACCGCCCGCGGCCGGGTGGTGGGCGGGGCACACGCCCTCAGCATACGGGAGGCCTTGCCGTTGTTCACCCTCAACGGCGCCTATCTGTCGGGAGAGGAGGGCATCAAGGGTTCCCTGGAGCCCGGCAAGCTGGCGGACCTGGCGGTACTGGCGGGGGAGCTGGACTGCCCGGCGGAGGAACTGCTCGCCATGCGGGTGGACCTCACGGTGATTGAGGGACGGGTGGTGCACGATGCCCGCGGGCTGGTCCCGAAGAACTGAAAACCGAGGGGCCAGCGTCTGCGTTTGATATAATGGGAGGTCAGGAGGTTGTGCAAGGTGTGTGATGGCGATCTGATGGCCGACCTGGTCTCCTGTATACCGGACCACGTCCAGGAAGTGCTCCGCCGCCTGGAAGGGGCGGGATACCAGGCGGTGCTGGTGGGGGGGTGCGTTCGCGATCTCATCCTGGGTCGGGAGGTGCAGGACTGGGATGTGGCCACCGATGCACTGCCGGAGCGGGTCCGCGCCCTGTTTCCCCGCACCGTCCCCACGGGCATCGAACACGGGACGGTGACGGTGGTCACGAAAGAGGGAAACGTGGAAGTGACTACCTTCCGGGTGGAGAGCGCCTATTCCGACTACCGCCACCCGGACCAGGTGGCCTTCACCCGGGACCTGCGGCAGGATCTGGGACGTCGCGACTTCACCATAAATGCCATGGCCCTGGATCTGGCCGGGCGCTTGCACGATCCCTTCGGAGGCCGGCATGATCTGGAATCCCGGCGGCTGCGGGCGGTGGGGGATCCCCAGGCCAGGTTCCGAGAGGACCCCCTTCGCCTGATGCGGCTGGTGAGGTTCGCCGCCGAGCTGGACTTCCGGCCCGAAGAGGAAACCATGGAGGCGGCGCGCCGGGCGGCGCCGCTGCTCAGGCACATCTCGGCAGAGCGCATCCGCGATGAGCTCAGCCGCATCCTGCTTTCCGAGCGGCCGGATTTCGGATTGCAGCTGTGCCTGGAGCTGGGGCTGCTGAAGGTGTTCCTGCCCGAGCTGGAGGAGGGGGTGGGGGTGGCCCAGAACGTCCATCACGCCTACGACGTGTGGACTCACGCCCTGAAGGCCACCGCTGCCATCCCGCCCCGGCTGGAGCTGCGGCTGGCCGCGTTGTTGCACGACGTGGCCAAACCCCGGTGCCTCCGGGAGGAAAACGGGGAGCGACACTTTTACAACCACGAGCTGGTGGGCGCGGCGATGGTTGAGCGCATCCTGCGCCGGCTGAAGTTCGACCGGCGCACCATCGAGCGGGTGGTGCATCTGGTGCGGCACCATATGGCCCTGCACTACCAGCGGGGGATGACCGACGCCGCCATCCGCCGACTCATCAACCGGGTGGGGCTGGAGAACATGGATGATCTGCTGGCCCTGAGGCGCGCCGATCGCGAGGCTTCCGGGGTGAAACGCGGCCCGGTGTCCCGCGGCACCGCCCGCCTGCTGCGCCGGGTGGAGAAGGTGCTGGCGGAGGACGCGGCCTTCGGTCTTGGGGACCTGGCGGTGGATGGCCACGACGTGATGCGGATTGCCGGCATAGAACCGGGGCCCGAGGTGGGGCACATCCTGCGCCGGCTGCTGGAGGCGGTGCTGGAAGACCCCAAGCTCAACACCAGGCCTGCCCTGGAAGACCTCATCCTGGAGATCGCGCGGGAGCGGGGCCTGCCGGGCCCTGTTGAGAGCCCCAGATGAGGGTAGTGCCGCGGGAGCCGCCGGACGGGGGCCGCAGTGGCACCGGTGAGGGGTAGCCGACACGGGGGAGGTACGTGAGCTTGAGCCTTGAGGGACGAATCAGGCTGGTTGCCCTGGATGTGGATGGCACCGTACTGGGTGAGGACGGGCAAATCCCCCAGGCCACCCGGGAAGCAGTGGCGTGGCTCCGGCGCCGAGGGGTCCTGGTGACCCTGTGCACGGGGCGCCGGATCGCCTCCGCCTTGCAGGTGGCCCGGGCGCTGGATCTCGAATGTCCGCTGGTGGTGCACGGGGGAGCGGTGGTGGTGGAGCCCACCGGGCGTCTGCTGTGGAGACGCCTCATGTCCACTTCCGCGTCCCGCCATCTGGTGGAGGCCTGCTGCCAGGAGGGCCTGGATCTGATCGCCTACGGGGATCCTCGGCCGGGGCGGGAAGTGATCTACCACCTGGGTCCGCGGGCCGCTGATCTCATCCGGCGTTATTACACCTCTCCCCCGCCTGAACTGGTGCTTCCCTGGGGGGGCAGAGGGAGAGGAGATCGCATGCTGCGGGCCATGGCGGTGGGGCCGGCCCCGGCCGCGCAGGCGCTGGTTGCCCGGTGTTCCCCCCAGGAGTTGCGCTGGATCGTGTGGCCCACGCCGGAGGACACCTTCGTGGAATTTGGCCCTTGTGGCTGCTCCAAGGCTACCGGCCTTCGGTGGCTGGCCCGTCGGCTGGGGGTGGACCCCGACCAGATCGCCGCTTTCGGAGACAACCTCAACGACGTGGAGATGTTCGAGTACGTGGGCTACGCGGTGGCCATGGGGTCAGCCCCGGAAGAAGTGCGCAGCAGGGCGCACCGGGTGCTGGAGGATGGGCCCGGAGGATTGGGGCGAGTGCTCCGGGAGCTGGCGGCCGGCTAGGCGGGCGCGGCCAAAAATCCTCCAGCCTGCCAAGGGGGTGGGAGAGTGTCGCTGAAGGAGATTGCCGAGCCCATTCAGCAGATCGCCGAGGCCATCGCGGCAGTGCTGAAGCTGGAGGTCACGGTGGTCGACGAGAATCTGGAGAGGGTGGCGGGGACCGGCGAGTACCGGTCGCTGGTGGGGCAGTTCGTGCCGCAAGGGTCGGCCTTCGACCGGGTCCTGGCCACCGGCGAGATGGCGGTGGTCACCCAGCCTCGAGCGAGCGAGTTCTGCACGCAGTGCTCTAACCGCGACGGCTGCGTGGAGGCCGCTCACGTTTGCTGCCCCATCCAGGCCAACGGTCGGGTGATCGGTGTCATCGGTTTGATTGCCTTCGACGAGGAACAGCGTCGGCGGCTGCTCCTGGAACGGCAATGCTATCTGGATTTTGCGGCCAGGATGTCCGAGCTCATCGAGTCCAAGATCCAGGAGCTGGAGACCCTGCGACAGCTGGTGCGGGCGGGGGAACAGCTGCGGGGGATCGTGGAGTCGGTGCACGACGGCATCCTGGCCATCGACGATTCCGGCCGGGTCATCTGCTGCAACAGCGCGGCCGAGCGCATTCTGCAGATCAGCCGGGAGCGACTGGTGGGCCGGCATCTGGGCGAAGTGGTGCCCAGAGCTCCCCTGCTGGAGGTGCTCAGGACCGGCAAGGGGTTTGCCAATCGGGAGGTGATGCTGGAGACCGACGGGCGCACGTTACATCACATCACCAGTGCCACCCCCATCTTCCAGCGCGGCAGGCTAATCGGGGCGGTGGCGGTGCTGAAGGACATAAGGGAAGTCCGCCAGATGGTTTACGAAATGACGGGTGACCAACCCCACTGGAACTTCGAGAGCATCATCGGTGATTCCCCTGCCCTGCGGGAGGTGAAGGAGAAGGCCAAGAGGGCGGCGGCGAGCAATTCCACCGTTCTCATCACCGGCGAGAGTGGCACTGGTAAGGAACTGTTCGCCAGGGCCATCCACGCTTACAGCCCGCGGCGAAACGGTCCCTTCATCGCCATAAACTGCGGGGCGGTGCCGGAGACCCTGCTGGAGTCCGAGCTGTTCGGGTACGAGGAAGGTGCCTTCACCGGCGCCCGGCGGGGCGGTAAGCCCGGCAAGTTCGAGCTGGCGGATGGAGGTACCATCTTCCTGGACGAGGTGGGAGACATGTCGCTCCGCCTGCAGGTCAAGCTCCTCCGGGTCCTGGAGGAGGGCAGGATCGAGCGGGTGGGCGGGACCCGAGGGGTGAAGCTGGATGTGAGGGTGATCGCCGCCACCCACCGCGATCTGGAACAGATGCTGGCCAGGAGCGAGTTCAGAGAAGACCTCTACTACCGCCTCAACGTGATTCCGCTGCACATCCCCCCTCTGCGGGAGCGTCCGGAGGACATTCCGCTGCTGCTGGATCATTTCGTGGAGAAGCACTCGCGCATGCTGGGGAAGGTGGTCCGCGCGGTCAGTCAGGAGGCGCGGCGCATTCTGCTGTCCTATCCCTGGCCCGGTAACGTGAGGGAGCTGGAGAACGCGGTGGAGTACGCGGTGAACATGCTGACCGGCGACGTCATCACCCCCAGTCACCTGCCGGACCGCCTGCGGCATCTGCCGCGGCACCACCGGGACGAGGCGAGAATCATACCCCTTCAGGAGATGGAGAAGGAGGCCATCAGGAGAGGCCTGGAGATCCTGGGACGCTCCGACCGAGCTAAGGTGGAGCTGGCGCGACGCCTGGGGATAAGCCGGGCCACCATCTACCGGAAGATCAAGAAGTACGGGCTGGGCTGAGGGGTGCAGATTGCGACAGTGCTGTTGCATTGTGAGACATCTGCAAGAGGCGAGGATGCAGTTGTCGCCAGTCGAGGGTCCCCTTGCTGTATCAGGATGATACATGGAGGGGCGCGGCTGCTCGCTTGCTGGGATAACCGGCGTGGGTTTTCCTCTGCCGGCACGCAGTTGGCATGGTTCTTGCCAGCCGATCCACGGGAAACTCATCGACCGGGGTGGTCATCTTGCCTGACATCAAACCCAGCATACTGGATGCCATCGGCAACACTCCTCTCGTTCACCTGCAGCGCATGGGCAGGGACTCTCCCGGCAGGATACTGGCCAAGGTCGAGTTCCTCAACCCCAGCGGCAGCATCAAGGCCCGGTCCGCCTTGGGCATGATCGAGGCGGCGGAACGGGCGGGCCAGCTGAAGCCGGGCTCCATCGTGGTGGAGGCCACCAGTGGGAACCAGGGCATCGGGATAGCCATGGTGGCGGCGGTGAAGGGATACCGGTCGGTGGTGGTCATGCCGGAGAACATGAGCGAGGAGCGGCAAAAATTCATGCGCGCCTACGGGGCCGAGATCCGGCTGGTGCCCGCCGGCACCAACATCCAGGAGGCCATCCAGTCCTGTCTGGAAGAGGTGCGGCACATGGCTGCCGAGGACCCGCGGGTGTGGGTGGCCGACCAGTTCAACAATCCCGCCAACCCCGAGGTGCACCGACGCACCACCGCCCAGGAGATACTCCGACAGGTGGACGGGCCCATTGATGCCTTCGTGGCCGGCGTGGGTACGGGGGGTACCCTGACGGGAGTGGGGGAGGTGCTGAAAGAGCACTTCCCGGAGGTGAAGATCGTGGCGGTAGAACCGGCCAAGGCCGCCATTCTGTCGGGTGGTCCCATCGAACACCACATGCAGCAGGGCATCGGCGACGGGTTGATCCCCTCCATCCTGAACCGTGACATCATCGACGAGATCGTGGTGGTGACCGATGAAGACGCCATGGACACCGCCCGGCGACTGGCCCGGGAGGAGGGCCTGTTCGTGGGCGTCTCCAGCGGGGCCAATGTGTGGGCCAGCCTGGAGATCGCGCGTCGGCTGGGAAAGGATGTCACGGTGGTGACGGTGTTGCCCGACGGTGGCGACCGTTACCTGAGCACGGGGATTTTCTAAAAACCCCTCCTGTACGGGGGGTGGTGAGATTGGGAAAGGAGAGTGCTGCAGCTTGCTGGACGTCGTGCGCAGAGTTGATCCCGAGGTAGCGGAGGCCATTCAACGGGAACTGGAGCGTCAGCGCTCCCACCTGGAGCTGATTGCCTCGGAAAACTTCACCAGCCCGGCGGTCCTGGCGGCGCAGGGCTGTGTCATGACCAACAAGTACGCGGAAGGTCTGCCGGGAAGGCGTTATTACGGCGGCTGTGAGTATGTGGACGTGGTGGAGAGGTTGGCCATCGAGAGGGTAAAGCAGCTTTTCGGCGCCGAGCACGCCAATGTCCAGCCTCACGCGGGGGCCCCGGCGAACACCGCGGTATACTTCGCGGTACTGGAACCCGGCGACACCATACTGGGGATGGATCTGTCGCACGGGGGACATCTCACCCACGGACACCCACTGAACTTCTCCGGACGTTACTTCAAAGTGGTCCGCTACGGTGTCAGCAGGGAGACGGAGATCATTGACTACGACAACCTGGAGCGGCTGGCCAAGGAGCACCGACCCAAGCTCATAGTGGCAGGAGCGAGCGCGTACCCGCGGGTGATTGACTTTGCCCGCCTGCGGCAGATCTGCGACCAGGTAGGATGCTACCTGATGGTGGACATTGCCCACATCGCGGGACTGATTGCTGCCGACTGTCATCCCAACCCCGTACCCTACGCGGAATTCGTCACCACCACCACCCACAAGACCCTGCGGGGCCCCCGCGGCGGCGTCATCATGTGCCAGCGGCGCTTTGCCAGGGAGATCGACCGTGCTGTGTTCCCGGGTCTGCAGGGTGGTCCGTTAATGCACGTCATAGCAGCAAAGGCGGTGGCCTTCAAGGAAGCAATGACGCCTGAGTTCCGCGCCTACCAGCGGCAGGTGGTCAAGAACGCGCAAGCTCTGGCCCAGACGCTGATGGAGGAAGGTTTCCGCCTGGTGTCCGGCGGAACCGACAACCACCTCATGCTGGTGGACCTCCGGAACCAGGACCTCACGGGCAAGGAGGCGGAGACCGCCCTGGACAAGGTGGGCATCACGGTGAACAAGAACGCCATTCCCTTCGACCCCAGGCCTCCCGCGGTGACCAGCGGCATCCGCATCGGCACGCCCGCCGTGACCACGCGAGGCATGAAGGAGAATGAGATGCGCATCATCGGCAAGCTCATCGCCCGGGTGTTGAAATCGCCCCAGGACGAAGCGGTGCTAGAAGAGGTGAGATCACGGGTCAGGGAACTGGTGGAGGCGTTCCCGCTCTACGACGCGCTGGAGCAATGAAGATGGACTAGGGATCGCCGCCCTCTGTGGTGCGGTTTGAGCCCTCGCTCGGGGGAAGCTCGGTCAAGGGGACGGTCGCTGTCCCTCATGCATGCGGGAGCCGGGCTTCCCTCATGGTGACTTGGAGGGTTGGCGGCGGTAGTAGGAGGGGAGGATGCCCAGAGCGTTCCGGTACTTGGTGACCACGCGTCGCGAGAGGCGGAATCCCCTCTCGCCGAGCATCTTGACCAGCTGGGCATCGCTGAGCGGTCGCTGGGGATCCTCCTGGCTGATGAACTCCCGGATGAGCATCTTCACGGTGTGAGCGGATGCCTGCTGGTCCTTCGTTTTGTTCACCCCGCTGGGGAAGAAGAACTCCAGGCTGAACAGGCCCCAGGCAGTCTGCACGTACTTTCCTCGCCGGGCCCGACTCACCGTGGATGGATGCACCCCCATGTCGCGGGCCACTTCCGCCAGGGTCAGGGGCCGGAGGTGGGACGGACCGTGCTCGAAGAAGGCCCGCTGATGCCTGATCAGGCACTCCACCAGGGTGCGCAGGGTACGTTCGCGTTGCCGGAGGCACCTCAACAGCCACAGCGCGCTGTCCAGTTTCTCGCGCAGGAAACGGTACGCGGGGTCGGAAGGGTCCATCTGTTGGAGCATTCGCCGATAGCTGGGGCTGATTCTGACCTTGAGCTCGTCGGGTCCGCCCATGATGATTACCGGTTCGCCGTCGATCATCCTCACCGTCACGTCCGGCCTCAGGTAGACCGGGTGTTCCCCATCCGCCAAACCCCGTCCCGGCGCTGGCTTCAGGTCCAGGATCAGGTCGCGCGCCTGTTTGACCTGTGCCAGGGGTACACCCAGCCGTCGCGCGATCTTGGGCAGCCGGCCCCGGGCCAGATCACCCAGGCAACACTGGATCATCAGTCGGGCTAACGAGGCGATCCCTCCGTCGTCCTCCAGCTGGAGCAACAGACACTCCCTGAGATCGCGAGCCCCCACTCCCCGCGGTTCCAGCTTTTGCACCACGCGCAGGGCGCGCTGCAGGATGCCCACCCGGATGCCGTGGTGACGGCTGATCTCGGGCAGCTCTTCGACCAGATATCCTCGTTCGTCGAGGTATTCCACCACCAGCTCGCACGCGCGCCGGGTTGCCTCGTCCAGTTCCAGACAGCCGATCTGCTCCCGAAGGATGTCCGGCAGGGTCAAATGTTGCAGTTGCCCCGCCACGTCCCACGGCTGCCACTCCGAGGGCTGCGCGGAGATCCCCGGTCCCAGGTCGCTGGCATCATCAAACAGTTCCAGCCAGTACTCGGACCCGGCATCCTCGGGTCCCGCTTGCTCTTCCCCCTCGCTGAAGGCACCTACCTCCAGGAAGGGGTTGGACATGCTGGCCTCCAAGAGGTAAGCTTCCAGCTGGAGTGCGGGCAGTGCCAGAATGTGCAGGGCCTGCTGCACCCTGGGTGTCAGTATGAGCCGTTGATCCACGGCCAGTTCTAGCTGGGGCGCCTGATGCTGCATGGACGTGACCTCAACCCCCATGGTTACTTCTAGCCGCCCCCCGCGGGGTCCTGCGCTGCCGGCTGAGAGCTGGCCCTGCCAGGTTTTGGGTGGAGGATGGTGGTAGTATAGACCCAGGAGAACTGTGGCACCACCTGACCCGAAGGAGGGCCGGAGGAGACATGAAGCAGACGTGCCGGGCAATTCTGTTTGACCTCGACGGGACGCTGCTGGGACTGGACATAGCTCAGTTCTTCCCCCCCTACTTTCGGGCGGCGGCGCGGCGCTTCGCCGACCGGCTGGAACCCGCTGCCTTCATCAGGGAGTTGCTGCGGGCCACCGAAGCGATGATCGAGGATGGTCACCCGGATCGGACCAATGCCGAGGTGTTCTGGGCCCATTTTCTGCCGGCGGTGGGCATGCCCGAGGAGGAAGTGAGGGAGCGCTTCGAGCGATTTTACCGGGAGGACTTTCCGCGGCTGAGTCGATTCGCCCGGCGGCAGCCGGAGGCGGCCCGCGCCGTACGGCTGGCCCGTCGGATAGCCTCGCGAGTGGCCCTGGCCACCAACCCGGTGTTCCCCCGCGAAGCGGTGGAGGAGCGGTTGCGCTGGGCGGGTCTGGAGCCGGAGTCCTTCGACCTCATAACTTCATTTGAGGTTATGCACTTCTGCAAGCCCAGCCCCGACTATTACCTCGAGGTCAGTGCCATGCTGGGAGTGGAGCCGGCAGAGTGCCGCATGGTGGGCAATGACCCGGTGGAGGATGGTGCCGCCACCCTGGTGGGCATGGAGATGTTCCTGGTCACTGACTGGCTGGTTCCCCGCCGTAGTGCGTACCGACCCGCCTGGCGGGGATCCCTGCACAGCCTGGTGCAACTGCTGGAGCGAGAGGTGAGCGCCCGTGGCTGAAGGTGAGCAGGATGCGGCCATGCAGCTGCTGTCCGCTCTGTACCGTCGGCTGCAGGATGCTGCCGGGGACTGCGACATCCGCCTGAGGTGGATCACCCAGGGGGGACGGCAGCACAGTGCCGGCGCCGCGCCGGATCCGCTCTCCGGCCACTTCCGCTGGTCGGAGCACCGGGCCACGGAGGTAATCTCCGCCCAGGAGCTGCGGCGCCGCCTGCGCGGGCTGTTGCGCGAGCCGGAGGCGGAGGTGGTGGTGCGGCTGGGGGATGAGGAGCTGGTGCTGCGGCGGGATGCCCGCGGAACCAGGTTGCATCGCCGCCGGGCGGCGGAGGTGCTGACGTCCCGGTCTGCGGGACTGGAGGGGCCGCGGCAATACTACCTCGACCTGGGGCGGGCCCGCCCCCTTTTGCGCTGCCTGGGGTTCATGACCGAGGAGGGAAAGGTACGGCGGGACATGCGGCGCAAGCTGCGGCAGGTAGACCACTTCGTGGAACTGGTGGATGGGCTGCTGCGGGACATTCGGCCCGGGCCGGGCGGCCGGATCACGGTGGTGGACTGCGGCTGCGGCAAGTCCTATCTGAGCTTCGTGCTCAATCATTACCTGCGCGAGCAGATGGGCATCCCCTGCCGGTTTGTAGGCATCGACGTGCGTCCGGAACTGATGGAGGAATGCCGCCAGTTGGCCCGGCAGCTGGGATACGCGAACATGACCTTCCACCAGCAGCCCATCCGGGCCTTTGAGCCAGATGAGCCCATTCACCTGGTGGTCAGCTTGCACGCCTGCGACACCGCCACCGACGAGGCGCTGGGTCTGGCGGTGCGGGCGGAGGCAGCCGGTTGCCTCCTGGTGCCCTGCTGCCAGGCGGAGGTGAGGGCTCAGATGCAGGACGCGAAAGGCACCCCCTGGGAGGGCCTGGTACGCCACGGAGTGCTGAAGAGCCGCCTGGCGGACGTGGTCACCGATGCCTTGCGGGTGCTGCTGCTGGAGGCCCATGGTTACCGCGTCAGCGTGGTGGAGTACGTGTCCCCCCTGGAGACCCCCAAGAACGTGATGATCCTGGCCCGCAAGGTGCGAGAGCGCGACGTGCGGGCGGAGGCGCTGTACCGGAGGCTGAGGGATTCTCTAGGACTCGATCCCGCCGCCGAACGATTCTGCCGGCCTATCCCGCCAGGATCAGGGTGAGCAGCCAGGTGACCAGCACCCCGGCCACCAGACCGACGCCGGAAAGGGCCAAATGCCCGCGCCGCAGGCTCTGGGGCAGGATCTCGTGGAAGACGGCGTAGACCATGGCCCCTCCGGCGGCTGCCAGTAACCATCCCGTGGCGGGGGGCGGCAGGCGCGCGGCCAGCAGGCCGCCGAGCGCCGCAACCGCCTCCAGCAAGCCCGACCCCGCCGCCAGGGAGAGGGCGATCTTGCGGGAGCTGGGCTGATGGCAAAGTGGCATGACGATGGCCAGTCCTTCCGGTATGTTGTGGGCGCCGATGGCCGCGGCCACGGTGAGTCCGGTGCGGATGCGGCCGCCGGCCAGGCTGGCCCCCACCGAGAGGCCTTCCGGGAGGTTGTGCATGACGGTGGCAGTGGCCAGGAGGATACTGCTGCGCAGGGGGTCGTCGTTCGTCTGACCATTTCCTCCGTGGTGGGTGTGGGGTATGAGCAGGTCCAGGAGGTGGGTGACTGCGCCGCCTCCGGCAAAGGCCACCGCCGCGGCCACCGCCCCCGCCTGGCGCAGCCCAGCGGGCAGGAGGGTCAGGGCCACCGTCGCCAGCATGGCGCCCCCCGCGAAGCCGAGCATGCCGGCCACCCCCCGGCTGGTCACCGCCACCCCCATCACGGCGGGGAGGGCTCCCAGCAGGGTGGTCAGCCCCAGTCCCAGGCAGGCTAACACCCGCAGGGCCAGACACCTCCACCGGCTATGATGCCCATTCCGGTGGGTGACGGAGCAGGAAAGGGGGGACAGCGAGGGGGAACAGTAACACTGACCGGGGAAGCCACCGGTCACCGAGTGGGGGAGGTTGGCGGTATTGAACGGAGAGTTCATGTTCTGGCAGGTCATTCCCTTCATGCTGATGTTCTTCCTGCTCTCCTTGTTGCTGTTCGTCGCCGTGGCGTGGCTGGTGCCGCGGATGAGCCGCTGGTCCTGGGGGTGGCCTGAGGGTCGCGAGGGGCGGTGGGAGATCAGCTTTCGTGGGGTACCGGAGTCCTTCGAGGAGTCGGTGTCCAGACGCCTGGACGAGCTGGAGGCCCGGCTGCGGCGTCTGGAAGAGCAATTGCGGCGGGAGTGAAGGTCGATGCCGGAGACGGAAGAGCTGACAGGCCAGGTGCGGGTCATCACCGTGCCTTACGGAGACGGGGTGGTTTCGGCACGGATACCCGCCCATCGGCTGGCAGGCGTGGCGGTACCGCCCAGCGGCGAGGAGGGGATCCACGACCAGGATGATGTGCTGAGGCGGGCCTTGAGCCATCCGGTGGGCTCTCCCACCCTGCGGGAGTTGGCCAGGGGGCGTCAGTCGGCGGTGGTAGTCACCGGGGATTACACCCGTGCCACCCCCACGGCCAGGATGTTACCCTTGATCCTTGGCGAGCTGCAAGCAGGAGGCATGGACCCGGCGCGGGTGGTGGTGCTGGTGGGGGGCGGGATCCACCCGCCGTCAACCCTCCAGCAGGCGCGCAGGTTGGTGGGGGAGGGCAATCTCGACACTTTTGACTTCCGGCTGGCGGTTCACCACCCGGACCGGGAGGAAGAACTGGTCAGCGTGGGCCGCACCAGCTACGGGGTGGAGGTCTGGCTGAACCGGGAGTACGTTTCGGCCGATCTGCGGGTGGCCCTGGGGACCATAGAACCCCATCATCTGGCTGGCTGGTCAGGAGGAGCCAAGGCGGTGCTGCCGGGAGTGGCAGGGAGGAGCACGGTGACCGGGCATCACGCCCTGGCGATGAGGCCAGGGGTGGAGGCCGGGGTGCTGGAGGGCAATCCCTTCCGGGAGGGCCTGGAGGAAGTCCTCGATCTCTGCCCTCTTCACTTCGTGCTGAACGTGGCCCTGGACCAGGCCGGGCGGATCGTGCAGGCGTGGGCCGGTCACCCGGTGACCGCCCACCGGGCTGGGGTCAGCGAGCTGCAACGGCGGGTGGTGGTGTGGGTGCCGGAGAGGTACCCGGTGGTGGTGGTCTCCCTGGGAGGGGCACCGCGCGACGGCGACCTGTGGCAGGCGGAGGGCAAGGGACTGGGGAGGGCGCGACCTGCCCTGGCTCCGGGCGGGGTCCTGATATTGTGCGCGCGCATGGAGCGGGGAGTGGGTGACCAGGTCCTGGCGCGGTATCTGGGCGCGGGCTCTCCCGCCGCCGTCAGGGAGCGTTTCCGAGCGGAGGAATTCTCGGTGGCCGGCTTCAAGGCCTGGCGTCTGGCGCGATTGGTGGAGGACTACCGGGTCTTCCTGGTCACGGAAGGGCTCAGACCGGGCGATCTTCCTGGGTTTCCCGTCCGTTTCTTCGGTGGTCTGCAGGCGGCATTAGACGAGGCGTTTCGTGGTCTGCCTGCCGACGCCCGGGTATATGTGATACCGAGATCGCTGGAAGTGATCATCCGATACCGGAAGGAGCCTCCAGGCGAGGAGGGAGACCGCCCGGTGCAGTGTTAGCCCGCACCGCCAGGGGAGCCGCTGGGGAGAGATTTACGGGGCGAGCAGTGCCCCTGGGCCGGGTTCGACTGCGCCCACGCACCGAAGGCCTCGGTCATCATCAACCCCCACCGCCCTCATATGAAGGGCAGCGGGCAGACCCGCCGTTTGTCAGGCTTGACGGGGTGCGTGGACATCAGCCCGCCGGCACCAGGAATCCGGGGTCGGCATATCGTGAAGCGGCCACGTTGGGGTACCAAGCGAAGAGGATGCGCGCCAGTGGAGGCAAGCCGGCCCCCACTGGCACCAGGACCCGGACCCGGGTCATTTCCGGGATCGGGCCTCTGACGAGCGCCGGCGTATTTCGTGGGCGGCTCGCACGAAGGATTTTCTCTTGTCCTTGGGGAAGGGGACCTTGTAGGTTCCCCGAGCATCCACGCGGATTTCTTCTCCACCGACGTGGACGTTGATGAGGCTCTCCAGCGGGATGCGTACCCACCTGGACGAGAGTAACCCCCTGGTGAGGACGTAGAGGGCGCGGTTGGTCAACGCGATGGCCTGGGACCGGCTTCCCATCAGTCGGAGCACGGTGAGCTCGTTTTCCGGTACTTCCTTTTCCAGAGATCGAGCTATCGGTTCCGGGAATTCGTCCATCAGGTCCAGTAGTTGCTCCATGGTCCTCCCCCTCCTCGCCTGGAGTCTTCGTCAATGGTGCCGGTCTTTCCTGCGCCCTCCGGGCTCTGGCGCCGGGGCTGCTTCGCGCGGGCTTGCCGCTGGAGGACACGGAGGTGTACTTCCATGAAGATTGGACGTGTGCCGCGGGGCGAGCTGGGCGGCAAGGCCAATGGGCTGTACCTGGCCATGGAGGTGCTGGATTCGCACCGCGAGGCGGGCACCTTCATCCGCATCCCCGAGTTCGTGGTGTTGCCGGCGGAGATGTACAAGGAATTCTGCCGGCGGAACGACCTCGATCCCGCGACCCTGGCCGGTGAGGTGGACTATCCCACTTTAAGGCGCCACTTTCTGCAGGCAGACCTCCCCGATGCCGCCCGGGAGCGGCTGGCGGAAATTGTGGATCGGTGGGAGTTCCCCCTGGCGGTGCGCTCTTCTTCGGTCCTGGAGGACCGCCGCCGGTTTTCCATGGCCGGCAAATATCTCACCCGGTTTTTGCCCAATCGCGGCAGCAGGAGTCGCCGCCGGATGGACCTGGAGCGGGCGGTCAAGGAGGTCTATGCCAGCACCTGGAGCCCGGCAGCGGTGGCGTACCGCCGCAAACACGCCCTGCCGGAGGATTGCATGGCGGTGGTCATCCAGCGGCTGGTGGGACAGGAATGCTCGGGATACTGGTTCCCCGAAATTGCCGGCGTGGGCTATTCTCACAATTTCCGCCCCTGGTCGCCGCGCATAAGGCCCGAGGACGGCGTCCTGCGGCTGGTCTTCGGGCTGGGGACCCGCTCCACCGGTCGAGGATACGCCCGGATCGCCTCCCTCAGCAATCCGGATTTGCGACCAGAGGGGCACGACCCCGAAGACGTGGCGCGGTTCTCCCAGGAAAACTACGACATCCTGGATCTGCGCACCGGGCTCTTGCGCACGGTCAACGTCAACCATTTGCCGGAGCTGGTGCTGGCGCAGAAACATTACCCCTGTTACTTGCAGGTGTACTCCTTCCGCCAGGAGGCGCTGCTGCGGCCTGACGCATCGACGCGTCCCCGGGGAGGCAAATTCGTGCTGACCTTTCACGGCGCCAGCCGCTGTTTTCCGGGGCTCTTTGCCGCCGCTGCCCGCACCTTCCGCATGCTGGAAGAGGTCATGGGTGGGCCGGTGGACGTGGAGTTCGCCTACGTACCGGCGCAGTCAACCTTCTGGGTGCTGCAGGCAAGACCGTTAGGCATGCGACCTCGCTTCAGGGAGGTACGGGTTCCGGGAGGCATTCCCAACCACCGGGTGCTCCTGCGTGGCAGTCGCATGCTCACCCACGGGGTGGTGCGCGATTGCCCGGCGGTGGTGTACGTGGACCCGGCCGCCTACGCGGCCAGCGACGACAAGTACGGGGTGGCCAGGACGGTGGGGGAGCTGAACCGCCTGCTGGCCGGCTCCAGATACATCCTGGTGGGCCCCGGGCGGTGGGGCAGCACCGACCCGCTGTTCGGGGTCCCCGTGAGCTATGAGGAGATATGCCACGCTGGCCTGCTGGTGGAGATCGGTGGTCGGGGTGGCGCGTTCACGCCCGAGCTGTCTTACGGCACCCATTTCTTCGCTGACCTGGAGGCGGAGGGCATCCTGTACATGCCGGTGTTCACTCACCTGGAAGACGACCTGTACAACGCCGAATGGTTCTATACCACCCCAGCCGAGACCACCGGACACCCCGCGGTGGCGCTGTACCGGGGTCGGTTCGACGCCTACCTCGACGGCTACCGCATGAAGGGCCTGGTGGTGGCCCGCTGAGCGCAGGTCCTTTAGCCGGCATCCTCCTCGTCGGAGAAGGCGTCTATTCCCTGTTGTCTGAGGGCGCGCAAGGTGGACCTGCCCACCTCGGGCATCCTGGCCGCGTGATAATGCAGGCCGAAGTAGCGCTGGGCTTCGGTCACCTTCCCCTGCTGGCGGACCCGTGAGGTGATGCGCCGGACTTCCTCTGGCCGATAGGTGGTCAGCAGGGCTTCCTCCAGGGCCCGCAGCCACCGTTCGGCCCGGGCGGGGTCCGACGGCAGCGACCGCCCCTCAGTGCCGTACTTCGCCGCGAAGCCCTCGAGGATCTCGTCGTCGCTCAGGGCGGGGTATCGCTCCTCGAACACGCTCAGAGAACGGGGCAGGCGCGGCCGCGTGCGCAGGGGCGAACGGGGGTAGCCCATGGCCAGTAACAGCAGGGGGAAGGTTCGGGGAGGCAGCGAACACAGCTTAACTACTTCCGGGGCCACGGCGGGTACCGTGCCCACATAGCAGGTTCCGATGCCCAGGAGCCAGGCGGCGGTTTCCATCATCTGCGCGCAGCAGATGGCGTCCATGAATCCCACCAGAAAGTGGGAAAAGGACCGGTGGGCGGTGAAGGGGGCGTCCTGAAGGCGCGCGTAGCGTTCCAGTTTGTGAAAATCCAGGACTATCAGCAGGTTCACGGGAGCCTGGGCGATGAAGGACTGCCGGTAGTTGATCTCCGCCAGGCGTCGCCGGCGCTCGGCATCTCGCACCACGATGATGGAGTACGGCTGGAGGTTGCCCCCGCTGGCCGCCCGTAAGCCGGTGGCCAGGATCTCCTCCAGGACCTCGTCGGGGATGGGGTCATCCCGAAAGGCCCGGCACGACGCCCGGGACTGAAGGTGGCTCAAGGCCTGCCGTCCCCATTCCGGGGCAAGGTCTGACATCAGGTGATTCCCCCTTTGTTTTCCTTGGTGGCAAAGGCGTCATCGGCCCGGCGGGCGCCGGAGAGCATCCGGCAGTATGCGCACACCTCGGCGGTGGATGGCTCGCCGCACTCCCGGCAGGCACCCAGCTCGGGCGGAGGCTCAGCCTGGCTGAAGGAAGGGCGGGCGCGCCGCAGGAATCCCAACAGGAATTGGTGTTTGGTTCCCGGAGAGATCAGCTCCAGCCGGTTGAGCAACTCCTTGTACAGGATGGAGGTGGCACCGCGGGCATGGGGGCACTCCTCTTCCAGGAAATCGATGCCCTGCAGCAGGCAGTAGGCCAGGGTCTCCCTCTCGGTGAGGGTGAACAGGGGTTTGACCCGGCGTACCAGTCCGTCGGCGGCCGGTAGCACGGGGTGCTGGCGGGCGAGATACCCCATCTGCCAGTGCAGCACGTTTCCCAACAGGGTGGAGGCCTCATCGTCCAGGTTGTGGCCGGTGGCCACCGCTGCCACCTGCAGCCGGCGCGCCGTCCGGTTGGTGAAATACCGTTTCACCAATCCGCAGACCGAACAGGTGGTGCGCCGGACGCGGGCGGCCAGGGCGGGGGTGGAAAAACCGGTTTCTTGTCGCACATCCACCACTTCCAGCTGCAGTCCCATCCGTTGGGCGAAGGCCTCACAACGTTCCCGGGAGACCCGAGAGTACTCGGCAATCCCGAGGTCGATGTACAGCCCTACGGTCGGTTGGCCGTGGCTGGCCAGCCAGTGCCAGAGCGCGAGGCTGTCCTTTCCTCCCGACACTGCCACCATCACCCGATGGTGCCGGGCGAACATCCGGAACTTGCTTATGGCCTGTTGCACCTGGCGGGCGAAGTACTCCAGGAAGCACGGCTTGCAAAAAGCAGCATTGTGGCGGGGCAGGTCGATGACCGCCACCTCGCCGCAGCGCCTGCACTTCACCGTCTGGTGCCTCCGGATATGGCGCGGTAGACCTCGATCTGGTCGTCGTCCCCCAGGCGCACGTCGGGAGTGAGGACCCGGCCCTCTCGCACGAACAGGTGGGATTCGAGGTCCAAATCAAGTTGCTTGGCCAGCTGCCTGACCGTCAGCGGTCCCCGCACTTGGATCACTTCCTGACGACCGCCTCTGAGCCTGACCTGCATTGGTGCACCTCCCGCCACGCCGACTCACCCATAATTGTATAGCAGCGGGGATCTGCCGGCAAACGCAACCACCGCCCCCGGGAGGGAAAGACCGGGGTCCGGCTCCCGTGGGAACCGGACCCCGTGGCGGGAGGATTGGGCCAATCTTCATGCCCATCGGCCGGGGAAAGAGCGTTTGAGCAGGGAGACCGCCGCCAGGGCCACCACCACCCCGGAGGCGGTCTGTCCGATGTTGCCGTAAATCTCCACCACCACGGCTGCGGGGGTGTACATGATTGCGGTGGCTGCTGCGTAGCCGGCGATGGTTATGACTGCGCCGGCCAGCATGGCCAGCAGGTTCTGCTTCAGCGTGGCCCCTCGAAGTCTCCCCACCACGTATCCGGTGGCCCCTTTGATGATCAGCGTCCACGGGGCCCACACGGCGTATCCACCGAGCATGTCGGCGGCGGCCGACCCCACCGCTCCCACCAGGCCTCCCACCAGCGGGCCGCCCAGGATCGCCGCGGTGTATATCATTCCGTCCCCCAGGTGGTAGTATCCGGTAGGTCCCGGTATGCGCAGGAACATCGTCCCCACCGCTACCAGCGCCGCGAAGACGCCCATGAAAGCTAACTTCCTGGCCATTTGGCTAACGCCTCCCTGCCTGATGTAACAAGCGAGAAGCCCTGGTGCTCTCTCACCAGGGCCAGGAGGCAACCGAAGTAAGCCGGTTCCGCCTCCGCCCATTCGGACTATACCGTCGGCTCCGGATTCTCACCGGAATCAACCGTTGAGGCTGATGGGCTCGTCCCCTCGAGGGGGCATCACCACCGGTCGGGAATTGAAGGGCACCTGCGCCGGGCCCCTCTCACCCTGCCCCGAAGACGCACCGCAATGAGGCTTTTCGCTTGTTCACGTACATTATATCATCTTGGCGGCCGGGACGACAACGCGGGCGGGAGGGAGGGTCCGCGTCAACGTTTGGTAGGCAAACCGCGCATGGACATCATCATGCGATCTCCTGTGTGGCCTGAGCCAGTCGTCTCAGCACGTACCTCACCCAGGCACGACCAGCATGCGGCCCATACAGCGCAGGCATCCGGGCTTGGAGCCATGCCGCCAGG
>DFNJ01000022.1 GCA_002376005.1 Firmicutes bacterium UBA3570
TCTCACCCCTGAGGAATTCGAGACCAAGTGGCGCGAGGAACAGCGGAAGGCAGTCGAGGAGAGATGGTATTCGGAGTACGCAGAGGTGGTTCGCTTTCCTAAGGCCAGGCTCAAGGCTGTCCAGATTTAGGGGGCCACTACATTTCCTCCCATCATCTTACGCGGTATACGGAAAGGTGGGGGAGGGAGGAGGGATCATGTGAAGACGGAGCGTGCCATCAGTGCGCTGATCATCGGGTGCCTGATCATCACCAGTTGCCGTGCAGCCCCCTCGGGTCTGACGGAGGCCGGCATGCATGCGGACGTTGACTACCTGGTCAGGACTCTCCTCGAGGTCCACCCGCTCACCGTTGAGGGGTTTGACCCTCAGCAGGAAGCCGTAATTGCTCAGGTTCGCCAGCAGGTGCGCGAGACCGGGACCAGTACCGAATTCCTCCTCCTGATCAGCCAGATAGCCGCCGCCCTGGGGGACGGTCACACGGCCTTCAGGCTTCAGTTTCGGGACCGTCGTGTGCCTCTGGATCTCGTGTGGCTGGCTGACGGTCTGTATGTGCTCCGCTCTCGGGGTCAGGCGCGGGCGGGGGAGAGGGTGGTACGTATCGGGTCCATGACCGAAGCAGAGATCCTGGCTTCTCTGAGGAAGTACATCTCAGCTGACAACGACCACGCCTTGCGGGTCATGGGGGAGCGACTCCTGATGCAGGAAACCATGCTCAGGACACTGGGACTCCTGGAGGCCGACGGTACCGTACCGGTGACGCTGGAAGGAACCGAGGGAGTTCGGGAGGTGAGGATGGGGCTGACGGAGGTTCCCTCGTCGCCACCCGTGTTGCGGCCAGGCAGGCCCTGGATCGGCTGGGAAATCGAACCCGAGCACGGTCTGGGCATACTGCACCTGGATCGCTGTGACCCCAACCGCGAGTACGATCAGGTGCTGCAGGAGTTTTTCACTGCGCTAGCGGAAGGCGGCGTGGAAAACATCGTGGTGGACCTCCGGTACAACCCGGGAGGCAACTCGCAGGTAGTGAACCGATTCTTGCGGTACCTGGCGGTGGATACCTACCGCTCATTCGGCATGACCATTCGCTATTCCCAGGCCGCGAGCAAGCAGAGAGGCTACAAGCAAATCTCCGGCCAAGATAGCTACCCTCCACTGGTGCTTCCAAACCAAAAGATCGAAGGGCTGACGTTCTCCGGCAGCATCTACGTCCTCATATCGCCCAGGACTTTTAGCAGTGCGGTGCTCTTTGCCACGGTGCTGGCCGACAACGGCTTGGCCACCCTAGTGGGCGAACCCACTGGCAACGCCCCCTCTTCGCCGGGAGACATCCTCACCTTTCGCCTACCTCACTCCGGCTACAGCTTCACCGTATCCCGCAAGCTATTCCTACGACCTCGAGGCGACTCCTGCGATGACACACTGCAACCCCACGTCTACGTTCCCACAGGCATCCAGGACATACTCAGCCGTCGGGACCCTCAGCTAGAGGCAGTTCGCTCCCTCATCGCCCGCCGCACGGGAAACTAATTGAGAGTGGGTTACCGGTGCGTCCCTGGTCACTGAAAACATGCAGACAGACACAGGCGCCTGCCCTCGCTCACGGGTATGGGCCATAGGCAGCGAGGCACACTGGTTGACATAATATATATTATCGGAAGTTGGGGCAATATACATTGGCGTTCCATTTCCACTGCCGCGGATCCACAGGCGACCGTGATCCGGCACCACTCGCAGCCAACACTCGGCGGACCAACGGAGACACGGAGGCATTGCGTAGAGCACTCTGACGGCAGTACGTGCGGCGGACAGCTGCCTTCCAGCACTTCTGACGAGAGTCTGCGTCTGACCACACCGGGCAACCGTATTAACCCACGCCACGCACGTTGCAACGGTGGCCGTGCTGCTGCCGTACAGCACGAAAATGCATACACACAGAGAACCCTGCATAGGGTGTTTCACAGTCATCCAGATATTGACTCAGGGCCTCGTCCCCCGCCGGCCAACGGCTGGCGGCTGACTGGCGCCCGTAGAGCTCTCCCTTGAGGAACGCCGAGCCGGCTGCCTCCGTTGGAGCCCCAGGTGAGCCCCGCGTGCTAAGATGCCCTGCTTGATGAGGTTTCAACGCACAACCCAGCCAGGCTTCGCGGGAGGAACCCATAATCCCCAGCCCCTCGCGTTGCCAGCGGCACCCAATAAAGTGCACAAGATACGTCCCGTTACCCAGAGAGATAGACCTCTGGGAACACCCAGTGTGGAGGCGACCAGCTAAGTCTTCATCTGGCTCGGATCAGCCAAATGAAAAGACCCAGTCCCACAAGGAAAATCGCCAAGCCAATGGGAGAGCCCCAGCCAAAAATATCGTTCAGCTTCACTGGTCCTCACACCCCACCTCGCCATAGTGTAAGCCGCCGCCTACTACACCTCGTGCGCGAACAAGCCATACCGCGCTACGGCCTTCTTGTTCCAGCTCACTTGTTAGAAGGCGTAAGCCCTCAGCCCCAGCGCAAACGCAAGATTCCCTGGTAAAATTCGGCATGGGAGCGCTGCCGTCCTGCCCCAGTGGCATCTAAGGTTGCCCTGCCGTTCCGGGAACCCTGCACATCCAGGATACATAATTCCAGCACGGAGCGGAGAGACCCCACCGAGCTTCCCGGCACGTACGCCCGAACGAATGTTTGCATCACCGATCAGCCTGTGCTATAATGGCCGGGGAGGTGCCCAAATGCCACCGGAACTGACTCGGCGCGAACGGCAGATCCTCGATTTCGTGCGTCAGTTCGTTGAGGCGCGCGGTTACCCGCCCTCGGTGCGGGAAATTGGTGCAGCGGTGGGTCTCCGCTCGACCTCCACCGTGCATGCCTACCTTTCTGGCCTCGAGGAAAAGGGCTATCTCCGGCGCGACCCCGCGAAGCCTCGCGCAATCGAGCTGGTGGAGACGCGTCCTTACTTCACCCGAAAGCGGATGGTCAGCGTTCCGCTGGTGGGGCGGGTCACCGCCGGCCAGCCGATCCTGGCGGTGGAAAACGTCGAGGATTACTATCTCTTGCCCTGGGACATCACACGCGGCGAGGACGTATTCTTACTCGAGGTACGCGGGGACAGCATGGTGGAGGCCGGTATCCTGCACGGCGACCGGGTGCTGGTGCGTAGGCAAGATTGGGCTGACGACGGGGACATAGTGGTGGCCCTTCTCGAGGATGAAGCCACCGTGAAACGGTTCCGCCGTACGCCCGAGGGAGTGAAGCTGGAGCCCGCCCACCCCCAGATGAAGCCCATCTTCTGCCGCGAGGTGCGGATCCTGGGCAAGGTCATCGGATTGTTCAGGCGGATTGATTGAGAGGCTCACCTGCCCTGCCCTCCCCTCCTCCTTCCACTCTCCGCGCGTATAACCACTCGCCTGGCGAAGCAACAATAAGGGCAGAAAGCAGTGGGAGGTGGTCACGTGCTCACTCCGGCGGAAGAGCAGCTGTTGCATCAAGCGCTGAGCCATGAGCGGATGTGCATCGCGAAGTACCGAACCTACGCCGAGCAAGTAACCGACCCCGAGCTGAAGCCCCTCTTTCAACAGCTAGCCCAAGCCGAAGAACAACACGCAAACACCATCACTTCTCTTCTGCAGGCTCATATGGCGCGGATCCCGTGATAATTGGCTTGGAAGGAGGCAGTGGCCATGGTGCATAACGATCCCCACCGCGCAATCGTAGACATGCTGATGACCGAGCGACACATCTCCGCTGCCTACGATGCCGCTATACTCCAGGGCATTGGTGAAGACATACGTCAGGCCTTCAAACACATCCAGGATGAGGAGCAGGAACACGCCCGGGCACTGGTGGACGCTCTCCGCCAGCGGGGCTGGTCTGAAGTACCACCCCCGTACCCGTGAGCTTTGACCCTTACCACCGCATGGCTGGCGGGGCCGGAATTCCTTTGACCCGGCCCCGCCAGCCTTCAAAACCGCACCAGGTACTGGTCCAGCTCCCAACGGTGCACCTGGGTCCGGTATGTTTCCCACTCAATCTCTTTGGCGTCGACGAAGCGACGGAAAATGTGTTCTCCCAGCGCTTCCTGGATCACAGGGTCAGCCTTCAGGGCTTCCAAGGCTTCCTTCAGGCTACCAGGGAGGCTCTTGACGCCCAGCTCCTCCCTCTCCTTGTTGCTCATCGAGTAAATGTTGCAGTTGACGGGCGGTGGCGGCTCGAGTTTCCTCTTGATGCCGTCCAGGCCTGCCTTGAGCATGACAGCCAGGGCGAGATAGGGATTACACGAAGGATCTGGACTGCGGAACTCCAACCGGGTTCCTATGCCGCGCCGTACCGGGACCCGGACCAGGGGGCTGCGGTTGCGCTCTGACCAGGCGATGTACACCGGGGCTTCGTAGCCGGGAACCAGACGCTTGTACGAGTTGACCAGCGGGTTACATATAGCGGTGACCGCAGGGGCGTGCTCCAGGAGCCCTGCCATGTACTGCATGGCGACTTCGCTCAGCTGATAGGGGCGCTGTGGGTCATAGAAGGCGTTCTCACCGTTGCGGAACAGCGACTGATGGGTGTGCATTCCCGAACCGGGGATCCCGTGTATGGGCTTGGGCATGAAGGTGGCGTGCAATCCGTGGTTCATGGCTATGGTGCGGACCACCAGCCGGAAGGTGACCAGGTTGTCGGCAGTGGTGAGAGCATCCGCATACTTGAAATCTATCTCGTGCTGCCCGGGTGCCACTTCGTGGTGCGACGCCTCCACCTCGAACCCCATTTCCTCCAGGGCAATCACCATGTCCCGTCTGGCCTCTTCGCCGCGATCGATGGGGGACAGATCGAAATAACTGCCCTGGTCGTGGGTGCGCGTGGTGGCACTGCCATCTTCGTCCCGCTGGAAAAGAAAGAACTCCGCTTCTACGCCCGCATTCATCACGTAGCCGAGCTCGGCTGCTTCCGAAATGACCCGCTTCAGCGTACCCCGTGGGCAGCCGGCGAAAGGGGTCCCGTCGGGATTGAGCACATCGCATATCAACCGCGCGGTCAGACCCTTCTCTTTCGGTTTCCAGGGCAGTATCGCGAAGGTGTTGGGGTCTGCTCTGAGTAGCATGTCCGACTCTTCGATGCGGACGAATCCTTCTATCGATGAGCCGTCGAACAGCAACTGCCCGTCCAGCGCCTTCTCTACCTGCCGGGCGGGGATGGCCACGCTCTTAATGGTACCCAGAATGTCGGTGAACTGAAGGCTCACAAAGCGCACATTGTTCTCCTCAATCAGTCGCAGGACGTCCTCTTTGGTGTAACGGGCCAACTCCTGTCTCCCTCCTTCCGACAATCAATGTGGTAGTCGTTCGTGCCCTGCCTGGGGCGTTCCTGCTGAAGGTGCGGACAGGATCTCGCGGGCCGCGGAGAGAGCCGCCATCTCCGCGTGATACCAGCAAAGGCTACCCTGGAAGTATACGACGTAAGGAGGCCGTAACGGGGCATCGGCGGACAGCTCGATGGACGATCCTTGGATGAATCCGGGAGCGGCCATCACCACTTGGTCATCGTAGCCGGGCAATGGTGCCGGCTCCGGCAGCAGATGGCTTCCCACGGGCCCGGTCCTCTGCACTGCCCGGCAGAATCGCTTCACCCAGTCGGCTGTGCCCAGCTTTACGGCCTGCACGATGTGATTGCGGGGCTCACCCGGGCGGGGAAGCACGTCAAACCCCAGTTCGTGGAAAAGGCGACTTACGAATGCAGCGGCAGCCAGGGCTTCTGCCACCACCTGGGGTGCCAGGAAGAGACCCTGCAACAGCAGCCGCGAAAAGCCCAGGGTCGGACCGACCTCCGAGCCCACACCGGTTATCTCCCGGGCCGCTGCTTCCACCGCCGCGGTGGTGCCCACGATGTAGCCCCCGGTGGGCACCACCCCACCCCCGGGGTTCTTGATCAGGGAGCCACACGCCAGGTCAGCACCCATGCCTGGGGGCTCCCGGTCGCCGACGAATTCCCCGTAGCAGTTGTCCACAATGCAGAGGGGTTGGCAGGCAGCACTTTTGACGACTTCGATCATACGGGCCAATTCTTCCTGGGTAGCCGCGCGTTTGAACTGGTACCCCGGGGAACGCTGGATGAAGACCACCTTTGGGCGCAATTGTTTCAGATGACGCTCCAGTGCCACCAGGTCCAGCCCGTGGGGCAACACTACATCAGCGCACTGGAATCTCACGCCCCGTTCCACCAGAGACCCGGGGTGTTGCTGCGGCCATCCGATGACCGTCAGCAGGGTGTCGTAGGGAGGGCCGGTGATGGACAGTAGAACGTCGCCCGGGCGCAGGTGAGCCTTCAGTGAGGCGACAATTGCTTGGGTACCGGTGGCCAGCTGAGGCCTGACCAGGGCTTTCTCTGCTCCCATTAACTTGGCAAAAACCCTTTCTACTGCCTCGCGCCCTCGGTCGCCGTAGCCGTATCCGCTGGAACTGACGAAGTCTGTCTCGTCCAGCGGCTGCTCCTGGAGAATCCCCAGCAGGCGGTGGATCCACCGGCGAGCTGTTCCACGCGCTCGTTCGAACTCCGCACGGGCCTCTGCTCGCGCTTTCGACGCCGCTGCCTCCAGGACTTTGTCCAGACCATCCCGGGACGGGGGCCCTAACAACCCGTGATCATCCTCTCAACTGGGCCTCCACCCTGTCTGCCCAAACCCGGTCCAGCTCTGCCCGGATGAGCACCCCGTCCGCATCGAACTCCTGGGCCAGCACACGCCCTTTCCGGTGGATCAAAGACGCTATCTCAGGGCGGCTGTACGGGATGTGAACCTCCAGCTGTCTCCTCCTCGAACTCAGGGAGCTCACCATCTGTTCCAGCAGCTGATCCAGCCAACGCCGCCTGAGGGCGGAGATGGCAATGGCCGGTTCGAACCTGGCCAACAACTGCTGAGGTACCTGGTAATTCAGCAGGTCGATCTTGTTGAACACGGTGATCACGGGAACGTTCTCCGCGCCCAGCTGGGCCAACAGCTGTTGCACAGTGCTCATCTGCCGGGCGCGCTCCGGGCTGGCGGTGTCAACTACGTGTATTAAGAGATCTGACTCCGCCACGTGCTCCAGTGTGGCCCGGAAGGCTACCATCAGCTGCTCGGGGAGCTCACTGATAAACCCCACCGTGTCGGTGATGAGTACTTCGGTGTTGTCGGGAAGTACCAGCCGGCGGGTGGTAGGATCCAGCGTGGTGAATAACTTGTCCTCCACTTTCACCGATGCCGCGGTGAGAGCATTGAGCAATGTGGACTTCCCGGCGTTGGTGTACCCCACCAAAGACACCAGGGGTAGCCGGGCCGTGCGGCGCGCCCGTCGCTGGATGTGCCGTACGGTACGCACGCGCTCGATTTGTTTCTCCAAGTGTCTGATACGAGCGCGGATTCTGCGCCGATCCATCTCCAGTTTGGTTTCTCCCGGTCCCCGTGTCCCAATTCCCCCTCCGAGTCGGGACAGCTCCACACCAGGACCCGTCAACCTGGGCAGTAGGTACACCAGCTGCGCCAGTTCCACCTGCAGCTTCCCCTCGCGGGACTGGGCGTGTCTGGCGAAGACATCGAGGATCAGCTGCGAGCGGTCCAGGATCTTCACCGGTATCACCCTGCTGAGATTGCGCACCTGCACGGGGGACGGTTCCTGCTGGAAGATGACCAAATCTGCCTGCAGTTTTCGACAGAGCTCGGCCACTTCCATGGCCTTGCCCCGGCCGATGAAATACGCGGGATCGGGTGCCTCGCGCTGCTGAACCACCTGCGCCACCACGTGAGCCCCCGCCGTTCGTGCCAGATGTCGCAGCTCTTCCAGCTCGGCTTCAGGGCACCGAGACCCGCGCGAGGGGAGAATCAGCGAGACCAGTATGGCGCGCTCGCGGTGACCGTACCGTTCGAGTTGGGAGTGCAAAGGATCCATCCTTTCTCCGATATGACCATTCTCCAGCGATATTATATCACAAGGCACCTCAGACCTCCGCTCGCAACAGCCGCTGGAGCATCAGCTGCGCCAGCTCCGCAATTCCCTCGCTGGTGAGGGCGGACACCGCGCGAACCGGCGTGCGGTTCACTCTCCGCGCCCAGCGGACGAGCTCAGCAGCTCCCGGCAGGTCACACTTGTTCACAACCACCAACGTGGGACGGCGCCCAGACGCATACCGTATCAGCTCTTGATCCAGGTTGAGGCCTTGGTCACCAGGATGAAGGGTGGGTGCCAGTACGTACAGTACGGCGGTGGCCTCCAGCAGAGCGCGGAAGGTGACTGCCGCTGCCCTGAAACATTCTCGACGCCTGCCAGGAGGTTCTTGCAGCCCCGGCGTGTCCACGATATGACCGACCACCGGGTCGGTGCGGCTCTTGTGGACCTGGAATCGGTACTCTTCCACCACCGGGGGTCTTTCTCGGGCCCCACCCACCTTGAGGTAGCGAATCTGGCGCAGTTCCTCCACGTTCACCAGCACCCGAACACCCCGCATACGGGACAGCGCTTTGAGCAGGGCGACGACCAGCAACGTCTTCCCCGTCTCACTCCGCCCTACCACCGCTATGCGGTGAATCCGTCCTCCAACCATGGCACAGGTCCTCCACGTGGATGGTCATCAACTGCTCAGCGGTGAGGTGCTCCAGATCAACCAATCGCACCGCCTGTCTCCTGATTGCCCGTTCGATGATATTGCGAACCAGACGGGCATTGCCGGTGCTGACGGCAGGACCGGCAGAGCGCAGCATTTGGGCTAGCATCTGCTTGGCCTCCAAGGTTAGCCGGTACTGGCGCTTACGAAGCATCAGATCGGCGATTGCCAGAAGTTCCGCCAGCGTGTAGTCGGGGAAGTGTATGTGAATGGGAAAGCGGGAGCGCAGCCCGGGATTGCTGCGCAGAAAGTATTCCATCTCGCCCCGGTAGCCAGCGAGGATCACCACCAGGTCGTCCTTGTGATCCTCCATGGCCTTGACCAAGGTGTCTATGGCCTCTTTGCCGAAGTCCCGTTCCCCACCCCGAGCCAAGGAATAGGCCTCGTCGACGAACAGAATACCCCCCAGCGCCCGGCGGACTTGTTCTCGGGTCTTTTGTGCGGTGTGACCGATATACTCCCCGACCAGGTCCGCCCTCTCCACCTCCACCAGGTGGCCCTTGGCCAGCACTCCCAGATCTCGATAAAGCCTCCCGAGGATGCGGGCGACCGTAGTCTTGCCGGTCCCAGGGTTGCCGCTGAACACAGCATGAAGCGTCAGCGGTTCGGTCGCTAGTCCGCGCTCGGCGCGTCGCCTTTGCACGATGACGAATGCCCGCAGCTCCTGCACCAGCTCTTTGACCTCTCGCAGCCCCACCAGGCTATTCAGTTCCGCCACCGCGTCGCACTCGCCGTCGCCAGAAGGCACCAACCGCGAGGAGTTTGTCGCGTCGACCTGATTCAGCAGCCGAGCTGCCTGGAGCGGGCTGAGTCTCCCTGCCTCCAGGTCCAGAAGGATATGCTCCAGGTTCATGGGATCCCTGAGGAGATCAACCATTGCTGCTCGGGCCTCCCGGCGGTATCCAGTATACGCTCGAGGATCGCTGGAGGTAGGAGGTCGGGCGTGTAAGCAGGAGACGAATTTCCATCCTGCTAACTAAAGCCGGAGGGAGTGCTAAGGTGATCAAGAACCTGATTCTGACCGGCCGACCGGGCATAGGCAAAACCACCGTGGTCCGCAAGGTAGCCGAGCGCCTCGGAGACCGGGCGGTCGGGTTCTATACTGTGGAAGTCCGGAAAGCAGGCCGCCGGGAGGGCTTCGATGTGGTGACGCTGGACGGCCGCCGCGGGATCCTGGCACGCAGGCGTTTGGACTCCCCTCACCGCGTGGGGAGGTACCGGGTGGACCTGGCCGCTCTGGAAGCGCTGCTGGACGAGCTGATCCCCCCTGCTCCGGAACCGGGACAGGTCCTCATCATCGACGAGATCGGAAAGATGGAATTGCTTTCCGAGCGCTTTGTGGCCACCCTCATGCGGGCCTTGGAAAGTCCCGCCCCCGTGATTGCCACCATGATGAGAGGTCAACATCCGGTGGTGCGGCGGGTTCTGCAGCGTCCCGACGTCCGCGTTGTGGAAGTAACCATGTCAAACCGGGACCAACTTCCGGAGCAAATCCTCAGCTGGCTAATTAGATGATCCCCCGATACGAGGTCCCAGTTTCTGGAGGAGCTTCCTGAACATGGCAGGAAACCCCTTCCAAAACATCGAAATTATCTCAACATCCAGTATTCCGCATAAGGGGGTCAAGGAATGGGTGCGCTTCAGTACCGGTGGGCCGCTTCCAGCGTGTGGTTTCTGCTTGTGCTGATGGTGGCTGCTTCCTGTGCACCGCGGCCCCAAGCAGAGCCTCCCGCTGCTGAACCCGAGCCGGAGGAGCCGCGGTACGGAGGAGTTCTGACCAGGGCCTGCATCTACGGCGATCCCGAAACGCTGGATCCCATCTACGCCACCCGGGTCGCCGCGGTGATGCACATCATGCAGATATTCGACGGACTGGTGGTGTTCAACGCCGAAAAGGGGGTTATCGAGCCGGAGCTGGCCGAGCGCTGGGAAGTCAGTGCGGATGGGCTGGTGTACACCTTCTACCTCCGCCAGGGTGTCAAGTTCCACAACGGGCGCGAGGTGACGGCTGAGGACGTCAAATACAGCCTCGAGCGGGTGATGGATCCGGACAATGCCTCTCCCCACATCTACTCGTTCAAGAGCATCAAGGGAGCGGAGGCTTTCATAGCGGGAGAGGCAGAGGAAGTGGCCGGGATACAGGTGGTGGACGACTACACGCTGCGCATCCAGTTAGCTGAGGTGGACGTTACCTTCCTGTGGGAGCTGGCGGACGTGGCGGGTTGCATCGTTCCCAAGGAGGAGGTGGAGCGCCTCGGAGATCGGTTCGCCGAGCAACCGGTGGGTTGCGGGCCGTTCAAGTTTGAAAGGTGGGTCCGCGACTCCGAGGTGGTCTACGTTGCCTTCGAGGACTACTACCACGGCCGACCGTATCTGGACCAGATCGTCGCCCGGATCATCAAAGAGCCGGCCACGCGGGAGCTGGAATTTGAGGCAGGCCGCCTGGATATGTTCGTACTCACCGACCCCCAGTACGTGAAGTTCAAGGAACATCCCGAATACCGCGACTACCTGATTGAGGTACCCGAATTGTTCACGCGCCACATAGGTTTCAACTGCCAGCGGGAGCCCTTCACTGACATCCGAGTGCGGCAGGCCATCAACTACGCCATCGACCGCGAGGCCATCATCGAGACAGTGCTCCATGGCAAGGCGTATCCGGCTCTGGGCTGGTATCCCCCTACGAATGCAGCCTACAACCCTGAGATCGAAAAGTACGCCTATCCCTACGATCCTGACAAAGCGGCCGAGCTGCTCGCCGAAGCGGGCCATCCGCAAGGCTTCACCGCCTCCATCCTCACCACATCGCATCCCGCCTGGGGTCTGCCGGCAGTGGAGGCGGTCATGGGTTACCTGGCCGAAGTGGGTATCACTCTCAAGCCCGAGCTCGTGGAGGGCGGAGTATTACGAGACCAGGCGAACGAAGGCAACTACGACATGTACATCTGGTCCTACGGCGTCAGCCACCCCCTCTTGGGGCTGATGAGCTTTCACTCCATGAACTGGGGTCCTCCCGGCAACCGGGTGTTCTACAAGAACGACCAGGTGGACGCCCTGCTGGACCAGGCCCGGCGCGCAGTGGACTGGGACGAGATGATAAGACTTTGCCGGGAGGCGGAAGTCATCATAGTCCAGGAGGCGCCGGTGTGGTTTTACAACTACAACAAGGCGGTCATGGCATACCAGCCGTGGGTGCGCGGTCTCAAGCCCATCCCCACCGACATGGATTACCAGCCACTGCACCGGGTGTGGATTTCCAAGTAACCCTCCTGTCACCCACGGGGCCCGTCGCATCTTGAAGATGAGGCGGGCCCCCAGTTCGCCGCAAGGGGGGCGGCCAGATGCTACAGTTCATCCTGCGAAGGCTGCTGGGGGCGATACCGGTTCTATTGTGTATCACGCTTGTGGTTTTCCTCCTCATGTTTGTGATCCCGGGTGATCCCATAACCGCTTTGATCGATCCCCGCGCAGCCGAACTGAATCCGGATGCGGTGAAACTGTTGCGCGCAAAGTGGGGGCTGGACCATCCGGTGCACATCAGATACTGGAAGTTCCTTTGCAACGCAGTAAGGGGCGACCTGGGAAAGTCCTACCGCACCAATCAGCAGGTGCTGGAGGCCGTTCTGCAGCGGGTGCCGGCCACCCTGCAGCTGGCCGCCGCCTCGGTGGCCTGGGCAACCCTGGTGGGGGTCAGCGCGGGCATAATCTCGGCCGTGAAACAGTACTCGGTGATCGATTTCCTCTTCATGTTGCTGGCCCTGATCGGTGTGTCAATGCCCGTGTTCTGGCTGGGTTTGATGCTCATGTATCTGGTCGGCGTACGCTGGCCGCTGTTGCCCCCGTCTGGTTACGGCACCTGGCAGCATCTGGTGTTGCCGAGCATTACTCTGGGGTCGGCCATGACCGCCTTGTTGGCTCGGATCACCCGGTCGGCCATGCTGAACGTCATCAGGCTGGAATACATCACCACCGCTCGTTCGAAGGGGCTGGCGGAACGGACGGTGGTCTACAAGCACGCGCTGCGCAACGCGCTCATTCCGGTGGTCACGGTGATCGGGCTGCAAATGGCCGGGCTGATGGGCGGGGCGGTGATCACGGAGAGCGTGTTCGGTTGGCCGGGCGTCGGTCGCCTGACGGTGGATGCCATAGCGTGGAGGGACATGCCCTTGGTGCAGGGATGTGTCCTGTTTCTGGCCTGTGCCTTCGTTGTGGTCAGCTTGATGGTGGACGTGGTGTACGCGTTGATCGACCCACGGGTGCGTTACGACTGAGGAGGAATGAACGGTGAGTGCAGCGTCCCGGGCGCACAGCGCACAAGAGCCCCCGCGGCGGGCCTCGGAGTCGCTCTGGCATCGGTTTCGTCGTAATCCCTCCGCCATGGCAGGACTAGTCATCACATCCGCATTCGTGATGGTGGCAGTCGCCGCCCCATGGCTTACCCCTTACCACCCCCTGAAGAACGACCTGTCCTCCGCCCTGCTTCCTCCCTCCCCCACTCACCCCCTGGGCACTGACCAGCTGGGTCGGGACGTCCTGGCCCGGGTGCTGTACGGGAGTCGGATATCCCTGACGGTGGGCCTAGTGGTGCAATCGATATCCTTGACGGTTGGAACTGCCCTGGGGCTTGTGGCTGGTTTCTTCGGGGGACGTGTGGACGGCGTGATAGTCGGTCTCACCAATGCCATGCTGGCCTTCCCCTCGCTGCTGTTCGCCATCGCCATAATGTCGGTCCTGGGCCCGGGGCTGTATAACGTGTTCATCGCCTTGGGGGTGCTGGCATGGCCCACCGTCTGCCGGCTGGTACGGGGAGAAATCCTCTCCCTGAAGCAACGCGAATTCGTCGAGGCAGCCCGGGCAGTGGGAGCGGGGACCCTACGAATCATGCTGCGCCACCTGTTGCCGAACTGCATGGGGCCGGTCATAGTGGTGGGGACGCTGGGCGTGGCCACCGCCATACTGTCGGAAGCGAGTTTGAGCTTCCTCGGTCTGGGCGCACAACCCCCCACGCCCAGCTGGGGATCGATGATTGGCCGTGGCCGCGATTACATCTTTTCCGCGCCCTGGATGGTCGTGGCCCCCGGGGCAGCCATTTGCCTGACCATCTTGGGACTGAACATGCTGGGTGATGGCCTGCGGGACGTGTTCGATCCCCGTTTGCGCACGTGATGTGCCCGAGGCTGCCGCTGCCGACCAATGCCAGAAACACCGGGCAAAGGGCGGGGAGGTCCGCAGCTCGGGCCTGTCACTCATGTGCACGCGCATGATGTACATCGACTGCGTGTTGTTACGGATTTCTCAACGCCTCCGCCGGTGGCAGCCCCGAAGCTAGATACGCCGGGTAGACGCCGAAGGTGCACCCCACTACCAGTGCCGCCAGGACGGCGGCATACGATGCCCGGGCAGTGAGTGCGGACTCTAGCCCATAGCGCGTGACAATCTCCGCACTGGCGTAACCCAGGCCGAGGCCCAAGGCTGTCCCCAGCAAGCTCAGCAGCAGCGCCTCGGCGAGGAACTGGTGCATGAGATCAGCGCGCGTAGCACCCAGGGCCTTCCGCAGGCCTATCTCTCTTTTCCGCTCGCTCACTGACACCAGCATGATGTTCATTATCCCCAGTCCGCCCACCAGCAGCGACACGCTGGCTATGCCGCCGAGCATGAGGATCATGACACGATTTGCTTCGTCTGCCTGCCTGACCAGCTCGTTGAGGCTCGTCGCGGTGAGGATAGGACCGGAGCTCCCGGGGAGCCTCAGCTTCAGATCCATCTCCCCTTCCACCACGACCAGCCTCTGGCGGCTGCCCGCCCCCACCGGCGCGGTTGGGGGAGTTTGCAACTGCGGATGCAACTGGTCACCTATGTTGAACTTGCGTCGGAAGATCCTGCCGATCTGCACCAGCGCCGGCTCTACCGACGCGCGGTCGGCGGCCTTTGCCCATATGGCGTCTACCTTGTAGCTCCTGGTCAATCTTTGCGCGGCGGTCACCGGGATCACCACCGTCTGGTCAATGCCGCCAGCCATGCCCGGACCTCGAGGCTCCAGCACACCGATCACCCGGAATCGTTGGTCGGCTATGAACAGCGATTGGCCCAGCGGGTCGCGCCCACCAAAAAGCCCGCAGGCCAGCTGGTAGCCCAGTACGCATACCCTCAGTCGCTCCCGAACGTGCAAGCGACTGAAGAACCGTCCCGCTGTCACCGGGTGACTGCGGATATATGGGAAGTTCTCGTCCACACCCAGTACCGGGACGTCTTCGCGGATGGTTCGCCGCCACTTCAACCGTGCGGTAGTCTGAATCACCGGCATGGCGGCAGAAATGGTGGGGACCCTGCTTTCCAGGTCGCGGGCATCTTCGATGCCCAACCGGGCCACCCAGTGGTGACTCTCCACCTGGATGATGTTGGTACCCAGGTTCTCAAACTGCCTTATCACCGCCAGTCGGGCCCCCTCGCCTATCGACACCAGGGTGACGATGGAAGCCACGCCGATGGCCACGCCCATGATGGTGATCAGGGAACGCAACCTATTCCCCCTCAGTCCCCAGAAGGCCGACTCCAGCCCTCCCCACATGCGCATCAGGAACCGCATACGAGGGTCACCACCTGCATCACGGGGTACGAATGCGAATACGAATGGGTTGTTCCTGCTCCTGCGGTTGTTTCTTTTGGTCTCCTCGCGGTGAGAACAGGGTATCCTGGGGTGAGATGTCTTTGCTCTCCAGCCGGTCCCAGGGGCTGCCGGTGATGACCACCTGCCCCTCTTGCAAACCGGAGATCACCTCCGCTACCCGGTCGTTCATCAATCCCAACTGCACCTCTACCACTCGTAGCTTTCCGTTGTCCAGTACCTCCACCGCCGCCCTGCCGTCCTGATCAAACAGCGCTTCCACCGGGACCAGCAGCACATCCTCTTTGCGGTCGACGTAGATCTGCACTAGGGCTGTCATGCCGGGCTTGAGATCGGCGGTGTCTTCCACCTCCAGGAATACTCCGTACTGGGCTATGCCATCCTGTGCCTGGCCCATAAAGTCCACCCGCAGTACCTTGGCTTTCCATGAGCGGCCGGGAAAGGCTTCAACGCGGACCGCGGCTTCCTGTCCCTCCCGGAGGTGGACTACGTCCCATTCATCCACCCTGATGTGAAGGTTCATCCTGCTGTTGTCAAAAATGCTGGCGATGGGCTCATTCTCGCCGATCTTCATCCCGGGCCACGCCCGCACCCAGGCCACCGTTCCGCTTATGGGGGATCGAACAACCAGGTTCTCGCGGAGGTCGCGCTTTTGAGCCAGCGCGAGCTCCATCTCCTCTATGTCCAGTTGCTTTTGCAGGATGTACCTGCGGGTGTCTTCGCCTCCCAGGACCAACAGCACCTGGCCGGCCTCTACCTGATCCATGTTAGCAGCCCGGAGCTCGGTGACCGTGCCCGCCGCAGGGCTCCTGAGCACCGTTTCTTTCCAGAAGCGAGTGATCCGCTGCGGACGGGGTACGTGGACGTCTCCCCTGTCAGTCTTCAGGGTGAGGAGATATTCCTTGCCGGGGCGCATGAGGCCCGGATTGTCCACCTCGATGGTCACCTGGTGAACGAAAATGTCTCCCTTCGGCTCCGGGGTGGGGTCGATAGCGGTCACCACCCCCTGGACGTACCCTTCGTACACAAAATCAGGTCGGCGTAGCCACACCGGATCCCCTACTTTCAAGTGCGCGATCTCTCCCGCGTACAGTTCAGCCACCATGATTACCTTGGAGTCGTCGACGATGCGTGCTACCAGCTGTCCTTCGGCGAGCTTGTCGCCCCGGGCAACGCCAAACTCAGTGAGCCTCCCGGCTATGGGAGCCCGGATCTCTATGCCTCGGTTGGGGTTGACCTCGGTGACCTGTTCGGGGGGTACACCCAGAAGATCGGCCAGCTCCAATCTGGCCCTCTTCACGTCCAGCTCCAGCTGGGCCAGCTCGTAGGTCAACTCTTCATTCCTGAGCACCGCCACTACTTGTCCCGCCTCCACCCGGTCGCCTCGTTGTATGTACACCGACTCCACGAATCCTTCGGCTGCTGCCCGCAAGTCGCTGAGGTAGATGGGTTGAAGGTGGCCCACCCCCTCCACCACCACCTCAATGTCTCCGCGCACCACGGTGGCCGTGGCATAGACTGGCTGGGCATCCGCTTCTTGCGCGGGTACCAGCTGACGAAGCGCGAACCGGGCCCCTACCACCACCAGACAGAGTACCAACCCGAATCCGAGAAGCCTCCTGACCATGACGTGGCGCCCTACCTCCCTTCTCTAACTGCTTCATCAGAGCAAATCATCCCGTCCCGCATGCTGATCACCCGCGATCCGTAGGAAGCCACCTCTTGGTTGTGGGTAACCTGTATGATGGTGACCCCGTGCGTCTGGTTCAGCTGTTTGAACAGTTCCATTATGCCACGTCCGGTAGTGCTATCCAGATTTCCGGTGGGTTCATCCGCCAGAATGAGCGATGGTTGCCCCACCAGCGCCCGGGCTATGGCCACCCGCTGCTGTTCGCCACCGGAAAGCTCCGCCGGCCGGTGGTGCAGTCTGTCTCCAAGCCCTACTTCCTCCAGCACCCGCGCGGCCATCCTTCTCCTGCGTCGGGGTAGGATCCCGCGATACATAAGGGGGAGTTCCACGTTACCCAAGGCGGTGAGATAGGGTAACAAGTTGAAGGTCTGAAAGACGAAGCCAATCCTCTCGTTGCGCAGGGCAGCGAGGGCGCGGTCACGCATCTGCTGCACCGGCTGACCGCAGAACCGGTAGGCCCCGCGGCTGGGCAGATCCAGGCACCCCACGATATTCAACAGCGTGGTCTTTCCAGAACCCGAGGGTCCCATTATCGATACGAACTCTCCTTCCTCCACCTGCAAGCTGATATCGCGTAGGGCGGTCACCGTGACTTTGCCCACCGAATAAACCTTCCAGATGCCGTCTAGGACCACGATGGCCACGCCTGCACCTCCCTCCCACCGGGCCGCCTTAGTTCTGACGTTCGCGGATGCCAAAATGTTCCCTGGAGGGCGCCGCCTCCCGCCCCGGACTCGTTCCAACTAGCTATCGCGGGATTACCTCTGGCCGGCGCATGCCGCCTGATGCTGATGCTCCCGCCAGAGAAAGGGTCAAACCCCGGCCCTCAAACTAATGCTTACCATTCGAGGCGGGATTCCCCACCCCTCCCGGCCGCCATGCCGCGGGTGGCTATGGACAGTCTGAAGGCGGGCGCGGGGTGACGGCGGATAGCTGGCGGTGCGGGCCGCGGCAGGATGACCTCCGCCGTTTACAGCATCGGGGCTCCCGCCATAGGCAAAGGAGCGGGCGGGGTACTGAGCAGGATCGCCCAGAACCCGGTTTTCACCGCCGGCGCCCGGGACCGGTGACCCGTCCCCACCAGCGGCGTGGTCCCCCGCAGTCTTGGCGCGGACTTCCGGTGTGAGATTCAGCCCGGCTGTTGCGCAGCTTCCGATAGGCGGACAGGACCGGAAACCACAGGGTCAGCACGGGCAGGTGCAAGGACTCTCGGTGGCTGGGTGGTGGCGATTGTCGGACAACATTCCCTGCTCTGAGACGGTTTCCCCGGGTGCGAGGGAGACCACAGTCATCGGCCCAGTGGCCGACAGGCCCCGCTGATCCGGTGGCAGGTGGCTTCATCCTGTAGATGATGGGATTGTCGAGGGCAAGGATAGGAATTGCCCTGCCAGAGGCTAATAGTACAGGGGGAGGTAAAGAGGTAGTGAGCGAACGCGGAGAACCACTGGCCGAGAACGAGCTGGTCATAATTCGCGACCCGGAGGGGAGAAAGTACCTGCGCCGTCTGCGGCCGGGCGGACAGCTGGTGCTGAAAGACGGAAAGGTGGAGTTCGATCGGCTGGTGGGTCTGCCCCCCGGGGCCGAGATCCTCACTTCAACTGGTCAGACCTTGCTGGTGCATCGCCCTTCCGCTCGAGATTACATCATGAAGATGAAGCGTAAGAGCAACATCATATATCCCAAGGAGCTGGGCATCATCCTGGTCTGGGCAGACATTTTTGCCGGCGCTCGGGTGATGACGGCCGGGGTGGGCTCGGGTGCACTGGTGGTTGGTCTTCTGCGAATCATGGGCGAGTCGGGATGGTTGTTCGGCTATGATGTACGGGATGACATGCTCCAGTTCGCCAGGGACAACATTCGTGAGTTCTACGGAAGGCTCCCCACCAATGTGGTCCTGAGACAAGTTGACGTCTACGAAAGCGTGCCCGACCTCCAGCTGGATCGCGTGATCCTGGACCTCCCCGAACCATGGCTCGCCCTGGACGCGCTGGTGGAGCCCTTGGTGCCCGGGGGTTTACTCCTCTGCTACTTGCCCACCATTACCCAGGTGGAACGTCTCCAGCGAGAGCTCGAGGCACACCATGCTTACTGGTACCTGGAAACCCTGGAAATCCTCCTCAGACGCTGGCGGGTGTGTTCCCCCAGCGTCCGACCTGAACACCAAATGGTGGGTCATACCGGTTTCCTGGTCCTCGCCCAGCGAGCTCAGCGATCTTGCCCCAAAGAGGGATGAATCGGCTGGAACCAACCATTACCTCATGAGGATCCAACCGTGAAGGGCACGGGAATCAGGCCGGGTGGCGCCAGCGTATCCGGCAAAGATTCCATGCACCATGCAGGATGCTCTGAGACCGGGCTGGAGACCGTCACCGTGACTTGGCGGGCACGGGTCAGCGGACACTGGGAAAGACCTGGCGCGGCGAGGATCAAACCCAACGGGGAGACATGGACAGCCACTTATTACCTAGCAAATCCTGACACGGCGGTAGCGCTGGCCTAACGCCGCGGTTGCTGGTCACTCTCCCCTCCGGCGGATTGTTGCGTCTCCCGGCTGTTCCTGGGGGCCAGGTTCACAGGGCGTGAAGGAACGATGGTGGAGATCGCGTGCTTGTAGACCATCATCTGCCTTCCGTCGGAGTCAAACGCCACTGTGAAGTTGTCGAAGGCGCGGACTTGCCCGCGCAACTGAAAGCCGTTGACCAGATAAATGGTGACCGGGATGCTATCCTTTCGAAGCTGGTTGAGGAAGGTATCCTGGATGTTCGCCTGAGATTTTGCCATGACCGGCTCCAACCTCCAGTATCAGTCCGCCTGTGAGCATGGACGGTATTCTACGCGCTCTGGCCATTTCCCTGCCATCATCTTAACAATTTCTTCCACCACCCCTTCCACGCCCATATGATGACCCATCTGGATCCACCTTATGCGGCGGTCCCGTCGGAACCAGGTCAGCTGTCGCTTGGCCAGCCGCCGCACATTGCGCTTGAACAGCCGCACCGCCTCCTCAAGCGGTATCTCACCCCGCAGGTGGGCAATCATCTCCCGGTATCCGAGAGACTGCAGGGCATAGCACCGCGGGTCGTAGCCTGCGTCCAGGAGACGTCGCACTTCATCCAGGAATCCCCTCTCCATCATGCGGTCTACCCGGTGGTTGATGCGCGCGTACAACTCTTCCCGGGGCCGATTTAGGCCCACCATCAGCACGTCGTACCCGGGTCCTGGGCGCCGTTGTCGGTGCCAATAGGAAGGGGGATGACCCGTCCGGTGATACACTTCCAGCGCCCGCACCACCCGGCGCAGATCGTTGGGATGGATTCTGGCCGCCGCCGGGGGATCAATCTCCGCCAGTTGCTGGTGCAGCCAGGCAGCTCCCCGGCGGCGTGCGAGCTGACGCAAGGTGTGGCGCAACTGCTGGTCAGCGGGCATGGGTTCAAACCAATACCGGTCGACCACCGCCTTCACGTAAAGGCCGGTACCGCCTACCAACATGGGCAGATTCCCGCGCGCATGGATCTGTCGAATGGCCTCATCAGCCAGTCGCTGGAACTCCGCCACGTTGAACACGTAATCCGGATTCACCACGTCGATCAAGTGGTGGGGAACTCCCCGCCTTTCCTCGAGCGTGGGCTTGGCGGTGCCCACGTCCATGCCCCGGTACACTTGTGCGGAGTCGGCCGAGACCACCTCACCGCCGACGCGAAGCGCCACCCGTATGGCCACTTCCGTTTTGCCTACGGCGGTGGGGCCCACTATAACCACTAGGGGAATGCCGTGTTGGTCTTCCTCCATTGCCTTGTCAGCTCCTGTGGAAGTAGCGGTCGATGCGCTGCTGGGGGAGTTTAAGGACCGTAGGCCGACCGTGCGGACAGGTCCAGGGGCGGGGGGTGGCCGCCAGACTGGAGATCAACCGGCGCATCTCCTCCATGCTGAGGGGCTGGCTCGATTTCACCGCGGCGACGCAGGCCGCCAGAGCCCGCTGCACTAACTCCCACTCTCCCGCCCCAGTTCTCGCAGGTCCGGCCTCTCTCAGGCGGCTCAACAGCTGCAGGAAGGCATCCCGGGGCTCCGCGTTCCCCAAGGCAGAAGGGACAGACCGCAGGGCGAGAGCCGTGGGGCCGAACTGCTCAGCTCTGAATCCCGCCCGTTCCAGCGCTACCCTGTGAGACTCCCAGAGCGCCAGCTGCTCAGGGCCTGGTTCCACCACCACCGGCATCAGAAGCTCTTGGACGGCTGGATCTCCTTGCAACTGTTCGAAATGGATTCGTTCGTGAGCTGCGTGTTGATCAACCAGATACAGCCCGTCCGGCCCCTCACACACGATGTATCGCCTGGCCAGCTGCCCCAGAGGTCGAAGGCGCGACAGAACATCGGATTCTCCGGCAATATCCCACAGCGGTTCCAGGTCGGCAATGTGGGCACCCTCACCCTTGGCAGAGACGCTTGGTGCCGGCAGGTAAGGGACGGGTTTTTCGGCCACGCCGGGCGTCTCCACCGCCGACTTGGGAATCTCCCAGCCGGTGCGCGCGCCGGTGAGTGCGCGTTCTACTGCCCGACGCACCAGCTCCCGGACCCGCGCTTCGGCGGTGAACCGCACCCGTTGTTTCGCCGGGTGAACGTTCACGTCCACCAGCTCGGGTGTGCACTCCACGAACAGCACCGCCCACGGGTACTTGCCACGAGGCAAGGAGGTGGCGTAAGCCTGTTCCAGCCCAGTTCGCAGGGTACGGGACCGGACCGGTCTGTTGTTGACGAAGAAGTACTGGTGGCTGCGGTCGCTCCGCGCCAGGGCCATGCGGCCGATCAAGCCCCTCACGCGAAATGGTTCATCACATTCCTCCACGGGCAACAGCTGTTCTGCGGTGTCCCGGCCGTATAGCGAGATGACCGCATCCAGCAGTTCCCCATTGCCCGGAGTTTCCAACAGCCGACGTCCCTCGTGCGACAGGCGGAAAGCTACCTGCGGGTTGGCGAGCGCCAAAGCAGTGACCACCGCAGTGATGCGAGCCACCTCCGCCTTATCGCCGGACAGGTGCTTGGCACGCACGGGGACGTTGAAGAAGAGGTCGGTGACCGTCACCGTGGTCCCCGGCGCGCAGCCAACCGGTTCCACGGCCTGCCGTCGGCCGCCGCGCACCAGCACCCGGGTCCCGTGCGGAGCCCTCGGTGTCCTGGTCACCAGCTCCAGGGTGGACACCGCCGCGATGCTGGGCAGGGCTTCTCCCCTGAAGCCAAGCGTCCGCACCCTTCGCAGGTCCTCGAGGGAGGCGATCTTACTGGTGGCATGACGCTCTAAGGCCCAGGGCGCGTCTTCCTCGCTCATCCCCCAGCCGTTGTCACTGACCCTGATGGTCCAACTGCCGCGGTGGGCCACCTCCACCACAATGCGCGACGCCTCCGCGTCCAGGGCGTTCTCCACCAGCTCCTTGACCACCGACGCCGGGTGCTCCACCACCTCTCCCGCCGCGATGTGCCGCACCACATCTTCGTTCAGGACCTTAATGCGCCGCACTTCACGACTCCTTTCGGCTACGCTCGACCAGCTCGTGCAGTTTGCTGAGCGCCTCCAAGGGGGTCATCCTGAGCACGTCCAGCTTCCTCAGCTCTTCCACCAGAGGATGTACATGGTCGGGAAACAATCTCAGCTGTACCATCGGTGCTGCCTGGTATCGTCGGGCAGACGGCCGGGCCTCCTCCTCTAGCTTTTGCAGCAGCTGCAGAGCTCGTTGCAGGACTTCTTCCGGCAGCCCTGCCAGCTTGGCAACCTGGATCCCGTAGCTGGCATCCGCCCCACCCCGCACCACCCGGTACAGGAAGGTGATATCGCCCTTTTGCTCCTTGACCGCCACCGAGTAGTTCTTGACCCCCTTCAACTGCTCCTCCAGGCTGGTGAGTTCGCGATAATGGGTGGCGAACATCACCTTGACTCCCGGCATCCTGTCGTGCAGGTGCTGCACCACCGCCCAGGCGATGCTCATACCGTCGTAAGTGCTGGTGCCTCTGCCGATCTCGTCCAGCAGTACCAGACTGCGAGGACAGGCATTGTGCAGGATGTTGGCCACTTCGCTCATCTCCATCATGAAGGTGGACTGCCCACCCACCAGGTCATCCCGGGCCCCGACCCGCGTGAATATGCGCTCCACCACCCCGATGCGTGCGCGAGATGCGGGCACCCACGAGCCCAATTGAGCCATGAGCACAATCAGCGCCACCTGACGCATATAGGTGGACTTGCCTCCCATGTTGGGGCCGGTGATGAGCAGGATGCGATGGTCCTCCTCATCCAGGTAGCAATCGTTGGGAACGAAGCTCCCGGAGGGTAGCAGCCTTTCCAGTACCGGGTGCCGACCATCTCGAATATCTATCACCGGTCCGTCGTCGACTTCCGGTCGGCAGTATCCGTGGGAGGCAGCCAGTTCGGCAAAGCCGGCCAGCACATCCAGCTCCGCCAGGGCGCGGGCGGTTTCCTGCAGCTTGTCCAGCTCACTGGCCACCTCTTCTCGCACCTGACAGAAGATCTCATATTCCAACTCTTGCAGTCGCTCCTCCGCCCCCAGTACTTTGGCCTCCCAGTTCTTGAGCTCCTCGGTCACGAACCGTTCGGCATTGGCCAGAGTTTGCTTGCGTTGGTAGTGCGGTGGTACCAGGTGCAGATTGGGCCTGGTCACCTCGATGTAATAGCCCAGAACCCGGTTGTAGCCGACCTTGAGCGACTTGATACCAGTGCGGCTCCTCTCCTCCGCCTCGAAAGCAGCAATCCACTCTTGGCCTCGACCGCGCAGCTCCCTCAGTTCGCTGACTTCCGTGCTAAATGAGCTGCGGATGATCCCGCCCTCGCGCAGGGTAGCAGGGGGGTCGTCCACGATGGCCCGATGGATCAGCTGGCGCACGCTGGGCAAGGCATCCAAACGTTCCGCCAGTTCTCGCAAAAGTGGCGACCGACAGGCAGCAATTGCCTGTGCCACCTGAGGCACGGCATCCAGGGATTCTTTGAGGGCGAGGAGATCGCGGGCATTGGCGCTTCCGTACCCTATCTTCCCCGCGATGCGCTCCAGATCACGCACCCGCTTCAGGGCATCGCGCACCGAAGATCTGACCAAGGTCTGCTGCAGCAACTCCCCCACGCCATCCAGGCGGGCATTGATGGTGGGCACGTCCAGCAGCGGTGAGGATAGCCAGCGGCTCAGCAGCCGCCGCCCCAGGGCGGTGATGGTGGCATCCAATGCCCATAGCAGCGTCCCCTCTTTCTCTCCGTCCACCAGCCGCCGGAATAACTCCAGGTTGATCCGGGAGGTGCGGTCGACGATGAGATAGTCGGAAGGCTGATGTAGCCGCAGCCGACGCAGGTGCCGTAGATCCCGTTTCTGCGTGTCGCGTATGTATTCCAGCAGCGCGCCCGCCGCCGCTGCTGCCGCCGGGAGGTCCTCGATCCCAAAGCCCCTCAGGGTGGTTACCCCGAAGTATTCCTTCAACAATCGGGAGGCCCGCTCCGGTTCGAATATCCAATCCTCTCCCCGGGTAAGGCTCACCCGCAGTTCGGTCTCCAGATACGCTGTGAGGTCGCCCCGCCCTTCCAATCGGGGATCCAGTAAGCATTCGGCAGGTTCCAGCCGAGCCAGCTCTTCCTTCAGGCTCTCCAATCGCCCGCGCCCGCCGAGCTGGCTGGTCCAGAAGTCGCCGGTGCTGATATCCGTTGCCGCCAGACCAAAGTGACCTTCGCTCTCGGTCACCGCCACCAGGAAGTTATTCTTTCCCCCTTGAAGGAGCCGGTCGTCAGTCACGGTACCCGGTGTGATGATGCGGACCACTTCCCGACGCACCAGCCCCCGAGCCCGGGAGGGGTCCTCTACCTGCTCGCAGATGGCCAGCCGGTACCCTCTACCCGCAAGCCGGGCGATGTAGCCGTCGGCCGCCTGGCACGGGATGCCCGCCATGGGGACGCGCCGCCCTTTGCCGATCTCCCGAGAAGTTAGGGTTATTTCCAGTTCCCGGGCCGCGATTTCGGCATCTTCATAGAACATCTCATAGAAATCTCCCAGCCGGAACAACACGATCTTGTCCGGGTGGGCCTCCTTGATGCGCTGATATTGCTGCATCAGTGGCGTGAAGCCCCTCATCCACCCACCCCCTCCCAGAGTGTGCCGCGCAGTGCCCACGTTCCGGCCTGGCGAATCAGGACACTGACGGGGTGGCCCACCATCTCCAACTTCCCCGCGAAGACCACCACTTTGTCAGTCCTGGTTCTCCCCTGTAGGAGGTGGGGATCCTTGCGGCTCGGCCCGTCGGGGATGACTTCCACCACCGACCCCACTAGCGCCTGGTTGCGCCTTTCGGTGATTTCCTTTTGTACCGCTATCAGCTCTTGCAGCCGCGCCAGCTTGACCTCTCGGGGTAACTGGTGCTGCATGGCGGCCGCCCTGGTACCGGGACGCGGCGAGTACATGAAGGTGAAGGCGGCCTCGAACTGTACGGTCCTGACCACGTACAGGGTCTCCCTGAAGTCATCCTCCGTTTCTCCCGGAAACCCCACCATGATGTCGGTAGTTATGCTCGCTCCCGGAACTTCCCGTCGGATTATCTCGCAGAGCCGTATGTACTGCTCTTGAGTATACCCGCGGTTCATCAGACGCAGGATGCGGTCGGATCCAGACTGCAGTGGCAGGTGGAAATGCTCGCACACCTTGTGACAGGAGGCAATGGTCTCCACCATCTCCGGAGAGAAGTCCCGCGGGTGAGAGGTGGTGTAGCGGATGCGCAGCAACCCGTCAATCCGATCCAGCCGTCGCAGCAGCCAGCTGAAATCCACGCCAGGCTCCAGGTCTCGCCCGTAAGCGTTCACATTCTGGCCAAGCAGGCACACCTCCCGGTAACCCCGCTTCACCAGGTCCTGGACCTCCTGGATGATTGCCTGGGGATCTCGGCTTTGATGCCTACCGCGAACGTGGGGTACAACGCAGTACGAGCACCAATTGTCGCACCCGCGCGTTATGGTCACCCACGCTTTCCAGGGATGGCGGCGGAGCTGAGGCAGGCCCTCGGTCAGCCGTTCTTCCGGGTCCAGGGCCACCACCGGAACGTCCTCACGGCGGCATCGCTCCAGGAGAGCAGGAAGGTCTCCCAGGTTGCCAGGGCCAACCAGCAGGTCCAGCCCCCGCCATTTCTTCAGTTCTTCCGCGCCCCCCGGACGGCGCGGTAGACACCCACACAGTCCCACGATCATCTCCGGGCGTCGGCGCTTCCATCCCAGCACCTCTCTCAGCTTGGCCAGGACCTTCCGTTCCGCGCTGGCCCGCACGCAGCAGCTGTTCAGCAGCACCACATCTGCGTCCCGGGGATCCTCTGCTTCGCGGTACCCCAGCGCCTCCAGGATGCCAGCGAGGATCTCAGAATCCCGTTCGTTCATCTGGCAGCCCCAGGTTAGCACCGCGTACTTCAACATCGATCCCTCTTCCAGTGGAGTTTCCTCCATGGCAAGCAGGACATGTTGGCCTGTTTAGGGCCCGAACAACCAGGCGAACAGACCCCGGCGCCGGCGCTGTCGCCGAGAGCTGTGAGCGGCCAGCTCATAGCGCAGTTGCCGGATCTCCTGCTGCGTTCGCATCAGCGCCACCAGCAGCTTGTCGCGGTCCTCCATCCTGCGGCGCTCGCTCAGCGCCAGCTCCCGGCGCAGACGATCCAGCTGTTGCAACACCGCTCGTTCCGGACTTTCTTCAGCGGTACCCGCCTCCCCGGCTGCAGCAGGAGCGGACCGCGCTAGGTGTTCGATGATCTCCTCCCGCGTCCTGCCCTCGGTCCTCAGTCTGGCTATGTCCGACACGGCGTTTAGACACGACCAAGTCAGCCGCACCAGATCTGCATCCCGGACCATGAGCGGTTCCAGCTCGCTGGCGTACTCCTCCAGCAGATCCCGAAGCGCGGTCTTGTCCATACCCAGCAGATACGCCGCTTCCTGAAGGGTGAAGGTCTCCGGCATGCATGCCCTCCTTCCCGGCATAGCGTCCTGGTGACCCGGACAGGCTAAGTGATGTGACCGGGGGGACGCCGCTTGCACAGCCGCAGAATCGCGTTGTTGATGATTGTCCTGATTCCCGTGCTGATCGACGCCGCGGTTCGCTTCGGAGCGGAGACGCGAGCTCCTGGTCACCAGGAGCTGACCTCCCCATGCGCACTGCGCGGCCCGGGCGGCGAGCAGCTGCTGACCACCGCCCTGTCTCTGACCCCGGGTGACCTCTATGTGGACTCCCAAGACCGCTGCTGGCAGATCGTCCGCGTCGAGCGCGGCACTGCCCGCGCGCGGCCTGTGGCGCCCCCCTGGAATAGCGACCCGGGCCCGGCCGTTCCCTGCATACCTCTGGGAGCGCTCCCCCGCACGATCTTAATATATCACACTCACGGGGACGAATCCTACGTTCCCAGCGAGGGGACCAGCAGTATTCCGACCGGTGGTGGGATCCTGCGGGTGGGGGAGCGGCTGGCCACCTCGCTGCGCGACGTCGGCTTTCGGGTGCTGCACGACAGAAGCACGCACTGGCCACATGATGCCTTGGCGTATCACCGGTCACGCCGTACGGTGTTCAGGTATCTCCCCCGGGGACCGTACCTGCTCTTCGACATCCACCGGGATGGCGCGCCGGCCCGTGCCTACCGCGGGGAAGTAGCAGGAGAACCAGTGGCCCAGATCCTCCTGGTGGTGGGACGGCTCAACCCCATGCGACAGGCCAACCTGGCCCTGGCCCGCGCCATCAAGAAGGCGGCGGACCGGTCTCACCCCGGCTTGATCAAGGGAATACTGCTTGCGCGGGGGCACTACAATCAGGATCTCGATCCCGGGGCGTTGTTACTGGAAGTGGGATGCCACCAGCTACCCAGGAGCGAGGCGGAGCGGTCGGTAAAACTGCTGGCCGCGGTCCTGGCCGGCCTTTATGGTGCTCCCGGCCGCTGACCGTTCCGTCGTCGATCCTTTACCCCCGGTAGGGTTTGTGCTAGACTAGGTGTGGCCCGCAGGGCATCCCGATGATCGCCACCCTAGCGAGAAAGAAGGTGAGAAGCTACCGTGAAAGAACTGGAATCCCTCTTCAACCCGTCCGCCGTGGCGGTACTGGGTGCATCTCGATCGAGACAGAAGCTGGGCAATGCCGTGCTACGCAACATCATCGACAGCGGCTACCCGGGGAAGATCTTCCCGGTGAACCCGAAGGAGAAGGAAATTGAAGGGCTCCCCTGCTACCCTTCCGTTGGGGCCATACCCGATCCGGTGGATGCAGCAGTCATCGTGGTTCCCTCCCGGCTGGTCAAGCCGTTGGCCGAAGAATGCGGCAAGAAGGGGATCAAACACCTTATAGTCATCACCGCCGGCTTCCGCGAGGTGGGCGAAGAAGGATGGCGGGCGGAACGGGAACTGCTCCAGGTGTGCAAGAAGTATGGGATGAGAATGGTGGGCCCCAATTGCTTGGGCATCATCGACACACACACTCCCCTCAACGCCACCTTTGCCACGGGGTTCCCGCTGCGGGGAGAGATAGCTTTCATCTCTCAAAGTGGTGCCCTCTGCCTGGCCATCCTGGACTGGAGCCTGGACAAGGGTATTGGCTTTTCCAGATTCGTCAGCCTGGGTAATAAGGCCGATCTGAATGAATCGGATTTCATTCTGAGCGCGGCGTTCGATCCGCACAGCAGGGTGATCGCCTGCTATATCGAGGACGTCAGTGACGGTAGGCAATTCCTCGCGGCCTGTTCTCAGGCCACGCGGCGAGTGCCGGTCTTGGTGTACAAAGCCGGGACGTCACAGGCGGGCGCCCGAGCGGCCTCCTCGCATACCGGAGCGCTGGCCGGCAGCGACGTGGCCTACGAGACGGCCTTTCGTCAGTGCGGCGTGCTTCGGGCGCGCGACATGGCGCAGCTGTTCGATTGGGCCTTGGCGTTCTCCACCCAGCCCCTTCCCCGCGGTAAGCGGGTGGCGGTGGTGACCAATTCGGGCGGCCCAGGCATCATCACCACTGACAATGTGGAAGCGCGCGGGCTGGAGATGGCCAGATTCCAGAAGGAGACCATCGATCGCCTGCGCGAGCGATTGCCTGCGGAGGCCAACCTGTACAATCCAGTGGACGTGATCGGAGACGCCGACCCCGACCGGTTCGCCTTCGCCCTGCGAACAGTGGCAGCGGACCCGGGGGTGGATTCGCTGATCGCCATCCTGACCCCCACCGCGGTGATAGAGCCGGAGGAAACCGCCCGTCGAATAATCGCCGTGCGGCAAGAGACGCCGGACAAGCCCCTGGCCGCTGTCTTCCTGGGGGGACCCGAGGTCCAGGAGGCAGTCTCCCAGCTGTCAAAGGCGGGCATTCCCAGCTACACCTTCCCTGAGCCCGCGGTGAGTGCCATCGAGGGTTTAACCCGTTACGCCCAGTTGCGGGCGCGCGACCGGGGACGAGTGGTAACATTCGACGACGTCGATCGCCAGCGCGTGAGGGAGATCTTCCGTGAGGTGAGAGAAGATGGCCGCACCGTGCTGCTGGCCACCGAGGCGGCAGAGGTTGCGCGGGCCTATGGGATACCGGTGGCCCCGTCAGCCCTTGCCTCCCAGCCGGATGAAGCGGAAAGGATCGCCAAAGAATTGGGTTTTCCGGTGGCACTGAAGGTGATGTCACCCCGGATACTCCACAAAACCGACGTGGGCGGGGTGCGGCTGGGGCTGAACAGTCCCGAGGCCGTGCGGTCGGCCTTCGTGTCCATCCTCGATGCGGTGTCGCGTCACTTGCCTGGCGTCACCATCTACGGGATCCAGGTGCAGAAGATGGTGGATCCGGGAACAGAGCTCATCATTGGACTCAATCGCGACAACCAGTTTGGGCCGTTGCTGGCCTGCGGGCTGGGCGGCATATACGTCAACCTGCTGCGGGACGTCGCATTCCGCCTGGCCTGGCAGCTCACCGACACCGATATCCAGGAGATGTTGCAGGAGACCAAAGCCTACACCCTGTTGCGGGGGTTCCGCGGCGAACCGCCCAAGGACGTGGACGCGGTGGTGGAGGCGCTGGCGAGGACCGCCCAGCTGGCGAGGGATTTCCCCGAAATTGCCGAACTGGACATGAACCCGGTCATGGTGTATGAAAGGGGCCTGGCGGCCCTGGATGTCAAGATCACCATCGATACGTGAGGTGGGTGCGTTGAAGGGTCTCTTCGTGGTAGGCAGTTACGGTAGCGGGAAGACGGCGCTGTGCCTGGGTCTAGCCCTAATATTCCGAGAACAGGGGCTGAGGGTTGGGTACTTCAAGCCCATCGGGGTGCTTGCGGGAGTGTCCGGAAAGGAAGATGAGGACGTCGCGCTCATGCGTGAGGTTTTAGGGATAACCGACTGCTGTGAGCGCATGGTGGTTTTGCATGCCAGCCACAACTACCTGAGCCGCTATCAGAAGGCGGACGCCCATCTGCGTCTCATCAAGGAATGCTACGATGAGCTGGCGGCTGATCGCGATGTGGTCATCATGGAAGGTACCACTTTCCCCCACGTCATGGCCAGCTTGGGATTGGATGCGGGAACCATCGCCAGGCAGGTGGGGGCGGTGGTGCTGGTGGTGGGACGCGCCGAGGACGATTTCAGCGCCGATCGCATGATCCTGTTCAACGAGTACGTGCGCTCCCGTGATGCGGAAGTAGCTGGGTCGGTATTCAATAATGTTCCCCGGCCTTTGCTGGACAAGGTCCGCGGGGTGTACAAACCGTTGCTGGAGGATCTTGGCCACCGCGTCCTGGGAGTCGTTCCGCGCCGCGTGGAAATCGCAGCTCCCACGGTGAGGGAGTTTTGCGCGGTATTGGGAGGTGAACTGCTGGCGGGCCACGAACACCTGGACCTACTGGTGGAAGACGTCCTGGTGGGCGCGATGACCCTGGAAAGTGCCCTTCCGTATCTGCGCAGGTCGGCCAATAAAGCGGTAATCACGGGAGGCGATCGCGCTGACCTGGTCCTGGCCACGCTGGAAACCAGCACGTCGCTTATCGTGCTCACCGGTGGACTGTACCCAGACGTCAAGGTAGTGGCACGGGCCAGCCAGCGAGGCGTACCCCTGCTGCTGGTCCATTATGACACTTACACCACCATTGAGAAGCTACACGCGGTCTCCCGCAAGATAAAGCCCGATCAGGAAGAAGCGATCCGCCTGGCTAAAGACGTGGTGTCCCAATACGTGGACTGGCGGGCCATTCTGGACGCCCTGCGATAAACAGGAAACCGTCATGTGAGTTGTGGACCCCCCTGCGGGAAAGGCTACTAGGGGGGTCTCAACTTTTGAGTGCGTCGCTCTCGAGATACCGGCGCCAACGGGGGCGAGGTATCCGGCGTTTGGCCAACATCACCGACGCCGCCGATGACCTCCTAATAGAGGATTGCGAGGCGGCAGCCCAGGGCTGGTGGTCCAACCGCTGGGTGCTGGAGCTGCCCCCTGACTCTCATTACGAGTGGTACGATTGGGTGCGAGAGCTCTCCCACGAACGGGATCCAGAGTCGCCCTGAGCGGCAACGACCGTGCGTCGGCACAAGGATTGGATTCGTTCATCTCGTATGCACGGTGCGCGGGCGAGATGGAAGTTCAGCATCCGCCGCCGCACATACAGTCGGCGCCATCGCCCTCGCGCGCAGGCCTATTCACGCTGCCGCCCCTCCAGCAGGTTCATAGGACGGCCGGGCCCGGCTGCAGGTTTCCTAGCGTTCCAGTTACCTAATCCGGACTTTTGACCAGGTACAGTTTGCCACCAGCCGCTCCATTTCATTCCCACCTACAGCCGCCTTACCCCCACCTTGACTCGACGGAAGCGGGCGGGCGCCGCTCCGTGCCCCACGTGGGCAGTCTGACCGGGCTCTCCTTTGCCGCAGTTGGGCGTGCCCCAGAGCTCCCAGTAATCCTCACTACATACCGCATCACAGCTTCGCCAGAACTGCGGGGTAATGCCGGTGTAAGTGGCGCCCTTGATCATGCGGGTTAACGACCCCTCTTCAATCATCCACGCGCACTCCACGCCGAACTGAAAGTTGAGCCGGCGGTCGTCAATGCTCCAACTGCGATTGATCTCCATGAAAACACCCTCACGGGTGTCGCGAATCAACTCCTCCAGAGACCAATCTCCCGGCTCGAGGTTGACGTTAGTCATTCGTACCAGGGGCAGACGGTTATGGCCGTCAGCGCGCATGCAGCCATTGGATTCGTCACCAATGCGGGCAGCAGTTTCCCGCGAACTCATGAACCCCACCAGGATCCCTTCCGAGACCAGGGGAACGCGCTGTGCCGGCACGCCTTCGTCATCGTAGCCGTAGGTTCCCAGTCCTCGCTCCAGAGTAGCATCGGCAGTGATATTGACTTCCTGCGAGCCAAAGCGGAACTGGCCTAGGTCGTCCGGGGTGAGAAAGCTGGTGCCCGCGAGACTGACCTCCTGGCCCAGCACGCGGTCCAGCTCCATGGGATGCCCGCAGGATTCGTGAAGCTGCATGGCCAGCTGGCGTCCGTCCAGGATCAGATCGGTGGTGAGGCTGGGGCACGGGTCGGCCTCCAGCAGCTGGACCGCCTCCCTTCCCACCCTTTCGGCGTGCTCTCTCAGGTCCATCTCTTCCACGAACTCGTACCCCGCGGTCGCATGGTGACCCCGGTGGGCATTGGGGTAGCTGCGCCGCTGGATTTCCCCTCCCGCACTCGCCGCAGCTTCGATGCCGCCTCCGCACTCAACGATCTCCTGCTGGATACAGGCGCCTTCGCTGGACAGAAACCACTTCTGCTCCCGGAAGCATTCCAGACGGCCCTGGGTAACCCTCACCGGTCCCCCGGCCCGCATCAGGCGGTCACAGTCCATCAGCAGGGTGATTTTCTCCTCCAGCGGCACCTCGAAGGGATCGCGCTTTACCTTGGTGCGGTATTTCCCCCGGTGGGGACGGCACGGTGCCAGTGTTGCCCTCTTTCCGCCCTGCCGGGCGCTGGCCCGCGCGATGCGCACCGCTTCCTCGGCGATCTTCGGGGCGACCTCGCGGTCCATCCTGGAGGAAGAGGCAAAGCCCCAGGCTCCGTCATAGAGCACGCGCACCCCAAAACCCACCGTTCGGCTGTCAGAGGCCCGGTGGACCTTCCCGTTGCGCACCGTAATCCTCTCTCGTCGGCGCGCTACCGCACGGACGTCCGCGTACTCCGCCCCCAGGGCTCGGGCAGTATCCAGGGCGATGCGAAGAATCCCCTCATCCACCCTTGACTCCCTCCCTTCGTCAAGCTTCCAGGGTGGCTCGCAGTGCGTCCCTCGCCTCCTTCAGCCGAGCCACTACCTGGTAGTCCACGCAGTATCTCCCCAGGAGGGCGCAGGCACCTGCCGACGGACCGTGGCAGTCCGAGCCTCCGGTGGGGATGAGACCGTATTGGGCTGCCAGCGCTCGATAGCGGACCACGTCCTCCGGGCGGTGATGGGGGTGTACGACCTCCAGCCCCAGCAGACCCTCCTGGAGGAGCTGGTTCAGCAGCCGCTCCACGCCCCCCAGTCCCGGGTGTGCCAGCACCGGCACGCCTCCCGCCCGCCTTATGAGAGCCACTGCACTCACCGGCGACATACGGAGGCGGGGAACGTAAGCGGGGCCGCCGTCGTGCAGGTACCGGTCGAAGGCCTCCGGGACGGTGTCCACATAGCCCCTGTTGACCATGACCCGCGCCAGATGCAGCCTGCCCGGTGCAGCCGGCCCCGCCTCGGCCAGGACCTCATCCAGGGAAACTTCAACGCCCAGCGCTGCCAGCCGGCTCACCATGCACGCCATCCGCTCGCGACGGCTGCGGCGGAGGTTCGCCAGGATCCGGCACAGCTCCGGTTGGTGCCAATCCACGTAGTAGCCGAGTATGTGGACTTCCGCATCATCATCGGAATGGCAGTTGATCTCCACCCCCGGCACCAGCTCCACTCCCTCTTCCTCTGCCGCTGCCAGAGCTTCGTCGAGACCCTCGGTGGTGTCGTGATCGCACACCCCTACCGCCACCATACCTAGATGGCGGGCGCGACGCACCACCTCTCGGGGGCTGAGTGTCCCATCGGAAGCTGTGGTGTGAACGTGCAGATCCACCGGTTGCCCCAATTCTAGCTCCTCCACACCTGATCCATCACCCGCAGGAAATTCTCGCCCAGGATCTTGCGCACCTCGGCGGGGGAAAACCCGTGCTCTAGGAGAGCCTCGGTCAGCGCGGGCAGCCGGCTGACGTCCTCCAGCCCCCTGGGGGTGTTCCTGATTCCGTCGAAGTCCGATCCCAGCCCTACGTGATCGGGCCCCACCAGCTCCGCGATATACGAGATGTGGCGGATCACGTCCTGCAAAGTGGCTTTACCGTCAGCGCGCAGGAAGGCAGGGGCAAAGTTCATCCCCATGACCCCTCCGGCCGCCGCAAGCGCCTTGATCTGGTCATCGTCGAGGTTCCGGGGGTGATCGCACATAGCGCGGGCGTTGGAATGGGACGCGATCACCGGCTGCTCGCTGGCTTCCAGCACGTCCCAAAAACCCCGCACGCTCAGATGCGACACATCAATCAGGATCCCCAGACGGTTGCACTCCTTGACCACCTTGAGCCCGAAATTGGTCAGCCCGCCTCCGCTGCGGCTCTCCCCAACTCCGTCAGCTATCAGGTTGCGCTGGTTCCAGGTCAACCCCAGGGACCTGACCCCCAGTCGGTACAGCGCGCGCAATGCGGCCAGGCTGTCGCCAATAGCCTCGCCACCCTCTATCGCCAGAACCGCGCCTACCCGATCCTGCTGGCCAGCCCTGGGCAGCTGACCCTTGTCGGTGATCAGGAAGAGCGCGTCATGGTTGTCCTCCAGTTCCTGGTAGAAAGTGTCCAGATGCTCCAGAACCCGTTTCAGGCCCCGGTCCGGCTTGTATTCTGGTTCGATGTACAGGGCAAAGAACTGGACGTCAACGCCGCCTTTCAGCAGTCTCGGCAGATCCAGGTGTCCCTCGTCACTGGGAACGCCCAGGCGACGCCTGCCGCGCGCCACGTGCAAAATGGTATCACAGTGGGCGTCCACTACCACCGCCTGCCGGTGCAGATCAATCGGATCCAAGGCTACGGTTCCCCCTTCGTTCCGTCTCAGCAAGCCTCACGCCTGCCGTGAAGGCGCGAACGGCACTGCTGCCCAGTCGGCCCATGATAGTCCTCTCTAGCGCTTCGATGCCCACCGGCTGAGCCAACGAGGCCAGGGCGCCCAGCGCTACCAAGTTCACCGACCTTTCTGCCTCTGCTCGTATGGCCGTGCTGCTGAGGGGAAGACCAATCGAGCCCGGCCCGCTCTCCCCGGGTACCACCCGGTCAGCGTCGTACAGAACCCGGCTTTTGGGCGGTAGCCCGGGCACTAGGCGATCGTAAGCCATCTGGGACAGGATCACCACCCAGTCAGGCTCGGTCACCCCCGGATAAGCGATCTCTCCGTCGGCTATCACCACCTCCGCATGTGCGTATCCTCCGCGCGAGGCCACCCCAAATGACTGCAGCTGACAGGCGAACCGACCCTCATATTCCACCGCGGCCTGGCCGAGCAATGTTCCCGCCAGCTGCAATCCCTGACCTCCTGCCCCGGCCAGTATGACCTCCCAACGATTGGTACCGTTCATACCCTTCCCCCTTCGCCGTGTCCCCTCATCGCTCGGGAGGGGGTTGTTGCTGCACCAGCTGCCGTGCCCTGGCCTGCAGAGTGGCGTAACGCTCGCTGAAGGGAGGCCGACGGCGCTCCACCAGCTTGCCGATGGGAAACTTGCCCTCTCTGTCCTGGGCCACCAGGGTCTCGTACCTCTCCCTGGGGACGCACACCGATGCTAGCCAGCGCATGACCTCCGCCGGCCCACCCAGCCGGTTGTAACGGCCGAAATACACCGGGCAGGTGCTGAGGACCTCCACCAGACAGAATCCGGGGTGGCTGAAAGCCTCCATCAGCAGCCGGTCGAGCAGGCGAACGTGATAGACGGAAGCACGGGCCACGTAGTTGGCCCCCGCGGCCTCGGCCAACGCACACAGGTCAAAATTTCTCTCCGGATTTCCGTACGGCGAGGTGGAAGTGGTGGCACCGGGAGGGCTGGTGGCTGAGTACTGCCCGCCGGTCATGCCGTAGTTGAAGTTGTTCGAGACCACCGCCACCACCCCCACGTTGCGTCGGGCGGCATGGATCAGGTGATTACCTCCTATGGTGGCACAATCTCCATCCCCCATGAGAGCCAGTACCGTCAGCTCGGGCCGAGCCACCTTTATACCGGTAGCGATGGCCAGTGCCCGACCGTGGGTACCGTGAATGGCGTTGGTATCCAGGTAATCATCCGCCTTTCCCCAGCAGCCAATACCCGTCACCACCACCACCTGGTGGCGTTCCAACCCCAATCTAGCCAGGGTACGGGCGATGGAGCCCAGAATTACTCCGTTCCCGCACCCCGGGCACCAGAAGACCGGGAACCTCTCCGTAACCAGGTACGACAGCGCCCTCTCTCTCAACATGATTTCTCCCCGCTCTCCTGCAGACACCGCCGGACGTCGCCCGGGGTCAATGGTTCTCCATCAAAGCGGTTGGCGCCCAGCACCGGAATTCGGTCGGGGATGGCTTTGCGTACCTCTCCCCGCATCTGTCCGAGGTTCATCTCGGCCACCACCACCAGCCGGGCTCTGGCGGCAGCCTGCCGTACTATGGGCGCGGGGAAGGGCCAGAGGGTTTCCAGCTCCAGCAGCCCCAGGCTGTGTCCCTTCTGGGTGTATTCCTCCACCACCGCCCGGCAGGCCCTTGCCGCTGCCCCGAAAGAAACCAGCAGGATTTCGGGTTCTGGGGTTCCCCAGAGGGACCAGCTCCAAATCTCGGGTGCGTTGTCCTGGATCTTCCGGGATAGCCTTTCAATCACCCGCGCCGCGTTCTCCGGGTCGGCACAGGGGAATCCCCTCTCATCGTGCATGGATCCGGTCACGCGGAAGACGTATTGGCTGCCGAAATAGGCCAGAGGGGGGACCCCGTCCGCTTCCGGTTGATAGGGGCGATACTGGTCCGGAGCGCAGTTAGGCATGCGGCGCCGGGCACCGCGCGCCTGTTCTTCCCGGTCCAGCACCACCCGCTCCCTCATGTGACCCACCACCTCATCGGCCAGCAGCACCACCGGGTGCCGGAATCGTTCCGCCAGCTGGAAGGCCCGCGCAGCCAGACGGTAGCAGGCCTGCACGGTGGAGGCGCACAGGACTATGGCGGAATGGTCTCCGTGCGTTCCCCAGCGCGCCTGCATCACGTCGGCCTGGGCCGGCCTGGTGGCCAGCCCGGTGCTGGGCCCCGACCGCTGCACGTTGATCACCACGCACGGCACCTCGGCCATGATGGCCAGTCCCAGGTTTTCCTGCATCAAGGAAAACCCCGGTCCGCTGGTGGCGGTGAAAGCCAGGCGCCCGGCCAGTGAGGCCCCGATTACCGCCGCCATGCTGGCCAGCTCGTCCTCCATCTGCAGGTATATCCCACCCCGAGCGGGCAAGCGGCGGGATGCCAGTTCCGCTATCTCCGAGGAGGGAGTGATGGGATACCCCGCGAAGAAGTCCGCTCCTGCCGCCAGCGCCCCCTCTAAGAGGGCCGCGTTGCCCTGCATGAATTGTACCCGCGATTCTTCCCGCAAAACCGCTCACTCCTGAAACGGCCAGGCGGGGAGCTCGCGGCGGAGAGGTTTGTCCTTCCGGTAACCCAGTGCGTACTGCGCCTGCAGCACTTCCATGATCTCCCGGGTCCCTTCGTAGATCATCGCCCCTTTCGCATTCCGCAGGTACCTTTCCACCGGGTATTCGTCCGAGTATCCATAGGCCCCGTGGATCTGCACCGCGTCGCAGGCGGCCTCGAAAGCCACGTTGGTGGCCACCCACTTGGCCAACGCGGTCTCACGAGTGTTCCGTACTCCCCGGTTCTTGAGCCATCCTGCCCGATAGACGAGGAGCTGGCTGCTCTCTATGCCCGCCACCATGTGGGCGATCATCCGCTGCACCAGCTGGTGATGGCCAATGGGCACGCCGAAGGTGTGACGCTCCTTGGCGTACTTCACGCTCGCCTCCAGACAGGCCCTGGCCAGCCCCACCGCTCCCGCCGCCACGGTGTACCTGCCGTTGTCCAGGCAGGACATGGCGATTTTGAACCCTTCCCCTTCTTCTCCCAGCAGATTCTCCCGCGGTACGCGGCAGTTGTCCAGCACGATGGAGCCGGTGTTGCCCGCCCGCACCCCCAGTTTGCCGTGTATGGTGCTGGAAGAAAAGCCCGGGAATGACCGCTCCACGATGAAGGCACTGATCCCGCGATGTCGCTTACTCTTGTCGGTGTAGGCGAAGATCAAGAACACATCCGCGACATCGGCCAGCGAGATCCAGGTTTTCTCGCCGTTGAGCACGTAGTGGTCCCCGTCAAGAACCGCCGTGGTTTGTATGGCCGCGGCGTCGGTGCCGGCATTGGGCTCGGTGAGACCGTATCCGCCGATCATCTCTCCGGTGGCCAGGCGGGTCAGGTACTTCTGCTTCTGCTCTTCGGTTCCCCATTGCAGTATCCCCAGGCCGCAGAGACCAATGTGTACGGACAGGATCACCCGTAGGGAGCTGTCCACCCGCTCCAACTCCTCGCAAGCCACCGCCAGGCTGATGTAATCCATACCGCCCCCGCCGTACTTCTCCGGAAAGCATATGCCCAGTATGCCCAGCTCGGCCATCCGATCCAGGATCGAACGGTCGAATTTGCCGGTGCGATCCAGCTCCGGTATCTTAGGCGCCGCCTCTTTCTCCGCGAACTTCCGCACCATATCCCGGAGCATCTCGTGCTCTTCCGACAACGCGAAATCCAATCTCACTCCCCCCTTATGGTTCGAGCAACCCTGACCTCGGGGAGTTTTTCAGCTCCCGATCGGACATTTCCTCCCGCTGTTCCCTCGGGGAGTGCCCGGGCACCGGGTCATGGATACCTAAAAATAGAGCGGCCCTGTGGGATCTCCCCCAGGGCAGCCTGCCGACTGGAATTGCCTTTGGCCTATCTGGGTTGCACGATGAGCTTTATGGCCGTCCGCTCCTCACCATTGATCTGCACGTCGGTAAAGGCGGGGATACAGACCAAATCCAGGCCACTGGGGGCCACGAATCCGCGGGCAATGGCAATGGCCTTTATCGCCTGATTAATGGCCCCCGCTCCTATGGCCTGCATCTCCGCGCTTCCCTTTTCCCGGATGACTCCCGCCAGCGCTCCTGCCACCGCATTAGGATTGGATCGCGACGAAACCTTCAGGATGTCCACCTTCATACCTCCTCGCAACCCTGAGATAACCGTTGCTCCATCCCCTCCATACATATGATACTACGCCTGCCAGGATGTGGCAAGACTATTCTGGATTTTCGCTTTCCCCTTCCCGCATGCGGAAGGGCTGAATCCGGCTGGCACGCCCGGTTCTTTCATCAATATCCACCAGCACTGCGTCCAATCCCCCTGGTCCTCGCGCGACCTCCAACCGTACCGGCAGTTGAGTACGGAACCGCCGAATGGCGCCGTCCACCTCCATGCCGATGACCGAGCGAACCGGGCCGGTCATGCCGATGTCGGTGATGAAGGCACATCCCCCCGGCAGGATGGTGGCGTCGGCGGTTTGTACGTGGGTGTGGCTGCCCAGCACGGCCGCCGCCCGACCGTCCAGGTACCAGGCCAGAGCCGCCTTCTCCGAGGAAGCCTCGCCGTGGATTTCCACCACCAGCGCATCGTAGGCTCCGCTCATGCGAGTGAGGAAGGCATCAATGGCCCGGAAAGGACAATCGGGGATCTCGGGCTGGAATACCCGTCCGGCCAGGAGCACCAGGGCCAACCGAAATCCCTGCGGCAGCACAAATATCAGGGAACGATTGCCGGGTGCCAGGGGAGGATGGTTCAGGGGACACAGTACTCGGGGCTCGGATTTGAGGAACCTCCAGGCCTCGCGACGGTCCCATCCGTGATTGCCCAAGGTGATGGCATCGGCACCCCAGCCCAGGATCTCTTTGGCGATGGCGGGAGTGATACCACGCCCACCCGCGGCATTCTCCCCATTAACCACCACCACCGCCGGCTTGAAGCGCTCGCGCAGTAGTGGCAAGTAGCGGCGCAACGCCTCCCGTCCTGGCCGACCCACCACATCGCCTACTGCCAGCAGTCGCAAATGACACTCATCCCCGTTCGGCCCGCATCAGTGGTTGAACACCAGCACCCGTCCGTCGTCCCGTAAGGCAGTCAGTCGCCTCTGCTGACGGGAGGATCTGATGTCCTCCAGCATCTGGTCGATGACCTCTTCCTGCCCGCTCATATCGTCGCCCACCCAATGGTCATCCGTGGTCAGCTGCGACCCCAGAGCCTCGCGCATCAAGGCGACCAGCATCCCGATCTCTTCCTGAGACAGGGACTGGATGTCTCGCACCACGTGCAGCACTGTCAGCTGGTCATCGGAGCTCTGCCGCACGCAGATCACCCCCGGACACACCGACCGCAGCTGACCATACGCCCGCACGCTCAGCTCCACGCGCCGCCGGAGGGATCGGAACTTCGCCGCCGGCAGCTCTCCCGCCACCAGGAAACTCAGCCGGAGGGTCTGGGTGGAGGCGTCGAGGCACACGGTGGCCAGCTCCGGATATCTGACCAGGATGGAAACCAGAAGCTCGGTGTCCGTGGAGCATTGGTACCGGTTGGGCGACCACCTGTTGGCCATCCCCACAACCTCCTCCCCGTACCGCCCTCTGATTCTGGTAGCAACTCCTCAAATCCTGCCGGGGATCAAATAGCAAAAAAAGCGAAGGGGCGCGCCTCGGCGCACCCCACCCCTATATGACGATTTCATCTCGCATAATCCACAGCCCGCGTTTCCCGGATCACCGTGACCTTGATCTGGCCAGGATAATCCACTTCTCTTTCGATCCGCTCGACTATCTCCCTGGCCATCCGCGCTGCCATCAAGTCGTCCACCTGTTCGGGCTTCACGATGATCCGTAGCTCGCGACCCGCCTGTATTGCATACGCTTTGTCCACTCCCTGGAAGGAACTGGCAATCTCTTCCAGCTTCTGCAGGCGCTTGATGTATGCCTCCAGGGTTTCCCGTCGGGCTCCCGGGCGGGCAGCGGACAGAGCATCGGCCGCTGCCACCAGCACCGCCTCCACGGAAGCCGGCTCGACGTCCCCGTGGTGAGCTTCCATGGCAGCGATCACTCGCGGTGATTCCTTGTATTTCTTCAGCAGACTGACTCCCACCGCCACGTGAGACCCTTCCAGCTCGCTGTCCGCTGCCTTGCCAATGTCGTGCAACAGTCCCGCCCGCTTAGCTACCGCCGCATTGCAACCTAACTCCTGTGCCATGGCGGAAGCCAGCAAGGCCACCTCCAGGGAATGCTTCAGCACGTTTTGCCCGTAGCTGGTGCGGAACTTGAGTCTGCCCAGCAGCCTGATCAGCTCCGGGTGCAGGCCATGGACACCTGCCTCCAGCGCCGCCCGCTCCCCTTCCTGGCGGATTTGAGCCTCCACTTCCTTACGGGCTTTCTCCACCATCTCCTCGATGCGTGCCGGGTGGATGCGGCCATCCGCAACCAGCTTTTCCAGCGTTATCCGCGCCACCTCGCGCCTGATGGGGTCAAAACCGGACAGGATGACTGCCTCCGGGGTATCGTCTATGATGAGATCAATCCCCGTCAGCGTCTCGAAGGTGCGGATGTTTCGTCCCTCTCGTCCTATGATCCGCCCCTTCATTTCGTCGTTGGGCAGTTCCACTACCGAAACGGTGGTTTCCGCCACATGGTCGGCAGCACAGCGTTGGATGGCCAGGCTTATGATCTCGCGCGCTCGCTTGTCCGCTTCCGCCCGTGCCTGCGCTTCGGCCTCCTTGATGGCACGAGCGGTTTCGTGCTTCAGCTCCTCACGCAACGAAGCGAGCAGCATCTCCCGGGCCTCCTCGCTGCTCAGCCCTGATATCCGTTCCAGCTCCTGCTGCTGCCTGAGCTGCAGCCGCTCCAGCTCCGCTTGCAGTCGCTCGAGCTCCTTCTCCCGCCTGGCCAGCGCCTCTTGGCGGCGTTCAAGATTGTCCATCTTGCGGTCTACCATTTCTTCGCGTTGTACCAGGCGCCTTTCCGTGCGCTGTAGTTCGGCGCGCCGTTCGCGGGTTTCTCGGTCCAGCTCAGAGCGAAGGCGGTGTATTTCCTCCCTGGCCTCCACCAAGGCCTCGCGCTTGATGGCGTCGGCGTCCTTACGAGCTTCTTCCAAGATCCGCTTGGCGGCTTCTTCGGCGGAACGGATCTTTGTTTCGGCAGTGGCCTTACGCAGCCAGTATCCGGCTCCTAACCCGAACAGCAGGGCGCAGGCGGCAAATAGGATCTGCAATAAGACCGCGCTGATCGTACCTCACCTCACCCTTTGATATACGCAAAAGCCGAGTGGGGACTCGGCATTACAAATGGTGATCCCCGCACCGAGATGCTCCTCGGTGCACTCAGGTTTTCACATAACGCCGCCCGTGCTCGTTCGGATCTATGGAAGGGCTATGCCCATCACCATCGCGCTCGAGTCCACTCCAATTCTAGTCTTACCATCGTTGCGGTGTCAACCGCGACGTTCCTGGTCTTCCAGTTCCCGCAGGGTAGCGGCTATGAGCTCCCAGCCGAAGCCCCGACGCCGCAGATACCCAGCCAACCGCCGGCGCCGCGTGGCGTGGTCCAGACCCCGATACCGCGCCCACGCCCGAAGGGCTGCCTGACGCGCCATCCGATCCTCGTCCTCTTCCTTTACCATCTGGCGCACCTTCTCCTCCGCCAGGGAGGGGGCGATCCCCTGCTGCACCAGTTCCTGCCGGAGTCGGCGGGCGCCGGTGGGACGCGCGGTCAATCTGCCGCGCACCCAGGATTCGGCAAAGGCCTCATCGTCCAGCAGCCCCTTCTCCTGTAGACCATCGATGACGGTCTCGATGATGCCCTCCTCAAAGCCCCGGCGGTGCAGTCTCTGTCGTATTTCCCGGGTGGTGCGCGCTCGGTGGGCCAGCCACCGAATCGCCAGGCGGGTGGCAGCCAGCCGCTGCGCCGCCAGGTCGAGGCGAGCCCGGAGACTGGAGTCCACCTGCATGCCCGACTCCAGCCGCCATTGCCGCACCTCCACGGGATCCACCTCCCACCGGGATCCGTCGGTGGCAGTCACCACGACAGCCTCGCCGCGCCGGCAGGGGCGGATATCCCTCAGCTGGACCATCAGCTTTCCTCCCGGGCATCCGGGGCGTCGGACGCCGGCTTCACCGGACCCAGATTGAGAGCCTGGCGGATCTTGGTCTCGATCTCATGGGCCAGCTCCGGCTCCGAGCGGAGGTAATCGCGGGCGTTCTCTCGTCCCTGCCCTAGCCTGAGGTCACCGTAGGAGTACCACGCGCCGCTCTTGGTGATGATGCCAGCCTCCACTCCGAGGTCCAGCAGGCACCCCTCGCGCGATATGCCTTCCCCGTATATGATGTCGAATTCGGCCTGTTTGAAGGGCGGTGCCACTTTGTTTTTGACCACCTTCACCCGGGTCCGACTGCCCAGGATCTCCGTCCCCTGCTTGAGGGTTTCTACTTTCCGCACCTCCATCCGCACCGTAGCGTAGAACTTGAGCGCGCGGCCACCCGGCGTCACCTCGGGATTGCCGAAGATGACCCCTACCTTCTCCCGGATCTGGTTGATGAAGATGGCGGTGGTCTTGGACTTGGAAATCGCCCCTGCCAGCTTGCGCAAGGCCTGCGACATCAGCCGGGCCTGCAGCCCCACGTGGGCGTCACCCATCTCTCCCTCCAGCTCCGCCCGCGGCACCAAGGCGGCCACCGAGTCGATGACCACCACGTCCACCGCACCGCTGCGCACCAGGGCTTCCGCAATCTCCAGCGCCTGTTCCCCGGTGTCCGGCTGGGATATCAGGAGGTTGTCGATGTCCACGCCCACCCGGCGCGCATACGCGGGGTCCAGAGCGTGCTCCGCGTCGATGAACGCTGCCACTCCTCCCGCCTTTTGCGCCTCGGCGATGATGTGCAACGCCACCGTGGTTTTGCCGGACGCCTCGGGACCGTATATCTCCACCACCCGTCCCCGGGGGACTCCCCCTACCCCCAGGGCCAGATCAAGCGCCAGAGAACCCGTCGGTATCACCTCGACGTTCATCCGTGCCGACGCTTCGCCCAGCCTCATTATGGCCCCCTTGCCGAACTGCCGCTCGATTTGCGCCAGGGCCATCTCCAGGGCCTTTTCCTTCTCCGACAAGCTCCCACCCCCGCTTACCATATATTTCCTCCACCAGTATACTGGAAGTCTTCCCGCCTCACAAGGAGCAATTCCCCCGGAACGCCACGCACCTCAGAGCCCGGTAGATGGGCCCAGTGGGTCGGAGTACGCTCTGGTACAGTATCATCTCCTGCACCAGCATCCGTCCCAGGATCCGTTTCGCTGTTGTCTCCAGCGCCCTCCGCGGGCAAGCGCCCTTCACGCGACCCAGGGTGAGGTGGGCGTGCCAGGGCCGCTCTTCCCCCGGCAGCCCCACCTGCACGGCGATGCGATTTACCTCCCGCGCCAGGGCCTCCAGTTCTGCCGCACCGGCAGGCACTCCCGCCCATATGACCCGAGGCCGTCCCCGGGGTGGGAAGGTTCCCAGTCCCCCTATCTGTACCCAAAATGGAACCATCTTTTCGCCCAAGGATTCCAGTTGCTGGCCGAGACAGCTTGCCTGAGACTCGGGTATCTCGCCCAGGAAGCGCAAGGTGAGGTGAAGGTTTTCCCCTTCCACCCATTTGGCCCTGACGCCCTCCTGCTCCAGTTCCCGCTGCAGCTGGGTTGCGGCCTGCCGCACATCCTCGGACACCGGCACGGCCACGAAACATCTCATTGCTCGTCCCTCCACCACATTCAGGTCAGCCGCTGCAGGGTGAGATACAGCCACGCCAGAGATTCCATGGCCGCTCGCTGTCTGACCAGTTCCCGTGGTCCGGGGTACCATCTCTCGCGGAGCTTGGTGCCCCAGGGGCCCAGCAGGCAAGCATAAACGGTGCCCACCGGCCGGCCATCTTCTTCCCTGCCCGGCCCCGCCAAGCCGGTCAGGGCCAGCGACACGTCAGCCCCCAGCAGCCGCGCCACTCCTCGGGCCATGGCTTCGCTAACCTCTGGGCTCACCGGGCCGTAGCGCTCCAGGAGGTCTGGGCCAACTCCCAGCAGGCACCTCTTGGTCTCCTGATCGTAGGCCACCACGCCCCCGAGAAAGTACCGGGAGGCCCCCGGAGCGGAGACGATCAGATCCGCCACTCTCCCGCCGGTCACCGACTCGGCGGTGGCCAAGGTGAGCTGCCGTTGCACGAGCCGGGCACCCAGGGCGGCGGGTAGCGTCTGCTCGTCCACCCCGAAGACGTGGTCGCCCAGCGCTGCCCGCAGATTAGCCTCTGCCCTCGCCAGCTGCTCCTGTCCACGGGGACCGGGTTGGGTAGCTGTCAGCCGTACCTGTATCTCACCGGGAAAGGAGTAGATCCCCACTTCCACGCCGGTCAGGGAGATTTGGGATATGCGGTGCTGGACCTGCGCTTCTCCCATCCCGCATACGCGCAACGTCATGGTTGGCGCGGGCCTTGGCCGCTCCCCCGGCAGCTGGCTGAGCAGCACCTTCTCGGCGTGCTCTGTCCACATCGTCCTGAGCTCGTGCGGCGGACCGGGAAGGCAGATCAACAGCTTCTGCTGCCAGCGCAGCCAGAACCCGGGGGCGGTACCCACCGAGTTGGGCAGCGGACTGGCTCCCTGCGGCAGCCGCGCTTGACGGAGATCTTCCTCCTGCGGTATGCCACCTCTCCGGCAGTACAGCTGGCGGGTGCTATCCCATAGCTGGGGTCGGAACTGGAGGGATAAGCCGAGGGCAGAACACACCGCCTCCCGGGTGAGATCGTCGCCGGTGGGGCCGAGCCCGCCGGTGACAATGACCACCTTCACTCGCGACAAGGACTGCCGAATGGTCTCGTCAATCTCCTCCACCCGGTCACCAACTGTGTGTACCGCCCGCACGCGAAACCCGAGTTCGTGCAGGCGGCTGCCCAGGTAGACCGCGTTGGTGTTCACCACCGACCCGTCGAGCAGTTCCTCTCCCACGCACACGATCTCGACTGCAGTCAGCCGCCTCACCACCCGCCGTCATCTTCGCCGTGGTGGCCGCGACCACCTGCCTAGCGTAGTAAGGGAAGGGGTTCTACCAGGAGCGCAAGCACAGGTGGCATCTTGGTTGGAAGTGCCCCAGGGTGGTAAGGAATCGCCGATCTGGCGGCAACGAAGAGGACGTTGCCGCTCCCTTCGTTCGGCAACCTGGCTTCCGGGCGGGGTCCCGCTGCTCACAGCCCTGGCGGCCCGCGGCCAACCCGACCACGTCGCCTCTGGGAAGCTCAGGAGAGAGGCGGGAGCCAAGGGGAGGCAGTTGCTCCAGGAGGCGCTGGATCTCGGCCCTACGGGCCGGGTACTGGCCTGGGACAGGTGGAATCAGTTCCACCTGATGATGGCCCGCGGGCCGAATGCATACTGTTGCCTGGTCCTGGTGCTCGAGGATACACCCGACGGGCAACTCGACCCTCACGGAGGGATCCGCTTCAGGCGCGCGCTCCGCGCAGGGCAGCTGCGCGAGCACAGCTTCGACGTCGCCCTGGGCAACGATGGTCCTGCTGTTCTGTGGGCATTCGTTGCCCGGAACGCGCACGCCGTGGAGGTCTTCTACGGCAGGATCGTCCGGAAGGAGACCGCAGGAAAGTCGGGAGCAATCGTCGTCCTTGAGCCCCAGCCGAGCCCCGCTGGTAAATGACCCGAACTAGGCCGGATGAGGGCCCTGGATGCCCACGGGCGGGCACTCCGAGAGCAGCTAGCCCTGTCGGGTACTGAAAACGCCTGGTGTGGACGAAGCCCCGCAACACCACTACCCAAAGGCAGGGTGTTCCTGGCGACCCAGGAAGCCAGCCGGAAGCTGCGAGCCCATGCGCACGAACTTCGGACGCGCTCGGGTAGCTTGGGCAAGTCCGCAGGGCAAGCAAGCCGCAGACCGTCCATGGGCCCGTGACCCAAACACGGTGGTTGGCAGGGAAACCACTCGCTCCTGCCCCAGGAGGGCGTCACTTTATGCCCACGACGGCAGCCAAGAGGCTGCACTGAGGTGACAGACCCCGAGCTCCCGGTACCCGCAGGCACCGAGCAGGCGCAGTTCGATAGCTTCAGGGCGTCGTTGCGACTGCCAGACCACACCGCCGGCAGGCGTCCGGGTGCCGGATGGGAGGCAATCCTGCTTTCCCCGGCCGTTACCACGCAGGCCGTAGCGCACTCTCACAGCCAGGTAGGTCAATCTCGATGGGCCGTTTCCTCCGCCTCTTGAAGCATCTGTCGTAGTTCGTCGCCGCTCAGCCGTTCCTTTTGAGCCAGCTGTTCAGAAACATGCACCAGGAGGCGACGCCTCCCTTCCAGCAGCTGGCGAACCCGCTTCTCCTCAGTCGCCAGTACTTCCCGTACCGTGCTGAACATTACGTCCCGGGGGATGCTTTCCGCATCCACAATTCCCAGGGGACTCAATCCCGACAAAACCAGGCGCCGTGCCAGGCGCGCTGCCTGATCGAAGTCGTCGGCGGCACCCGTACTTCGCGTGCCGCACACCAGTTCTTCTGCCACCGCCCCGCCCAGGAGGGCGGCAATTTCCACCCCGATCTCCTGGGGACAAAACAGACGGCGGTCACGGTCGCGCCGGTGCCGCACGTATCCCAAGCTAGCTCCCCGCGGGGACACCGCCACCGCGGACACCGAGCCGGGCCGCAGTAGCTCGCTGACCAGGGCGTGCCCGGCTTCGTGGACTGCCACCCGAAGCAGCTCCTCCCGAGTGGGCACTCGGTCGCTCTTTTCACCCATCAGAACCTTCTCCACCGCTTCGCGGAAGTGCTGCTGGCTTATGCGATCCCGGCCGGCCCGCAGGGCGAGGATGGCGGCCTCGTTGGCCACCATCTCCAGGTGAGCCCCCGAAAAGCCAAAGGTCTCGCCGGCGATCTCCGCCAGGTCCACGTCGCAGTCCAAAGGCTTGTCCCGAGTGTGAAGCTTCAGGATGCTCAGGCGCCCCTCGCGGTCGGGAAGAGGAACCTGCAGGATCCGGTCAAACCGTCCGGGTCTCAGGAGTGCTTCATCCAGCAAATCCGCTCGGTTGGTGGCACCGATCACCAGTATCCGGATCTCGTCATCGGGACCAAGACCGTCCATCTCCACCAACAGCTGGTTCAGGGTCTGGTCGTACTCCAAATGAGAGGAGTGCCTGCCGCGCTTGCCTCCCAGCACCTCCAGCTCGTCGATGAAAACGATGGCACTGTTCTTCCCCCTGGCTCGGGCCAGTTCTCTGGCCCGCTGGAAGAGAGATCTCACCCGCTGGGCGCCAACTCCCGCGTACACCTCCACGAACTCGCTGCCGGAAGCGCTGACGAAAACCGAGTCCGTGTGGGTAGCCGCCGCCTTGGCCAACATGGTCTTGCCGGTCCCAGGAGGACCGGTGAGCAGGATGCCCCGTATGGGGCGTATTCCCAGCTGCCGTACGCGGCGGGCACACTTCAGGAAATCCAGTGCTTCCCTCAGCTCACGCTTGGCTGGCTCCTGGCCTCCGATGTCTGAGAAGGTCACGCCGGTTGCGCCCGCGGCGGCGCCCACAGTGGCCCGCTGGCTGAAGGCACCTCCCGACAGTCCCACCGCCCGCGACAGGACGTAAAGCAACCCCCCCAGAAACAGCAGGGGCCACAGGTTATAGCCGCGCAGGATGCAGAACAGCAGCAAGCCCGCGGCGACGCCCAGCGCCACGTCCAGCTTCAGCGTGGTTCACCCCCCAGGGATGCTGTCCAGGGGCAGACCTGGTACAGCCAGTGGTCGCCCTGCTGAAGGCTGACGTAAACTGCATGGTCATCCACCTGAAGGGTGCAGTCCACTCCCGACTGCCGGGCCAGGGCTAGTGCGCGCTCCCGCATCTCGGTGAGTCGACCGGTGGCCAGCCCTTCGTAGATGATGAAGCTCATCCCTTCCCAACAGCTGGCCAGCTCGGCACTGGGATTGTCCACGATCACCAACCGAAAGGGCTGCTCGCCCAGGGTGCGCCGACTGATGTCCTGCAATTCGGTCCAGACGGCGCGTAAATCCTGCCCGGGTGCCAGGTGCGCGTAGGCGATCACCTCATTCGCCCGCACGGTTACCCGTGCGTCCACCACTCCCGGCATCTCTCCAAAGGCGCGCTCCAGCGGCATCTGCCACCGCTGGCTTCGCCACAGGGTGCTTCCCGCCAGCAGCAGGCCGACCACCGCCACCGCGGTCAGAATCACCACCGGAATGCGTCTCTCCTTCCACCACAAGGGAATGCACCCTCCCAGGGTTACATAATGCCGCGTAAAGATTATACCATCAGATGAGCACCGAGCACGGTGGTAATGTCTAGCAAGACGGGGGAAGCAACTCCGCGAAGAGGTCGTAGCCGTGGTTGCCCACCACCCGCACCTTCACGAATGTGCCGGGAGTGGGACATCGGCCGAAAATGTAGGTAATGCCGTCCACCTCCGGCGCTTGCCTCCAGATCCGGCCCCGCGCGAGACCATCAGAGATTATCTCCTCCACCACCGCTTCGGCGATCATACCCACCAGCCGGCGGTTGGCGCGGTGGGCCACCTGCCAGGCCTGCCTGATCAGCCGACGGCGGCGCCGCTCGCGAACGGCGACCGGAACCTGAGGCCTCATGCGGGCGGCAGCCGTTCCTTCCTCGGGACTGAAAGCGAAGACCCCCACGTGGTCCAGCCGGAACCGCCGCACGAAGGCCAACAATGCCAGGAAATCCTCCCAACCCTCTCCGGGATGACCCACCATGAAGGTGGCGCGTATGGAAGGATCATGCAGGTAATTCCGAACCATGGCGATGCACCTGCCCGGATGGCCGAGGTCGGCCCTGCCCATTCTGCGCAGCACCCGCGGGCTGGCGTGCTGGAACGGAATGTCCAAATATGGCAGGGTGCGCCGCGACCCGGCCATCACCCGCAGCAACCGGGGGGTGATGCCCGCGGGGTGGGCGTACATGAGTCGTATCCACCTCACGGGTAGCTGATCCATCTCGACCAACAGATCGACGAGATCCGGTCCCCCCGGAACGTCCCGCCCATAGCTGGTGGTATCCTGGGCCACCAGGATCAGCTCGCCCACTCCCCGCTGGGCCAGCTTGCGAGCCGCCCCCAGCACCTCCTCCAGGGGACGGCTGTGCACTTTTCCCTTGATGGCGGGAATGGTGCAGTAAGAACAACCACGATCGCACCCGTCTCCCAGTAACAGATACCCGTAATGTGCTGGGGTGCTGAGGATTCGATCCGCGGAAGCTGTCGCCGAGGGAATCCGACGCTCCATCTGCCCGTGAAGGGCCTGCCACACCCGGCGAGCCACCAAGTGGTACTCATTGGCTCCCAGCCACAGGTCCACCTCCGGAAGTGCACGTCGGGCCTCGCTGCCGTAGCGGGCAGGGAGACACCCCACCACCGCCAGCAACTGACAGCGGCCGCTCCGGCGGTACTGCGCGCAGCGCAGGATGGCATCCACCGACTCCTGGGCGGCGTCCTCGATGAAGGCACAGGTGTTGACCACGATGACATCCGCATCCTCCGGGTTGGGGTGTGGCTGCAGGCCCGCGGCGGCCAGCGCCCCCAGCATTTCCTCGCAGTAGACGCGATTCTTGTCGCACCCCAGCCAGATCACGCACGCCCGCAGCTGCCTCGCCGACACCCTTCACGCGCCCCTCCGGGAGGCCAGGATCTCCCGGTAGAACTCTTCATACGCGTCCACCAGGCGTTGGGCATCGAATTGTTCCGCTCGCCGTCGCGCACCTTCCGAGTAGTCCTCCCAGACCCCTTGCTCGGACATGATCTGCACCGCGCTACGCGCCATCCCTTCGAGGTCCTCCACTTCATGCAGCCGCCCGGAGTGCTCATCCACCACTTCCGGCAGCCCCCCCACCCTGCTCGCCACCACCGGGACCCCGCAGGCCATGGCTTCCAGGGCGGCCAGACCGAAGCTTTCCTGCGCGGAGGGCAACAGAAACAGATCGGCCACCGACAGCAGTGGCACCAAATCGTCCTGACGTCCCACGAACAGTACTGCCTCCTCCAGCCCCAGTTCCCTCGTACGCCTGCGGGCCGCCGGGACATCGGGGCCATCGCCCACCAGGAGCAGGCGTACCGGCAGATACTCGCGGATCTGAGCCACAATCTCCACCACCGCCAGCACCCTCTTGACCGGACGGAAATTGGATACGTGAATGACGATCTTCTCCCCACCAGGGGCGAAACAGCGCCGGAGCTCGGGATTGGGACGCCTCCGGTACGCCTGCAGGTCAACGAAGTTGGGAATCACCCGGATGGGTCGGTGAACGGTGAAGCGACGGTAGGTTTCCGCCCGCAAACTCCGCGAAACCGCAGTTACCCCGTCGCTGCGATTGATGGCAAAGCTGATTATTTCGCTAAAAGAGGGATCCGACCCTACCAGGGTGATGTCCGTCCCATGCAGGGTGGTGATGGTGACCACTTCAGGTACCAGCTGTTTCGCCAAGTAGCTGCTGACCGCATGCGGTATGGCGTAATGGGCGTGTATGATGTCCAGACACCCGTAGCGCGCCAGCTCCACCAGCTTGTTGGTCAGGGCCAGCACGTAAGGAGGATATTTGAACAAGGGGTAGGTGGGTACCTCCACCTGATGAAAGATGATGGCGTGCTGGTACCCGCGTAGCCTGAAGGGCAGCTCGTAGCTGACGAAATGCACCTGATGGCCGCGAGCTGCCATGGCCTTTCCCAGCTCGCTGGCCACCACGCCCGATCCTCCATAGGAAGGATAGCACACCACGGCAATCCTCATCAGTCGGGTCTGCCTCCTCGTCCCAGGAACACATCCAGGTCGTCCACCCACCAGCCACCGGCCATCATGAACCCCTCCGCCGCCTCCACCCCCCGCAGGGCGCCGAAGTACCGGTCCCGGGCGAGGATGTACTGCAGGTAGGCAGGCCGGTTGAGAACGGTAACGCGGCGACCGCGCGGACAGAACTGCGAACGGTAGGTGGCCAGCGCCTTCCTCTTGAGGTGGTGAACGCCACTGACGTCTACCAGCACCTGGGGATGCGTATGCTCGTTGATGAAGTACTGCAAGATCACCCGCGGTCGCCAGGGTTCCCCCGGAACCCGGTACCGGGGGAGGCCGGCCAGGTGTGCTGCCCGGGGGAGCAACTGGCCCGCCACCTGATGATCGGGGTGCCGGTCCCGGTGGTACGGGCCCATGAGGATCTGCGGCCGGTGGCTTCTTACCGCCGCCACCACCTGCCGGAGCGACGAGGCCGCTTCCAGCTGCCCGTCGGGCAACCCCGCGCAGTGCCGCTCGGCTACCCCCAGAAGCCGGGCCGCCTGGCGGGCTTCCGCCTCTCGTTCCTCAGGGCTGGCGTTGCTGGCCATCTCTCCCCGCGTCAGGTCCAAGATGACCACCCGCCAGCCCTGCGAGGCGGCCAGCGCCAGGGTTCCGCCGCACCCCAGCTCGGCGTCGTCTGGGTGGGGCGCGATCACCAGCAGCGTGCGCTCCATTCCTTCCGCTCCTCCTGCAGGAAAGTGCTTCTGCGCGTTCGGGCATGTTCCTTCCGTTGACGCAAACAACTGTTCGTGTTATGATCGAGTTCGGGAGAGGATGAACGGTGGGGCAGTTTTGGGAGTTCCTGCTCGGCAATGAGCGGTTTCGCCGTAACCTGACCGCCTACCGGACGATTCCACCACAAACGCCGCACTGGGCCGATTTTCCCGCCGATTTGGATCCCCGGCTGCCCCGCGCACTGGCAGAACTGGGCATCCGAAGGCTGTATTCCCATCAGGCAGAAGCCTGCCGGGAAGCGATGAGAGGGCGCGATGTGGTGGTGGTCACCCCCACCGCCTCCGGCAAGACCCTCTGCTACAACTTGCCGGTGCTGGATGCGGTCCTGAAGAATCCCCAGACGCGGTCGCTTTACCTGTTCCCCACCAAGGCACTCTCCCAGGATCAGCTGGACGAGCTGCACGGGCTGATAGACCGTCTGCGCGAGCCAATACGCACCTTCACTTACGACGGTGACACTCCCGCTTCGGCACGGCCCACCATCAGGAAAGCAGCCCAGATCGTGGTCACTAACCCCGATATGCTGCACGTGGCCATCCTGCCACACCACACCAAATGGCTTCGCTTGTTTCAGAATTTGCGCTACGTGGTGATAGACGAACTGCACCAGTACCGGGGTGTATTTGGCAGCCACGTGGCTTGTGTCATCCGACGGTTGAACCGGTTGTGCGAATTTTATGGTTCGCGACCGACGTATATTTGCTGTTCTGCCACCATTGCCAACCCGGAGGAGATGGCCCAGCTTCTGTTGGGGAGACCGGTCCACCTGGTGGACCGGAGCGGTGCACCCAGGGGGGAGAAACACTTCTTCTTTTACAACCCGCCGGTGGTGAACCGAGAGTTAGGAATTCGCCGTTCCGCCCTGCTGGAGAGCAAGGAAATTGCCGCCCGGCTGGTGGAGGCGGGCGCCCAGACCATAGTGTTCTCCCGCAGCCGGCTCAACGTGGAGGTACTCTCCACCTACCTGAAGCACCGGTTTCCCCCCGGCCCGGGACAGAGAGAGGTGGTCAGGGGTTACCGGGGGGGATACCTGCCTCGAGAGCGGCGCGAGATCGAGCGGGACCTCCGGGAGGGACGGATCAAGGCGGTGGTTTCCACCAATGCCCTGGAACTGGGGATTGACATCGGGACCCTCAACGCTGCGGTGCTATGTGGCTATCCGGGGACTATAGCCAGCACCTGGCAGCAGGCGGGCCGGGCGGGGCGGGGCCAGGGGGCCAGCGTGGCGGTGCTGGTAGCGTCCAGCAGTCCCCTGGACCAGTTCATCATCACCCATCCCGACTATTTTTTCGCGCGCAGCCCGGAGCACGCCCTGTTGAATCCCGACAACCCGTACATCCTGGCCAGTCACTTGAAATGCGCGGCCTTCGAACTGCCCTTCCGGGTAGGGGAAAGCTTCGGCGGGCGTGACCCCAGTGAGTACCTGGAGGAGCTGGCCAAGCATCAGGTGCTTCACCGCAGCGGCGACCGCTACTATTGGGCCACCGAAGGCTTTCCGGCCGAAGAGGTGAGCCTGCGTTCGGCCACCTGGGAAAACTTCGTGGTGGTGGACATCAGCGACCAGCCCCGGGTCATAGGGGAAGTTGACCGCTTCAGCGCGCCCTTGCTCCTGCACGAGGAAGCCATATACCTTCACGAGGGGCAGCAATACCAGGTGGAGAAGCTGGACTACCCGGAGAAGAAGGCCTACGTGCGGCGCGTCCGCGTGAACTACTACACCGACGCCCAGCTGGCGGTGGACGTGCAGGTGTTGGATGTGCTGGGAGACAGGGCCTCGCAGAGCTACCGCAGCCATTGGGGCGAGGTACTGGTACGGGCCCGCCCCACCATGTTCAAGAAAATCAAGTTCTACACCCACGAGAATCTGGGCACCGGCCCCATAAACTTGCCCGAAGAGCAGATGCACACCACCGCGTACTGGCTTTGCCTTACTGCCGCGCCGGCACGAGTGTCTCGTGAGGCCCTCCAGGGAGGATTGGCAGGGGTAGCGCAACTCCTGGCCAACGTGGCACCGCTGTACCTCATGTGCGATCCCGGCGATCTGAGGGTTTTCCCCCAGGTGCGATCACCTTTCACCGAACTGCCCACCATATACCTCTATGACCGCTATCCGGGGGGGACGGGCTTGGCGGAACGCGCCTTCGAGCTGGAACAGCAGCTGCTGGAGGCCGCCGCTGAGCTGCTGGAGGGTTGCTCCTGCGCCTCCGGCTGTCCCTCTTGCGTGGGAGCTCCCCAGGAAGTGGGGGTGGAGGCCAAGGAGGCGGCACGGGCCATTCTCAGCATGCTGGTGGGTGAGCCGCGGTGAACCCGGATCAGCTGGCTGCGCAATTGGGAAGCTCCGTGCTTGACGCCGGGAGAGGCCCCTGCTTGGTGAAGAGGGGCTGGCTGGGCGAACTGCACATCAATCTCGGCTGCGAGCAGATCTGGCAGCTGCTGGGCCTCCGGCGGCCACCAGCGGATGGGATAGTACTGATGGACGCCGAGACCACCGGCTTGGGCTCGGCGGCTGGCGTGTTCATCTTCCTGGTGGGAGTGGCACGTTACCAGCACGGACGACTCCATTACAGCCAGTACCTGATGCTTGATCCCGCGTGGGAGCCCTCCCTGCTCGCCGCGCTGGCCGGGGAGCTGGCGACAGTGCACACCCTGGTGACCTTCAACGGCAAGGCCTTCGACTGGCCGCTGCTGGAAGCCCGGTACGTGCTGTGCAGGATGCAGCATCCCGGGGAACCGGCTCAGCATCTGGATCTGTTGCACCTCGCGCGCAGGCTGTGGCGGGACATGGTGCCGCGCTGTGCTCTCACCACCCTGGAAGCTGCGGTGCTGGGGCGACCCCGGAGTTGGGACATCCCCAACCATGAGGTGCCCAAGATGTACTTCGCCTTTCTCCGCCGGCGCGATCCCCACCTGCTGCAACCGGTGCTGGAGCACAACCGCCACGACCTGTGGGCGCTGGCACAACTCCTCGGCCTCCTCACCCACCGCCTGCAGAGCGGTGCCAGTTCCCATCCCGAAGAGATGCTGGCCCTCGCGCTGCTGCATCTGGACCGCGGAAGCCCGGCGCGGGCGGTGGAGTTGGCGGAGCGCAGCTTCCGCCTGAGCGCGGGATGGCTGCGCACCAGGGCGGCCTACGCCCTGGCGCGCTGCTACAAGAGGTTGGGGCGCTGGCAGCAAGCCGTGGAGCCGCTGCAGGTGCTGGCGCAGTCCAACTCTCCCCGGGCTGCGTGGGCAGCCGTAGAGCTGGCCAAAATATTCGAACACCGGCTCCACCGCTACCGGGAAGCTCTACACTGGGTGGAACAGGCCCGCCGCCTCCGCGGACAGACCTCGCTGGGGGGACAGGCCATCTCATCCACCGCTCTCCGGCAGCGGGAGCTGCGCCTGCGCCAGAAGTTAGCGCGGAGGATGGCCGAGGCGGGCAGCAACAACTAACCCTCGTGGCCAACCTGTTCGCGTGCCGGCAGGCTCCTCCCCTTCCGGTGCATCCCCGGCCAGTGGTGAGAATTCGCAGTGACCAGGGCTACGCATGCGCGTGGGTCCCCTGCCAGGCTCAGTCATAGCAGTCACGGGGAGAGAATAGATAATAGCTAGCCTACTGTCTCGGGAGGGATGCCTCCCATGTTGATGATTGTCCTGCGTCGTTCCACCCGCAAACGCCTACTGGTGCTGGCGGGGCTGTGCGCTCTGGTGGTCCTGGTCACCGCCGCCACCGGTCGCCTTTCCCGCACCGTACTGGGCACCGGCCTCCGGCCGCTGTGTAAGGTGGACACGGACAACAAGATCATTGCCCTGACCTTCAACGTCCGCCCCGGGACCGGCAGTCTCACCCGCATCCTGGCCACCCTGGCTGAAGCGGAGGTGGTCGCCACCTTCTTCCTGTCGGGAGAGTGGGCGGAACAGAACCCCCAGACGGTGCGGCAGATCATCGACGGCGGACATGAGATAGGAATCGTCGGCTACCGCGCGGTTCCGCTGGTGCGGCTGTCCAGCGAGGAAATCAGGGAGGAACTGCAGCGCGCCCGCCAGGTGCTTTTGGATGTCTTCGGTCTCCAGATCCACTATCTGCGACCGGCTGATGGACGCTTCAACGACCAGCTGATCCAGGAAGCCCTGCGCCAGGGACTCACCCCCGTGAAGTGGTCTTTGGACTCCTGGGACTCCCGCAACGCCAGTGCCGGTTTCTTGGTCCGCCGCGTCATCAGCAGGGCACGGCCCGGTGGCATCGTCCTGCTGCATGCTGACGACCAGATACCCGCCACTCCCGAGGCGCTGCCCGAAATCATAGGAACCCTCAAGAGTCGGGGCTTCGTGGTCACCACCCTGAGCGAACTCTTACGCTCCGAGGAGGACTAAGGAGAAAGCTGTCGTGCAATGACGCGGGTCTGCTCCAGCAAGCGGTAGCCGGCACGGAGGTCTCCTTGGCCCCGATAGGCGCTGGAGTGTTCGGCCCAGGCATAAAGTTCTCGGGCTACCTTGCCCAGCCACGCCCTCTCCTGCTGCAGTTGCCCCTGCAGCTCGCCGGACAACGCCAGCAGTGCTAAGGCCAGGGTGCGTTTGTCCTCACGGACGCGCTCGCCAGCACCTCGGGCCAGGCTGCGACGCAGCCACTGCAGCCGCCGTCGGGCTTCCGCGGGCTCGAGACCAATCCCTGATTGAGCCAGCCTGGCAATCACTTCCTCTCGCAGGGTTTCCCGGCCCTGCCGTCTGTCCCACAGTGCGAGCACGGCGGGCAGGAGCCGGTGCGGTTCCAGCAGCGAACCCAGGGCACCATCCAGGCAATCATCGAGGACCTTTTCCGCCAGGTAGATGACCATGTCCCGATCGGCATGCCCGTGGTCCAGCAGCGCTTTCGCTGCCTCCAGGGGTGCCATGGAGCCCGCGCCAGTATGGGCGGTCACGACGGTTGCACCTCCGCCCGCAGGCGCCGAGCCAGGACGCCGATCTCCCGCCGAAGCAACGGGCTGGCCTCCCAGACACCGGTATCGAGCATGTCCGCTCTCCTGAGCTGGGGATCATGGGGCAAACAATGCAGCAGGGGCAAGTTAAGATGGGCCTCGACGAAATCTCTCTGCTCGGGATCAGCCACCTTATTGGCCACCGCCACCACCCGGCGCAGTCCGAGCTCGCTGGCCAGCGCGGCCACCGCGTGGGCAGTCTGGAGACTGCGATGGCTGGGCTCCACCACCACCAGCAACCGATCCACTCCATGTGCGGTACCGCGACCCAGATGTTCCAGACCCGCCTCCATGTCGCAGACCAGCTCTTCCTCGCGGCCCAGCACCAGGTGGCGAAGCATGGCCTTCAGTAGGGCATTCTCCGGACAAGCACAGCCCGCTCCCCCACCCCGGATACCCCCCATGACCAGCAGTCTGACCCCGCGATCTTCAACCCATAGTTTCTCGGGGAGATCCTCCACCCGAGGGTTGAGGATGAACCACGACCCCACCTGACCGGGTCGTGCCCCCGTGCGCTCTCTCACCAGTTCCTCCATGCGGGCAATGGGAGTGATCCTTGCTAACACTTCCTCGGGTATACCCAGGGCCGATCCCAGGTTGGCATCGGGATCCGCATCCACCGCGATCACTCTGCGGCCTTCTTCTGCCCAGCGTCGGGCCAGGAGGGCGGCAACGGTGGTCTTTCCTACCCCGCCTTTGCCGGCGATGGCCAGCTTCAAAAGTCCCACCTCCTCACGGTTCCCGGCGCACCACCCGAACGTTCATGGGGACCCCGCCGGTGCTCACCGGTCCGATGTCAACCCCGCATATCTCGAGATGTAGCACCGCCGGATTGCCCACCCGCAACAACAACTCGGACCGGGCCGTGAAAACCCGCACTTCTGGCGGCTCCAGGGTCCGTTCCATGACCCGTTCGCCGTCCGCCAGCACCCGTACCCAGCAACGTCCCTGCCAGGTCAGCTTCAATATCAGCTGGGGGGCGTAGGCCACGTAGGTGACATCGGTGGGGCCCAAGTCCTCCCGGATTACCCGTGGGGGTGGCGCCGGCGGCTCAGCTGGTTGCTCGGGGGCTGGCCCGGGTTCCTCCCCTGGGGCGGTGGGCGGCTCCGCCGGCTGCCCCCCGGGCTCTCCGGGTACGGCGGGCTGTTGTTCCTCGCGGGCAGAGGACCAGGGGCGAACCACGAGCAGGATCGCCGCCAACAGGACCGCTACCACCGCAACCACCACCCACCGCCGCGCAAACCGAGCTGGACGGGAAGGTGGAACGACCTCGTTGGCGGGAGTGCTAGCTTCCGCCCGCTCCTCATACTCTTTCAGGATTGCCCGGGCATCCAGTCCCACGCACTCGGCATAAGCGCGCAGAAATCCCTTCAGGTAGACCTCTCCGGGCATGACTTCCCACTGTCCTTCCTCCAGGGCCCGCAGGTATTTCTTGCGTATCTTGGTGCGCGCCTGCACGTCGTCGAGACTCAACCCCAGCTCCTCGCGACGCCGTCGCAGGCGCTCGCCCAGCTGACGCACTGGCCAGTCTACCTCCTGTGCCTTCACGGGTACAGCCGGTTCAGCATGCGGGGGAAGGGTATGGCCTCCCGCACGTGACGGAGACCACATATCCAGGCCAGCAGCCGCTCTATCCCCAGGCCGAACCCCGAATGCGGCACCGAGCCGAAGCGCCGTAGGTCCAGGTACCAGCGATATGCCTCTTCAGGAAGATGGTGTTCTCGGAACTTGCTGACCAGCAGCTCGGAACCGGCCAGACGTTGCCCGCCTCCGATGATCTCCCCGTAGCCCTCAGGAGCGAGCACGTCCATAGCCAGCACCACTTCGGGGCGCTGGGGGTCGGGTTCCATGTAGAATGCCTTACACGCTGCCGGATAGCGGTGGACGACCACCGGACGGTCGAACTCCAGGGAGATGAGCGTCTCCTCCGGCGCCCCGAAATCGTCTCCCCACTCAAACTGGCGTCCCTTGGCCTGCAGGAGCTGCACCGCCTGGTCATAGCTCAGGCGTGGAAACGGCGGCTTCACGTGAGTCAGCGGTTCCAGCTTGCGGCCCAGCAGTTCCAGCTCCGATCGGCAGTGTCGCAGCACCTCTTCCGTCACCACCGTCAGCATCTCTTCCGCCAGAGAAATACAATCCTCCAGGTCAGCGAAGGCCATCTCAGGCTCCACCATCCAGAACTCCATGAGATGCCGTCGCGTCTTGGACTTTTCCGCTCGGAACGCCGGACCGAAGCAGTAGACCTTGCCCAGGGCCATGGCTGCCGCCTCCATGTACAGCTGGCCGCTCTGAGTCAGGTAGGCAGAACGACCGAAGTAGTCGGTGCGAAAGAGGGTGGTGGTGCCCTCGCACGCCGCCCCCGTGAGAATGGGGGCATCCACCAACACGAAACCTCGCTCATCCAGGAAGTCCCGGCAGGCCTTCACCACCCGATGGCGCACCCTCATTATCGCCACCTGACGCGGGGTGCGCAGCCAAAGATGGCGATGATCGAGCAGGAACTCGATGCCGTGCTCCTTCAGGCTCAATGGGTACTCTTCCGCCCGCTGAAAGATCTCCAGCGCCGTCACCTGCAGTTCATACCCACCAGGGGCCCTGGGATCCGCACGCACCGTTCCCCGCACCCGAAGGGAGGACTCCTGAGTCAGCCGGTCTGCCGCCCGGAAGGTCTCCTCATCCACGCTGTCCCTGCTCACCACCGCCTGCACGAAGCCGGTGCCGTCGCGTAGGATCAGGAACAAGATCTTGCCGCTGGATCGCTTGTTGTACAGCCAACCGCAGACCACCACCTCCTGGCCCTGGTGGTGGGCCAGCTGATCAAGGCGTACCGTCTTCACCGCGGGCATCTTCCCCCTCGTCTTGGGCGATGAATGCTCGGAGGAACTCCTCCGCCCGGTCCAGCGCTACCCGGATTATCTCTTCCCCCAGCTCGCGGCTGGCCCGGGAGGCATCGCCCAGGGCACCATTGCTGGTGATTTCATCGAAGGTCGCAGCCACCTCGATGGCCCGGCTCCACTCCCGCGCCCAGTGTTTGCGCCCCCATTCGGTGATCTTTCCCGCCGCCAGCTGATCCTGCTTGACCGTGCGGGGCGCCAGATACAGCCCCTGGGATACCTCGTTCTCGCACGCGTGGCCAAGCAGCGGGGAACTGGTGCGCTCTCGAATCACATCCCCTGCCAGGCTGGTGAAGGAAGTCCAGGCCGCCCGCACGTCGGTGTCCTTCCTCAAGCGACCCATCAGCAGGGTGAGGGCGGCGCGATTGCCCCCGTGGCCATTGACGAAGAAAAAGTGCTTGATGCCGTGCCGTCGCAAGGAGCGCACTATTTCCTCACACACCCGCATGAAGGTCTCGGGCTCCAGGCTAATGGTACCGGGAAAGTTCAGGTGATGGGGCGACACCCCAAAGGGCACCGGCGGTACCACCAGTGCCGCCTCGCCCAGCCGTGCCCCCAGCAGCTTGGCGAACTCGTACGCGCGGGCGGTGTCAGTTTCAAACGTCATGTTGGGGCCATGCTGTTCGGTCGACCCCACCGGTATCAGGGCAACCTTGATCTCCCTGAGCTTCTCCGCCAATTCGGGCCAGGAAAGATCCCACAGGATTACAGGCTGACTCATGGTGAACCCCCTTCTGGTGATTGCAGCAGCCTCTCCAGACGCTCCAGCAACTGACCCAGTTCTTCGATGGCTTGACCGTAACCGGCCCAGTCGCCCGACCGGAGTCTCTCCTGGGCGGTCTGGTACACCTGCCGTGCTCGCTCCGCCAGCTGGGCGGCAGTCAGCGCTTCCGGTGGAGCACCGGGCGCGGTGGGCTCCTCCGGCACTGCGGGTGCCTCACCGAACACCCTTCGCAGGGCGGCGTCCACCGACGTATCCATGGCCACGCGGTCTCCGTACGCCACGATCACCCTCTTGAGCTCCGGAAGCTGAGTGGCCTCCGCCTGCAGATAAAGCGGCTCAACGTAGATGATGGAATCATTTATCGGGATGACCAGCAGATTCCCGCGGATCACGTCCGATCCCAGCTGTCCCCACAGGGTCAGCAGCTGGGAGATCTCCGGCTCCTGGTCGATCCGGGCCTCGATCTGCATGGGTCCGAAGATGAGTCGTTCCTTCGGGAACCGGTACACGAACAGCTCGCCGTATTTCGGAGGGTCGCAGCGGGCGGCCAACCAGGCGATCATGTTGTCTTTGCGCACCGGAGTGAAGGGAACCATGAGGAGGAACTCGGGCTGTTCCTCTCCCGGCACCGTCATGATGATGTAGTAGGGATCCATGGGCTGGTGCTTGCCCATGTACAGCTCGTTAGGTATCTCCCACAGGTCCTCCTTGTTGTAGAACACCACCGGATCGGTCATGTGGTACACTGCGTACATCTCCGCCTGGATGCGGAAAAGATCCTCGGGGTATCGGATGTGTCGCGCCAAGTCTGCGGGCATTTCCGAGAACGGCCGGAACAGATCCGGGAAGATGCGTCGCCAGGTCTGGATGATGGGGTCCTGATCGTCGATGACGTAAAAGATGGTGTCGCCATGGTAGGCATGAATCAGCACTTTCACCGAGTTGCGGATGTAGTTGAGTTCGCCGCGCCACGGCTCACTATAGGGGAATTCCAGGGAGGTGGTGTAGCCATCCATGATCCAGTATAGATGTCCATCTTCCCCGATGACCACGTACGGGTCCTTGTCGTATCTCAGGAACGGGGCCAGCACTTTCACCCGTTTTACGATATCCCGGTACATGAGGATCTTGCTCTCGTTGGTGATGGCCCCGCTCAACATCATCTGGTAGCTCCCATACCGCACGGCGAACAGCGCCCGCACCAGCTGGTTGCGCAGGACCACGCCCGCCCGGCCGTCGTAACGGGTATAGGCATTGGTGGCACCCACCGGGTAGTCAAATTCCTCCTCCCGGGTATTCACGATCACGTGTTCCCCTGACAGCTCCCCGAAGTAGACCCGGGGCTGAGTGATTTGGGGCGCCCCCGGCCGCGAAGCGGGCGGTATGTCCTTGATCAGGAAGGCGGGCAGACCGTCTTCCGTCATCTCGGAGGCAGGAGACATCACCACCCCGAAGCCATGAGTGAACTTGAGATAGCGGTTTACCCAAGTCTGGGCTTCCGCCGGCAGCCTGTCCCGCACCAGCTCCCGAGCCGAGATCATCACCTGCCGGTACTGTCCGTCGATGTAATATCTGTCCACGTCCACGTCAAAAAAGCTATAGTACAGCCGGATTTCTTGCATCTGGCTGTAGGTGTCCCGCAGGGCCCGCCAGTCCCACAGCCTGATGTTCTCCACCGTGCCTCGCTCCGCGACCACCTGCTCGTACGTGAGATCCATGGTCGCCGGATAGGGGTGCTCGGCTATGGCCCCGAGACCGTAAGCGAAACGGGTGGCAGCAATGTTGTGCTCCAGGAAGGGACGTTCCATAGCGATCTCGTTGGGTGCTACCCGCACCTGCTGCACGAAAGACGGGTACAGGTTCCCCAGCAGGAAGGAGGTCACCGTCAGGGCCACCACTGCCACCACGAAGGGCCTCACGCCCCGGGTGAAGATGTTCACCACCGTGGCCACCGCTCCCAGGGCCGCCATTACCATCAAGATCCGCAGCACCGGCAGAACGGCGTGGATGTCGGTGTAGCTCGCCCCGAAAACCACTCCCCGTGGGGAATACACCAGTCGCTGGATCCGGAGGTAGTAGTCCACCACCTTGAGGAGGAAGTACGAGGCAGCCAGGATTGCCAGGTGAGCCTTGGCCCGACGGGCGATGCTCACATGGCCGGCCACATAGGTCACCGCCCCGGTGAGGAAATAGATGAAGGCGGAAGCGATGAAGGAAAGGGCCAGCAGCAGAGTGAGGTAGCGATGCACCAGGGACAACATGGGCAGCACGAACACGTAGAATGCCGCGTCCCGGCCGAACAGGGGATCGGTGAAACCAAAATCGCTGCGGTTGAAGTACTTCAGCACCACCGCCCACTGGTCCGAAGCCACCACGCCCGCCACCAGAGAACCCGCCACCAGAGCTACCAGCATCAGTAGCGAGACCCGCTGCCACTGCAAGCCAGTGGGCAACCCCCGCTCGTCCAGCACGGTGATGGGTATCCGACGTCTGAGGCGGCGGGCGAAGATCACATTGGCCCCGAGGAACGCCCCGAACAGGGCTCCCGCCACCAACCCCACCGCCAGCTTTGCCTTGTAGGTGGTCAGAAAGACCGAGCCGTAGCCCAAACTCTCAAACCACAGCCACTCCGTGTACAGGCGCGAGCCTACGAAAAGGAAGAACACGAGCAGGGCAACCGCTATGGCCAGAACGGTGAGCGCGGCTCGCGGCAGGTTCGTCACCGTCCATCACTCCCTTCCTCCGCCAGCTGACGGGTCCCGTCTTCCACGTAGCACTTCTTCCCACATCTTCAAGTACCCTTCCTTGCTGTAGCGAGGATTGTATTCTCGGAGGACTCGTCGCGCTTTGACCGCTCCATCATACAGGAGGTCAATGCAGGTCAGGGCCATGGCCTTGGCGGGCACCACGTAAGCCAGCTCCTCGTCCACCACCCGGAAGGAATCTGAATGCCCCGTGCCCTCGCAGCCTCCGATCATGGGATGAATCGCCGGTATCAGGTGCATTAGGTCCCCCATGTCGCTCGATCCAGCAGCGTGCCCCCCTTCCCCCACCGCATCTTCTCCCAGCAACTCGACGAGGTTGGTGCGAAAGATAGCGGTCAACCTGGGTTCGTTGAGGCGCGGGAGGTACCCCGGCAGTTCGGTGATCGTCACCTCCGCCCCCACTGCGTAGGCACCCGCCTCCAGCGCCCGGTTCACTTTACGGTTGGCATCCAGCATTGCTTCCACCGTTTTGGCCCGGACGTAAGTCTCCAGCCGCACGTCGGCCGGTATGATGTTCACCAGGTCCCCACCCCTGGTGATCACCGGATGCACCCGCACCGTGTCCTCGTCCCTGAACGTCTCCCTCAGGCAGTGTATCCCCATGATGCCCAGCAGCGCGGCGTTGAGGGCGTTGACCCCGGCGTGGGGCGCGGCACCCGCGTGCGCTTCCTTTCCTCGGTATCTCACCAGCTTGCCGATGAAGCCGTTACTGGTCCCTCCCACCGTAGCCCGCTTGTCCCGCAGCGAGCTCAGGTGAACCATCATCGCCAGGTCCACGTCGTCGAACTCCCCGCGGGCGATCAGCTCCTGTTTGCCCCCGAGAAACGAGATAATGCCCTGCTGGCGCAGGGCGTACCGGTACTCAATTTCCACGTATTCCTCCGCCGGTACGGCCATGAACGCCACCGAGCCGTCGAGCTCATCGATAACCTGAGATTTGACCAGCCCGATGGCCACCCCCACCATTGCCGCCAGCTGCCCGTGGTGACCGCAGGCGTGGGCAGCTCCCGTCTCCCCGTTGGCCTGGGGATGCCCCGGACATACCACCGCGTCCAGCTCCCCCAAGACCGCCACCCGGGGCACCGGGTGCCGTCCGACAGCCACCGCCTTGAGCCCGGTGATCGCCAATCCCGTCCTGGGCTCCAGACCACACCCCCGCAGGGCCCGCTCAACCATGGCGGAAGTCGAATGTTCCTTGAACCCTAACTCTGGGCAGCGGGCAAGTTCCCGCGCCAGACCCACGATTTCCCTGCGGTGCGCGTCGATGGCCTCCAGAGATCTTTGCTTCAGCTGCTGCACCGTCAACGGTTCGCCCTCTCCCTTCGCTGCCCACCTTCGAATTTCGCTTCCTTTAGCTTTTTCCACAAAGTGGTGCGGGAAATGCCCAGCTGCTTGGCCAGGGCGGTCCGGCTGCCCGGAAAGCGCTCCGCCATCTGGCAGATGATCTGTCTCACCATGTCATCCAGCTTCCCCACGCTGACCACCAGGAGGTCCCCCACCTTGGGGGCCTCGACCCAGCCCGGAGTGCGGAGCTCTCTCAGTGCTGCCTCCTCTACGAAGGATTGCGGCAGCAACGGCATGCCGCGCCGTAGCCTGAGATAGATGCGGACGAAATTGGCCAGCTCCCGCACGTTACCCGGCCACCGGTGCTCCAGCAAGCGCTGCAGCGCCTCCTCGGACAGCTCCATTTCCTCGCCCCGCGCACCCTCGGCCGCCAGCAGGTCTCGCAGCAGGCCCGGCAGATCCTCCCGGCGTTCCCGCAGCGGCGGGACGTGCAGCACGCTAGCCGACAGTCGGAAGAACAGCTCGGGCAGGAAGCAGCCCGCATCGACCAAAGGGGTGAGATCCGCCCGACTGATGGCCACCAACCGCGGCACGCCAGACGGCCCAACCGGACCCATTTCCGCCATCATCGCCACCAAGCGAGCCTGCGCCGGTTCCCGCAGGGCACCAACCTCATCCAGCACCAGGGTACCACCCTGCGCCTGATCCCACAGGCCGGCACCTTCTTCCGCATCTCCGAAGAGCTGGCGGACCTGCCAGGTTCCATCGCCAGCCGCACACCGCATGATCACCAAGGGCCCGTCGCCTCTGGGACCGGCCCGATGCAGCGCATGTGCCAGCACTTCTTTGCCTGTCCCCGCTTCGCCGAGTATGAGGACGGGCTCGCTGGTGGCGGCCACTTGCTGCGCCCGGGCCATCAGCTGCCTCATGGCGGGACTTTGAGCCCAAAGGTCTTCCAGAGACCATCGGGCCCGGTGCTCCGGCTTTGCCACCGGTCGCCCGACTTCCGCCCACCACTTCTGCAGCCGATCGACACCGATCACCGCCGCCAACCAGTGTCCAGCAGCTCCCGGCCGGGCATCCAGCAGCGCCACCACCCTACCCGAGCGCCGTATCCGGACCAGTTGCGGTTTGCCTCCCTGTGCGATGCGCGCCAGCAGCCTTGTGAGATGGGGGGGAAGGGCTGGGGCATCCTGCAGGTCCACCAGTTCGGCGGCCGACGGGCTACTCAGCACCACCCGGCCTGCCCCATCGCCCAGCAGGATTCCCACCGGTAGCCGGCCCAAGGCATCTCTCAGCATCCTGAATCCGCTGGCATGCGCCGCCGAGGCTGCCAGCACGGCGTCCGCCTGGGCAACTAGCGTCCTGGCGGTCACCGGCCCCAGCTTGACTTCCTCGGCCTCCAGCCCCACCTCGCGGGCCAGGCGACAGACCACCGGCCCCGCCACCACCACCCCTCCCCGCGATTTCAGGCCCTGCAGGAACTGACGTATGCCGCCCACCGAGCGCGGCGGCCGATGGATGCAAACTGGCACCCGACACAGCTCCTGGAGTTCCCCCGCCGGCATGGGTGTAGCATCGAAGTGCACCACGTGGGCCGGGGACGCCTTTCGCTTCCTGGCCCGAATGATGGCCGTCGCTACGTCAGCCAGGGACGGCGTGAGTGGTAGCACGGGGAGCAGGGGGATGCTGGCCAGCTGTCCCAGCAGAACCACGGGCGCGAACACCAGATCGGGCAGCCGATCGAGCACGCGGCGGACCAACTCCGCATGATTGGTTGCCTCCGCATCCAGTGCCACCACGCGGTGTCCCCGTTCCTGTGCCGCCTCCCGGAAGCAGGCAACCGTCTCCGGGCTGGCACCGGTCAGTGCCAGTAGGCGCTCCGGCATGCTCCCCGCTCCCTTCCACCGGTCAACGCATGGGGATTCGGAGTCCCGCCCTTTCTGCCGCCCGTATCGCCCTTTCGTAACCGGCATCCGCGTGTCTCAGTATCCCCAGACCCGGATCGGCGTTCAGCACCCGCTCCAGGCGGGCGTCCGCTTCCGTGGTTCCGTCCGCCACCACCACCATTCCCGCGTGCAGGGAATAACCGATGCCCACTCCGCCGCCGTGGTGAACGGACACCCAGCTGGCCCCGCAGACGGCATTGAGGAGGGCATTCAAGATGGGCCAGTCAGCGATGGCATCGCTGCCGTCTCGCATGCCCTCCGTCTCCCGGTTGGGAGAAGCCACCGATCCCGCATCCAGGTGATCCCTGCCGATGACCACCGGGGCCTTGATCTTGCCCTCGCGCACCAGCTGGTTTATCGCCAGACCGAAACGCGCGCGTTCGCCGTAGCCCAGCCAGCAGATGCGGGCCGGCAGCCCCTGGAAGGGCACCTTGTCCCGGGCCTTCCGGATCCAGCGGGCCAGGGATTCATCTTCCGGGAACTCCCGCAGGACCACTTCGTCGGTGACGTAGATGTCCTGCGGATCGCCCGACAGGGCCACCCAGCGGAAGGGCCCGCGGCCCTCGCAGAACAGCGGGCGGATGTATGCAGGGACGAAGCCGGGGAAGGAAAAGGCTTCCTTCAGTCCCCCTTCCCGAGCCTGACCGCGGATGTTGTTTCCGTAATCGAAAACTACCGCACCCCTCATCTTGAACTCCACCATTGCCTGCACGTGGACCACCACACTGTCCCGGGCCCGCCGCAGGTACTCCTCCGGCTGGCGCTGCCGAAGCTCTCTCGCTTCTTGTACGGTTAGTCCGGCGGGGATGTACCCGTCCAGCAAGTCGTGCGCTGCGGTCTGGTCGGTGACCACGTCGGGGATGATGTTCCGGCGCGCCAGCTCCGGGTAGACCTCAGCGGCGTTCCCCAGCAGGGCTACCGACAATGCACGGCCCTCCGCGGCCGCCGACTGAACCAACCGCAGGGCCTCATCCAGGTCCTCGCAGGCGCGATCGCAGTATCCGATGTCCACTCTCCTGCGAATCCGCTCTGGATCCACTTCCACCACCAGCGCGGCACCCTCGTTCATGGTGATGGCCATGGGTTGCGCGCCCCCCATGCCGCCCAACCCTGCCGACAGCACCCACTTGCCTTTGAGGGTTCCCCCGAAGTGCTGGCGGGCCACCTCCGCGAAGGTCTCGTAGGTACCCTGGAGGATCCCCTGAGTACCGATGTATATCCACGACCCGGCGGTCATCTGCCCGAACATGATCAGGCCCTTGGCCTCCAGCTTCCAAAACTCCTCCCAGTTGGCCCAGGCGGGTACCAGCAGCGAATTAGCTATGAGCACCCTCGGGGCCCACTGGTGGGTGGGAAGAACGCCCACCGGCTTGCCCGACTGTACCAGTAAGGTCTCGTCGTTTTCCAGCTCTTCCAGACACCGGACGATGGCCTCGAAGGCCTCCCAGTTGCGCGCCGCCTTGCCCGTCCCTCCGTAGACTATGAGCTGGTCGGGTTTCTCGGCCACCTCCGGGTCCAGATTATTCATCAGCATCCTGAGAGCGGCTTCCTGCTGCCACCCCTTGCAGCGCAGGGCCGTCCCTCGCGGTGCCCTCACCGTCCGCACCTTGGATTTCACCCATTTCCCCCTCCTTTGGTGGGCATGATGTACGCGCAGTCACCCCCGCGGGCGACGGTTAACCACCACCACTCTGGGCTGCCCCGGCCGCGGACGAAGACCTTCCAGGAACAGCGATTCTACCGCCCCCGCTGCACCTTCCGGTATCCGGCCTTCCCGCAGCTGATAGTATCTCGAGGCCCCGCTCAGCAGCCCTATCAGCGCGCTGGCCGCCAGACAAGGGTCCACGGGCTGCAGCTGGCCTTCCTCACATCCCCGTCTGATGATCTCGGCGATGAACCTTACGTACTCCCTCGCCACTCCCTCCAGGCGCTCCAGCAGGCCCCGCGGCCCCTCCCCCGATCGGCACGACAGCAGCCTGTCCAGGTGTCGGTGGTTGTTTGCTTCCTGCAAGTGAAGCCGGATGAGTAGCCGCAACTGGCTCAAGGGAGTGGGCTCTTCCGCCACCCTCCTGGCGATCCTCTCCGCGGCCTCACGGAGCCAATCCACCAGGGCACAGCCGTACAGCTCTTCCTTGCTCTTGAAGTACAAGTAGACGGTCCCCTTGGCGACGCCGGCGGCCTGCGCCACCTCCTCCATGGTCACCTCGTGAAAATCGCGCCGATCGAACACTGCCAGTGCTGCGCGCAAAATGCTCTCTCGCCGTTTTGCCTCCGTCTTACCCGACATGACCCACCACCTTGTTCGACTGACTGGTCAGTCGCCCACTCCTAGCACCTGCAGTATCTCCAGTACCCCTTCCGCGCAACAGTTCCTGGCCACCATATCAGCGTGAGGATGCAGCTCCGCCGGTGCGTTTCCCACCAGGGCCCCCACGCCAGCCACCTCCAGCATCTCCATGTCATAATGCCCATCTCCGATGGCCAGGACCTGCTCAGGCGTCAGCTCCATTAGCTCCGCCAGCTGACGCAACGCCCATCCCTTGCTCGCCTGGTGGTGCTGGATGTCCACGTAATGGGGCATGGAACTGGTGACCCGTAGTTCCCGCGGCAGCCGACCCTGCAGGTGCGCCCGCAGGGCCGGTGCCTCCTGAGGATCGACCAGGAGGAGGATGCGAGTGGGTGCGCGCCCTTCGTCAACGAGGCGTCGCACCAACCCCGGATCGGGCGGAATCGGCTGTTGCAGTATCCCTTCGTAGCGGCGCCGGTGCTCGCTGTCCCGGTTGGTATAAACCTCGTCACCGAAGAACGCGTAAATCTGATGTCCCAGGCCGGCGATGGCACACATCACCTGGCCCAGCGCCGCCCGCGGGATGCACAAATGCCGGTACCTCTTGCCGCTCAGCGGGCATCCGATCACTGCTCCACCATCGGTGATAATGGGGTGCCGGATCCCCAGCCTGAGAGCCCAGCTCCGGGCGGAGGCGAAGATCCTCCCGGTGGCGATGCTGAAGGCACGACCCGTGGCCAGCGTACGTCGCACCGCCTCTTGTGCCACCGAAAGGTCAGACTCAGCGCAAATCAGGGTGCCGTCCAGGTCGGTTACCACCAGCCGAAGACGAGCAGCGTCCATCACTCGCTGGGGAATAGGGTGACCCTTGCCCTTCATCCCCATGGCTCCCCCATCTTCTTCCCCTCCCCGGCAATGATCCCCCTGGGTCAACGGGCCCGGCGCGGGGGCAAGGCACCACCTGCGCACCGCCTCACGGAAAGTAACGCCGCGCGGCGGCTGCTGCTTGCCACGGCCACTCCAAACGCCCCGCCCGTGTGAACCGGTGATCACCCCTACCCCGGCATCCACCCCGTTCCTCGCCCGCCGCCCCACGGTATTCAGCCTGACTACCGTTCGGGTGGGGTGAATCCAGCTGCCGAATCTCCGTCTCCACCAGGAGGGGAACCGCTGCTACGAGATACCGCCACCACACAATGGGGATGGGCCCGTCCCCGCCGCCGTGCCGCTTCCAAATTTCATTATATCAGCACCCCGCTCATCAGCTCGGCCTGGGTCCACCACGCCATCTGCGCCATGCGACGATCCCCAGCAAGAGCGCCATCACCGGGCTGAGGATGATCCGTTGGTACTGGTGGTATGTCCATTCCAGGCCCAGCAACGCGCCGCTGGCGCAGACCCACAGCACCACATTCTCCACCAGCCACCGCTGTCGGGGGCGTCCGCGGAATCGCTGTCGGGTCCAGATGGTGAGCGGCCAGGCCGCCAGCCCGAGCGACACCCAACCCGTCCACTGAGCCACGCCATCGGGATGGGCATCGAGGGCGAACATCACTATGGAGACGACCCCCCAGGCGGTGGCCGCGTCTCTCCAGTTCCTGACGGACATTCTTCACCGCCGCCTTCGTCCTCCAGTTCGGGAGCAGGTCATGGTTGCGAATCGCACTGCCCCAGCCGGCCCTCCCACCGCGCTACGCCCGCCCGGTCGCCGCGCGCCGTCACCCGGACCGGTGCGCCCGCCGTGCCCTTGATGGCCCACTGGAGTCGTTTCTCCCGCGCCGGCAGCCCTCCGCCGTACGGCCCCCGGGTGGCCTTGTACCTCCCGTCCAGGTGCTCCAGGTCCTCGCTCTGCCGCCCGTAAACCAGCTGGGCCCCCTCCGGCAGCTCCAGCTCCACCCGCAGCGGCCGCAGGAACCCAGTGGTCTTGGCCTGCTCGGAGCCGGACGTGGGCAGGTACCCCCGATTGCGGAGGGTGATGGAAAGCTTGTACACGTCCTCACCCAGCCGTTCCCAGCGAGGGTTGACCAGCACCAGTTCGGGGAGGGCACGACAATGGGCCAGCGTGAACATGGCGTTCTTGCGGCACTCGGCCTCCAGGTAGGAAGTGGGCGGATTGATGAGGAAAAACTTGCTGTCCCAGCCGCCGATCTCCACCTCACCCAGCTGGGGATGCTTGAAGGGGCGCCAGGGCACGAATCCCCTTCCCGCCAGCTCTCTGTCGTTCCAGGCCAGGAGTTTCAGCTGTTCTTCCTCGCTCCACTGCCGTCGGCGCGTGAAATCCGGTGGGATGCCCGCCCGCTGCGCGGCGTCCCACAGCTCGGTGGAAAAGGTAATGATGCCCAGATGCTCGTACAGCCAGTCCATGAACACCCCCAGCAATGGTTTCCTTTTGTCAACCAGGAACCGTTCATACACCGAGATGCAGGGGTAACCCACCAGCTTTTCGCCTCGCCGTCCCAGGGCCTGGTAGATGGCAAGGTCCCCCGGGGGCATCTCGGCATCGCCTTTGGTGCAGTAGGGGCGCAGGATGGCCCCGGCGGTGGTATGGTAGGACATGGCCCCCGCCACGTTGCGGTGGGTGCTCAGGAACTCGGCGATGCTGCGCGTCTCCGGTTCGGAAAGTGGGTACGGACCGGCACCCGGCTGTCTGGATTCCACATCCCAGTGAGCGGGGTAGTTCCGGTTGATGTCCAGGCCCCAAGGAGACCGCGCCAGCCGGATCTCGCCGCCGTCCCAGTCATGAAGCATCCCTTCTGGCAGCAGGCGGTAGTACTGCCCACCCTCCTCGTCCGGCTCCCGGGGAATCATCAGGCGCGGATCGCGGCTAGATACTTTCCATTCTCCGTCTGGATCGGGCACCCGCATCTGCAGGATCCGGCCGTCCCCATCGATGTCCTCCCGCACCAGGCCCTTCGGTTCCTCCTTCCAGGGATAGGGCCGGGTGCTGGACCTGAGCAGGTGCGGCGTGGTGAGAAATAGCTCCGCACCGTCCGCGGACACCCGTGGCAGGATGTAGAAGGTCCTCCTCCTGAGCAGGTCCACGATCTCGTGGTTCCCCTGCTCGTGCTGGGTGATGAGATAGTCAATGGTCCAGAGACATACCGCGGAACCCGTTACCTCCCCTGCGTGATGATTGCCGTCGATGTACAAAGCTGGTTTGTCCTCCGGGGAGCCCGTCTGCATGTCGGTGACACACATCAACCACAGGTCCCTTCCCTCGAAGGTCTTCCCTATCGATTCGAGGCGGCACAACCCGGGAAACTGCTCGGCCCACTTCTTGAGAAGATGGGTCATTTCATCGTAAAGGTAGTACCTGTCGGGCTGATAGCCCGTGACAGTGGTCGTGGCCATCCGTCGCCTCTCCTTTCAGGACAAGATCACCGCGAAGTCCCCGAAATCCCCCCCTGTCCCGGTGGCTTCCAACTGCTGGGCCGCCCTCTCAACCCTCTCCAGGATGTGCGAGGAGAGGGGAGCGGTACCTCGACCGGGGAGCAGCAGGGTCGTCTCACCGCGCACCGATGCCAACCGTCGCCAGCTGGACGCCAGCGCCCTCATCCCTCCCGCCTCTTCCCCGCACCTGACGCATCCCAGGTGAAAAGTATCGCCGGTGAAAAGCCATCCCTCCCGGGCTTCCCAGAGGGAGAGGGAACCAGCCGTGTGCCCCGGGGTCTCCCATACTGCCAGACGCCTGTCCCCAAGGTCCAGCACCTGTCCCTCGGCGATCTCGTGGATGTCCAGAGCCGGCAGCTGGCGCCACCAGCGGTCGGGGTCGAATCCCTGCGGTAGGGCCCTGGTCAGAGAATCCCCGCCCAGCAGCCGGCGAGGATCCTCCGGCATCACTTCCGCCAGGCGTTCTCGCTCCCGCCGATCTACGTACAGCCTCAGCCCGGGCCAAAGACCCCCCAGGCGATCCCAGTGGACGTGCGTGGCCACCGCCACCACCGGCAGGCGCACCAGCGATCGCACCACTTCTGCCAGAGGGCCGATCCCCGTACCGGCATCCACCAGCAGTGCCCTCGAACTGCCGGCCACCAGATAGGACACCGGGCATCCCCGGTAGCCCGGCTCGGCCAGCATCCACAGGCCACTGGCCAGCCTTACCACCTGGTACCAGCCTTCCAGCGGGTTCCCCTCCCTCAATCCGACGGGATCTTCTTCCAGAGCTCCACCAGCTTGATGAGCTTTTCCACGCCTTTGGCCATTTCCTCTTTCAGCTTCTCGGGATCGGCTTCATTGGGATCGGCGAACCCCCACACGCCGGAGCTGGTGAGTAGGTGACTGTCGGGAATGTAAGCGCTCAACAGCTGGGCGGCGAGGACGGCCTCCTCTCCCCGGGCTTTCCGCAGCTCCTCCAGAGGAGCCCTCAGCCGGGTGGTGGACTGGAATCCCTTCACCCGCTCCATTTCCACCAGCTCGGGGAAGAAGGCGAGGGCGAAGCTGGTCTCCCGGGGACCAGAGTGCACATCCATGCGTTCCAGGAATGCTTCTGCCTGCTTCTGGGGATCCTGGAGGCCGCGAGTATCGGGAACGATGACCACCGATCCAAACCGCCTGCGGGCCAGACGGGCCACATAGGCCACGATCTGGGCATTGCCCCCGTGGGCATTGATCAACAGGATCTTCTTGATCCCGTGGTGCGCCAGGCTCTCTATGGTATCGAGCAGCACTGCCACCAGTGTCTCCGCCTTCAGGGTGATGGTGCCCTTGAACCCCATGTGATGCGGGCTGAAGCCCGGCCAGCACGGCTGCACCACCAGGCACCCCGTGGCTTCCGCCACCTGTCGCGCCACGGCCAGAGCACCGTAGCTGTCGGTCCCCAAAGGGAGATGGGGGCCGTGTTGTTCGATGGATCCCAGGGCGATTATCACCACGGGATCCGGGTTCTCCCTCAGGTACTCTTCGAACGCCGGCCTGGTGAGATCGTGCAGCATTACCTTTTTCACGCTTTCGCTCCCCCTTCCTCTGAAAATGGCATCCTGCCCGTGTACTTCAACACCTCCAGGAAACCCAGCTGCTCCATGAGGTCGCGAACTTCATCCCGCGTCCGCCGCCTTCCGGGCCACTCCGGCCAGCAGGCCATGCGCAGGACCAGCCGGGCCACCAGCATGGAATCCAGGCGCAACCAGCGGGGGGACACCTTGTCCAGGGTGTCGGCGGCCGTGTGTCCCCAGTTGCGGCCAGTCCGCACTTCTTCCATCACCGCCAGGTAGCCACTGGGAACTCCCGCCAGAGAGAAGGGATACATGTCCGAATGCAACCCAAAGTTGGAGTCCACCAGCAGCGGCTCCTTCATGTCGGCGGCCACGCGCCTGAAGTATGGGATGAGCTCGATGCACCCCTGCAGGGCCAGACCCTTGTCCCCCTCTCGTCCCGCCCCGTCCAGGTTCAGCATGAACTTCAGCTGGTCCAGTTCGTCGGCATGCTGGGCCACGTAAGCATGGGACCCAAACAGACCCAGCTCCTCAGCACCGAAACACACGAACCGGACCGTGCGTCCCAATACTTCCCTATGACGGCTGAGCAGGCGCGCCGCCTCCATGACCACCGCAGTACCAGAGGCGTCGTCCTGGGCCCCCACCGCGATATCGTGGCCGTCCACGTGTGCCCCGACCAGGATCACCTCGCCCGGACGGTCCCGGCCCTCCAGCTCTCCCACCACGTTCCAGGAAGTACGTTGCTCGATGACGTTGTCGGTGCGAATGCGCACCCTGACCGGGCCCTGTCGCAGCAGCCGCCGGATGCGGAGGCCGTCCTCCCGGGTCACCGCCACCCCGGGGATTTCCGCTCCTGGACGCAATGCTCCCGTCTCCACCAAGTGGCCAGCCTGGTCGCGCATCCAGATGAACCCCACAGCGCCGGCAGCCACTGCCCTCCCGTACTTCTCCATACGGTGTATGCCGCGACGGAAGTAGGCGGGAGACTTGGCATCCACCAGCACTATCCTGCCGGCAATCTCTGCCGCCATGCTGTCAAACAGCGCCGGGGTCCCGTACCCCACATCCACCACTTCCGCCTCCACATCGAACGTCCCGGTGTGCGGGAGGCTGATTGCTGGCAGCTGGTGCTCCTCGGGAGCTACGATGTCAAGCTGGCAGCTCCCCCGGGTCCAGCCTGGATACTCAAAAGGTTCCAGACGTACGTTGCTAAGCCCCCACCGGTTCATTTGCGCCACCAACAGCTCTGCCGCCTCACGCTCCCCAGGGGTCCCGGGAAACCGGCTCCCGCACGCGCAGAGTCGTTCCACCAGCTCGTAAGCGGCGTCCGACGTCCAGGCATCGGCGATGATCTGTCGATCCACCTCTCTGAGCGATGCCATTGGCATTCCCCCTTCCTTCAGAATTCCACGCCCGGCTGGGCCGCGACACCTTCCCGGTAATGATGGCGACGCTCAACCACTTCGCTCACCAGATCGGCCCGTTCCAGCAATTCCGCCGGCGCATACCTCCCGGTCAGCACCACATGCACCTCGGGGGGACGCAGGGTGAGCAGCTCCAGCACTTCGGACAACGCCACCACCCCGTAATCCACGGCCACGTTGATCTCGTCCAGGATCAGCATGTCGCAGGCGCCCTCGCGGAGCGCCTCCTCCGCCAGCATGAGCCCTCGGCGCGCATGCTGGATGTCCTCCTCATCGGGCTCGCCTCGCTTGACGAAGGAATCGCGACCGCATTGCACAATCCGGAAGTCCACCAATCCACACTTCCGCAGCGCCAGAATTTCCCCATAGACATTGCCGGGGCCCTTCATGAACTGGATCATGAGCACCTTCATGCCGTGACCGGCCGCCCGCAATCCCTGCCCGACGGCGGCAGTGGTCTTCCCTTTGCCGTCTCCCGTGAACACCATCACCAGTCCGCGCCTGGTCAGTTCGCTTCACCTCCCACCCTCACCAAAGAGGACCGCCCCTGGCCCCCTTCCTTCAGGGTCGCCCCTGCCGGCTGTCCAGCACCTCCCCAGGTCGCGCGCCAGTAGGCTGCCCGTCGAAGACCACGGCAGTACCGTTGACGAAGACATGGATGATGCCGGTGGGGAACTGATGAGGTTCGGTATAGGTGGCGAGATCAGCCACCCGCGCGGGGTCGAACACCACCACGTCCGCGCAATCTCCCCGGCGCAGTCTGCCCCGTCCCCGCAAGCCCAATCGACGGGCGGTGCCCCAGGTCATCTTGTGGATGGCCTCCTCCCAGCTGAGCAGACCCTCCTCTCTCACGTACCGCGCAAGGACGCGGGGGAAAGTACCGTAGGCGCGCGGGTGGGGCTTGCTGCCCTCCGCCTGGTCGGGGTCAACTGCTGACGCGTCCGAGCCGATCACCGACAGGGGATGAGCTATCACGCGGCGGACGTCTTCCTCATCCATCATGAACAGCACCACCCCCACCGCGCCCCTTTCTTCCAGCAGCAGATCGAAGATGGCGTCGCGGGGATCAACTCCCTTGCGGGCCGCCCACTCGGCCACCGTCATACCCACTGCTTGGCGGTTGGCGGGGGATCTGGTACGGGTTATGAGGACATTGTCGTACCCCGCCATCCCTCCTAGATTCTCCCAGCCCGGGATCCCCTCGGCCATCTGCCGCTTCAAGATGACCCGCTGCTCGGGGTCCGCCAGCCTGCGCAGCATCTGCTCCATCCCTCCGGAATGGGCCCAGCTGGGCACCAGGGCACCCAGGGAGGTGCTGCCCGCGGTGTAGGGATAAACGTCGCAGAAGATTTCCCCGCCCTCCTCGCAGGCCTCTTCCATCCTTCGCAGGGTCTGTCGGGTCTTACCCCAATGGGGCTTGCCCGCCGCCTTGTGATGAGAAATGCAAACCCTGACGCCTGCCGAGCGGCCTACGGTTATGGCTTCTTCCAGCGCCTCCAGCAGGCCGTCGCCCTCGCTGCGCAGGTGGGTGACGTACACCCCCCCGTAATCCGCCAGCACCCTGGCCAGGGCCTCCAGCTCCGGGGTGCGGCTGTAGCAGCCCGGGGGGTATATGAGACCGGTGGACATCCCGAAGGCCCCCTGCTGCATGCCCTCTGCCAGCAGCTGCTGCATGCGAGCAAGTTCGGTATCGTTGGGGGACCGATCCTCCGGGCCCAGCACCGCCAGACGCAGGTTGCCGTGCCCGACGAGACAGGCCAGGTTGGCCGCCACCCCCTGTCGCTTGACCGCGCGCCGGAATCCTTCCAAGTCTTCCCAATCCAGATCCACCTTCCATTCCTTCACGCGCCGTTCCGCCTGCGCTCGCGCCGCTCCCACCAGCGGTGCTGCCGAGATGCCGCACTGCCCAATCACCTCGGTGGTGACGCCCTGGCGGACCTTGCTGGGCAAGTCCGGGCACACCAGCGCCGCCAGGTCGGAGTGCGAGTGGGCATCGATGAAGCCGGGAGCTACCGCCAGGCCATCCGCCTCCACCCGCAAGCGCGCCGGCCCGTCCTCATCCCCTACGTGAGCGATGTACCGGTCGGCGATGGCCACGTTGGCCCGTCGGCCCGGGCGCAGGGTGCCGTCGTACACCATGCCTCCTGCGATCAGTACGTCCCACATGTCAGTTCCCCTTTCCATGCCAACCTTATAGCTGGGGCGCTCCGTCTTCTTCCAGCAACCCCAGTCTCCGTCCCAGGAATGAGGCCAGCGGGCCCATCACCGCCAGGGCCAGGGCCAGCATCACCAGCTGGGTCAGCAGGTGGTGGACCCAGGGATTCAGCCTGGTGGCTCCCAGCAGCTGGGGAAACAAATAACGGTTGTTCATGTTATGCGACACATGCACCAGCGTCACCGGCAGCAAGTATGGGAGGCGGCGATAGATGACGCCGAAGCTCACTCCCGCCACCGCTGCGAAGAGCACGTAGCCGGCCATCAGGCTCCAGCGTGGAGGGAACAGGTGATAGTTGATGTGATACAGCCCAAACAGCAGGGCCTGGGCTACCATCCCCCAGCTGCCCCCGTATCCCTCGCTCAATACCCGTAACGCGTACCCCCGGAAACATACCTCCTCCGCGAAGTTAGAATATCCGTACGCCAGCAGTTGCTTGGGGAAGGCCTCCAGGGGAGAGGATGTGACCAGCTTCACTCCGTACACGCTACCGAAGCAGGCCGTGGGCACCAGCTGGGCGACAAACCGGCATGCGGCGTAGCACAACACCAGCACCAGCCCCGCGCAGAGCTGCGCCTTCAGGTGCCGACCACGAAGTCCGAACTCGGCAGGGGCTGTCCTTTCCAGCACCAGCAGGGCGCACAAAGCCGCCGCTGCCATGGGGACCTTCTCCGCATTCAACCCCAGCCAGTAGTTCCCCGCCAGACGCACCGCCATGGAAAGGCCAAACACCAGCAACACCCGGGCCGCGGCGGGCATGGCCAGCCAGCGGGCATCTGCCGGCAGGTCCTGCCGCGACAGGTGCTTCAGGTAGCAGCCAGCTGCCACGACCGTCGCCGCATTGGCCACCGCCATGAAGCCACTACCCGTCCCCTGCAGGGCCAGCAGCATCCACAACAGGGACACCGCCGCCGTCGTGGAGAATGTCACCAGCAGGAGCCCCAACGAATTCTCCCCCAAAAAGCTATGAGGCCCGAACTGCCGACTCCTTCTGCAGCCCGGCCCTCTTTCCCTTCAGTCCAGCTCAATCCCGCAGCCTGGGATCCAGGGCATCCCGCAGGCCATCCCCCAGCATGTTGAAGCTGAGCACGGTGACCAGTATGGCCAGGCCGGGGAACACCGACAGCCACCAGGCTTCCCGGATGTAAGCCTGGCCCTCGTACAGCATGTTACCCCAGCTGGGGGTGGGTGGCTGTACTCCCAGCCCCAGGTAGCTGAGGGTGGATTCCACCAGGATGGCGGCGGCCACGCCCAGGGTGGCCGCTACGATGATGGGGCCCATGGCATTGGGCAGGATGTGCCGGAATATGATGCGGTTGTCCCCGGCGCCCAGGGCGCGCGCGGCCTCGGTGAAGTCCTGCTCCCGCAAACTCAGGAACTGTCCCCTGACCAACCGCGCTACTCCTGGCCAGGAGGTCAGCCCGATCACCAGCATGATGTTGTATATGCTGGGGCTGATCAGGGAAACCACGGTGATGATCAGGAACAGGACCGGGATGGATATCACCATGTCCACCATTCGCATCAGCACGTTATCGATCAGGCCGCCGTAATACCCGGCGATGGCACCCACCATAGTCCCGATGGTGATGGATATCCCCACCGACACGAATCCCACGCTGAGGGAGATCCGGGATCCGTATATCATCCTGGACAGTACGTCGCGTCCATATATATCCGTGCCCAGCGGGTGCTGGCGACTGGGGGGCTCCATTCGATTTCTCAGGTTGATGACGGTGGGATCGTACGGGGCCAGCTGAGGCGCGAATATGGCTACCGCGTAGAGGACCAACATCAGCACCGCACCGGCCATTGCCAAACGATTTCGGCGGAAGCGGGCAAAGGCGATGGCCCAGAACGACTGACTGCGCTGTTCCCTTCCCGGTTTCAGTTGCCGCATCCTCTCAGTACCTCCACTCAGTCGTACCTTATCCGTGGGTCAACGAATCCGTAGGCCAGGTCGGCGAGCAAGTTCCCCAGCACCACCATACTGGCGGCGATGACCAGTACGCCCATGGTCACCGGGTAGTCGCGGGTGAAGGCCGCCTGCACCGCCAACCTCCCCATGCCTGGCCAGGCGAAGACGTTCTCCACCACCACCGCGCCCCCGAAGAGGCCGGGCAAGGAGAGCCCCAGGATGGTGATCACGGGAATCAAGGCGTTGCGCAGCGCGTGCTTGTATATGACCACCCGTTCGTGCAACCCCTTGGCGCGGGCGGTACGGATGTAATCCTGGCGGACCACTTCCAGCATGCTGGAGCGGGTGTACCTGGTCAGTCCCGCCAGCTGTCGGAGGCCAAGGGCAAGCATGGGCAGGATCAGATGCCGGAGCTGGTCAACCAGGGAAAAGGGCGCACCATACGTGCGCATGCCATGTGATGGCAGCCACCGCAACCAGACGCAAAACACCAGAATGAGCATGAGGGCGAACCAGAAGCTGGGCATGGACACCCAGATGAAAGCGAAAACGGTGGACAGATAATCGAGAATGGAATACTGCTTGGTAGCACAGATGATCCCCAGTGGGACGGCGATGATCAGCGCGAACAACAGCGCGCATCCGGTCAGCTTCAGGGTGTTCGGCAGCCTGTTGGCGATCTTCCGGAATACCTCCTCGCCGTCCAGAAAAGACCGGCCCATGTCACCCCGCAGCATGCTGGTGAGCCACCGCCAATACTGGACGTACACCGGTTTGTCCAGGCCCAACGCGGTCCTGATCCGCGCCACGTCCTCCGCCGAGGCCTCGGGATTGATGAGTATCTGAGCCGGGTCCCCAGGCGCCGCCTGGATGATCAGGAAGGACAGCAGAGTTATGCCCAGGAGCAAGGGTATGGCCTGAAGAGTTCGGCGTATGGCATATTGTTGCATCCTCCTTCACCTCCACACAATCAGGGGAAGGCCGGTACCCTGGCTAACCCGGGCACCGGCCTATCCCCGATGGTCACCTAGATCATTGGGTCGGCTTCACTGGCCCACCCTGCAGGTCCTTGGGGATCCACCACTTCTCTATATTCCACCGGATTCCCGCAGGAGTGGCGGTGATGGGTCCCTTGACTCGGACGTTGACGGCGGTCAGGGCGTTCGGGAAGTACAGGAACAGATACGGCTGCTCTTCGGCCAGGATCTTCTGGAACTCGGCGTAGATCTCCTTGCGCTGTTCCTGATCCATGACCTTGCGTCCCTGCTCCAGCAAGTAGTCCACGCGCTCGTTCTGGTAGGAGATGAAGTTGAACGGCCCGCCCTCAGAGTGCCATATGCTGAAGGCGTCCGGATCCACACCCAGAGCCCAGCCAACGATGACTGCCTCGAAGTTCTTCGCCAGTAGCACCTTGTTGACGAAGGTGTTCCACTCCACCAGCTCCACTTCTACCTCGATGCCCACTTCCTTCAGCTGCTGCTGGATGATGACTGCCGCCTGCTCGCGGATCTTGTTGCCCTGGTTGGTCTGCAGCAAGAACTTGAACTTCACGCCGTCCTTGTCCAGGATGCCGTCGTTGTCGGTGTCTTTCCAGCCAGCCTCGGCCAGCAGCTGCTTGGCCTTCTCCGGATCGTACTCGAACTTGGGTACGTCGGGGTTGTAATCCCACCGGGCCGGCGATCCGTGCGACCAGGCGGGAATGCCGTGTCCCTGGAACAGCTCCGCCACGATGGTTTCCTTGTCGATGGCGTGGGCGATGGCCTGGCGCACCCTGACATCCTGGAACAGCGGATTGGTGAGGTTATAACCCATGTAGGTGTAGCTGAAGGTGGGTCCTTCGAAGATCTGCAGGTGCTTCATCTGGCTGAACCGCTCGAAAGCCTCGGGGGTGATGCCTCCCATGTCGATTTCTCCGGTCTCAAGTGCAGCCATCACCGTGTTCTGGTCGGGGATGATCTTGACCACGATCTCGTCCAGATAGGGTCGGCCTTCATAGTACTCGTCGTTGGCTACCACCGAGATGTACTCGCCGGTCTTCCACTCCTTGAACTTGAACCTGCCGGTGCCGATGGGCTTACGGGTGAAGTCGTGGTCCTTCATGGTGGCACCCATGTGGTCCTTGAGGATGTGCTCGGGGATGATTCCCATGGCCATCGACTGAACCAGGAAAGGCGCGTATGGTTCGGAGAGGGTGAACTGGATGGTGTGATCGTCGATGATCTTGATGGCACCACCGGCCTTGAATTCCTCGAAGGCCTCCATGATGGCCTGCTTGTACTCTTCTTCAGTTATTTTCTTGTCCTTATAATCGCTGCGGATTTGGCTGAGCTTTTCCTGATACTCATCAAACCCCAGCAGGCTGGAATAGTTGCGCAGGCGGACGCCGGTGTATTCCGGATGCAGGATACTCAGGAAGGTGAAGGCCACATCGCGGGCGGTGAAGGGCTGTCCATCGTGCCATTTAACCCCTTCCCGCAAGTGGAATACCCACACCTTACCGTCTTCGGAGACCTCCCAGCTGGTGGCCAGCTTGGGAACCACGTTGATCTTGTCGTCGAAATCGACCAGGCTGCTGTGCACGTAGTCGGAGATCAACCCCGATGCGGTGTCGTTGACGTGAATCGGATTGAAGGTGGTGGCATCTCCGATGCTGGCATCAAACAAGATGCCGCCGGTTACCGGCCCCTCAGGTTTCTCCTCCTCGGGCGGGGGAGCCTCGGCTTCCTCCCGCGGCGCACAGCCCGCCGCGACCAGACTCACGGCCAGAAGCATCACCAGCAGGAGATGTAGACCCCTCAGTCGACTGCTCATCCGCGCTCTTACCCCCTCTTCTGGTAACCACGTCACTGCCGGCCGCCCGCGGCGATCATCGGGCAGCATCCGTCACTGTTGCCTTGCAACCCCCCTTTCCGCAGCCGACATTTCGCCATCCGCGGCGCGAAACCCTCCCGAAGGGGATGGATTCTTCCCCGCGGGGGAGGGAGGATTCGCGTGCTGGAGCAGCGAACCGTGGCTCGGGGGTACGCGGTGAACACCCGGCAGCGCCATCCGCTGTTGTGCTGTCTGATCATCGCCGTCACCGTGGCATACTGGACAGTGGCGATCCCCGCCATGTACCGGTACACCGACGGTGACCGGTGGTCATCGGAAGAGTATGGGGTTTCCTTTCGCTTGGTGCGCTCTCTGGAGGGTTGGCACTTTTCGGAAATACCCCATGCCTTGGAATTCCCTGCCACCCACGTGCTCTGCCGGGCTCGAACCAGGCTCGGTCTCGCCGCCGTGACGGTGGCCTTGCTCCAGCTGGGTTCGCATCCGTCCGTGCAAGCACTGGCCGAGGCCATCGAGAGGGAGCGAGGACGGCGGTTTCAGGGCGTTCAGCTCTTCTGGAAGTCAGACCTCAGCAGCGCCTGGCGCTTCGACCGCTCCTTCCGCGGGCAGGAGGGCCTGAGGACCATAAAATACATCACCCGAAGCTGGGGCCCTTTCGGCGTTCAGTACCTGCAGTTCGACCATTACGTACGAGTTGATGACTCTACGGTATTGCACGTGTCCGCCTTCGTGCCGAGGTTCCTGTTCCGCTACTACGAGATGGACCTCAAGTATATCCTGGCCAGCTTTCGCCTGCTGAGTCGCCGGGGTGGCAGTCGGTGACCTATCTGGCTTACCTGGGGTTACTGATTTCCGGCTTCGCGGCTGCCGGCGCCCTCCAGCAGCTGCTAAATCGGCGGGGTCGGCGACCGGGAAGGCGCCTGTCGCCGCCCAGCGAGGCCTTCCTGTCCTTGTTGCTTCCGGGGCTGGGAGCCCTGCTCAACGGGCGCCTCGCCCGGGGCTCCTTTCTTCTCGGCGGCCTGTTAGGAGTACTGTTCTTCATCCCCTTGCCCCCGCAGATGGTGGGCGTGCCCCTGCGCTTGCTGGTGGGACCATTCTGGTTGCTGTCGTGTATAGATGCCCTGGGGGAACTCCGCAGGCAACGTGGCACGTAGACTGGTATCAGAATGGCTCCTGATCAATGCCACGTACACTTGCAGGTTAACGTGGAATCGCTCACCCTGCATCTGCTGCAGGGCAGCCGGGTGCTCCGCACGTACCCGGTGGCACTCGGCAAACCCTCCACCCCCACTCCGGTGGGCCGGTGGCGCATTCGCACCAAGCTGGTGAATCCTGCCGGGGTTCTGGGCACCCGGTGGATGGGGCTGAACGTGCCCTGGGGCAATTACGGAATACACGGCACCAACAGTCCCTGGTCCATCGGCCGCTACGTCTCCGGTGGGTGCATCAGGATGTACAACCACCACGTGGAGGAAGTTTACGAGCGGGTAATCATAGGCACACCGGTGGCAGTGGTGGGGCGGTACCCCGGACAGCCTCGGGTCCTGACCCGAGGGATGAGAGGCCCACAGGTAGCCGCGGTGCAGCAGCGCCTCCGGCAATTGGGGTATGACCCGGGTCCGGTGGATGGCATCTTCGGGCCCCGCACCGAAGAAAGCGTGCGCCGTTTTCAGCGCGATCGTGGCCTGGTCCCCGACGGGGTGGTGGGAGAAGAGACCAGGGACCACCTGTTCTCAACCGCTGCGGCCGGGCGAGAAGATGCGGTCGTAATCCTCGAGGGTAACGTAGACTTCACGAGGCTTTGAGCCCTCGAATCCGCCAATCCAGCCGCGTGCTTCCATGATGTCGATGATCCGCGCCGCCCGGGTGTAACCAATCCGTAACTTCCTCTGCAACAAGGAAACAGAGGCATGGCCCGCTTCCACCACCACCCGCAGTGCCTCGGGGAGTAGCTCATCCTCCTTGGCGGTGGCGGTGCCCCTGCGTCCGTTTCCCGCCAACTGTTCGGGGGCCTTTAGTATCTCCTCGTTGAACTCGGGCTCCGCCTGCCGCGAAACGAACCTCACCAGGTTCTCGCGCTCCCGTTCGGAAATGTAGGCGCCCTGCACCCTTACGGGCTTGCTGGCTCCCACGGGATAGAACAACATGTCACCGCGGCCCAGCAGCCTCTCCGCCCCGGGTACATCCAGGATGGTGCGGGAGTCCACCTGCGAGGAGACGGCGAAAGCTATGCGGGAGGGAATGTTAGCCTTGATGGTACCGGTGAGGACATCCACCGACGGGCGCTGGGTGGCCACCACTAGATGGATGCCCGCAGCCCGCGCCATCTGTGCCAGGCGGAAGATGGCATCCTCCACTTCCACAGGAGCAGTGGTCATCAGGTCCACCAGTTCGTCAACCACCACCACCACGTATGGCAGCCGCGAACCCTCGTCGGGAACCCGTTCGTTGTACCGCTGGATGTTCCGTACCCCGCATCCCGCGAACAGCTCGTACCGCCGTTCCATCTCGCCCACCAGCCACTGCAAAGATGCCGCTGCCCGCCTGGGATCGGTGATGACGGGAGCCAGCAGATGAGGAATCCCGTCATAACCGGACAATTCCACTACCTTGGGGTCGACCAGGAGAAGCTTCACCTCGTCGGGGCGCGCCTTGAAGAGTATGCTGGCAATGATGCTGTTGATGCAGACGCTCTTGCCGGAGCCAGTGGCCCCTGCGATGAGAATGTGTAGCATTTCCTCCAGACTGGGCACCACCGGACGACCGGCGATATCCTTCCCCAAACCCACCGCCAGCTTGCTGGGATGCTCGCGGAACTCCCTGGTTTCCAATACTTCCCGAAGGTGCACCATCGAGATCTCCTCATTGGGCACCTCAATACCCACTACGCTCTTGCCGGCGACTGGCGCCTCCATGCGCACGCCGGAGGTAGCCATGCTGAGGGCAATGTCGTCCGCGAGGGCCATGATGCGAGAGACCTTCACACCGGGTTCCGGCTGCAGCTCGAAACGGGTGACCGCTGGCCCTCGGCGCACACTGACCACCTTGGCCCGAACCCCGAAACTGGCCAGGGTCTGTTCCAATCGGCGGCTGCGATCCGCCAGCATGCGCTCCGACGGGATCTCTTCCGCGGCAGCTTTATCCAGAAGAGACAGCGGCGGCAGCTGGTAGAGAATCCGCGGATCCATGCTGAGCTGTTCGTAGGCCACCTCTGCGTCAATCCCCTTGATGGTGTGCCGAGGTGCCTTCACTCGGGGCTGCGGGCGCACGGCCTCTTCTGGTGGCGGAGCCGGCGGCACGGCTGCCTCCCCCGCCCGCCCCGCCTCTTCTTCTGCCAGGATCAACTCGCCCACGGCACTCTTCAACCAGCTGAAACCCCTTCTCATCGCATTCAACAGCCTCACGAGGGTGACAGTCAGACTGCGCTGCATGCACAAGGTAAATCCCGCCAAGGCAGACCCTGCCAGCACCAGCCAGCGGCCCACGGGGCCGAAGGCGCGCAGGAACGCCCAGGCCAGAGCCGCCCCCACCACCCCACCTCCCATCCCGGCCAGCCCGTGTTCCCATTCTAGACCCGCAGGCAGGCGGGCGTGCAACAACGTCAACCAGCATCCCATCAGCATGCAGGCCCCTAGCGCGCGCCCCGGGGGGAACAGTTGGACCCGGCGGTACATCCTGGAAAAGCCCCAGGCACAGAGAAAGAGCGGCACCAACCACGCTCCTTCCCCGAGGCCGAGGCGCAAGGTTCTGCCCACCAGCCTTCCCACCGAACCAGTAGCATCGCTGTAAAGGCTGGCTACACTTAACGCAGCGCCCAGCAGGAGGAGGATTCCTTCCAGGTCACCGCGGACATCCTCCGTCACCCGCGCCCACAGCCGCCTCAACCCCAAATCACCTCGCGTGTCATGACTTCTTTCTCCATGTGCCCACCATTTACCTGTAGCCGTTTACCGCAGGGCAAACAGCGCCACAGCGGCAACCACCCAGCAATACCAGGCGAATGGCCGGAGCCCGCGTGACCTCACCACCACCAGCAGCCATCGGATGGCCAAATAACCAGCTACTGCTGCCGATGCCACCGCCCACAGGGCGCCGGGCACCAGATTACCTTCCAGTCTCAAGACATCCAGCAGGCAGGCCCCGGAGATGGCAGGAATGGCCAACAAAAACGAAAAGCGGGCGGCGTCCCGGCCGGACAACCCCAAGGCCATGCCCGCTGCTATGGTCAGCCCGGAGCGAGAAAGTCCCGGGACGAGGGCAAAGGCCTGGGCGACACCTATGCCGAGAGCCTCCCACGCATCCATCTCTCCCAAACACGTCCGCTGGCGGGTACGCCGGGAAGCAAAAAGAACGCAACCGGTTACAACAAGCGCCCAGGCGGTCAACCGCGGCGAGTCAAAGGCAACCGCCAGCAGATCTGCACCCAGTATGCCGAAAATAGCTGCAGGTACGGTGCCGATGAGCAGGTTTCTCAACAGACGGCGTTGCGTCCGGACCTCCTCGGCCCCCCGCAATCCCACCGCTCCTGTCAGCAAGGCGATCAGCTGGGGCCAAAAGACCGCCACCACTGCCACCAGGGTGCCGAGATGGACCAGCACTTCCAGGGTCAAGCCGGGAGCAGCGACGTCAAGGAAGTGTTGCGCCAGGACCAGGTGACCAGAACTGGAAACGGGCAAGAACTCGGTCAGGCCTTGCAGTACTCCCAACAGCACCGCATGCCAGGTGCTCATCCCCTCCACCTCCGGGGGCTCTTTGTTCGCCGTCGGGAGTGCCATGCCTGCCTAGCCGGCACCACATAGTACCCGGGTTGAACCGACGGTCAAGGTACCTGGCGGGATCGGTGGATACCAGGGACAGTACCTCCCATCCGCAGGTGGTCCACCTCAGGCGCACCACAACTCCCTGGTGGCAAACCTCCCGCACCGGGACCTGTGGCTCCTCCAGCACGTTCAAAGGGGGAGGAGGCTGATACAGCAGCATCTTCAGGCCGTGCCCCCCATCATTTCCCGCAGCTTCCGGATGGCGTGGGTAATCCCGCCCACCTCATCGATCAGGCCCTCCCTGACCGCGTCTTTGCCCACCAGGACGGTGCCGATGTCGCGGGCCAGCTCCCCAGTCCGGAACATGAGGTCCCGATACCGCTCCTCGCTGACCCGAGAGTGCTCCACAATGAAGCGCACCACCCGATCCTGCATTTTTTCCAGATATTCGTAGGTCTGTGGGCCCCCGATGAGCATGCCGGTGAGCCTGAGGGGATGAATGGTCATGGTGGCGGTATGGGCGATGAAAGAGTACCTGGCGGCCACCGCGATGGGAACCCCGATGGAGTGCCCACCACCCAGTACCAGCGACACCGTAGGCTTGGACATACTCGCAATCATCTCGGCAATCGCCAGACCCGCTTCTACGTCGCCGCCCAACGTGTTCAGTACCACCAATAGGCCGCCAATATCCTGAGCGTCCTCCACCGCCACCAGCTGCGGGATGACGTGTTCGTACTTGGTGGTTTTGTTTTGTGAGGGTAGCAACGCGTGTCCTTCCACCTGCCCAATAACCGGCAGACAATGAATCCGCCGTGGCCCAGCGGGCAGGCGTACCGTCCCCAGTTCCTTGAGCTGTTCTACCGCAGAGCTGTGGGTCGCTGCGCTCATTTCATCAGCAGGCACCAGCTGCACACCCCGCAATGTATTATGCCCATCCCGAAGGGTGGTCACGGCGGATGCGGGGTGGCGCCGCCGCCTGTCGGAGCAGTCCCCCCGAGGGTCAGACTTCCACTATGATGGGTAGAATCATCGGCCGCCGGCGCGTTCGCTCGTACACGAACCTCCCCAGCACTTCTCTCACCACTGATTTGACCGCCGACCAGTCGCGCAAATCCAATTCCTCTCGCTTCAGGACCTCGAGCACCGCCCTGGCTGCCTCGGTCAACAGTTCCTCGGACTGGCGCATGTACACGAATCCCCGCGAGATCAGGTCGGGGCCGGCCACCAGCTCACCGGTACTGGCCCGGGCTGCCAGTACTGCCACCAGTATGCCGTCTCGTGCCAGCTGGTGCCGGTCCCTCAGCACCACACTGCCCACATCTCCCACGCCGAGACCGTCCACCAGCACCTGTCCGGAGGGTACCCGTCCCGCAATCCGACCGTGGCCTTGGGAGAAAGCGAATACAGTGCCGTTCTCGCCAAATAATACTTGCCCCTCGCCGAGGCCTACCTCCCGCGCCAGAGCAGCATGGTGCACCAGGTGGCGGTACTCGCCGTGAATGGGGATGAAGTACCGCGGGCGGACCAGATTGATCATCATCTTGAGCTCTTCGCGGCTGCCGTGGCCCGACACATGCACGCCGGACTCCGGACCGTAGATCACCTCCGCGCCCCGACGGAACAGATTATCGATGGTGCGGTGTACCAGCTTCTCATTGCCCGGTACCGGGGTAGCGGCAATGATCACCACGTCCCCCGGCGCCAGGCTGATGGCCCGGTGCTCACCCACCGACATCCGCGCGAGGGCGGAGAGAGGTTCCCCCTGACTGCCGGTGCATAAAACCACGCATTGTGCGGCGGGAAGGCGGCACGCTTCCTCCACGGAAACGATCAGATCGGGCGGCGCATGCAAGTAACCGAGCTGCATGGCTATGGCCACGGTGTCCTGCATGCTCCGGCCCACCACGCACACCTTACGACCCAGTGAACAGGCCGCGTCCAACACTTGTTGTATGCGGTGGACGTTGCTGGCGAAGCTGGCCACCAATATCCTTCCGCGCTTTGTTCGCATGATCTCATAAAGGGTCTCACCCACCACTCTCTCGGAAGGCGTGTAGCCGGGTCGCTCGGCATTGGTGCTGTCGGAAAGCAGGAGCAGCACCTCGGATCTCCCCAGCTCCGCCAGCTTGTGGTAATCCGTCACCTGACCGTCCACCGGGGTTTGGTCGAACTTGAAGTCTCCGCTGTGCACCACGATACCCGCCGGGCTGTGGATGGCCAGCCCCACGGTATCAGGAACCGCGTGGTTCACCCGGAAGAATTCCACCTGGAAGCAACCGATCTCCACCCGCTGCCCGGGCCTCACGGGCCGGAAATCCACCGACCCGCTTTCGCCCTTCTCCCTCACCTTCGCCTCGGCCAGGCCTAGAGTCAGCGGGGTCCCAAACACCGGAGCATCCAGATCGTGCAGCAGGTATGGCAGGGCCCCGATGTGGTCCTCGTGTCCGTGAGTCAGCACCACCCCCACCACTTTCCCGCTGCCTTCCTTGAGAAAGGTGATGTCGGGAATCACAACGTCGATGCCCAGCATCTCTTCCTCGGGAAAGGCAAGGCCGGCATCAATGATCAATATGTCTCCCTCGTAACACAACGCGATCATGTTCTTGCCGATTTCTCCCACCCCACCCAGGGGAACCACTCGCAGTGTACCGGTTGCCGTCACCGTTGTCGTCTCCTCCCCATGCCGCGCGTTGCCACGTGCCATTATACCATAGCCGGCCTTCGCGCCAGCACGAGGGAACATCACCGCCCTTCCTGGTAGCAATCAAATGTCAAACCGGGCATGCATGAGGGTATTCCACCCCGGAAATGCTCAGTCAGCACCGGAAAGGCTTGGTCGCCTCGCGCCGCGGTAAGGCGTCAGATGCCGGGAGGCCCTCAAACGGATGGGGTGCGGGCAGCCCCGCCCGGCTCCCCGCACCGCGCATGCACCTCATGCCAGGATCCCCGTCTGCTCCATGGCGCGCCGGACCTGCTCCACCACGCCTGCGGGGGCGGGATACAGGGGAGGTCGACATTCTCCCACCGGCCAACCCAACAGCCGCAAGGCCGCCTTGAGGGGAATGGGATTGGTGGCCACGAAAAGGGCCTTGAACAGCGGCAGCAACTCCAGGTGTATATCTCGCGCCTCATCCACCCTTCCCTGGCCGAATAGTGCCATCATGCGGGCCAGCCGTGGACCCACCAGGTGAGAAGCCACGCTCACCACGCCCTGAGCTCCTACCGCCAGAGCCGGCAGAGTCAGGGAGTCGTCCCCGCTGTACACCAGGACCCTACCTCCAGTCAGCCGTATCAGCTCCCCCATCTGCTGGACGCTGCCTGATGCCTCTTTCACCGCGCGGACATGCTCGCTGCACTGCAGTAGTTGGTTGACCGTCTCGGGCAACAGGTTGCAACCGGTTCTGGACGGAACGTTGTACAGCATGATGGGTAGATCCACCGACTCCGCCAGTTGCCGGAAGTGTTCGAGCAGGCCCGCCTGGGGCGGACGGTTGTAATAAGGAGTTACCACCAGGAGCCCATGGGCACCAGCTTCGTGGGCTCGCCGTGACAGCTCGATAGTAGTGCGGGTATCATACGTTCCCGTTCCCATCAGGACCGGCAGCCGGTCTCCCACCGTCTCCAGCACCCGCTCCAATAGCTGCAACTTCTCCCGCACGGTCAGAACCGGCGCTTCTCCGGTGGTACCGCACACCACCAGGGCATCCGATCCCGATGCAGCTAGATATTCTGCCAGCTCCGCGGCCATGGTCAGATTGAGGCTGCCGTCACCTTGAAAGGGAGTGACCATGGCGGTTATCAACCTGCCAAAAGGCAATTTGCTCACCTCCTCGCTTTCATGTTTGCGTGGTCAGACCGAAGGTGCGATGCAGCACCCTGAGTGCTCGCGTCAGGTCGGCGGCAGCAACCGCAAAGCGGATGTACAGCGGGGTGTGATACATGGCCAGGGTCTCCACCGCCGCCGTCCGCAGATCCCGGTATGCCGCCAGCGGGAGCTCCGGTTCCTCGGCTAGCCGGTAACCCACCGCCGTGGCCTCAGCACAGGGTCGCTCCAGTGCCAGTCGCCACCCGGCAGTGGCCAGTGCCTCTGCCCAGGCACCGCTGGGATACGCGCCGGTGCACAGCATGCAGCCGCTGGGGTCCACCATCCCGCAGGACAGCCCCCTCAGCGCCTGCGTGGGCTTCTGCCGGCTGCCGACCCGGTCGTCATATATCAAGTAGGCCAGGGACACCCGCTCCCGGTGCGCGATGGCTTTCACTGCAGAAGGGGCTGAGCAGCTTGGGTGGCGGTGATCTATGAGAGTGCCCTCGTCTTCGCTGAAGTTGCCGCGTACTCGTATGGGCAGTCGGTGCGTGGCGGCCAAGCGAATGGCACGCGGGTGTACTATCCGCATGCCGGAGGAAGCCAGCAACCACGCTTCGTCGTAGGTAAGGTGCGGCACCGCACCCGCCTCGGGAACCACCCGGGGATCGGCGGTTCTGACCCCGTCAACATCAGTGTAGATTTCTATCAACTCCGCCCCCACTGCCGCGGCCAGCGCAGCAGCTGTGGTATCGCTGCCACCACGGCCCAGAGTGGTGATCTTGCCAGAACGGGTGGTCCCCTGAAATCCGGCAACTACCACCACGTAGCCCTGGTGCAGGTGATGAAGTACGGTCTCAGGACGTACCTCTACGATGCGGGCATCTCCGTGTCCATCATCGGTGATGATGCCCGCCTGGGGTCCGCTGAGCACCACCACGCGATCCAGACCGCCGCGGCGGAAGCTGTTGGCCACCACCACGCACGCAATCAGCTCACCGCAAGACAGCAACAGATCCAGCTCGTCGGGAGGGCCGGTCGGCCACACCCCTCGGGCCAGGGCCAGAAGGGTGTCGGTAGCGTAGGGGTGGCCGGACCGCCCCATGGCTGAGACCACCACCAGCACTCGGTAGCCCGCCTCCACCGCCCGCATGACATGGGCCAGCGCCCGGCAGCGGGCGTGGGGGGTATGCACGGATGTACCACCGAACTTCTGGACCAGGACTCGCATTGACGTACACCAACCATTCCAGGCTCTCGAGGGTACAGCTCCTCTTGGCACACACAGACAGCGCATGAGTGCAATGGCGTTACCCACCCGGAAATCCTGCCTCAAGCTTGGCGCCCTATCAGCAGCGGTTGCAGCTGCTCCCCTTGAAGCGCTCGCTCGGCAGCCAGGATGATGAGTTCTAGGTCCGATTGCAGGGAGCGGGGCTTCCCCGTCGGGTCATCCTGGCCGAAGGGAACGAAGTATATGTCCCTGACCACTAGCAGGCGCGCGAGATTGACGGCGTTTAACCCCAAGAGATCATTGCTGGATACGGCCAGGAGCACCGGCCGCCGATTGCGGAGTTGAGCCTTGACCGCCATGGTGACCGGACCGTCGGTTATGGCGTTGGCGATCTTGGCCAGGGTGTTCCCGGTGCAGGGAGCCACGATCAGGAGATCCAGCAACTTCTGAGGACCTATCGGTTCCGCCTCCACCACCGATGTCCAGAGCCGATGGCCACATATGGCCTCCAGCTCCGCACGCCACTGCTCGGGAGCCCCGAACCTGGTGGGTTCACTCAGCACTGCAGGCGAGGCGATGGGACGGACCTCGGCACCCATGTCCACTAGCCTCCTCATTTCGGGCAACACGCGCGATATCGTGCAGTGAGACCCGGTGACCGCCCAACCAATCCGTTTACCGCGGAAATCCATCAACTTCACCTCCCAGGTGGCGGGACTCTTGCAGCACGTGGGTTAGAACCCAAAACAACACCCGGCCGGCGCTCACCGGGGCAACCCGGGCGGGCAACCCGGGAGCGAGGATGGTCCTCAGGCCCAACTGTCTGGCCGCCTCGTGGTCGACCCCGCCCGGCGCGCTGGCTATGTCCACGATGACCAGTTGCCTTGGCGCGCACATCAGCACTTCGGCGGTCACCACGGGAGCGGGTATGGTGTTGAACAGCACGTCGGCGCGGCGGATGAATTCGCCCAATCGTTCCAGCGACTGCGCGCAGCAGCTCATTTGCCACGCGCGGGCACACGAGGCCGGGTTTCGGGCCAGGGCGTACACTCTTGCCCCCATCCGTTCTAGCAGCCAGGCCAGAGTCAACCCCATGCGACCCAGCCCCAGAACCAGCGCGCGGCTGCCGTGCACGGTAACCGGCATCATCTCCATGGCCAGAGCCAGGGCACCTTCCGCGGAGGCGACCGAGTTGTAAATCGCGAAGTCATCGCGCTGCCGGTACTCGCACACGCTCCACGGGCCCTGATCCAACAGCTTCCGGAAGGTGGGATCAATCTTGCCCACAAATAACAAGCACCCCGGGGACAGCATTCCCAGTTCCCGGGATGCCAGCCGAAGTCCACTGTCGGGCGGAGACAGGATGTAGCCTTCGCCGTCGATTCCACTAACGGGACCTACCACTACCTGGGCGCCCCGGAGAGCCTCGGGCCAGCCGCTGATGTTCACTGCTGGTGGTGGCTCCTGTCGCCAGGGAACCCCTACCGCCCGCACCAGCCATCCGGCCGCAGCGCATAATCTCGCCGTTTCCCTCTCCCGGCCATCACCGCCAACAAACGTTACCACCAATGGGGGCCAGCGCATCCCTCGTCACCCCTGAGTCCCGCTCATTCGTCGCTTTCAGTATATGAGGTGCTGGGGACAGGGGTTATCGGGATCGCGCTTACTGAATCTCCACGTCGAACGCTCCGTGGCGACGGAGGATCTGGGCCGCCCGTAACAGGCGATCCTCTTGGGACCGAACTATAACCAGCACATTCCCTTCCTTCACGCGCCTTTCGTAGTGTCGGGCCCGCTGGTCCGGCAACCCCAGGTCCACCAGTCCACCGGCGATACCCCCGCTGACCGCGCCAGCCACCGCCGCGGTGATGGGACCAGCTGCCAGAACTGCACCCACACCAGGTACCGCCACCGCACCCATACTGGTCACCAATCCCCCGAAGGCTCCCGCTAGGGTTCCGTTGAGGGTGCCATCGGCGTAGCCGATCTCCTCCTGGCCTACCGCAGCCTCGCGGGCTTCTGCACTTGCCCCCGGTGGCCGCTCCGGACGCCTGGCAACAAGGGAGATTTCCTCCGGGCCCAACCCCTCCTCCCACCGGAGGTCGTGCAGCGCTTCTCGCGCCTGGTCCGCAGCCCGGAACACGCCTGCGAGCGTCTTCGTCACCGGCTGCTCGCTCCTTTCCATCAGCTTCCGAAGCCTAGTGTGACCCCGGCTGCTTTTCCCTATGCCGAGCATCCGTGGGACATATTTGCGCAAATACGGTCCCCAGACCCAGGCGAAGGAACGTCCCCGGTGAGACCAGTACTACCATGCCGGCCTTCCAGCGCTCCGGTGGGCTCAGATGGAGGCACAGGCAGCCGTTCTCCATGGTAGCTGCGCGTATCATTCCCACGACTTCGCCCCTGCCAAGGTCCACCAGCTGCCGGTGCTCCAGCTGCTCCGGCATACTTCCGGTCACTCCTTGGGTCGCGCCCCAATGGGTAGGTATGGCTGGAGAACGGCCAGGAGGAAAGAGAATGCAGCCAACGGGTCGAACTTGAATGTTCCCCATTGGACCTCGCGAGGGATGTCCAGGGACAGGAATGCCCCCAGCGCCATCAAAACCAGGTATACGCCTCCGGCCACCGCCACCCAATCTCGAATGGCGTTGCTCAGCACCGATTCCCTGGGTTCGACGGGAAAGTCCTTTTCTTTTGGGTACAACCGCGTGTAGTTGCTGATTCGACGGCGCATGGAGCACACAAAGAGCACCAGCACCACCACTGTGGGCAAAATCCAGTCAAAAGACATGCCATCACCCCCGCAACCATAATATGTAGCGCGAGAGTGCGGGATGATGGCACCGGCGCGGGCAGGAAAAAAGCAGAACCGATACCGGTCCCGCCCGGAAAGAACCAAAATGTCAGTCAGGAATGCTTCCGCTTGAGATACTGAACGATCAGGGCATCCAGCTGGCGACTCACTTCGCGCACTTCCAGGTGGTTGAAGCTCCTTTTCTGATGATTGATCAGGTTGTGCAATCGGCCTCTCAATTCCTCCATACGTCGAACCATCTCCGCTTCGCTCAGATGACGCTGGGGCAATTGTCCTCTCCCTTTCTTACTTGATGTAGGTGTGCGTGTATCAAGGGAAAGTTGAAAGCTCCGCTCATCATCCTCCAGCTTGTGGCCTCCTCGCGGCTACCGCTCCCCCCTCCCTTCTCATTTAATACCGCTATGGCCGAATCCCGCCTCCCCCCTTCCGCTGGCGGGCAGCTGTTCCACCGAACAGTACCGGGCACGGGCTACGGGCACGATCACCAGCTGCGCAATTCGATCCCCGCGCGCGATGCGGAACGGACGCTTCCCCAGGTTCACCAGCAGTACTTGTACCTCCCCCCGGTAGTCGCTGTCGATGGTCCCCGGTGCGTTGAGTACCGTAACCCCATGCTCCAGGGCCAGACCACTACGGGGTCGTACCTGTCCCTCGTACCCGGGCGGTATGGCCACCTTCATCCCGGTGGGAACCAAGGCTGCCTCCCCGGGAGCCACCACCATCTCCTTGGGCACCGCGGCCCGCAAGTCCACGCCCGACGAGCCCTCGGTTGCCGGCTCCGGCAGCGGTAGTCCGCGGCCGTGGGGAAGCTTCTGAACCAGTACCTCCACCCTCTCCACATGTCACCCCTCCTCATGGCCCCTTCCACGGTCCTAACCGGGTCCCCGGGTAGAAAAACTGAAGAATCTGGCCGTGCGTCCACCCGTCCAGGGCCAGACCTTGGGCCCCCCACTGGCTCATGCCCACCCCGTGGCCGAAACCATCACCCCAGAACACCCAGAGCGGCTCCTGCCTCGTACAGTAAGAAACCCCCAGCGCGGGAGCCGGTACCAGGCGCGTGATGCGCACAGGGTCACCCGCCGGCAGGACGGCTGCCACTTGGGCGGCCGACATGCCCAGTATCATGGTCCTTTCTTGTCCTTTGGCCACTTCCCAGAATCCGCTTCGCACCCGGGTGGCCCCGATGGCCGACCTCAGGCGTTCTGCTGAGACCACGTATTGCCCAGAAGGCGTAACCAGGCTGACGCGGCGCACCCTGCCGCTGGGAAACCATTGCAACACGTTGAATTCGACCAGCGGTCCCTCCACCTCCTGCCTTACCACTCGGGCCAGAGCCTGCAGCAGTTCCACCTCGGGCAGCATCCAGCTCCATAGACGGGGCGGTTCGGCGGGCACAGGCCGCCCGCGGAGATACGGCACCGCGCTGCCCCATATCTGCTCGGCATCCTCAGTGCGCCCGCCGGCGTGGGCGTGGTAGACGGTATCCGCCAGTCGATCCCCAAACCACAGCACGACACCCTGGGTGTCCTTCACCGCCCGGTCCGTGCGCGGATGTTCCCTCCCCGCTCCCGCGTATACCTGGCAGTGGGTGCCGTCACACAGGTCGAAGCCCTCATGACGACCACCAGCCACACAGTGGCGAAGCGCATAGGTGCGCGCGGCAATGGCCTGCGCCTTCAGGGCTTCCAGGGGCCACTCCGCGGGCATCTCCGCCGGCACCACGCCCCGCAGGTACGCCTCCAGGTCCACCTCGTTGATTACCTGTACTGTTCCGTCCGGCAACCCCCAAATGTGCACCTCACCACGGTATTGACGCCCATCCACGGTGAAGGACGTCCCGCTGGCCCGCACGAGCTCCCCCACCCTGGAGACGGGTTGCAGGGCGCCCCCGCGCCAGCTTATGGTGAGCTCCCCCTCCGGATGGTACGCCCAGACCACCCTTGCCGGGATGCCCGCTTGCTGCGCCTGCTTCGCCGCACTCCACGCCTCGCTGCCACTGACGAAGGGACCGAGGTAGGCGATCCAGCTCCCCTGGAGATACCGGTAAGTCACCGGCAGCTCTACACTGCCCAGTGCCTCAGCCATCTGCTGTGCGACCCACCGGGGTCCCGACCGCCCCAGCTGCACCATAGCCCGGGCCAGCCCCACCCACACCCAATCACCCGGTGCCAGAGCTACGGTGTCGCCCCCGGGAAGCACCAGCTGAGCCCCAGCGGGAAAGCCCAAGCTGACGGCAGCACGCCCGCTCCCCAAGCCCACCTGCAGGGTTCGTGCCTCGCTGGGGACCGCAGCCATGGTCAGCCACGTGATGATGATGGCAGCCACCAACAGAGCACGCGCGCCGCTCATACCGTCAGCTCCCGCGGTGGCTCCGGCAGGGTCAACAGCCACCGCAGACGTCTCAGGTTGCGGGCATCATCCCGGACATCCTTCTTAGGGGTCTCGATGACCGCAGGTAGCCCCGAGAACTCCGGTCGACGCAGGAGATACCAGAACGCAGCCGGCCCTAACGCCCCCAGCCCTATTTCCTGGTGCCGGTCGCGGCGGCTTCCCAGTCCCGCCCGCGAGTCGTTTAAATGGATCAGCCGCACTGCCTCCAACCCCACGTGCCGCCGCACCTCGCTCAGGAAGGCGTCCCATCCTTCCTCCGTCCTCAGCTCATAACCGGCGGCAAAAGCATGACAGGTATCCAGACATATTCCCACTGCCGGTCCGCCCCGCAAGGCCCGCAGCAACCAGCCCAGCTCCTGGAGGGTGCTTCCCAACTCGTTGCCTTGCCCCGCAGTGTTCTCCAGTAGTAGCACCGGTAGTTGCCTGGCCTCGCCACTCATCTCCCATGCCTCCCGCAGGGATTGAACCACCCTCTCGAGGCCCGCTGCGCGGTCTCCTCCCGCGTGACCCACGTGGGTTACCAGCGCTACCGCTCCCAGCACCGCCGCCCGCCGCCAATCTTCCGCCAGCAGTCGAACGGCCGCATAGCGCTTTTCCTCGGCCTCTGCTGCCAGGTTGAGGATGTAGGGGGTGTGAACGAACAAAGGCCCGCGTTCCAGCATCTCCTGCCGGAAGCGGACCACCTCCTCTCTTACCAGGGGCCGGGCGGGACCGCCGCGCGGACTGCGGGAGAACACCTGCACCGCCTCACACCCCAGCATGGCAGCGGTGGCCGCCACCTGGAGCCAACCTTTCCCGATGGACAGGTGAGCGCCGAGCAACACGGTATGCCTTCCCCGCCTGGTGCTACCTCCGCGGCCGCCGCGGACCGCGCCTATTCCATGATCGCCCGGAATCCGACCTCGACTCGCTGCCGCCCGCAGCCTGCTGCCGCTGGCTCTTCAGTGCCTCTTTGCGGGATAGGTTGATGCGGCCGAGCCGGTCGATCTCAGTTACCTTGACCAGCACTTCATCTCCCACCTGCACCACGTCCTCTACCCTGCCCACTCGTTCCTCCGCCAGCTGCGATATATGTATCAGGCCCTCTTTGCCCGGCAGGATCTCCACGAAGGCTCCGAAGCTGGTGATGCGGACCACCTTGCCCAGGTAGATGCCCCCCACGTCCACGTCGCGGGTTAGCGCTTCAATCATCTTCACCGCCTTTTCCCCGCGTTCCATATCGGCGGCCGCTATGTAAATCCGGCCGTCCTGTTCAACGTCTATCTTGGCGTCAGTTTCCGCGATGATCTGGTTGATGTGCTTGCCTCCCGGTCCGATCACATCGCGGATCTTTTCCGGGTCAATCTGCATCACCAGGATGCGCGGCGCGTAAGGAGACAGTTCCTTTCGTGGCTCGGCAATAGCTTCCTTCATCTTCTGGAGGATGTGCAAGCGCCCGCGGCGAGCCTGCTCCAAGGCTCGGCGGAGGACCTCAGCCTCCAGTCCCGCCTCCAGCTTGATGTCCATCTGCAGAGCGGTAATGCCCCGTTCGGTGCCCGCCACCTTGAAGTCCATATCCCCCAAAGCATCTTCCATCCCCTGGATGTCGCTCAGGATGACAATCTGATCCTCCTGCCGGATCAGTCCCATGGCCACTCCCGCTACCGGGGCCGCCAGGGGTACACCGGCATCCATCAGGGCCATGGACGATGCGCAGACGCTGGCCATGCTGGTGGAACCGTTAGACTCCAACACCTCGGATACCACGCGGATGGCGTATGGGAACTCGGTCTCTGACGGAAGCAGCGGCTCGATGGCCCTGCCCGCCAGGGCACCGTGCCCCACTTCCCTTCGGCTGGGAGCCCGTAAAGGTCTCGTCTCCCCCACGCTGAAGGGCGGGAAGTTGTAATGGTGCATGAACCGGCGATACTCTTCTTCGCTGATGGTATCGAGGAATTGCACATCGCCCACTGCCCCCAGCGTCACCACGCTCAGCACCTGCGTCTGGCCGCGAGTGAACAGCGCCGAACCGTGAGTGCGCGGCAGGATGCCCACTTCGCAGCTGATGGGCCGTATTTCCTCCGCAGTGCGACCGTCGGGCCTGATACCCTGCTGAGTCACCAGACGGCGGAATTCCTCCTTGAGGATCCGGCGCAGCACAGCACCGATTTCCTCATCTCGCTCCGCGAACTGCTCCGCCAGCTGTTGCCGCACCGACTCTTCTACCGCCCGAATGGCCTCCTCGCGGGCCTGCTTGTCGCTTATCCGGACCGCCTCGCGCAGCGGCTCGGTGGCCAGCCCCCGTACCGCCTGGTCTACGTCGTCATCGGGGAGGTACAGCGTCACCTCCGCCTTGGGGCGTCCGTATTCGGCCACGATGTCCTTCTGGAAACGCACCAGCTCCTTAATGGTCTCGTGGGCGGTAGCAATGGCCTCCAGAATGCGTTCCTCAGGGACCTCACGGGCCCCTGCCTCCACCATCACCACTGCTTCCGCGGTCCCCGCCACCATCAGCTTCAGGTCGCTGCGCGCCGCCTGTTCCCGGGTGGGATTGAGGATCACCCCCCCGTCCACCAGTCCCACGTCAACGGCACCTATCGGGCCCGCAAAGGGGATGTCTGACAGCGCGAGGGCCAGAGAAGCACCCATCATCGCACAGACCTCGGGAGAGCAGTCCTGATCCACCGACAGCACGGTGGCAATCACCTGCACATCGTTACGCATTCCCTCAGGGAAGAGGGGACGGATGGCCCGATCGATGAGCCGGGCGGCGAGGATAGCCTCTTCCGGTGGTTTCCCTTCCCGACGTCCCCAGCTGCCCGGTATGCGTCCCACCGCATACAGGCGTTCCTCGAAGTCTACCGTCAGGGGAAAGAAATCCACGCCCTCCCGGACCGTCGAGGACATGGTGGCGGTAACCAGCACCACTGTCTGGCCGTACCGCACCAGTACCGATCCGTTGGCCTGCCGGGCCAGCTTTCCGAACTCAAAAGTCATTTCCCGGCCGGCTACCTGCAGCGTGCGGACGATCGCCGGAGTTGGGCCGACCGGCAACGACTTGGAATCCAATTGGCTTGACACTCCACACTGCCTCCTTCAGCAAAACCCCAGGGGGGCAAATATCAACCCCGTATGCCCAGTCTTTCGATCAGCTTCTGGTAGCGTTCGGGGTCTCGGTCTTTCAAGTACCGCAGCAGCCTCCTCCGGCGCCCCACCATCTTCAGCAGTCCGCGCCGGGACTGAAAGTCCTTCTTGTGCTCCTTGAGGTGCTCAGTCAGATAATTGATCCGTTCCGTCAGGATGGCCACCTGCACCTCCGGAGAACCGGTATCTTCCTCGTGCAACCGATACTGATTCATGATCTCCTGCTTCCGCCTGCGATCCAACACCATTGGACACGCACCTCCTGGTCATCAATCGCCTCCCGCTCAGCAGTCCGCCGGAGCAACGCGACCCCGAGCGTGAGGTTCACCACTGTCTCTCAGTATTTTACCACACTACGAATCCGGCCGAAGGGCAGCACTCATGGGGCGTGCCCGGCACCGCCGCCCCTGCAAGATTGCCCGGGCAGTGGCGACGTCGCGGGCGATCTGCCTCCGCAAAGCTTCCGCACTGGGAAAACGCTCCTCCGGGCGGATGCGCGCGCGGAAGAATAAGCGTACCGTTTGACCGTACAGCGTACCCTGAAACTCCATGAGATGAGCTTCCACCACCAGCTCGCCTCCACCGAAGGTAGGCCGGTAACCCACGTTGGCCACCGCGGGCCAGCGACCTCCGTGTGGCAAGCGCACCTCAGCCGCGTACACTCCGGGGGCGGGAAGCAGCTTTGCCGCCTCCCACTGGAGATTGATGGTGGGGAAGCCCAGCTTCCTGCCACGTCCCCGACCCCCGACCACCGTGGCGGTGAGAAAGTGAGGACGACCCAACATCGCCTGCGCCTGTTCCACGCGACCCTCGAGGAGCAGGGCCCGAACCAGCGTGCTGGAGACCACTTGTTCTCGTATCCTTACCGGCGGGCATACGTACACTTCAAATCCCAGCTGGCGGCCCAGCTGCACCAGCAGAGAGGGATCCCCGCCTCCTCCCTTGCCGAAGGTGAAATTGAAGCCCACAAATACTTTAGCCGCGCCCAACGCCTCTTTGAGGTAGGTGCGGGCAAACACCGCCGGGCTCTGCTCCGCGAACTCCCGCGTGAATCGCGCTAGAAGAAGCCGATCCACGCCCATACTATGTAACAGCTCGGCCTTCTCGTCTAACGTGGTGAGGAGAAACGCACCGTTCTGACCCAGGACGTAGACGGGGTGTGGCTCGAAGGTCAGTACCGCAGCTTCCCGCCGGGCTCGCCGGGCTGCCCCTATCATCCGGCGCACCAGCGCCTGATGACCCAGGTGTACCCCGTCGAAGCAGCCTAGCGCCACCACGGCTCCTGCCTCATGAGCACATGCGTTACCTGGTTCGACCTCGATTATACGCACGGCGTTCCTCCTCCGCGCTGGCCCGCAGACTGCATCCTTCAGGGCGCAAACACTTTCTCCAGCCTCACTCTCCGTCCTGTCCTTCCGCCGTGCTCCATCCGTCCCACCGCCACCAGGTTTCCCCGGTCGTCCACTATCCTGATCCCGCCTTCGGCATGGCCCGAAACCTGCGCTGCCAGTGCTTGGCCATCCCGCACCGGCAGGTCCCCGTGCCGGAGACGCCACAGCAGCTGGCGATCAGTCACCGTGACCCGCGGCCAGAACCAGAGCACCTCTGCCATCGGCACCATGAGTTTCTCCACCGCATCTGCCTGAGCCACCTGCTCCAGCAGTGTCGCCTCTCGCAGGGAGAACGGTCCCACCCGGGTACGCACCAGAAACGAAAGATGTGCTCCGCAGCCCAGGGCTTCGCCCAGGTCACGGGCCAGCGCGCGGGCATACGTGCCACTGGAACATCGCATGTCCACAAGCGCCCGGGGGTGCTCTCCGGGCCACCAATGCAACAGCTCCAGCCGATGGATACGCACCTCTCGTTCCGGCGGCACCACCTGCTCCCCCCGGCGGGCCAATCGGTAGAGCCTCTCTCCCCCGACCTTAACCGCCGCATAGCGGGGCACCCTCTGTCGTACTGTACCCCGAAATCTCTCCAGGTGCTGCCGTACTTCAGCCGGGGTGAGCCGCGAAGCATCCCGACACGTGGTGACCTTCCCTTCGGCGTCCCCCGTCTCGGTAGCAATGCCGAAGGTGAATTCCATGCGGTAGGATTTGTCCAGCCTCACCAGGTACTCGGCCAGTCGAGTGGCCGCACCGACGCAACACAGCAACAGCCCTGCTGCCTGACGATCCAGTGTACCGGCATGCCCCACCCTTCGACCCAGACGACGGCGTAGCCAGGCCACGACATCGTGGGAAGTCATGCCCGGCGGTTTCAGGATCAGCAACATCCCGTTCATCCGCGCGCTTGGGCCACCACCTGCTCGACTCTGCGTATAACGGTTTCCACCACCGACCACAACGGCCCCTCCAGGACGCAGCCTGCCGCTCGAGGGTGTCCTCCACCCCCCCACTCTCGTGCCAGTGCAGCCACGTCGGTGCAGCGCCGCGAGCGAAAAGTAACGCGGACCTGTCCGTCCTCCATTTCCCGAAACAAGACCGCCACCTCGACTCCGGCGATAGTACGGGGATAGTCCACCAGACCCTCGCAGTCTCCGTCCGTCGCCCCCACCTCGCGCATCATGCGTCGGCTGATGACCATCCAGGCCACGGTACCCTCATGACTCAAACGCAGGGTATCCAGCCCTTTGCCCAGCAGCTTCAGCGCCGCCAGCCGGCGCCGCTCGAACAGATTTTCCACCACCTCGCGCGGCCGGGCCCCCATTCTGACCAGTTCTCCCGCGATGCGGTGGGTAATGGCTGTGGTGTTCTGGTAGGAAAAAGACCCGGTATCGGTGACCAGGGCCGCGTACAGGCAAGTGGCTGCCTTGTCATCAATGGGCAATCCCGCCTCCACCAATAATCTGAACACCTGCTCCCCTACCGCAGCCGCCGAAGGATCCACGTAATTGAGATCACCAAACTGCTCGTTGGTGATGTGGTGATCGATGTTGACCACCGTCCTGCAGCGGTGTAGCAGCTTGGCCGCCTCCCCCAGGCGGCGTGGGTGGGTGGTGTCGAGCACCATCCCCGCCCCCAGAGGGCCCTCAGGTAGCATGTGGGGAGTGAGCACCTCGCCCGCCCCCGGCAGGAAACGGTAATGTGGCGGTATCTCGTCAGTACTCACCACCAGCACTTGCCTACCAGCAGTGCGCAACACCCAGGCCAGCCCCAGGGAGGATCCCACCGTATCGCCGTCCGGCAACCGGTGAAGGAGCAGCAAGAAGCGAGATTCCCGCTTGAGCAAATCCACGATGGCTCCGAAGTCATCCATCTGTCTCCTCCGCCTTCTTGCCGCGCATTTCCTCCAGCAGTCGGGCGATACGCACTCCCTCCTCAATGGATTCGTCCAGCCGGAACTTCAGCTCGGGGACGTGTCGCAGCCTCAGCCGGCGTCCCAGCTCACTCCGAATGAAACCAACGGCCTGTTCCAGAGCCTGCAGGGTGTTGCGTTTGGCGTCTACATCGCCCAATACGCTGACCCCCACCTTGGCGTGCCTCAGGTCTCGCGACACCTCCACCTTGACCACCGATACGAACCCTAGGCGAGGATCCTTCATCTTGTTGGCCAGGATGTCGCTGACCTCTTCCTTGATGGCTTCGGCCACTTTCGCCGCGCGTCCAGACGCCATGTGCCAACCACCCCTACAGGATTTCGGTTTCCCGGTACCACACCTGACCCGGCAGGTTCGCCTCCAGCCAGCGCATCACTTCCTGCAGCACCCTGTCCACGTGGCGACGGGAATTGCCCACGCACGCTATTGCCAGCGCGCACCGCTGCCAGTTGTCCTGACCATCCATCTCGGCTATGGATACGTTGTAGCGCCGCCGCGTCCGGTCGATCAAGCTACGCAGGATGCGTCTTTTGGCCTTGAGAGAATCATTCCCGGGAAGCACTATTTCCACCCGGCACAGACCCACCACCACGGCGCAACACCGCCTACTCGGCAGGAGTCACCGCTTTAACCAGGTACGCCTCGATGATATCCCCTTCCTTGAGATCCTGGAACCGCGCCAGGCCCACCCCGCACTCGTACCCGGAAGAGACTTCTCGCACGTCGTCCTTGTACCGCTTGAGAGAAGCGATGGTGCCTTCGTGCACCGTGACGCCATCGCGAATCACTCGCACTTGAGCATCGCGCGTGATGCGGCCATCGGTAACGTAGCACCCGGCCACCGTGCCCACCCGGGGAATCCGGAACAGGGCGCGTACTTCCGCATGGCCGATGATCTCCTCCACCATCTCCGGCTCCACCAGCCCTTTGAGCATGGCCTCTACTTCCTGCAGGGCTTCGTAAATGACGCGGTACGTCTTTATGGTCACTCCCTGGGCATCGGCTTCTCTGCGAGCCATGGCGTCAGGGCGGACATGAAAGCCAATTATGATGGCCTCGGAGGCAGAAGCCAGCATAACATCGGACTCGCTGATGGCCCCCACACCTTCGTGGAGGATGTTCACCTTGATATCCTCCCGCGAAAGGCGCAGCAGCGCATCGCGCAGCGCTTCCAGTGAACCGTGAACATCCGCCTTCAGGATAAGGCGAAGCTCCTTGCTCTCTCCCTCGCGGATCTGTCTCAACAGCTCCTCCGCCGTGTACCGGCGGGTTGCCTCCGTCTCCCGCGCCCGCTGCCATTCCTGCCGCTTGCTGGCCAGCTCCCGGGCACGTCGCTCATCCCGGACCACAACCAGCTTGTCGCCAGCGCGGGGCACGTCGACCAGGCCGAGCACCTCAACCGGCATGGAGGGTCCGCATTCTCTGACCCGACGGCCCCTGTCGTCCATCATGGCCCTTACCTTCCCGTAGGTCAAGCCCACCACGAAACAGTCCCCAATCCGCAGGGTACCTTCGCTGACCAGGACCGTGGCCACCGGCCCCCGCCCTCTGTCCAGCTTGGCCTCGATCACGGTGCCTCTAGCCGGTTTGTCGGGGTTGGCTTTAAGTTCCTCCAGCTCCGCCACCAGGAGTATCATCTCTAGTAAGTCATCCAGACCCCGCTTCTGGATGGCGGATACGGGAACGCACACCACGTCGCCTCCCCAGTCCTCCGGTACCAGGCCCCGCTCTGCCAGCTGCTGCTTGGTGCGCTCGACATTGGCGTTTTGCTTATCGATCTTGTTGATAGCCACGATGATGGGTACGTTGGCGGCCCGGGCATGGTTGATGGCTTCCACCGTTTGAGGCATGACTCCATCGTCCGCCGCCACCACCAGCACAGCGATGTCGGTGACCTGTGCCCCTCGCGCCCGCATGGCGGTGAACGCTTCATGGCCTGGGGTATCCAGGAACACGATCTTCTTCCCCTGGTACTCCACCACCGAAGCGCCGATGTGCTGGGTAATACCTCCGGCTTCCCGGGCCGCCACGTTGGTAGCGCGAATGGCATCGAGCAGCGTTGTCTTCCCGTGGTCCACGTGGCCCAGGACCGTCACCACCGGCGCCCTCGGCCTCAGCTGGTCGGGCCGATCGGGCGCCGACGGGATCTCCCAGATGTCTTCTTGTTGCGTTCCTGGCTCTTGCTTCACCGTATACCCCATGGCTTCGGCCACCGTGGCCTGCAGTTCTGGGCTGACGGGTTGATTAAGCGTGAGCATGGCTCCCTTCTGCATCAGGTGCTTCAGCACCTCGGCGGGTGAGACACCCAGCTTGTGCGCCAGCTCTTTCACCGACAGCGTCCCCCCCACCACGAACACTTTGGCGGGGGGTGCTGGCTTTTCCCGGTCTGCGCGCCGCCGATCTCCTTTCCTCCGCCGTCGAATGGTGACCTTACGCTCTACCGTCTCCTCCTCGCGTGCCTCCCGCACGCGGAGCCGGCGCCGCGGTACTTCTTCTTCTTCTTCCTCCAGCTGCTCCTCCACTTCTACCAGTATTTCCGGCTCTTCTTCGCGGGCGACCTTCGCCCCCCGCTGCGGTGCCTCCCGACGAGGTGTGGGCTTGGGCGGTGACGGCCTCTCCAGCTCGGCCTTGCCCATGAGGATATCCATCACTTTACGAGCCACGGATTTGTCCACCGTGCTCATGTGGTTCTTGACATCCACGCCCATCTGACGGAGTACCCGCAGGATCACCTTGCTGTCAGTGAGCATTTCTTTGGCAATCTCATATACTCGCATACGATCGCTCACCGGGTCACCTCCTCGCGTTGCACCCGTTGGATCTCGCGGTGGAGAGCGGCCCGAATCTCCTCCATCAACTCTCTGGATAACGGACGCTTCAGTGCCTCCGGCAGCCGCTTTCCCCGCAGGCCTGTCTCCATACACTCCAGTCGCGGACAGATGTAAGCACCGCGCCCGGAACGCTTACCAGTAGGATCGACGAGGATTTCCTCTTCCGGCGTCCGCACGATGCGGATCATCTCTCGCTTGGGTTTGATCTGGCCACAGCCAATGCATTTCCGCAAGGGTACGTGCTTAGGCAAGCCCCTTACCTCCTCGTCGCCGCACCGCCATCATCAGCCTCGGCAGCCGCTTCGTTCTCACCCTTGATATCCACCTTGTAGCCAGTCAGCTTGGCCGCCAGACGCGCGTTCTGGCCCTCGCGACCGATGGCCAGGGACAGCTGATATTCAGGGACCGTCACCCGCGCCACTTTGGTCTCTTCGCAAATCTGGACGCCCACCACTCTTGCCGGGCTGAGGGCATTGGCCACGAACTTTTCTGGATCGGGATCCCACCGCACGATGTCCAGCTTCTCTCCCCGCAGCTCGTTGACTATAGCCTGAACCCGAATGCCCCGCGGTCCGACGCAAGCACCCACCGGGTCCACGTTCTCGTCGCGGGAGAACACTGCCACCTTGGAGCGGGATCCCGGCTCGCGGGCGATGGCTTTGATCTCCACAACGCCGTCATGGATTTCCGGCACCTCCAGCTCGAACAGTCTCTTCAGGAGGCCCGGATGTGTCCGCGAGACCACGATGTACGGGCCCTTGGTGGTCTTCCTCACCTCGGTGATGTAGACCTTGAGCCGTTCATTAGGTCGGTACTGCTCGCGGTAAACCTGCTCATGGGGAGGAAGAACCGCCTCCGTCCTGCCCAGATCCAGGTACACGTTGCGGTGTTCCGCACGATGTACTATGCCGGTGACGATGTCTCCTTCCCGGCTGGCAAATTCCTCGTAGATCAGTCCCCGCTCCGCTTCCCGAATCCGCTGGACCACCACTTGTTTCGCGGTCTGAGCGGCGATGCGACCGAATTCCTTGGGCGTCACTTCAGTTTCAATCACGTCTCCTTCCCGGAGCGAGGGATCGACCTTGTGCGCCTCCTCAAGGCTGATTTGCAGTCGGGGATCCTCCGGGTTCGACACCACAGTTCGCTGCGAATAAACCTTTACCTCACCCGTAGAGCGGTCGATCAGCACCCGCACATTCTGCGCGGAGCCGAAATGCCGGCGATAGGCGGATATGAGGGCCGCCTCAATGGCCTCAAGCAGGATTTCCTTGTCAATGCCCTTTTCGCGCTCGATCTGTTCCAGCGCCCGCATGAACTCGTGGTTCATGGCCGCCTCGCCTCCTCGTCCTGCGGGCCCTCGGCCAGGCGTACCTTGGCCACCTGCTGTCGGGGTACCCCTATCTCCTCGCCCTGGTCGGTGAGCAACCTGACCGTGCCCTCCCCGAGACCCAACAGGGTGCCCGCGAACTCCCGGCGCCCTTGCACCGGACCATAGGTACGTACCTTAACCCGGCGACCCGCGAAGATGCGGTACTCTCGATCGCTGCGGAGTACCCGGTCCAGCCCCGGTGAAGAAACTTCCAGGTAATACTGCGACGGAATGGGATCGGCCACATCCAGCCTCTTGCCCAGCTCTTCGCTGACCTGCATGCAGTCACGGTGGCTGACACCGTCAGCCCGATAGATCACCACCCTCAGCAGGAGCCGACCGCTCCATTTGCCTACCTCCACGGCCACCAGCTGAAGCCCCAGCTCGTCGGCCACTGCCTGTGCCATTTCCTCCACCAGCTCTTGCCATTGCGTCGTCTCCAAGTGCCCACCCCCCAGGGTCGCTGGAACCCCCAACATTACATTGAAAGAGTGGGCCGCACAACCCACTCTCGCCCGCGGTCTTTCGTCCGCTGCTTCGAGCTGCCAACAAAACTATAGCACACTTTCCCTGCCCTCGCAAGTTGCACAGGAGCGCGCGCCGGCAACCCTCTCGGGTTTTGTCACCATTTTTCCCACCTGCGGGCCAGGCCAGCTGCGCGTGGAAGAGGGGTGGTTTGGCGCAAGATCAGCGAGATGACACCGGAGACAATCAACCAACACCCATCGGCTGCCGGAATCCCGGCAGGAGCTTTCCACACGCCGTCACAGCGCCCCGGCCACTTCCGAGACTCCTTCAATACCCCGCAAACGATCCAGCAGCTCTCCCTTGGCCAGTCCCATGGGCAGCCTGACGAACAGCGTCAGCTCCAGCCGGTCATCGGCATACTCCCGCACCCTGATGTCCTTGATGTTCACCTCCATCCCACCGAGGACCGTGCCCACCTTCCCGATCTGCCCGGGACGGTCGGCAATCACCACCCGGAGGGTGTCGTATCTGGTCCTCATGAGCAGCGGTTCCAGGCGCGCCAAGAGCACCAGAGTGATGAGGGAGATGGCCGCGGTGGCCAGCGCGGCCGGATACAGACCCGCCCCCACCGCCAAACCCCCTGCGGCGATGACCCACAAGCTCGCCGCAGTGGTCAGGCCTCGCACCGTGGCTCCTTCTCGCAGGATGGTCCCGGCACCCAGAAAGCCCACCCCGGTGACCACCTGAGCAGCAATGCGGCCAGGATCCGCGTCCGACACCTGCCGAAACATGTTGAACACGTCCAGAGAGACCATCATCACCAGGGCGGCTCCCACACAGACCAGAATGTGGGTGCGAAAACCGGCCGGCCGGTTCAGGCTCTCCCGTTCGATTCCCACCAGTCCTCCCAGCAACGCGGCCAACGCCAGTCGGCCCAGCACCAACCAGAAACCCGTCATCGTCGCTTCATGCCCTCCTCGCCTGCCGGGCCTTCGCGGCACCACAGGCGGCCCAGGATCTCCACGTACATGCGTGCCCGGTCCCGAACTCCTCGCCAAAAGCCCCGCTTCTCCTCTTTCATCCGCTGAGTGAGACCCACCAGCTGTACGTGCATGATCCGCGCCCCCGACCGTCGCGCCAGACGCGACAAGACCACTTCCGCGCCGAAGCCGGTACCGGCCAGCAACTCCAGTCCCCTTATTGCCGCGCGGCGGAAACACCGTTGGCCGGACAGCACCGGGGTGAGCCTCAAGGCCCAATCGGTGGGCCCCCGCCCCTGGATGAAAACCCCCACGCTCATGTCCGCCTCTCCGCCAAGTACCGGCTCCAGCAGTCTCCGCACGTGGTGGATGCGCAGCCCCACCAAATCAGCGTCCAGAGTGAGCAGCACTTCCGCGCCGGTGGCGCGAAAACCGGTGAGCAGGGCGTCACCCTTACCGCGATTGCACCCGTGACGCACCACCCGAGCACCGTAGCGGGCAGCCACCTCCGCGGTGCCATCTTGTGAGCCGTCGTCCACCACGATGACCTCATCCACCGGGCAGGCAGGCTGGCTCAGCACTTCCAGTACCCGCCAGATGTTGTCCGCCTCGTTGTACGCGGGTATGACAGCTGCTACCTTCACGGCCTCAGTAGGCGCGCGCGAAGTAAACTTCGTAGCGCCCGGGGGCTCCACAGTATATGCAGGGACCGGGGTCCTGGTGACGGACGAAGGGTATGCAACGGATAGTAGCCCCCGTGGCCTCTTTCACCGCGCGCTCGCACTCACCGTCGCCGCACCAGCCGGTTCGCAGGAAACCACGTCTTTCCGCCAGGATGCGGCAGAACTCGTTGAAGTCGTCCACCCGATGGGTGTTGTCCTCCAGAAAACGTAGTGCTTTCTGATACATACTCCTCTGTATGGACTCCAGTACGTCCAGTACCGACTCCACCAGCTGGTCCCGGGATACGGTGATTCGCTCCAGCCGGTCCCGCCGGGCCAGAACCACCTGTCCTGCATCGATGTCGCGCGGTCCTATCTCCACCCGCAGCGGGACTCCCCGCATCTCCCACTCGTTGAACTTCCACCCCGGGGTGTACTCCTCGCGGTCATCCAGCTTGACCCGGCAGTGCTCCGAGAGCATCCGACACAGTACCCGGGCGTGCTCCAGTACCTCCTCCCGACGCTTGACGGGAGCAATGGGCACAATGACCACCTGGTGGGGTGCGATGCGGGGCGGCAGTACCAAGCCACGATCATCCCCGTGCACCATAACCAGCGCCCCGATGATCCGGTGGGACACTCCCCACGAAGTCTGCCAGACGTATTTGAGTTGCCCGTCAGTATCCAGGAAGGTGATGTCGAAGACCTTTGAGAAATGTTGGCCCAGATTGTGAGATGTACCGGCTTGCAGTGCTCTTCCGTCGCTCATCAATGCCTCCACGCAGTAAGTGCGAAGCGCACCGGCGAACTTCTCGCTTTCGCTCTTTTGTCCCACTATCACCGGAATGGCCAGCACTTCCTCCATGAACGACCGGTATATTTCCAGGATCCGTCTGGCCTCCCGCTCCGCTTCTTCTTCCGTGCGGTGGGCGGTGTGTCCCTCCTGCCACAGGAACTCGGTGGTCCGCAGGAAGGGCCGGGTGGCCTTTTCCCAACGCACCACGCTGCACCACTGGTTGATCAGGACCGGCAGGTCGCGCCAGGACTGGATCCACTTGGAGTACATGGTGCAGATGATGGTCTCGGAAGTGGGCCGGACCGCCAGCCGCTCACCGAGTTGCTCGTCTCCTCCGTGGGTCACCCACGCCACCTGAGGAGAGAACCCCTCCACGTGCTCGGCCTCCTTGCGGAAGAAACTCTCCGGGATGAGCATGGGGAAGTACGCATTGACATGTCCGGTCTCCTTGAAACGTGCATCCAGTTCCCTCTGGACGGCCTCCCAGAGTGCGTATCCGTAGGGCCGGATGACGATGCACCCCTTGACCGGAGCGTAATCGGCCAGCCCCGCCTTCAGTACCACGTCCACGTACCACTGGGAGTAATCCACTTCGCGCGGGGTTATCTCGCGCACGAATTCCTTGTCTTGTTCCATAGCCATGGTCACTTCCCCCTCTCCCTGGAAATCAAATGAGCCTCCGCCAGGGACGGAAGCTCCTTTCCGCGGTACCACCCTGATTGGCCCAAGGCCCTCTCTGCCGCAAGATGCGGACCCCTCGCTAACGGTGAGGTACCGGCCAGCTTACCAGGTGCCTCGCTGGCAGCTCCCGGGCGGGTTCGGCGGCTTTGACGTACCCGCTTTCCAGCTGTCCCGGGTTCTCTGGACGCCCAAGTCCCGCCTACTATTCCCGTTCATCGCCTGTGTCGCGGTCATTTTACCATCAGGCGCCCTAGCTGTCAACCACCGCCGGATTTCGCCAGCTGGCGGGCCCGCGCGCACAATTCCTCCACCATATCGCCACCACGCACCCGGCAGATCAGCCGCCCTCGCTCGAACAACCACGCTCCGTCATCGGCCAGGGCCAGGCCGACATCGGCCTCGCGAGCCTCGCCCGGACCGTTCACCGCACACCCCATCACCGCCACCCGCAAGGCGACGGTCAGGTCCGCCAGCCGGCGCTTGACCTCGCGGGCCAGGCGTCGAACCCGGGCGGAAGGACAGCGGCCGCAAGTGGGACAGGAGATGATCACCACCCCCCGGCCTCCCACCCCCGCAGCCTCCAGGATCCAGTAGGCGGCCCTGATCTCCCAACGGGGGTCAGCCGTGAGCGACACCCTGAGGGTGTCCCCGATTCCTTGCTGGAGCAGCGTCCCCAAGGCCAGGGCCGACCGCACCAGCCCTTCGAAGAGAGGTCCCGCCGCCGTGACCCCTACGTGCAGCGGCCACTCAGTGTTCTCGGCCAGAAGCCGGTAAGCACGGATGGTATCCTGAGCCGAGGACGCTTTTGCCGACAGCACCAGTTGCTCAACGCCTTCCTCCTCCGCCAGCCGCGCCGCCCGCAGGGCGCTGGCCACCAGCGCCTCCGGGGTGGGCCCGCCGTGGCGCCGGAGGAGATCGCGCTCCAGGGAGCCGGCGTTGACACCCACGCGGAGGGGAATGCCGCGTTGGGCCACCGCTCGGCATACCTGGCGCAGCCGGGCCTCCCCTCCCAGATTGCCCGGGTTGATCCTCAGCTTGTCCACCCAGTCAAGACAAGCCAACGCCAGACGATAGTCAAAGTGAACATCGGCCACCAGAGGTAGAGGACTAAGCCGGCGGATTTCGCGCAGGGCGTCCACCGCCTCGCGGTCCGGGATCGCCAGCCGGACCAACCTGCAGCCCTCACGGGCCATCTGCTCGATTTGTCGCACGGTTGCTGCCACGTCGGTGGTGCGCGTCTTGGTCATGCCCTGTACCACCACCGGCGCCCCGCCCCCGATGATCACGTCGCCGACCCGTACTCGCCGCGTCATCCTCCTCATCAGGAGCCTCCTCCCAGGCGGAGGATATCGCGATAGGTGATGATGAGCGCAACCGCCACCAGAAACACGAAGCCCAGCAGATGGATGAAGTTTTCTTTCTCCGGATCCACCGGTTCTCGTCGCAGGGCCTCCCACGACAGAAAGAGAAGACGGCTGCCGTCCAGGGCGGGCACGGGAAGGAGGTTCAGCAGGGCCAGATTGGCGCTAAGTACCCCGGCCAGGTAAAACACGCTGGTCCAGCCCACGCGCGCCGCCTCCCCCACCAGCTGCGCTATTCCTACCGGGCCCGTGAAGTCTGCCGGAACTCGCCCCAGGATGGCCAGCACCAGACCACGGATCCAGATGACCGATACTTCAAAGGTACGTTTCAAACCGTACCACAGGGCGGCCACCGGCCCGGGGCGCCTGACGAGAACCCGCGGGCCGATCCCCACGAACCCTTTCCCCGGTAGCTCGGGATGCTCCACCGGCGTCACCGTCACTTCAAACTGCCGGCCCGCCCGCTCCACCAGGAAGCGAAGGGGTACCCCCCGATTGCGCTGCACGATCTCCACCAGGTGCGACCAATCCCGCAGTCGCGTGTTCTCGATGGCGATGATGATGTCTCCTTCCCGCAGGCCCGCTACCGCCGCTGGATACCCCGACATCGCTTCCCTGACCTCCAGAGTGGGCACGGTCATCCCGGCCACCGCAAAGATGCCCGCAAAGAGCACCGCAGCCAGCACCAGGTTCATGGCAGGGCCGGCTGCCATCACCGCCATCCGCTGCCCCACCGTCCTTCGGTGGAAGGCCCCCTCGTGCTCCCAGTCGTCAGCCCCCGGCTGCAGTCCGGCCATGCGCACGTAGCCTCCCCAGGGGATGAGGCGAACACTGTACTCCGTCTCTCCCCGGCGGATCATCAAGAGGCGCGGACCGTACCCCAGGGAGAACTCGTGCACCGTAACCCCGGTGGCCTTGGCCAGGAGGAAATGACCCAGCTCGTGAATCGCAATGAGGACGCCGAACAGCACGGCGGAGATCAACAGGGTCTGCAAGGCCTGACCTCCTCGTCTCCTTCCTTCACCAGCTGCTCGGCCCGGTGCATGGCCCACCGGTAGTGCTCGGCAACCTGGTCCAGAGTCGGATGCTTCATAATCACATGTTCTTCGAGCACGCGGGAGATTATGCGGGCAATGGCCAGAAAGGAGATGCGGCCATCCAGGAAAGCTCTGACCGCCACCTCATCCGCCCCGCACAGCACAGCAGGGGCACTGCCACCGAGTTCGGCCGCACGCCGGGCCAGCTGCAAACACGGGAACCGATCAGGATCGGGCGGCTCGAAGCTCAACCGCCCCAGCTCCTCCAGCCGCAAACGTCCAATGGGGAGTTCGCGCCGCTGTGGATGAGTGAGGGCATAAGCCAGAGGCACGCGCATGTCCGGCAGACCCAGCTGCGCGAGGTAGGTCCCGTCCCGCAGTCCCACCAGCGCGTGGACGACGCTCTCTCGGTGGACCACCACTCTCACCTGGTCTAGCCTCAGGTCGAACAGCTGCATGGCTTCGATGATCTCCAGTCCCTTATTCATCAGGGTCGCGGCATCCACGCTGATCTTTGGGCCCATATTCCAGTTGGGATGAGCGAGGGCTTCCTCCGGCGTTGCCCGCTGCAGCTGGCCCACATCCCAGTCGCGGAACGGACCCCCGGAAGCGGTGAGTACCACGTGATCCACCTCATGCCTCCGACCCATCAGACACTGGAAGATGGCGCTGTGTTCCCCGTCCACCGGCACCAGGGCACCAGGCGCCGTCTTCAGGAGTTGCCTCAGCGCAGGTCCTCCTGCTACCAGCGCCTCCTTGTTCCCCACGCCCACCTTTTTCCCGGTGCGCAGGGCCGCCACCAACGGTGCGAGGGCTGCCAACCCGCTGACCAGCACCAACACCACTTCTGCATTCTCCCAGCGGGCCACCTCCACCAGGCCCTCACCACCCTCCAGCACCTTCACGGTGCTGCCCTCCGCATGCAACCACTGACGCAGCTGGCGGGCCGCGCTCCTCCGGTAGACCGCCACCACCTCCGGCTTCCAGCGGCGAATCTGGTCATGAAGCAACCTGATGTTGCCTCCGGCGGCAAGGGCCACTGGTCGATGGGTGTCTGCGAACCACTCACACACCTCGAGGGCTTGCCGGCCCAGCGATCCGGTGGAGCCCAAAATGGCCACTCCCGTTCTGGTCCCCCTCACTGCACCCATCCTCTCGTCAAGATCACTCTTCCAGCACCAGCTCCTGCGCCAGCACCTTGGCCGCAACTCCCAGCAGCGGCCCCAGGGCGAACCCCCACAAACCGAAAAAGCGCACTCCGCAATAAATGCAGGCCAGGGTAGTCAGGGGATGCAGCCCCACCCTGGTTCCCATCACTCGCGGTTCCAGGGATGTCCGCACCAGACTCATCACCCCGTACAGCACCCCCAGCCCGATCCCCAGCCCCACTTGGCCGCTCCACAGGGCATGTGCAGCCCAGGGCAGCAGCAGGAGCCCCGGGCCCACCACCGGGAGCAGGTCGAGCAGGCCGGCCAGCAGCCCCAACACCAGGGCGTGTCGGGCCCCTATCATCACCAGTCCCAACGTGCATATCACCGCGGAGACCGTGACCAACAGCGCGGTGGCCCGCACGAAACCCCAGACCGCCCCCGCCACCCCTTGGGCAATCCGTTCCCACGGGTAGTTCGAGAGCCTGCACCGCAGGTAGTCGATGATTTCCTCCCGATCCCGGCCGAGGAAGTAAGCGGCCAGGAAACCAACCATGAGGATGGCCGCGAAACCCGGCAGTCCGCGCAGCAGGCTGAGTACCGCCCCCAGGGCCTGCATCACCAGCTCGTAGGCACGCTCCAGCTGCATCTCGAGGGCGGACTGAAGGGGAAGCGGCAGCTTCCGGGTGACGGCCCCCAGCCAGCCGCTGGCCTCCTCCATGGCCGCCAAAAGCTGGGGATAATACCGGGGCATCTCGCGGCTGAGCTTCACCAGCTCCGGGACCAGCACCGCGATACCAGCCCCCAGCACCACGATCACCACCCCCAACACCGTCACCAGGCCACCCAGAACCGCCAGCGGCCTCGATAATCGCAGGTGGCGCTGCAGCCATCGCACCACCGGCTCCGCAGTACTCATCAGGGCAAGCCCAAGCGCGAAGGGCAACACGTAACCGCCGGCGTATCGCAGTACCAGGCTGACCAAGACCACGCTGCCGATCAGGAGCGCCCAGCGCTGCCCGCGGGACAGACCCATCATCCCAGCATCCCCCAGGCCTGCAACGCTTCCTGCAGCAGGTAGTAGACTGGCGCGGCAGTCATCAGGCTGTCGAACCGATCCAGCACTCCTCCGTGACCGGGTATCAGCTGGCTGGAGTCCTTGACCCCCGCTCGCCGCTTCAGCCACGACTCATACAAGTCACCCAGCTGTCCCACCAATACCACCGGCGGCCACAGCACCATTGCCGCGTGCGACATCCGGGCAGCAGCCGCCCACAGGCCCGCGGCCAGGCCTGATGTCAAAAGTCCCCCCGCCGCTCCCTCCCAGGTCTTGCCTGGACTGATATCAGGGCACATCCGGCGCCGCCCCCAACGCAGGCCAAAAAGATAACCACCCGCGTCGTAGCCCCACACCATGGCCATCAACAGGATCACCCACGCCCAGCCGCGCGGTTGCTGCCTGATAAGCAGCAAGTGAGGAAAGCTCAACAGGACCCAGGCGGTACGGAAGGGATACCTCTTTGCCACTATCCCCAGCAGGATCACGCAGGTCAGGCCGGCCAGCCACAAGACTCCCGGCCCCCACCTCAGCGCTACCGCCGGCATGACTCCTGCAGCCAGGTAACCGAGACAGCTCCGCGGAGAAGCAGCGGCGCCGGTGAGACCCAATTTTTCCATCTCCCACCATGCCACCGCACCCAGGAGCCCCAGCAGGACTGCCAGCGGCCACCCCCCTTTCCACAATATCACCAGGAGCAGGGGGGCCCCCACGCCGATGGAAACCAGCCGAGTCGCGAGACCTCTCATACGCCTTCTAGGCCGCCAAATCGACGTTGCCGGGCGGCAAAATCCTTCAGTGCCGCCAGCAGCTCCTGCGTGCTGAAGTCGGGCCACATGCAGTCAGTACTCCATATTTCGCTGTAGGCGCTCTGCCACAGCAGGAAGTTGCTGAGCCTCATCTCCCCGCCCGAGCGGATGACCAGGTCGGGATCGGGCAGGTCCGGTGCGTGAAGATGGGCGGCGAAAGTCGTCTCATCGATGTCCTCGGGCTTCATGCGTCCAGACGCTACTTTCTCCGCCAGGCGCCGCGTCGCATCGACGATTTCGGACCGCCCGCCGTAATTCAACGCCAGGACCAGGGTGAGACGGTGGTTGTTGCGCGTACGCGCCACCAAATCCTCCAGGCATTCCACCACGGGGCGCGGCAGCTCCCGGTATCGCCCGATTACCCGAAGCTGCACCCCCATGCGCACCAGCTCCTCCCCTTCGCGCTGTACGTACTCTTCCAGCAGCTGCATCAAGGCCTGCACTTCGCTGGCCGGCCGCCGCCAGTTCTCGGTGGAGAACACATAAAGGGTTAGTACCGGAATGCCCCACCCCAGACAGGCCCGCACGATCTTCTTGGCGGTTTGCACTCCCGCCCGGTGGCCCGCCACCCGCGGCAACCCCCGGGCTTGCGCCCACCGGCCGTTCCCATCCATGATTATGGCGATGTGCTGAGGTAGCTTGTCGGGAAGTGAGACCGGCCTTTCGCTCACCTTGCAGCCTCCTCGAGGAAGTCCACGCGCCAGGGTCAACTCATCCGACGGAAACCTTACGCGAGGGGTCAGGATGCCAGGCCAGGGTCAGTTCCGCCTCCGCGGCATTCAGCCAGCGGACCCGCACCACGCGCCAACACCCGGAACCGGGGGGTTTGCCCCGGGGCGGTACCGTTCGCAGATGGCGTACCACCCGTGCCCCCCGTCGGTGAAGCACACAGACGGCGTCCTCCAGACGCATTCCCACCAGCTGGTCTTCCCGATCCTCGCCCAGGACCCCTACACCTCCATGATCTCCTCTTCTTTCTTCTTCAGCAGCTGATCGATACGCGCGATGTACTCGTTGGTCAATGCCTGTACCCGATCTAAGGCCCGCCGGGCCTCATCCTGGGAGATCTCTGATTCGCTCTCCAGATCCTTGATCATCTCGTTCGCCTCGCGCCGGATGTTGCGAATGGCCACCCTCTCTTCTTCCGCCTTCTTGCGCACCAGCTTCACCAGCTCCTGCCTGCGCTCCTCGGTCAGCTGGGGAATCACCAGCCGAATCACGTTGCCGTCACTCACGGGGTTGATCCCCAGATCCGACTTGAGAATGGCGCGCTCGATATTGGGAAGGCTGGATTTGTCCCAGGGCTGGATCACCAGCAGGCGCGCCTCGGGTACGCTGATGGTGGCCAGCTGATTGACCGGCATCGGGGTTCCGTAGTAATCCACCATCACCTTGTCCAAAAGAGCCGGGCTGGCTCTGCCGGTACGAACGGAGGCCAGTTCCCTACGGAAGACCTCCACCGTTTTCTTCATTCTCTCTTCGGCATCGTTCAGTATTTCGGGGATCACGCACATCCCTCCCTACATAAGTTCCGATGCACTCCCCCATCACCACCCGGCGAATATTCCCCGGGACATCCAGCGTGAATACCACGATGGGTATACCGTTGTCCATGCACAGGGAGGTGGCGGTGGAATCCATCACCGCCAGGCCCCGGTTGAGGATATCCAGGTAGTCCAGCTGCTCGAACTTCCGCGCCTGCGGATTCACGTTGGGATCGGAATCATAAATGCCGTCCGCTCCCCGCTTTCCCATCAGCACCGCATCAGCCTCGATCTCCGCTGCTCGTAGAGCAGCGGTGGTGTCGGTGGAGAAGTACGGGTTGCCGGTGCCGGCAGCAAATATGACCACCCTTCCCTTTTCCAGATGGCGGATGGCGCGCCGGCGTATGTAGGGTTCTGCCACCTCTCTCATCTCTATTGCGGTCTGAAGGCGGGTCACTACACCGTGCTTTTCCAGAGCATCCTGCAGCGCCAGAGCGTTGATCACGGTGGCCAACATGCCCATGTAATCGGCGGTGGCTCGATCCATACCCTTGGCGGCCCCGGCCACCCCCCGCCAAATATTGCCACCGCCCACCACCACGCCCATTTGGACCCCCATCTTCCAGACTTCTTTCATCTCCCGCGCCAGCGCGTCCACCACTTCGGGATCAATCCCATATCCGCGGTCGCCCGCCAGAGCCTGACCGCTCAGCTTCAGCACCACGCGTCGGAAACGCGGCCCGCTCACCCGGTATCCCCCCATCCTCACTGCATCTGCCATGCCCCCGAAGGGCCGCGACTCCTGATGGTTCAGCCCGACACCTCAAAGCGCACGAAACGCCGGACACGGATGTTCTCGCCGAAGCGCGCCACGTGCTCGTCGATCAGTTCCTTCACCGTGCGCTCCGGGTCCCGTATGTAAGGTTGTTCCAGGAGACAGCTCTGCTGGAAGTACTTCTCCAGACGCCCCTGGACGATGCGCTCCAGCACCGACGGGGGCTTCCCGCTGGCCTCCGCTTCCTGGAGCAGCTCCGACCGCCACCCCTGCACCACCTCGGGCGGAACGTCCTCCCGGGACACATAGGACGGCCCGGTGGCCGCCACCTGCATGGCCAGCTCGTGGGCCAGCCGTTTGAACTCCTCGGTGCGGGCCACGAAGTCCGTCTCGCAATTGACCTCCACCAGGGATCCCAGCCGCCCGTCCGCGTGGATGTACGCTTCGACCAGCCCCTCGTGGGTGGCGCGGTGGGTCTTTTTCTGCGCAATTGCCAGCCCTTTCCTGCGCAGGTGCGCCACCGCCGCTTCGTAGCTGCCGCACTGCTCCAAGGCTCGCTTGCATTCCATCACACCGGCTCCCGTTTCATCGCGCAGCCGCTTGATCAGGTCGATGTCGGGCAAGGCCACATACCTCCTACTGGACCACCTGGACGCCCTGCTTGCCCTCCAGGATGGCATCGGCCATCTTGGAGGTCAGCAGTCTCACCGCCCGGATGGCATCGTCGTTACCTGGAATCACGTAGTCCACCTCGTCGGGATCGCAGTTGGTGTCGACAATGGCTACGATGGGGATCCCCAGCCGTCGGGCTTCCGCGACGGCGATTTTCTCCTTTCGGGGATCTACAATGTACACGGCGTCGGGCAGGTCGCTCATGCCCTTGATGCCGCCCAAGAACTTCTCCAGCTTCCGTTTCTCGTGCTGGAGCCGGCTCACTTCCTTCTTAGAAAGACGCTCGAAGTATCCGTCGGCCTCCTGCTGTTCCAGCTCCAGCAGCCGCTCGATCCTTTTCCTGATGGTCACGAAGTTGGTGAGCATTCCCCCCAGCCAACGTTCCTTGACGTAGAACTCCCCGCACCGCGTGGCTTCCTCCCGGATGGTATCCTGGGCCTGTTTCTTGGTTCCCACGAATAGCACCCGTCCTCCCTCGAATGCCACGTCCCGCAAAAAGGCATAGGCCTCTTCGAGAGCGCGCACGGTGCGCTGGAGATCAATGATGTAAATCCCGTTGCGCTCGGTGAAAATATATGGGCGCATCTTCGGGTTCCAGCGCCTGGTCTGGTGACCGAAGTGAACGCCCGCTTCCAGCAGCTGCTTCATGGTAATGATGGACATGACCCGACATTCGTCCCCCTTTGGTTGGCCTCCGCCCCTTCATTCCCCACCGGGACCTTCACGGCACCGCCGGTCGGGTCAGGGACGTGTGTTTTGATCCTTTCGTTCCGGCAAAATCCTCCCGTAGTATACCATACAGCCGTAGACTTGACAACGACCGCATACAGCAGCGGGGCGCCGTCTCGACGGCGCCCTCAGAGGCAGTGAATGTCCAGGATCTTGCCCTTGTCTTCTTCCCCTTCCTGGCCTGGTTCCAGCTGTCGGCGTCGGGCCTCCGGGTCCCGTGGGGGAGGTGAGTTGCCGTGGTGCTGCCGGTCGGGTCGATCCTGGATTCGTCCCCCCCGGGCAGCAGTACCCCGGCCCACCCGGCGCTGGGCTCTTCGGATGCTCCGTGCCAACGCTGCTTGCAGCAGCGCCTGCCGGGCCCGCCCGCTCTCCTCCTGCAGGCGCTTGGCCCGCGCCACCTCGGGAGCCTTCGGGATCCCTGTCTGCAGATCCACCGGCCTCATTGCTCACCCGCCTCACCTTCGTTCAGGAATACTTCCCCACCGCAATCTGACCATCGAGCCCCAGATACAGCATGCAGCGGGGAATTTCTTCGGTCACCACCATGCTGCTCGCACCGATGGTGACCCTCACGCCCGGCAGGATCACCTCTGATGCCTTGATACGGCCACGTCGGGCCCTGGCCACTATTTCGGATAATTCCTGCTCCCGCTGACGGAGCTCGTCCAGCTGCTCACGCAGGCGCCGCTGGGCTCGCGCCAGCTTCAGCCGGGCCGCCAGCTGGTCTTGGCTCAGCGCCCGCCCTTCTCGTTCTCGCTCCTTCAGTAAATCCAGCGCCCGTTCGATTTTGAGTAAGGCCTCGCTATTTGCTTCGATCTTTCGCGACAGCTCGTTCAGCTGGATCCGCAGCTTGGGATCCACCCCCACCTCGAGTTCGGTGGGTGTGCCCAGCGCCGAGCCGACGACCTTGGCGTGGATCTCCTCTCCGGCCCGCACCACCCCTCCCACTATGACCCCCCGTCGCTCCGTGACCATGACCTTGCCCCCGGCGGTGACGTCGCTGTACATTATCCCCCGCCGCGCCATCACATCTTTGCCGGCGCGCACGGTGGCGTTTTCGATGAATGAACAGATCACGCTCCCGGCCGCGGTGACCTGCCCTCGCCCCGCCCCCTGAATGCCGTGCCGCACCAGGACATCGCCGCCTGCGGTGATGGATGCCCCATCCACCCCACCGTGCACCTCCACGCTGCCCTCCGCTTGGACTCGTAGCCCCCGCCGTACCATACCCCGCACGATGACGCTGCCCACGAATTCAATGTTACCGGTGGAAAAATCCACGTCCCCCTTCAGTTCATACACCGGCATGACGGTGATCCGTCCCCGCGCATCGATCATGACCGCTCCATCCATCGCGGCGCGCACTGACACTCCGTCGGGGTCCAGTTCGGCTCCTTTGCCCACCAGGAGCCTCACGTCGCGGCCCGGTTTGGCGGGGACTTTCTCTCCGGTGACGGTGGTGCCCGGCGTGCCCTCAGTGGCCGGCACCTTGCGTGCCAGCAGCTGGCCCTCCCGCACGCTGTGCACGATGCCCATGTCGTAGTAATCCACCCGGCCATCTTCCAGTACCGCGGGACGCCCGCGAGGGTCCACCGGTACCTCGTACTGCACGCGGGCGTCCTCACCGGGTTGGGGAGGGGTGCCCCGGGCCACGGTCACCGTGGTACCCCACAGACCGGACGCCAGCGCCGCGCGCACCTCCTGGAGGTCCACTCCGTACACCACGCCGTGGGCCTCCAGCGCCCGCCTCACGTCATCCAGGGTGGGCGGCCGCCCCTTGCCCTTGGGGCCAATGAGGGTCACTCGCGCCTCCATCCGGTCGCGGGAGAGCTGCACCTCCACCCGCCCGTCAGCCGACTCCTCGGTGGAAGCGGACTCTACCTCCTCCTGCTCAGCAGCGGTCTCCTCTGCTGGAGCCTCGGCCTCGAATTGCTCCGCCACCTCCACGGCATCTTCGATGACCGTCCGCAACAGCCGTTCCTCCGGGTCCTCCCGGGGACGGATCCGAACGCGGAACGGGCGCCGGCCCAGGCCCAGCAAACCCGCGGAGCCCTCCTCCAGAACCTCCACTATCACCTCGTCCTCGGTCAGCCCCAGGTAGTCCAGGCCCCTGCGGATCGCCTCCTCCAGGGTGCGCCCCATGGATTCAACGATGCGATAGGCCAGCGTGCCATCCCCCCAGCGCGGGTTCATCCCACAAGATCGTATTTCAGCCTGGCCAGCCGCCCCCGCAGTCGCAAGATGGCCTTGCCATGCAGCTGCGAGATTCGGGACTGAGACAGCCCCATGGTTTGGGCGATCTCTCTCACCGTCATGCCTTCGTAATAATAAAGCGCTATGACCAGGCGCTCTTTGTCGGGTAGCTTGTCAATGGCCTCCCCCAGCAGGCGGCAGACGTCCTGCCACTCCGCCTTCCGCACCGGATCTTCCGCGTTGGGATCCACGATACGTTCCAGGGGATCGAAACCTTCGCCCTCTTCAGCTTCTCCGAAACGCAAATCCTCCAGGGACACCAGACAGCTCCTACTGACCTCCATGAGCCAGCTGTCCAGCTCCTCCCTGCTCAAACCCAGCGCTTGCGCCACCTCTTGATCGGTGGGCGGGCGACCGAGCCGGCTTTCCATTTCCGCGTACGTCTGCTCCAGTTCCCGCGCCTTCTGCCGCACCGAGCTGGGAACCCAGTCGGTGGACCGCAAACCATCCAGAATAGCTCCCTTGATGCGCGCCACCGCGTAGGTCTCGAAGCGTACCCCCCGGCTGGGATCGAACTTCTCGATGGCATCCAGCAGCCCCAGCACCCCGAAGCCGATCAGATCATCGATCTCCACATTGGGCGGCAGCGTCATGGCCATACGCCCAGCCACCATCTTAACCAGAGGGCTGTACCTCAGCACCATTTGTTCGCGCAGCTCCGGCTTCTTGGTCTTCTTGTACTCCCGCCATGCCTGCGCGATGTCGGCGCCTTCTGTCTTTCGTGGCTTCATCCAGCCCCATCCTCCTTCCGCTACAGGAGCCCCAGTCGACGCAGTTCCCGCTGTTTTCTGAAGATGAAGCGGGTTATCAGGTCCCGGTCGGCGGCGGTGACTCCTATGAACTCCACTCCATACCGTCCCGGGCGTTCCGGGCCGGGGTGCTCCACGACTCGCACCACCCTGCCCACCAGCCACAGCGGAGCGTCAGGCTCCAACTCCACCTCCAGATCCAGTTCGGCTCCCTTGGTCAGGCCCTGCGGGCACACCAGCAACAACCCTCCCGCGCTGATGTCCTCACACGCGGCCTCCCGGACTTCCGGTTCCGCGTCGTGCCCGCGTTGCTCGTTCAGTAAGCAGTACCTCACGGGCAGATTGATCTGCAGTCTGACGAACCTGCGACGTTGTATCCTTTCTATTTCTTCCGGCTCCGCGAGAAGCAGAGTGGGTCGAGGGCGCCATGCGCGGTCCACCACCCGGGTACGGAAGCTGTACATGGTGCGCTCGTCGTGGTAGTACACCCGGACTGCCGTCCCCTTATCCAGAGGCAATGGCACACCTCCCTTGAATGGCGCCCCCACCAGGATACCTTGCGGTTGGTAGCCCTCCACCAGAGAGGCGTACGTCCCCTCGTGGGCACCAGCCAGCACCCTGATGGAAACGTTCTGCCCCGGCCTGGGCAGCTTGCGCCTCGTCCCTGCCACCCTCAGCCCCCCCTTTCCTCACGCCGAACCCGCCGCCTGACGGGACCAAAACACGGGGATGCTATCCCGCACCAGCCGCGCACTCAGACCAGCGGCATCCGCCACCTGCAGATCGTCGGGCACCCGCTGGCCCACACCCCAGTAGCTCATGGGCTTGCCGGTAGCCACCACCAGGTTGTAGATCAGGCCCAGCCGGGCCGCTTCGTCCAACTTGGTGAACAGCAGATGAGTGTACCCCAAGCTGCCGTAAGCATCGCTCATGGCCAGGGCCTCGTAGTAGCCGGTGTTGGCGGACAACACCAGATGGATCTCCTCCGGCATGGTGCTCTCCAGCCACCGTCCCAGCATGGTCACGTACCCGCGCTCGCGGAAGCTGCCTCCGGCTGTATCCACCACCACCATCTCCGAGCGCTGCCGGCATTGTCTCACCGCCTCCCTGGCCTCCTGGGGCGTGGACACGGCTATCACCTCCACGCCGCACAGCTCCCCGTACGCCTGCAACGGCTCCGCTTTCCCCGGCCGCGCGGTGTCCCAGGTGACCACCGAGATCCGATGCCCTCCCTGAAGGGCGAGACCACAGGCCAGTTTGGCCACTGTCGTTGACTTGCCCGCTCCCGTGGGCCCCACCAGCGCCACCACCGGGGGATCCACCTGGCGGGGTCTGACCGGGGAACCTACCGAAATTCGCCGGCAAAGCACTTCTTGAACCAGCTGCCGGGCGCGCTCAGGGTCCACGGCACCGGGGCACTGCAGCGCCGCCCTGCCCACCACCTCGGCAGCCAGGTGAGGCTCCACGCCCTGGGCCAGGAGCGCCAGGTAACCCCCGGCGAAGTCGTCGCGCACCGGGTATCTGCCCTCCGTGCTGGAACTGGCCACCGCCGCCAACATCTGCTTTATCTCCTGCAGCCTGGCCTCCCAGCGCCGCGACTCCCCGGGGTCCACCACCGGCAGTGCGGCGGTCACCTCCACCAAAGTTGCGCCCAGGAGTCCTCTCAGCCCGCCCGCCCGCTTGCGCCTGGTCTCCACGATAATGGCATCCAGTCCCATTTCCCTGCGGATCCGCCCGATTACCTCTGGAACGTCTCGGCCTTTAAACTTCTTGATCTGCAGACTCAAAGCTCACCACCCCTACGCTCTCCAGCTGCAAACCCTCCTCCACCTCAACGTAAGACAGCACCGCCAGGCGAGGGAGGATGCGCTCCGCCAGTTTCCTGAACAGCGGTCTCACCTCGGGAGAACACACCACCACCGGCGGATGCCCTTTGGCCGCCGCTTTCTTGGCCGCCACCCCCAGCGACTGCACGATGGCCCGCATCTTGTCGGGAGGAAGCACCACCTCGCGCCCCTCGCGGGCATCCTCCACCGCCTCAGACAGCAGTCGTTCCACCTCCGGGTCCAGGGTAATCACCCGCGGGTTCTCGTGTAGCCCGAACTGGCGGGTTATGACCCGGGAGAGTGCGGCCCGCACCTTCTCCGTGAGCTCGTCCGGGTCGCGCACCGTGCGGGCGTGGTCTGCCAGCGCCTCCAGTATGGTTACCAAATCGCGAATGCTCACGTTCTCCCGCAGCAGATTGCGCAACACCTTCTGAACCTCTCCCACCGTCAGCAGGTCCGGTATCAGCTCCTCCACCACCGCGGGGTGGGTCTCTTTGACGTGGTCCAGCAGGGTCTGTACCTCCTGGCGACCCAGCAGCTCGTGCGCATGGCGCTTGATGATCTCCGCCAGATGGGTGGCCAGTACCGAGGTTGGGTCCACCACCGTGTATCCGGCCAGCTCAGCTCGCGAGCGTTCGGACTCCGGTATCCAGAGGGCGGGCAACCCAAAGGCCGGCTCACGGGTGGGCACCCCTTCCAGTTCCTCCTCCACTTCCCCGGGACTCATGGCCAGGTAATGATCGGGGAGCAAGCAAGCCCGGGCGATCTCCACGCCTCGCAGGCGGATGCAGTATTCATTCGGTTCCAGCTCCTGCAGATTGTCCCGCACCCTCACCGGCGGCACCATGAGTCCCAGATCCAACGCCAGCTGTCTGCGAATCATCACCACCCGATCGAGGAGGTCGCCGCCCTTTTCAGGGTCAGCCAGCGGGATCAGGGCGTACCCGAGTTCGACCTCCAGGGGCTCCACCCGCAGCAACTTCAACACGCTCTCTGGCTGCCGCTCGCGGTCGCGCTGCTTCCGCCGGCCCGCTTCCTCCCGCGCGGCCTTGACTCGTGCCGTGTTTTGCATGGTCCATCCCAGCCCCAGCACTGCCCCTGACAGCACCAGGAAGGGCAGGTGGGGCAACCCCGGCACGAGGGCAAACAACAACAGCACTCCTCCTGCCACCAGCAAGACGCGCGGCTGGGCGGAGATCTGGCTGACCAGATCCGCTCCCAGGCTCGCCTGCGAGGCAGCGCGGGTGACCACGATGCCAGTGGCGGTGGCGATGAGCAGAGCGGGAATTTGGGTGACCAGACCATCCCCCACCGTCAGCAGGGCATACTGTCTCAGGGCCGCTTCTAGCGGGAGCCCTCGCTGCAGCATCCCCACCGCCAGCCCGCCGATCAAATTGATAGCAGTGATGATGAGCCCGGCGATGGCGTCTCCCTTGACGAACTTGGACGCGCCATCCATGGCACCATAGAAATCCGCCTCCTGTTCTATCTCCCGCCGCCTGCGTCTGGCTTCCTGGTCGGTTATGAGGCCCGCATTGAGGTCGGCATCTATGCTCATTTGCTTGCCGGGCATGGCATCCAAGGTGAAACGCGCCGCCACTTCCGCCACTCGTTCCGCACCGCGGGTGATCACCACGAACTGGATGATAACCAGGATCAGGAACACCACGAAACCCACCACCGGGTTGCCCCCGACCACGAACTCGCCGAACCGGTTGATGATCTCGCCCGCATACCCCTGGAGCAGGATCAAGCGGGTGGAGGACACGTTCAGTGCCAGACGGTACAGGGTGGTGATGAGCAGCAGCGACGGGAATATGGAAAACTCCAGCGGTTCTGAAGTGTACATGGTCACCAGCAGTACGATGAGGGCGAAAGCCATATTGAAAGCCAGCAGCAGATCCAGCAGGCGTGCCGGCAGGGGGACCACCATCATCACCACGATGAGCACCACCGCCACCGCCACCATGACGTCGCTGTACCTGCCCGATGTCCGGCTTCCGGCAGAGTTCACCGCATCTCACCTCCCTCACGGGCGTGCCCTGACCGCATCCGGTACACCATGGCCAGGATCTCCGCCACCGCCTGGTAGAGCTGAGGAGGAATCAACGCGCCTACCTCCACCGCCCGATACAGTGCCTGGGCCAGAGGTGGGTTCTCCACCAGTGGGACGCCCGCCCGGCGGGCACACTCCACGATCCTGCGGGCCATCTCCTGGCGGCCCTTGGCCACCACCATGGGAGCGGCCATGCGCTCCGGACGGTAGCTGAGAGCCACCGCGTAATGCACCGGGTTGGTCACCACCACGTCCGCCCGCGGTACCTGCTGCATCATCCGCACCCTGGCCATCTGCCGCTGGCGCTGGCGGATCCGCTGGCGCACCTCGGGCAATCCTTCCGTCTCCTTGTGCTCTTCCTTCAGCTCCTGACGGGTCATGCGCAACTGCATCTCGTGCTCGTACCTCTGAAACAGGTAGTCCGCCGCCGCCAGCACCAACAGCAGCACCGCACAGCGGGTAAACATCGCCCCGGCCACGGCCGCCACACTCCCCACGCCCGTCCCCAGCTGGGCGCCTGCTGCAGAGGCCACCATCTCCTCGAGATGGCCCCTGAAGGTCCCGTAGCACACGCCGGCAACGATGACCATCTTCATCAGCGCCTTGGCCCCTTCCACCACTGTGCGGCGGGATAGCAACCGCTGCGCCCCCTGGAATGGGTTCAGCCGATCCAGCCGCCAGGCCAGTGGGTGCAAGCTGAACAGGAAGCCCACCTGGGCGAGATTGACGGCCAGGGCCGCCACCACCCCCACCCCCATCACCGGCCACACCGCTGCCGCCCCGCCCAGGGCTGCGGTCCTGAACACCCAGCCCCAGCCGAGCTCTCCTGCCGTCACCTCGGGGAATGCTGACCACAGCTTCCAGAAAAGCTCCTGGAACGCATCGGCCATCCGAGGCAGAAACATTCTCAGGGCCACCAGGCCACAGACCAGGACCACCGCTGAGCTCAGTTCCTGGCTCCGCGGCACCTGACCGCGCTGCCGCACCCGCTCCCGTTTGCGGGGAGTGGGCCGTTCGGTCTTTTCCTCCGCGAACAGCTGCAAGTCCACGGCCGTCACCTGCCCATCATCCGGACCAGGGCGCTCAGATCCCCGTACATGGCGCGGAAAAGGCCTCCCATCACCAGGCGGTAGACCGGCAGAGCTGCCGCCAGCATCACCATACCTACCCCGATCTTCACTGGCAGACCCACCACGAACACATTCGCCTGGGGCACCGTGCGGGTCACGATGCCCAGGGCCAGCGTGGTCAGGAACAGGGCGCCGGCCACCGGTAGCGCCAGCTGGATCCCGGCCACAAAGGTGCGCCCGAAACAGCGCAACACGCCCGTCACCACCGGCTCTCCGATGGAAGCGGCTCCCACCGGAACCCACCGGTAAGAGGACCACAGGGCACCCAGCACGACGTGGTGACCGTCACCCAGCAGCAGTAGCATCAACGCCAGGATGAACAGGAAGTTTCCCACCACCGGAGCCTGAATGCCCGCCACCGGGTCAACCACATTTACGATGCCGAAACCCATTTCCATGTCGATGATCTGACCGGCCACATACACCGCGATGAACACCAGGTTGGCCACGAAACCCATGGTGGCCCCCCACAACAGCTCGCTGCCGTACACCGCCAGCAGGGAGCCCTGCCATGGCCAGGGTGTCGACTGGAGGTCCCCTACCGCGGGGTACAGCACCGCCGCCAGCACCAGCAGCAGCGGCACCCGCACCCTCACCGGCAAGAACCGGCTGGACAAGACCGGCGCGGTGACGAAGAGCCCGCTCAGCCGGGACAGCACTGCCAGGTACCCGGGCATATGCTCCCACACCCACTGGACGAGTTGGGCCAACGAACCCCCGTACACCTCAGCGCACGACCTCCGGCAACCTTTCAAAGAGTTGAGTGGCAAAATCCAGCATCACCCTCATCATCCAGGGCCCACACAGCAGGATGGCCAGGAAGATGGCCACGATCTTGGGGATGAAGCTGAGAGTCTGTTCGTGTATCTGCGTCGTGGCCTGCAACACGCTGACCATTATCCCCACCAGCAGCCCCAACGCCAGCACCGGTGAAGCCACCAGCAGCACGGTGAACATCGCTTGCCTACCCAGCCAAACCACGAACTCCTGCGTCATGTGCGCCACCTCTCAGTCAGTGGAAGCTACGGACCAAAGATCCCACCACCAGGTGCCAGCCATCCACCATCACGAAGAGCAATATTTTGAAAGGAAGCGAAACCATCATCGGCGGCAGCATGAGCATGCCCATGGCCATCAGGGTGCTGGCCACCACCATATCGATGACCAGGAAGGGAACGAAAATCAGGAACCCGATCTCGAAGGCCGTTTTCAGTTCGCTCACCGCGAAGGCAGGGACTGCCACGTACGTAGGTACCTGCGACACGTCGGCGGGAGGCTCGAGGTTCATCAGACTGTAGAACAATGCTAGATCTTTCTCCCGCGTTTGCCTCAGCATGAACGCCCTGAGGGGTTCTGCTGCCTGCGCCAGTGCGGTCTCCTCGTCCAGCTGTCCAGCCAGATAGGGCTGCAGGGCCTGCTCACTTATTTCGGCCCAGGTGGGCGCCATCACGAAAGCGGTGAGGAACAGTGCCAGACCTATCAGCACCTGGTTGGGCGGCGTCTGCTGCAGGGCCAGGGCGCTCCTCACGAAGGACAAAACCACCACGATGCGGGTGAACGAAGTCATCATTACCAGGATGGCGGGAGCCAACGCCAGCACGGTGAGGATCCCCAGTATCTGCAGCGCCTGCACCACCTGACGGGGTTCCTCGGCGGGAGCGAACTCCAGGCTCACCCGGGGCAGAGGAATGGGCTGGGCGTGACAAGGCACGCACACCGCAAGCAGCAGTATCACTCCCACCAACAGCGCCAGCCCCAGATGCCACAGCGCCCCCTGCCATCTCATGACGACGATGCGCCCCTCCCCCTTCGTCCTAGGGCCCGACGCAGGTACGCGGCGAATCCGGTACTTTGGACGACTCCCTCCCCTACCACTGCTCGCCACTGGGGAATCTCCGACTGGCGCAACACCAGGAGGCGTGTGACTGACTGGTCAGTCACACCCAGCACCAGGATCCGCTCCCCCAGCTGCACCATCACCAGGGCCCGTCTCCCGCCCAGGGACAGCCCTCCGACGATGCGGCAACCGGCCACCGCTCCCCCCGTCCAGCGGCCACCCAGATAGCGAGCCGCCAGGTAGGCCAGGTACCCCACCAGCACCACGCATGCCAGCGTCCATATCAGTTGCCACCATCCGTCGCCAATCATCGGACACACTCCGCGCTGCTGGCGTCATCCAGTCGGTCACCTTTGTCCGCCGCTTCTTCTGCCCGCTGCAACGCCAGAAGTAGCCGTTCGCAGCTGAAGGGCTTCACCACGTAGTCCACTGCCCCCAGTTCCAGGGCTTGTCTTACCACCGTGCACTGCGACAGCGCTGAACAGATCACCACCACTGCGCCCGGATCCAGCTCCTGGACCTCCTGCAGAACCTTCAAGCCGTCCTTGATGGGCAACACCAGGTCCAGTAGCATGAAGTCGGGTTTGAGCTGCTGATAAAGGCTCACCGCTTCCTGTCCATCAGTCGCCTCTCCCACTACCCGGTGCCCCCGCTGAAGCAGAAGGTCGCGCAGCATCTTGCGAATGAAGCTGGCGTTGTCCGCCACCAGTACCCGCATGGCAATCACCCGCCGGACAGATTGCTGAGCCGTTCGGCCGGGCTGGCGATCTCGGTGATCCTCACGCCGAAATTCTCGTCGATCACCACCACCTCGCCCTTGGCCACCAGCTTGCCATTGACCAGCACATCCACCGGTTCGCCGGCCAGTTTGTCGAGCTCCACCACCGATCCGGGTCCCAGAGCCAGCACATCCTTGACCAGTTTCCTGGTACGCCCCAGCTCCACGGTGATCTCCAGGGGAACGTCCATGAGGATCTCGATTCCCCGCACCGCGCTATGGTCGGCTTTTACCTCCAGCTCCTCGAACTGCGCCTCCTGCACGCGCACCTCAGGAACACCACGCCCACCCCCATCCGCCAGGGGCAACGCAGCCACCAGCTCTTGGGGCCAGGCCTGCCAGACCCAGCCCACTTCTCCCTCGGCCGCCCGCAGCGGCTGCCAGAACGTCACCACCTCTCCCTCCACGGAAGGCGGAGGGGCGGTGATGCTCACCATGCCCGTGCGATGCCGCCAGAACGGTGCCCCGGCCTGCGCCAGTCCCTGCAGCAGCTGGGCCCAGAACTGGTCCAGCACCGTGTACAGGGCCTCGCGTTCTTCTTCTGCCAGCTCCCCCTTCTCAGTTGGAGCTCCCTGCTGGCCGCCCTGCGGCACGAACGGTGCGACCAGCAGGCGGGCGGCGGCAATGTCTAGGGCCAGCTGGCACTCTCCCGAGATCCTGCCAGTGAGGGAGACGGTCACCGCAGCCACCCGCTGCCCCCAGTCCGGCGAATCAGCCCGGGCGGCGCCGAGACTGAGAGCCTTGCCCAGCGCTTCTCCCACTGCCTCCATGGCCTCACCGGCTCTGGCCGCCAGCAGGCGCACCTGCCGGGGGACCTCCTTGCTTTGTCCTTGCCCCTGCACCTGTTGCAGCAGGGCATCTATTTCTTCCTGGGTCAACGTCTCCCGGTCACTCATCCTCCGATTCCTCCTCTCGGATCGGCGCGGTAATGCGGCAGGCCAGGCGGGGCCCGACTCTTCCCGGCCGACACCAGAACTTGGGCCTGCTTCCCACGTACAGGCACAGGTCCTGATCCACCGAGTTGTCCAGCCTGATCACATCGCCCACGCGCAGATTCAACAACTCCCGCACCGTGAGGCGGGTGGAACCCAGCGCGACGTTTATCGGCACCTCTACCCGTTTCAATCTCCGCTTGAGCTCCTCCAGTTTTTCGGGCGCGTCCTCCTGGCGCATGCCGCGGGTGAACCAGTGCTGGGCGGACAGCTTGGGCAGCGCCGGCTCGATGGTGATGTAAGGGAGGCAGAGCTTGATCCCGCCTTCACATTCGGCCAGCTCGGCGGATAAGACCACCACCACCGTCATCTCCCCCGGGCTCACCACCTGGGCAAACAGCGGATTGCTCTCGATCACCTGCAGCTTGGGCTCCAGCACCATAATGTTGCGCCAGGCCTCCGCCAGCAGCTGGAGCATACCCCCCAGAATGCGCCCCAGGACCGTTTCCTCCACGTCGGTCAGCGGCCGCGTGGTATCGGGCTTGGCGCCGGGGCCCCCGAATAACCTGTCAATGATGGCGAAAGCCAGGTTGGGTTCCAGGTCCAAGAGCGCGTTTCCCTTCATGGGCGACATGCTCACCACCGCGACCACCGCCGGGTTGGGAAGCGAGTCCAGGAACTCCTCGAAGCTCAGCTGTTCCACCGCCACCACGTCCACCCTGACCATGGTGCGGAGAGCAGTGGACAGGTACGAGGTCAACAGCCGAGCGTAATTGTCATGGAGCATCTGTAAGGTACGGATCTGATCCTTGGAAAATTTGTCGGGGCGCCGGAAATCGTACACCCTGATGCGGCGCGAAGGCGGGGAATGCGCGGAATCCTCGGCGGGCACCTGGGTTGCCGCCCTCCGCTCCGACTGCATCACCATCTTCACCAGCTCGTCCACTTCTTGCTGGGACAGGATGTCCGCCACCGGTACCCCCTCCTAGTGGACAACGAACTCCAAGAAGTACAGGCGCAGGATTATCCCGCGCTCCAGCAGGCTGTTGAGCCGGGTCACGATCTCGTCCCCCAGCTCGCGCATTCCTTCCTCTCCGTTCACCTCAGCGTAGGTCTTGGAGCGCAGAATCCCCAGGATCTGGTCACGGATCAGCGAGGATTTCTCCCGCAGTTCCTGGATCACGCCCGATCCCGATACCTCCGCCTCGATCTTGACCTTGATGAAACGGCGCCCGTCCAGGTCGGCCAGGTTGGTGGTGAACTCGCCCAGCTCCACCTGAAAGGTGGGTTGGGCTTCTTCTTCCGCCTCCGGTGGGTTGAGGACGCGCATGGTCACCACGTAGGCAACGGCGGCCACCGCCCCCAGCAGCAGCACCGCACCCAGTACCCCTATCAGCACCTTAGTCATCACGCTCTTCTTCATGGCCGGCGCCTCCCTCCAGCGTCAGCGCGGTTCCGTGCGCGACAAGGAAGAACGAAGGATCACGATGTCCACCCGCCGGTTCTGGCGCCTTCCTTCCTCGGTGTCGTTACTGGCAATGGGCCGGTACTCCCCGTAGCCAGCGGCAGACAGCCGCAGAGGCGACAGTCCGTGCTCGGTGATGAGATACCGGACCACTGCGCTCGCTCGACCGGTTGACAGCTCCCAGTTGGAAGGAAACCGGAGGGTGTTTATGGGCAGGTTGCACGTATGGCCCTCCACCCGGATGGGGTTGTCAATCTGCTTGAGCACCACCGCCACTTTATCCAGCAGCTCCCGGGCTTCCGGCTTGAGCTCGGCCTTGCCCAGATCAAACAACACCTGGTCGAGAAAGCGGATGATCAATCCGCGTTGGTCGGTTTCCACCAACACCCGATCCTCTTGTCCAGCAGCGCGGATGACCTGCTGCAGTCGGAGGCGCACCCCCTCCAGCTCCGCCAGCTCCTGCGCCAGGAGTTCCGCCCGCAGCATTTCCTCGCCGGCAATCTCCTGCCAATCTTCTTCCACCAAAGTCTTCCCCCCGGGAAGCAAGCCCAGCGCTCCCTGAAGCGACAACAGGGCCATCTCGAAGCGGCGGGCGTCGATGGTGGATATGGAAAACAAAACCACGAAGAAACACAACAGTAAGGTGATCACGTCTCCGTACGTGGTCATCCACGCGGGCGCCGAAGATTTGATGGCAAATCCCTCTTGCCGTCTGCGCCCCTTCCTCATTGCACCTCACCCACCTGTCCCGGTATCTCCTCCACCTTCCGGCGACCGGAGGAGGCCACCGCGCTGCGGAGATGGGGAGACAGGAAAGCCTTGAGCTTCTCCTCCACGATGCGGGGGTTGTCTCCCGCCTGGATCGACAAGATCCCCTCGATGATGACCTCTTTGAGCAGGATCTCTTCGCCGCTTTTGACCCGGAGCTTGCCGGCGATGGGTATGAACAGCAAGTTGGCCGCCAGAGCGCCGTAAAACGTGGTTACCAGGGCAGTGGCCATGCCGGGTCCGATGGCCTCCGGATTGTCCAGGTTCCCCAACATGTTGATCAATCCGATCAGGGTGCCTATCATCCCGAAGGCGGGGGCCAGGGCTCCCATGGTCTCGAAAATGCTCTGCCCCGCCTTGTGCCTCTGCTCCAGGAAGGCCAGCTCCGTCTCCAGAATGTTGCGCACCAGCTCTGGGTCGGTGCCGTCCACCACCAGCCTTAACCCCTTCTGCAGGAAGGGATCCTCGAGGGCCTCCGCCTCCTCCTCCAGGGCCAGCAGGCCCTCGCGACGCGCCTTCTGGGCAAACCGTACCAGGGTGCTTATGACCTCGGAGGGTTGTACCGACTTGCCCACGAAGGCGTGCTTGAGCACTCCCAACATCCCCACTACCTGGCGGATGGGATAGTTGATCAGGGTGGCTGCCAGGGTACCGCCCAAGGTAATCATCATGGAGGGAATGTGGATGAAGGCGCGCAGGGATCCCCCCAGGAAGATGGCGTACACCAGCAAGAACACCCCGCTCAATATCCCCAGGAATGACCCGATGTCCATCCTGCGTCACCTCGGCGTCGCACCGCCGGCCGGCGCCCCGCCCGCCAATGCCAGCGGGCCGCGAATAGCCCTCCGGTAATCGATCACCCGCCGTATGACCTCATCCGGCTCCTCCTTCACCACGAACTTCTTCCCCGTGGTGAGGCTCACCACCGTATCGGGGGTGGATTCCAGCACCTCGATCAGATCGGCGTTCAGCACGATCTCGCTCCCGTTCAGGCGAGTCAGTTTGATCACGCTCGCATCCCTCCCCGGGGGGTGCCAGCTAACCGGCACCCCCCATCAAGCCCATTGGGGCTAACGCTTCAGGTTGACCAGCTCTTGCAGCATCTCGTCGGTCGTAGTGATGACCCGGGAGTTGGCCTGGAAGCCGCGTTGTGTCACAATCATTGCCGTGAATTCCTGGGCCAGATCCACGTTGGACATCTCCAGGGCTCCCGGTGCGATCATGCCGCGTCCTCCGGTCCCCGCCTCCCCCAGCTGCGGTAGTCCCGAGTTGTTGGACTCCGCCAGCAGGTTCTCCCCCATGCGCATCAGCCCCCCAGGGTTGTTGAAGGTCGCCAGGGCCACCTGGGCGATCTCCTGGGTGAGTCCGTTGGAGTACACGCCCACCACTTTGCCCGTGGAGTCAATGGTGAAGGTCTCCAGCGAGCCCATGCGGTAGCCGTTTCGCTCTGACTCGGCCACCGTGTAGCTGGCCGCGTACTGGGTCAAGGATCCGAAATCCAGGGTGATGGAACTGGCATCCGCCCCGTCCGCCTGAAATTGCACCGGCCCGCCGGTCTGGGCCTGGAAGGTACCAGAGGTGGTGAAGGTGATGGTACCCCAGTCGGTCCCCGGCACCAGGTTGGGCAGGCCCGAGACGGTCCACTTCCACTCGTTGGGGTTGGCGGTCTTCTCGAAGGTCACGGTCATGGAGTGCGCGCGTCCCAGGGAGTCGTACACGTCCACCGAAGTGACGAAAATATCCCCTTCGGCTGCCCGCGCATCCAGGTTGCCACCGTAGGCCACGCGGTCAGTGGCGCGGGCTGGTATGGCCTGTCCCACCGGGATTCGCACATCAGTGAGATTGTTGCGATCCTTGACCGGGAAGGTGCCGGCGGTGGCCATCCAGCCCTGCACCCGCAGCCCGTTGGAAGCGTTCACCAGGTAGCCCGCAGCATCGATATCGAAATTGCCTGCCCGGGTGTACACCAGGCGCGTCCCATCGGACAGCACGAAGAAGCCGGCTCCCTGGACCGCCAGATCGGTGGTCTTCTGGGTCATCTGCAGGTTGCCCTGGGTATGGAGCACGTCGATGCTGGAGAGGGCACACCCCAGGCCCACCTGCTGCAGGTTGGTACCCCCCCGGCCCTCGCGCGGCGCCGATGCCCCCCTCAGGGTCTGGCTGAATATCTCCTGGAAGGTCACCCGGCTGGCCTTGAAGCCCACCGTGTTCACATTGGCAATGTTATTGCCGATGACATCCATCCTAAACTGGTGGGTCCGTAATCCGGATACCCCCGCGAACATCGACCGCATCATCGGTTCATCGACCTCCTTGGGCTGGTGCTCTCCAGAGGGCTTCCGTCGTTCCGCCCTCCCGGGGCTCCCTCGTCGAGGTCCGGCCCCGAGCGCAAGATCACCGCACTGTCTATGTTGGTGATCACCCGGTCGCGCATCCGGTTTTCGGCAATGGCAGTGATCACCGTTCTGTTCCGCACGCTCACCACCAGGGCGAGATCGTCCAGCAACACCAGCGACTGTCGCGCTCCCTTGGTCGAAGCCAGTTCGATGGCCCGTCGCACATCGGCCAGCTGCGCAGTGGTGAGCGCCGGTGCCTCTGCCAGGCGGGAGGCAGCGTGCTTGGAGAACTTCACTCCCGCCACCGCGCGCTCCAGCACCGACTTGAAATCCGGCCTGAGGTTGTCCGCCCGCCGGGCTGTCTGCGCCGGTGGCCGCTGTGGTCGTACTATCTGCTGTCCGCTTATGCTCTCCGTCCTGCTCGTGACCCCCCTCATACCAGCACCTCCAGCAGCCGGCTGAGTGGCGCCTCCTGGTCACCCACGGTGAGGAACACCTGGCCCTCTCGGTAGCGGGCCGCGGTGGCCACACCCTCCAGCGGTTGTTGATCCGTACCCATACGTACCGACTTACCGAGAAGCGCAGTCCCCAGCAGCATCTCCAGGCGCATGCTACATCGTCTGGTTTCATCCAAGGCCACGAACTGAGCCAGCTGTCCCAGGAATTCCCCGGTACCCACCGGCTCCAGAGGGTCCTGGAACCTGAGCTGGGTGACCAGTAGCCTCAGGAAGGCGTCAGTTCCCATCTCTCGCCCGGCCTGCGACCAGCCGGGTCCTGCAACCACTTGACTCACCTGCATGCACAACACCTCCTAAACCCACACATCCAGCAACCGTCGGCCATCCGGCCCCGGCATACTCACCGGGTCCTCACCCGCTTCCGGCTGCAACGCCGCCCGCCAGGGCACCGCTGCCCCGGTAGGGTTGCCCGGACTGCCCTGTGGGGAAGAACCCTCCGCCCACACCGTAAGCGTGGCCAGCTCGATGCCCTGCCGCCACAGAACCTGCCGCAAGTGGACCAGCTCCGCCTCCAGCCACTGTTGCACCACGGGAGATACCACCCCCAATTCAGCGCTAACTCGACCGTCCTCCACCTTCACCTCCACTCTGGTTACTCCCGTGTCCCGGGGATCCAGCCGTATGCGGAGGGTGGTCCCTTCGCCTTCGCGGATCAGCAGAGCCCGGCGCACCGCGGGTTGTGAGGCAGGTTCCGACGGTGCGGTCCGCGTGTCGGCTGCCGGTTGCACATCCCGCTGCGGAGACACCCGTACGCCCTCGCTGATCTGCCCAGTGAGGAACGGGTCCGCTTGCCGGGAGCAGTCCACCGGGCGGGCAGACGGAGTCCACAGCGGGGAATCTACCTCGCGGTGACCGGCCTCTGCCACCACCGCCTGGTCACCCTCAGTGGCTGGCCACCTTGGCCCACCCTGGAAGGGCTCAGGGGCTGGTGGCGGCTCCTCCAGGGAACCGGTGGCCGGGGGTGGAACGCTCGCCGGCTGGCGGGACAACCGGTCACTGTGCCCGACGACCTCCCGGCGGCCGGCCGGTCCCGGATCATTCCGAAGGCCGGCTGCCAGGCCGGTGGGCCCGCGGCCAACTGCCACCTGATCTCCTCCCGGGACCCGGGGCTGCTCCGCGGCCGTCCCCGGGACCGGGGCGGGCCGTGGTGCTCCTTCTGCTTGCTCCCGCGAAGGGACCTTGAGCGATGGGACGGCCGAAAGAGGCAATTCCCCGCCCTTCACCAGGTCCTGACCGAGATCAGGTGCAAATCCGTTCAGGTGGCTCCTGCGGCGGTGGGCCCTGGCCCGCCACAGCAGGCTGTTTCTTCCCTCAACCGCGGCCAGCGCGCTTTCTTGGCCGGCATCCACCGGCCCTGTGACGGTCACCTTACCCCCAGCTTCTGTGGCCGCTGGCAGGGCCCGGCCCTCATCGGGGCACGAATCCACCTTCGCGCGGGACCAGGGCAGTTGCAGCTGCGCCTCCAACCCCAAACCGCGGCTACCGTCGTCGGCACCGGCGGCCCACGTCCGGCGGGCCGGTCCCAGCAGACGGAGGAGAGACGACGTAGTGCCGCTTTCTCGGCCAACCACACGCCGGCACGCGCCGGTGGCCTCCACCCCCACCGCCTGATCCGGAGTCGCCGAACATCCGCCCTGCCGCCCGGTTCGCGGCAGGTGCGGCGGCAGAGGAACGAAACCCGCTACCACCGGTAGCTGGACAGTACCGGACCCAACCTCCTCCTGCCGGCATTCTTCCCCGGGGGATCGCAGGGACCGATCGTGCGACGGCCCGCACGGGTGGACACCCTGGTCGGCCGCCGTTTCACCGCAGGTCAGCCGTGGCAGCAGTGCCGTGACCATTTCCAGAAATGCCCCCGCAGGCCAGCTGACCGCTGCGTCCGGCACCCGCAACGTCGCCTGTACACCAACGGTCCGGGCGCCCACCGCCACCGTCATCGATTCCATGAACTCACCTCCTTCCATCTCGAGCCGGTGATGTCGTCCATCTCTCTCTGCTCGCGACGCCAAAGCTCTCGCCAGTACCTTCGCCGGGCCCGCTCCCGCAGGCGCTCCAGGACCTGTCGGCGCCGCCGGCACGACAGGTATTCCGCACGCGCTGCTTTCATCTGTCGCTCACAATCCAGCAACCGCTCCTCCGCCTTCCGCCACTGGCGTCGGCACCAACCCACCCAGGCCAACTGCGCCCGCAGCTCGGAGACCGCACGTCGGGCATTCCAGCTCAGGCCGCTCCATGCCGAATCCAGCTGCTGGAGCTGGCGGCGAGCTTGCTGCTCCGCCTCCCGCCACTGATGGTGAGCTCGAGCCAGGGCAATTTCCCGTACCCTTTCCTGGAGCCGCCGGGTCTGCAGCACCCGCGCTAGGCGAAACCTGAATCCTTTCAACCTGCCGCCCCCTCCTGCGCCGCCTGGGCCAGCTGGATCAACCGCTCGCGCGCCTCCCCGTACTGCGAACTCTCCCCCATCGGCTGCCGCAGGTACTCCCACATGGACTCAATCAGGCGCAGGGCGAGATCAATGCGGGGATTGGAACCGGGTGCGTAAGCACCTATGTTCACCAGGTCTTCGGCCTCCCGATAGGTGGCCAGCAGGGAGCGGAATGCTTCCGCTGCCCGGTAGTGCTCTTCGTCCACCACGTCGATCATCAGCCGGCTGACGCTCTGCAGCACGTCCACCGCCGGGTACTGCCCCCGATTGGCAAGCTCCCTGGACAACCATACATGTCCATCCAGGATGCCTCGGACCGCATCAGCAATGGGCTCCGTGGGATCATCGCCGTCCACCAGCACGGTATAAAAGCCAGTGATGGTGCCGCGGGGAGCAGTACCCGCCCGCTCCAGCAGTTTGGGCAATAGCGCGAATACCGACGGCGGGTACCCCCGCGTGGCAGGTGGCTCGCCAGCAGCCAATCCCACCTCGCGCTGAGCCATGGCGAAGCGGGTCAGCGAGTCCATCATCAACAGTACATCGCGCCCCTGATCGCGGAAATATTCGGCGATGGCGGTGGCAGCGAAGGCGGCCTTGATGCGCATCAGCGGCGGGCAATCGGAAGTGGCGGCAACCACCACCGACCGCCGCAATCCTTCCTCCCCCAGGTCTTTGTCCACGAAGTCCCGCACCTCGCGCCCGCGCTCCCCCACCAGGGCGATGACGGTGACGTCGGCCTCGGTGTTACGGGCGATCATCCCCAGCAGGGTACTCTTGCCCACTCCGCTGCCGGAGAATATCCCCATGCGCTGGCCACGGGCGCAGGTGACCAGGCCGTCGATGGCACGGATACCCACCGACAGGGGTTGGGATATGCGCGGCCGCTGCATGGGACCCGGAGCTGAGTTCAGCACCGGGTAATGCCGCCGGGTGCCCAGCGGACCTCTGCCGTCTATGGGCCGTCCCAGACCGTCCAGAATGCGTCCCAGCAGCTCATCGCCCACCGGGACTTGGAGCACCTCTCCGCTGGCCACCACTCGGGTTCCGGGTTCCACCCCTCCATGGTCATGAAGCGGCAGGAGCAGCATGTGATTGCCGCGGAACCCCACGACTTCTGCCAGCGTCTCTTGCCTCGCGGCAGGCTGAACGCGGCACAGCTCCCCCACCCGGGCCATGGGCCCGGCCGCTTCCATCACCAACCCCACCACCTGAGTGATGTGTCCCACCCTCAGCAGCGGATTGGTCTCCTGCACCACCCGCTCCAGACGAGCGATGTCAACCAGTGGCATCCTCCGACACCGCCTCCAGCAACCTCTCCAGCAACACTCCCAGCTGGGCACACAGCTGCCCATCCACCTCGCCTCTTGCCGTCTCCACCACCACCCCGCCGGGGTCGATGCCTTCGTCCTCCACCACCTCTACCGAATGGCACCCGGAAGCCACCTGAGCCAGCCTCAGCTTTTGAGCCTCCAGAACCAGCGCGTCCCGGGGGTGGCAGCGGACAATGATCCGCGGCTCGCCCCGAACCTGCGCCAGAGCTTCCTCCGCCGCCCGCAGGGCCACCTCGGGATCGACCTCCAGCTGGGCCCGGATCAGTCGCTCCGCCACCCGCACCGCCAGCCTCACCACGTCCGCCTTGGCCGACTCCAGCATCGCCTGGCGTGCCTGATAGGCGTCTTCCAGCGCCGCCATGGCCCGGGCGACCAGTGCCTCCACCTCTCGCCAGCCCTGCTGGCGGCCCTCTTCAATACCCTGGGCCCGGCCCTCTTCGCGGGCGGTCTGGCGCAACCGTTCCGCCTCCCTCTCCGCCTGAGCCAGCATTTCCCGGCGCCGCTCCCGCGCTTCGTTCAGCAGACGCCGGGCTTCCGCCCTGGCTTCCGCCAACGGATCCCCAGGGGCTTCCGGCTGGGAGACCGGCGGGGTGGGCAATCCCTCGTCGCGCAAACTCGCAGGGTCGGCCTGCACCGGCCGCGGGTCACCGAAGGTGAACTGCCCGGGCTTCAGCACCTTATACAAGGATCTCCTCTCCTCCGCCCCTGCTGATGATGACCTCGCCTTCCTCTTCCAGCTTGCGGATCACGTTGACGATCTTCTGCTGGGCCTCTTCCACGTCGCGCAGGCGCACCGGACCAAGGTACTCCATGTTTTCCAGCAGGTTCTCCACCGCCCGCTTGGACATGTTGCGGAAAATCTTCTGCTTGACGTCCTCACTGGCCGCCTTCAGTGCCAGCGGCAAGTCTCGGCTGAGGTCGATCTCCCGCAGGAAGCGCTGGACTGACCGGTCATCCAGCTGCACGATATCCTCGAACATGAACATGCGGGCCTTGATCTCCTCCGCCAGCTCCGGATCCTGCACCTCGAGGGTCTCCATGATGGCCCGCTCGGTCCCCCGGTCCACCCGGTTCAGCACCTCCACCACCGACTGGATGCCTCCTGCCACCGTGTAATCCTGCGGACCGAGGCTGGAGAGTTTTTTCTCCAGCAGCTGCTCCAGGTCGCGGACCACCTCCGGTGACGTGCGATCCATGAGAGCTATCCGTCGAGTCACCTCGGCCTGCCGCTCCGGCGGAAGCCCGGCCAACACCGTGGCTGCCTGCTCCGGGCGGAGATGAGCCAGAATCAGCGCGATCACCTGTGGGTGCTCGTTCTGGATGAAGTTGAGAAGCTGCGAGGCATCAGCGCGGCGCAGGGAGTCGAAGGGCCGTACTTGCAGGTTGGCGGTGAGCCGTTGCAGGATGTCCGAAGCCTTCTGGCTTCCCAGGGCCCGGGTGAGCAGTTCCTTGGCGTACTCTATCCCCCCCCAGCTGATGTATTCGCGGGCCAGGCACACGCCGTGGAACTCCTCCAGTACGCGGTCCTGCAATTCCGGCTCCACCTGCCGCAGCGTGGCGATCTCCAGGGTCAGCTGCTCTATCTCGTCATCTCGGAGGTGCTTCAACACCCTGGCCGACAGCTCCGGCCCCAGCGACATTAGCAGCAGTGCTGCCTTTTGCTTCCCGCTCAAACTCTGCGGTCTCCGCATCTTCCCTCACTCCTGCGCCAGCCACGCCTTCAGGATCTCCGCCACCCGGTCCGGGCTCTGTCGGGCCAGCTGTACCACCTGCTCCCTCACCCGGCTCCGCGGCGACTCCACTTCCTCTTCCGCCTCCGCCTCGGTCGCCTCCACTTTCTCCGGGACCGCCACGGGCACCCGTCGTCGTCGCCTCCACGCCACAATGCCCAGCAGCAAGACCAGGAAGGCCAGCACGCCTCCCCCCACGAGGCGGTAGCGCTCCTGGCGCCGGGCCTGTTCTTCTGCCGCCGCCATCTGCGCCTGCATCTCCTCCGCCCACGCGGTGTCGAACGGTATACCAGTTACGGTGATCACGTCCTTGCGTTGCTCGTCGTAGCCGATGGCTGCCGCCACTGCTTGCTGGATCAGCTGCTGCTGCTCGGGAGTGAGCGCACCGTTGACCACCACGGCCACCGACAGTCGCCGCACGCTACCGGGCGCCACTACCAGGTGTTCCCGCTGCTCCCCCACTTCGTAGTTGCGGGTGATCTCCGTCCTCTCGTACTCGGCGGTGCCAGATTCAGCCGTCGCCTGGTAGGTGGGTATGTTGGCGGATATGCCAGCGGGTGCCCCTGCTCCCAGACCGGTGCCCTGGAAACTCTCGCGCAGTTCCTGCACGCTGCGCAGGATGGCCTCCTCCTGATCGGAGGGCACGAACAGGGTGCTGGTAACTGTCCGCTGGTCGAAATTCAGCTCCGCCGTCACCCGGCAGATCACGTTACCCGGCCCCAGGACCTGCTCCAGCATTCCCTGCAGCCGCCTCTCCAGATCTCGCTGGAACTGCCGCGTGGTCTCCAGCAACGAGGCAGCCTGGCCACCAGGGCTGGCTGCCGGGACGGCGGCGGAGAGGACGGTTCCGCTGACGTCCACCACTGTCACCTGCTCCGGGGCCAGCCCCTCCACGCTGTATGCCACCAAGTGCATGATTCCCGAGACCTGATCCGGGGTCAGACGCGCCAGTGGCTTCATCTTCACGAACACCGCGGCGCTGGCCGCCTGTCGCTGGCCAACGAAGAGCGACGGTTCGGGTACCACGATGTGCACCCGGGCGGTCTCCACTCCACTGATGCACGAGATGGTGCGGGCCAGCTCGCCCTGCAGGGCCCGAAGGTAGTTGATCCGCTGCTCGAAATCGGTAGCCCCCAACCGGGTCTGGTCCAGAATCTCGAATCCCACCGTTCCCCCACGCGGCAGCCCGGCGGTGGCCAGCTGCAGGCGGGCTTCGTGCACATACCGTTGCGGCACCAGGACCGTCTGTCCACCCTGTTCCAGACGGTACGGGATCTTCTCCGACTTGAGCCACTCCACGATCTGGCCGGCGTCGGCTGGGTCCAGGTTGGCATACAACACCCGGTAGCGGGGCGCTGTCAGCCACATCCACAGGCCCACCGCCACCACCATCGCCACCAGTCCCCACTTGATAAGCCTCTGATGGCCGCTGGAAAGGGCAGCCCAACGGGTCTTCAGGTCAGCCATCGAGCTCATCATCGCCTCAGCCGTCTCTCCTCATTGCGGTGCCGATCACACCTGCATGCGCATTATTTCCTGATAGGCCTCCAGCACGCGATTGCGAAGGCTCAGCACCAGCTCGAACGCCAGGGAGGCCTTTTCCGCCGCGATCACCACGTCGTGAAGGTGCTCCACCTCACCGCTCACCAGGCGCACCGTAGCCTCGTCAGCGACGGCCTGCAGCCGGCCCACCTCCCGCCAGGCCTCGCTCAGGACCTCCGCGAACCCCTTGCCGTCGCGCGCTCTGACCGGTCCCTCTGACGGTGGAGGGAGGACGGGAATGCGATAGGAGGATATGCGCACTCAGCTCACCCCCTCGCTACCGGCGACCCAGCTCCAGGGCCTTCTGGAACATGGTCTTAAACGCCGCCAGCGCGGTGGCATTCGCCTCGTAGGCACGCGTGGCGGTGATGAGATCAACCATCTCCTGTACCACTTCTACGTTGGGATAGCGCACGTAACCGTCCGGTCCGGCGTCGGGATGGTGGGGATCATACCGGGTCTTGAATGGACTGGGATCGGCAATGATGCCCACCACCCGGGTGCCGGCCGGCACATAGCCCCCCGCCCCACGCCGAAATGCCTCCAGTACAGAGCGGAAAGAACCCCCATACCGGGGCGCCATCACCACCAACCGGCGCCGGTAGGGACCGCCCTGGGGGGTCCGGGTGGTCTCGGCGTTGGCCAGGTTGGAAGCGATCACGTCAAGGCGCAACCGTTCCGCCGTCATGCCGGAACCGCTTATCTCCATCGCCGTGAACAGACCCACCTTCACCGCCTCCCTTCCGTGATCGCGCTGCGCAAAATGCCCAGCCGCCAGGACAGTTCTCTCAGTAACGCCTGGTAATAAAGCGAGTTGGCCGCCAGCTGCACCATTTCGTAATCCACGTCCACGCCCGCTCGATCCGCCCTGACGAAAGCCCCCTCTTCCCTCAAGGGAACGGGGGACGTCGTTCCCCCGCCCCGCGGGCCGGCAATGTGGCGCTCATGGGTCAGCATCAGCGGCAGCGGCCGCGAATCCCTGCGCACCGCGTCTCGGAGGACGACGGAAAAATCCACATCGCGTCGGCGAAACCCGGGCGTGTTGACGTTGGCGATGTTATCGGCGAGCACCCGGTGCCTGGTGGCCGAATAATCCAGTGCCCGCTCGATCAGCTCGGTGACCGAAAAGCCACGCAGCCGAATCACCCCCGAAACTACACATCCCATCTCCGGGGCCGAACCGGAGATGGGATGTGGTGTGTAAGTTCACCAGACCTCCATTCGGCAGCCCGGCTGTCATAGCCCATCTGGGCTTTAGACCCGTGGCTTTGCGCCCCCGCCTTTCGGCGGGTTTGCCTTTCTCGTGGGGTCCGTCCGTTATTCGGTTAGCTTGTGATTATAGCCATTCGACGTCGCTTTCCATAACCCTCCTTTGATCGAAAAAAATTTTTTGGTCCTCGGCGGGGGGAGCGTTGGCCCCTGCCGGCTTTGGTCCACCTGAACACGCCAATCCGCTCCGCCGGGTGCCACACCCCAGGGTCAGCAGGCCGGGCGAAGTGGAGGGAGCGGGCTCCGGGCCCGCTCCCCGCCGCATCTGATCTCAGCGCATCTTTTTCAGCTCATCCAGCAGCCGGTCGTTCAGCACCTTGATGTACGTGCCCTTCATCCCCAGCGAGCGCGACTCAATCACGCCAGCGCTCTCGAACTTGCGCAGGGCGTTGACGATCACCGACCGGGTTATGCCCACCCGGTCAGCAATCTTGGAGGCCACCAGCAGCCCCTCTTCTCCCCCCAGTTCCTCGAAGATGTGGTGGACGGCCTCCAGCTCCGAGAAGGACAGACTGCCCAGTGCCACCTGGACCTGGGCCTTTTTCCTGGCTTCTTCCTCCAGCCTCAGGCTGCGCTCGCGCAAGATCTCCATCGCCGCCACCGTGGCCCCGTACTCCGCCAGCACCAGATCATCGTCGTCAAAGCGCCCCTCGTACCGCGCCAGCAGCATGGTGCCCAACCGCTCGCCTCCTCCCATGATGGGGACGATGGTGGTCACCTTTCCCTCAAAGCGACAGCGCTCTTGGCGTTTGAAGACACACCGACGCCCCTCCTGGCTGATGTTGGGGGAAGTCTCCTCGATCCTCAGCAGTTTGTCGTTGTAGTCCCTGGGGAACTGCCCCTCGGCCAGCACCCCCTGCAGCAGGATGTCGCAGTCGAACTCGTCGACCAGCGCGTACCCCAGGATCTTCCCCCGGGCATCCGCCAGGTACACGTTGGCGCCAATCAAGTCGCTCAGCACCCGGGACATCTCTCCGAAATCCACCTGCCGACCGGCCGCGCGTTGCAGCATGCGGTTAACCTGCCGAGTTTTTTCCAATAACGTGCTCATAACAACCATCTCCCTTTCCCCACATATTTGGTTAGAGGATGTATCTGGAAAGATCGCTATCCTGGACCACGTCAGCCAGTTTTTGCCGCACGTAGTCGCCGTCTACCACCACTTCCCGCTGCCCTATCTCCGGGGCCTCGAAGGATATCTCCTCCAGAAGGCGTTCCATGATGGTGTGCAGCCGCCGAGCTCCGATGTTCTCCGTCTGTTCGTTGACCCGGCAGGCCATCTCCGCGATCTCGTCCAGGGCGTCATCAGTGAACCTCAGAGTGATCCCCTCGGTAGCCAGCAAAGCCGTGTACTGCTTGACCAACGCGTTCTCCGGCTCCACCAGGATCCTCCGGAAGTGCTCGCGACCCAGTGGTTCCAGCTCCACCCGGATGGGGAAACGCCCCTGCAGCTCGGGTATGAGGTCGGAGGGCTTGGTGGTGTGGAAGGCACCGGCAGCGATGAACAGGATATGGTCCGTCTTCACCGGACCGTACTTGGTGGCCACGGTACATCCCTCGACGATGGGCAGGATGTCGCGCTGGACTCCCTCCCGGGAGACATCCGGTCCCACGCCCCTCTCCCGGCCCGCGATCTTGTCCAGTTCGTCGATGAAGATGATCCCGCTCTGCTCAGTGCGTCGAATCGCCTCGGCAATCACCGCGTCCATGTCAATGAGTTTTTGTGCCTCCTCTTGCTCGAGCACCCGTCGGGCTTCCGACACCGGTAGTCTCCGCTTTTTCTTCCTCTTGGGCAGCAACCCCCCCAGGAGCTCCTGGAAGTTTATCCCCAGCTCCTCCACCCCTGCTCCGGTGAACACCTCCACGGTGGGTAGGCTGGTATCCTCTACTTCCACCTCCACCAACATGTCCTCCAGCTCGCCGGCCGCCAGCTTTCTCTGCATGAGCCGGCGTTCCGCGCGCGCCCTTCTCAATTTCTCCTCGAACTCCTCGGGCGTTTCCTCATACCGGGACTGGGAAAAAGCCAGCAGCGACTCCAGGGGATTCTGGGGCGGCCGGCTCCGTTTGGGCAGAGGAGCCAGGATGTCCAGCAATCGCTGCTCCGCCAGCGTGCGCGCTTGGTCGGCCACCTCGGCGGTCTTGGCCGCCTTCACCATGCGGACCGCGGTCTCCACCAGCTCCCGCACCATGGATTCCACGTCGCGCCCCACATAGCCCACTTCCGTGTACTTAGTGGCCTCCACCTTGATGAAAGGAGCATCGACTAACTTGGCCAGTCGCCGGGCGATCTCGGTTTTGCCCACTCCGGTGGGCCCGATCATGAGGATGTTCTTGGGCGCCACTTCCTCCTGCAGCTCCGGAGGTAGCTTCTGGCGCCGGATGCGGTTGCGGATGGCCACCGCCACCGACCGCTTGGCCTTGTCCTGTCCGATGATGTACTTGTCCAGTTCTTTGACGATCTGGCGCGGCGTCAAGTTCTCCATGCCTATCACCTCCCCCAGGGGCTAGATCTCCTCGATCACCAGCTCCCGATTTGTGTATACGCATATCTCCGCGGTAATCCGCAGCGCTTCCTCCACGATGGCCCGGGCGGACAGCTCGGTATGGCGAACCAGCGCCCGTGCTGCGGCCAAGGCGTATGCGCCCCCCGAGCCGATACCGACGATGCCGTCGTCCGGTTCCATCACGTCGCCACTACCTGACACCAACAGCAGCTGTTCCCGATCCATCACTGCCAGCAACGCCTCCAGGCGGCGCAGGGTGCGATCGGTACGCCAGTCCTTGGCCAGTTCCACCGCCGCCCTCACCAGCTGTCCGTGATACTCCTGCAGCTTCCCTTCAAAACGCTCAAACAGGGTCAGGGCATCGGCCACCGAACCGGCAAAGCCGGCCAGGACCTTCCCCTCGTAAAGCCGTCTCACCTTCCGCGCCCGGTGCTTTACAATCACGTTTCCCTGGGGCAAGGTCACCTGCCCGTCTCCTCCCATGACCGCTGCCCCGCGGTGACGGACGGCCAGGATGGTGGTCCCGATCAACAAACTCTCACCCCCGTTCACGCCCGCGGATGAGTTCTCCGGTACACCTCACGCAACCTCTGGGCAGCCACGTGAGTGTATATCTGAGTAGTGGCAGCACTGGCATGCCCCAGCATCTCCTGCACTGAGCGGATATCCGCCCCTCCCGCCAGCAGGTGGGTGGCAAAGCTGTGCCTGAAGATGTGGGGGCCTGCCCGGCGCTGCACGCCCGCCCGCGCCAGGTATTTCTTCACGATGCGATACACCCCGCGGGTCGACAACCGCCTCCCCCGGGCGTTCAGAAAGAGAGCGGGTTCACCGGCCAGCCTGGGGCCACCGCCCAGAAGCGCGGGGCGGCCATGGCGCAGGTACCGCCGGACGGCCTCCAGCCCCACCCTCCCCAGCGGCACCCAGCGCTGTTTCCTGCGCTTGCCGGTCACCAAAAGCATTCCCTCTTCCTGGTCGATGTCCCCCACGTCCAGGCCCACCAGTTCCGCCACCCGCAGTCCGCTGCCGTACAGCACCTCGAGGATTGCCCGGTCCCGCAACGCCAGCGGGCCGGCCCCCGTGACTGCCGCCAGGACATCCTCCACCTCCTCGCGCCCGAGGAACCGGGGCAACCGCCGCCTACGCCTGGGTACCCACACCTTCTCCCCTTGGGCTGCCACCAGCTGTTCTCGCCGCAGAAACCGCAAGAACGCCCGACAGGCGGACACCTTGCGCGCCACCGTGGCGCGGGCATACCCTCGCCGACCCAGCTGGGCGATCCACCTCCGGAGGCAGTGCTCGGGGCCATCGCGTAACGCGGCTATCGCTAGACCAGTACCGCCCACGAACGACACGAACTGACGCACGTCCGCCAGGTATGCGCGGGCTGTGGGTTCGGATAGCGTCTTTTCCCCCTTCACGTAAACCAGAAAGCCTTCCAGGACTGAGTCCAAAGGCAGGCCTCCCCGGTTTGAATCCCCCGAACAACATAACATATTCAGAGTTTTGCCGCAAGACATCCCCATCGACCCCAAAGATGGTCCTGTAGTCGATAACCCTCAAGAATTAGCCAGCGTACGGAGGAACACCTCCATGCTGCCCAGGGCGCGCCTGGCCATTTCCTCGCGGCGGCGTCGTCTCGGACGAACGCGATGCTCCAGGGGCGGCAGTATCCCCCAGCTGGCATTCATCGGCTGGAAACCATCCGGCCTCGCTTCGGCAATGTAGTGACATAAGGCCCCCAACACGGTGTCCCTGGGAGGTACCACCGGTTCCAGTCCACGGGCCAGCCGAGCCGCGTTTAGCCCGGCCAGGATGCCGGTGGCCGCCGACTCCATGTACCCCTCCACCCCGGTTATCTGACCTGCAAAGAGCAGGCTCGGCCGGCGGCGGCAAAGCAGGGTGGGTTCCATCACCAGCGGAGCACACAGGTAGGTGTTGCGGTGCATCACGCCGTAGCGGACGAACTCGCAGCGCTCCAGCCCGGGTATCATGCGGAAGACGCGGCGTTGCTCCGACCACTTCAGGTTGGTCTGAAATCCCACCAAGTTGAAAAGTCGTCCCTCGCGATCCTCCCGGCGGAGCTGCACCACGGCGTACGGCATCCGGCCCGTGCGGGGGTCCACCAGCCCCACCGGCTTCAGTGGCCCGAACCGCAAGACGTCGGGCCCCCGGCGGGCCAGCTCCTCGATGGGTAGGCAACCCTCGAACAGATGCTCGGGCTCAAAGTCGTGCCGAGGGTGGCGCTCCGCCTCCACCAGCGCCCCCCAGAAGGCCAGGTAGGCCTCCTCGTCCAGGGGAGCGTTGAGGTAATCCCAGCTGTGCGGCTGGTAGCGCGAGCCCCAGAACATGCGGTCGAGATCCAGGGATTCCCGGGTGACGATGGGGGAAGCGGCATCGAAGAAATACAGGGTCCCGGCTCCGGTCAGACATTCCAGCTCCTCCACCAGGGCCGGCGAGGTGAGGGGGCCGGTGGCTACCACCACCAGTCCCTCCGGGAGATGCCTCACTTCCTCCCTCACCACCCTGATGCGCGCGGCGCTCTCGATGCGTTCGGTAACCCTCCGGGCGAACGCCTCACGATCCACCGCCAGGGCGCGCCCTGCCGGGACCCGTGCCTCCTCCGCACACTCGAGCAACACGGAACCGAGCAGCCGCATCTCCGCCTTGAGTACGCCGGGTGCACTGTGTGGGTGTTCGGAGCCCAGGGAATTGCTGCAGACCAGCTCGGCCAGCAGACCGGTCCGGTGCGCGGGCGTCATGACTTCCGGACGCATCTCGTGCAGTACCACTTCCAGGCCGGCCCGGGCGATTTGCCACGCTGCTTCCACCCCCGCCAGTCCGCCGCCGATGACCTCAACTGCCATCGGACACCTCATCCTCGCGCCAACCGCACCCAGGTCGTGCGCAGGCCAGTACCACTCTCCCACGCCGTCGCCTGGCCACCACGAAAGCCCCGCATACTGGACATTCTCCTTCTGCCGGCTCATGCCAGGTGCGGAACGAACATTCGGGATATCGGGCACAGCCGTAGAACCTGGTCCCGCGCCGCGTCCGGCGCTCCAACACCTCGTCGCCGCAGAGCGGACAGGTTCTGCCGGTGGATACCGCGTAAGGCTCGGTGTGTCTGCACTCCGGAAAGCGCGGGCAGGCGAGGAACTTCCCGTACCTGCCCTCGCGGATCACCATGCGCGAGCCGCACTGCGGGCAGATGCGTTCGGTTTCCTGCACCGGCAGACTCACCCGCTTCATGTTCTTTTCCGCCTCTTTCAGGTGGGCTTCAAAGGGCCGGTAGAAATCCCAAAGCACCTGCCGCCAGTCCGCATCGCCAGCCTCGATGCGATCCAGCTGCTCCTCCATCTCCCGGGTGAACTGCAGGTCCACGATGTCGGGGAAATGCTCCTTCAACAGGTCGGTCACGATCATGCCCAGCTCGGTGGGCACCAGGCGCTTGCGTTCGCGCCGGACGTACCCTCTGTCCAGCAACGTGCTGATGGTGGGAGCGTAGGTGCTGGGCCGACCTATGCCCAGTTCCTCCAGCGTCTTCACCAAGGTGCCTTCGTTATAGTAGGGTGGGGGCTGGGTAAGATGACGCTCGACCTCGATGTCGACGAGCTGGGCTGGCTCTCCTTCCCGAATCCCCTCCAGAGCCATCGGGCTCATGCCTTCAGCACCGTTCTCGCTGTTTTCGGCATCGGGGTGGATGGCCAAAAATCCGGCAAACTCCAGTCGCGATGCAGTGGCACGGAACCAGTGTTCCTCCCCTCCCACCAGTTCCACCGTCACCTGTCGATAGCGGGCAGGCGCCATCTGGCTGGCCACGGCTCGCTCCCAGATCAGCCGGTACAGCCGCGTCTGGTCGCGGTCGAGATACCGCTCCACCTGGTCGGGGTGGCGCCAGACCGAAGTCGGCCGTATGGCCTCGTGAGCATCCTGCACCCCCGCCCTCCTGGCGCGGCGGTACCCTGCCGCAGGTCCCAAGTATTCCTCTCCCTTCACGCGCTGGAGGTAGTCCCGGACCTCCTGCCGGAAGAAAGAACTGAGGCGGGTGGAGTCGGTTCGCATATAGGTTATCAGCCCCACCGGACCCCCTTCCCCCAGATCCACGCCCTCGTAAAGCTGTTGAGCCACCGACATGGTCTTCCGCGTGCTAAAACCGAGCCGTCGGTGGGCCTCCTGGGCCAGCGTACTGGTGGTGAAGGGCGGCGGAGGGACTCGCCTCCTGGTCTTTCGCTCCACCCTCGCCACCCGGTACTCCAGTTCCGGTAGAAGCCGGGCTAGGCGATCCACTTCCTCCCGCGAGCCAATCCTGGGCCCCGACCCGTCTTTCCCCTGATAGCGGGCCTCCAGTTCACCTGTCTCCAGGCGGAAATGCCCATCGATGGTCCAGTACTCCTGGGGGACGAATTGGTCGATTTCCCGCTGCCGGTCGCACAACAGCCGCAATGCCGCGGATTGCACCCGGCCGGCGCTGAGACCGCGCTTCACCGTCTTCCAAAGAAGGGGGCTTATCCGATAACCCACCACTCGGTCGAGGATGCGCCGAGCCTGCTGAGCGTCCACCAGTCTTCGATCGATCGGGCGCGGCTTGCGCAAGGCTTTGCGAACTGCCTGATCGGTGATCTCGTGAAACTCAACCCGGCAGGGACGCTCGGGCTCCAGCCCCAGGGCATCAGCCAGGTGCCAGGAAATGGCCTCCCCCTCCCGGTCGGGGTCGGTGCCCAACAGCACTCGCGAGGCTTTGCGCGCTGCTTTCCGCAGCTCTTCCAAAACCTTGCCCTTGCCCCGGATAGTGATGTATTTGGGTTGGAAGCCAGCTTCAATGTCCACTCCGAACTGACTCTTGGGTAGGTCGCGCACGTGTCCCATGGAGGCCTTGATCTGATACCGCTTGCCCAGGAACCGCCGCAACGTCCGCGCCTTGGTGGGTGACTCGACTATGATCAGTGGCTTGGCCATCCGCACCCCCCACTTCATCCAGCAAACTCGACGGCCCGCTGATCAGGAGGCGGGCCCGATGGGGTAGGGACTATCCTTGGTAATTCCCGGCACTCAGTTACCGGCCACCTCCTGGTACCGGAACTGCATTTCATAAAGCTGCGCATACAACCCGCCTCGGGCCAATAGCTCGGCGTGGGTGCCCCGCTCCACTATTCTGCCCTGATCTATCACCAGGATCTTGTCCGCATTTCTCACCGTGGAAAGCCGGTGGGCGATGATGAAGGAAGTCCGGCCTTCCAGAAGCTTCTCCAGGGCACGCTGGATCAGTACTTCGGTGTACGCGTCCACGCTGGAGGTGGCCTCATCCAGGATCAGGATCCGCGGGTCTCGCAGCAGCGCTCGGGCGAAGGATATCAGCTGTCTTTGACCTATGGACAGCATCGCCCCCCGTTCCCCTACCGGCGTGTCATAACCCTGCGGCATTTTCTCGATGAACTCGTGGGCTCCCACCGCCTTGGCTGCGGCAATCACTTCTTCGTCGGTGGCGTCCAACTTGCCGTACTTTATGTTATCCTTCACGGTACCGGAAAACAAGAAGGTATCCTGCAACACGATCCCGATCTGTTTGCGCAGACACTCCACCTTAAGGTCGCGAAGATCGTGGCCGTCCACCACGATGCGACCCCGCTGGGGGTCATAGAATCGGGCCAGCAGGTTAATGATGGAGGTTTTGCCCGCCCCGGTGGGCCCCACCAGGGCCACCCGCTCCCCGGGGAGCGCCTCCAGGTTGATGTCGTGCAGCACCGGACGGTCGGGGTCGTAGCCGAACGTCACGTTCTCGAACCGCACGTGGCCTTTCAGCGACCCCGGGTCCACGGCGCCCGGTCGGTCGGTGATCTCCGGTTCGGTATCCATGATGGCGAAGATCTTCTCGCAAGCCGCCATGGCGGACTGCATGGTGTTGTATATCTGTCCCAGGTCCTGCAACGGCCGGTAGAATCGCTCGAGATAAGAGATGAACGCCACCACCACGCCCACGGTCAGGGTCCCCGCCATGACCTGTCTGCCGCCGTACCACAGTATGAGGGAGATTCCCGCTGCCCCAATGCAATCCACCAGGGGCATGAACACGGAAAACAATGACGCCGCCCGCATGTTGGCCTGCAGGTTCTCCAGGTTGGTCTGGTCAAAACGCTGCGCGTTCAGGTCTTCTCGCACGAAGGACTGGGCCACCCTCACTCCTGAGATGCTCTCCTGCAGGGTGGCATTCACGTTGGCAATCTTCACCCGCACATCCCGATAGGCCCGACGCACCCGGTTGCGGAACACGATGGCGGTATACGTCAGGAACGGCAACACCAGGAAACTCACCAGCGCCAAGCGGGTGTTCATGAGGAGCATGATGGTCACGATGCCGCCCAGGACTATGACGTCGCTTATCATGTGGACCAGGCCGCCGGAGATGAGCTCCTGAATGGCCTGCACGTCGTTGGTAACCCGCGACATGATCACCCCGGCCGGGCGCGAATCGTAGAACTTGAACCCCAAGCGCTGGAGATGGGAGAAGAGATCCCGACGAAGGCTATAGAGGGTGTTCTGGCCCACCCAGGACATGTAATACGTCTGGCCGTAGGAACACACCCAGTTCACGAGGTGGGTGAGGATGTACAGGGCGGCCACCCCGTTGAGACCCCAGAGGTTACCAGTGGCAATGTAGCGATCGATGGCCACCTTCAGCAGATAGGGCCCGGCCAGGTTGCTGCCCGCCACCCCCAGCGTCATGATGGAGGCCAGCAATATGTAGCGCCAGTGCGGCACCACGTACTTCATCAGCCGCCGCACCAGCTCGGAGTCGTAGGCCACGGGTCCATCTTCCAGCATGCTATGACCGTGCCCGTGAAAGCCCATCAGTTCGTCCCTCCGTCTCCAGCCAGCCGCGCCACTTCTTCCTGTCCCTTGAATTGCAGCTCGTATATCTCCCGGTATATACCGCCTTTCTGCAACAGCTCCGCGTGGGTACCCCTCTCCACTATCTCCCCGTCGCGCAAAATCAGAATCAAGTGGGCGTTCTTGATCGTGGACAGTCGCTGAGCTATCACGAAGGTAGTCCGGTCCTTCATCAAGGCATGCAAGGCCTCTTGGATGAGGTGCTCGGTCTCGGTGTCCACGCTGGAGGTACTGTCATCCAGTATGAGTATCCTGGGGTCCATCAGCAGCGCCCGGGCGATGGCCACCCGCTGTTTCTGGCCTCCGGACAGCGATATCCCTCGCTCACCGATGATGGTATCGTATTTTTGTGGCAGCGTCATGATGAAATCGTGGATCCGTGCCGCTTTGGCCGCCTGCACAATCTCCTCTTGGGTTGCCCCCGGCCTCCCATAGGCGATGTTCTCCTTGATGGAGGCATTGAACAGGAAGGTCTCTTGAAGCACAATCCCGATTTGCCGCCGCAGGCTCTCCAGGGTGACCTTGCGGATGTCGTGCCCGTCCACCAGTATGCGCCCTTCGGTGGGGTCATAGAAGCGAGGAATGAGGTTGATGACGGTGCTTTTACCCGACCCCGTGGCTCCCAGCAGGGCAACCGTCTGCCCCGGTAGCACCTCGAAACTGACGTTCTTCAGCACTGGATGATCGGGGTCGGTGGCATAGGCGAAGGATACGTTCTCGAACACTACGTGACCCTTGACCGGCGGCAGCGGATAGGCATCGGGGGCGTCCTTTATTTCCGGTTCCGTGTCCAGCAGCTCGAACACCCGCTGTCCCGAGGCTATCGCTCGCTGGGACAGATTCAGGATCCAGCCCAGCATCCGCAAGGGAACCACCAGCATGCCGAGATATTGACCGAAGGCCACCAGGGAACCGAGGCTCAACCTACCCGCAATGACCTCCCGCCCTCCGTACCATATGACTATGGTGGTGCCCAGAGCGGAGATGAAGTTCATGAGGGGGAAGTAGTACGCCCAAAGCCGAACCGCGCGCACGTTTTTCTCCAGCAGGCCCCAGTTGACCCGGTGGAACTTCTCCTCCTCGTACTTTTCCTGGGCGAAAGCCCTCACCACCCGTACCCCGGTGACGTTCTCCTGCAGCACCGTGGTCAACTCGGCCAGCTGCGCCTGAATGTCGCGGTAGGCGGGACGCACCCTGGTGCTAAACTGTCGAACCACATGCACGAGGAACGGTATGGTGACCATGGAGAGTAAGGCCAGTCTCCAATGGATGCGGATCATCAGGATCAGGATGCCGAAGAGGGTGAGGGCATTGTATACCAGGTTGACCACTCCGAACCCCACGAACCGCCGCAATGTCTCCACGTCTTGGGTACAACGAGACATCAACTGGCCGGTCTGCGCCTGGTCGTAAAAGCTGAAGCTGAGGCCCTGCAAGTGCTGATAGAGCGCGTTGCGCAGATCGTAGATAACCCGCTGGGCCACCCATTCCATGCTGTAGCGCCGTCCGAAGGCAAACACCCCGGTAGCCAGCTTCAACCCCACCACCATGAAGGCCAGCAACCCCAGCTGGCGGGCATGCCCCCCCAGTATGGCGTGGTCAATGGCCTGTCGCACCACCCACGGCACCGCCAGGTTCAGGCCCAACATGACCAGCATGCTCACCATGCCCACGGTCACCGCAGGCCAGTACCGGCGGACATACCTGAGCAGTCTCCACAGGACTACCATTTCGCCCGTCACCTCGAAAGCCCCGCGCTGACCAGCCGCTCCTGCTCACCCGGCGCAGATTCGGATCGCCTCTCCGCGGGATTCAGCCGCAGCCTGCCAACCAGTTCACACCTGCACCCAGTTTCTTGAGAAACACAGCGCTTTGACGACGCAAGAGGACTGAGTACTGGAGAGGTCCGTGGCGGCTCCCATGCGGGTAACTGGCGCATATAGAGACGAAGCCTCCTAGGTGTATCCTGCACCTATCGACAATTATAGCTCCGCAAGCTGCCCCTGTCAACTTCGCCACCCGTCTCGTCCGTATCAACATTCGGTAGG
>DFNJ01000021.1 GCA_002376005.1 Firmicutes bacterium UBA3570
GGCCATGGATGAGCAAGCCAAGGCGGCGGAGCAGATCGTGCAAGGGGCGGCCCAGGTGACCAACCAGGCGGCTCAGGTAGGCAAAGCCACGGACGAGCTAGCTGCGGGGGCGCAGCAGATAGTGGCGGCGGTAGGTAACATGCGCAAGCGGACGGAGCAGGTAGCGAGAGCGATGAACGAACAGAGGAACCTGGCGGAGCGGTTGATCAGTGCGGCAGGGGTTCTGCGGGAACGTTGTGCGCAGATGGCTCAGCAAGAGGTACCGCGCCTGGTATCTGCGGCGGCTGAGGGCGTGCGCCATCTTGATGAGGGCAGACGCGCGGCCGAACTGATCCAGGACGGGTTGCGGCAGCAACGCGGCGATGTCCAGACGGTGGAAGACCTGGTTGGGACGGTGCGCCGAAAGGTCGTGTGGTTGGGCGAGCAAGCTGAGGCTGCTCGAGCCAAGGGCTCCAAGGCGGCGGATGCCCTCGGTCGCTTGTCGGCGGTGGGCGACCGACTTGGCCAAAGGGCGCGGATAGCATCTGAGGCGGCGGCGGGCAGCGCCGAGTAAGATGGCGAACGTGGTGTTGTCGACCACTGGGGGTGCTACGGTGGTTGGCTGCCATTCCCCCGAAGCGGTGCTGGGAGGGGGCGCACACCCTCCCAGCACCATCACTGATGATAGGATCACCGCCCTGGCCGAATGGCTGGGCATGCGGCGCATTCCTGGGGCTGCTCACCTGCGGTTGGACGAACTCATTGCACAGGGCGTAAAAGAGGAGGACCAGCTCATCTCCGCCCTGACTATTAAAGAGACGCGGTTCTTTCGTCAGCCCCAGCAGTTCGAGGCCCTTGCGGAGTACCTTCGCGAGTTCATCCGGCAGGGGGGACGGGTGTGCAAGATCTGGAGCGCTGGGTGTTCCACTGGACAGGAAGTTTACTCGATTGCCATGGTTGCCCGGTCCGTGGCCCGGGAAGGCCAGGTGGAGGTCTTGGGGTCGGACGTGGACGAGTACGCCCTGGAGGTCGCCAAGAGGGGGCAGTATCCTTCGTCGGAGCTTAAGCACATTCCCGAGGAGTTTCGGGGCTTCGTAGAGGTGTACGGGGATTATTTTGCCGTGTCCGATGACGTACGATCCCTCGTTCAATTCACCAGGCTGAACCTGGCCAGGGATCCGTTCCCTCCCTGCCACATCGTGTTTTGTCGAAACGTGCTCATCTACATGCGATCGGATGTTGCCCGGAGGATAGTCGAGGGCGTGGCTCACTCACTGTCCCCGGGGGGCGTATTGTTCCTGGGCGAGGGGGAGACTTTGACCACCCTCGATCCTCGCGGATACTTCCATAGCATCACCGTTGGAGCCTTGAGGTACGTGCGCCGGGACAGTGGGTGATGGCCGGTGGGGGGTGGGTGATCGGGCAGCTGTCCAGCGGCCACGGCGCACGGCTCTGCCTCGTTGCGAGAGTACCCGCGGCTTCAGATTGTCTGGTGGCAGCCGTGCTGTTGACCGCGGCCGTCGGATGCCAGGGAGATGGTCGATCTTGGCGCTGCTAACGGTGCCGGCTGTGGTGGCCGGGACGCGGGGAAGGGTTAAGCAGGTTGGGTCTGTCGGAAGCAGTCGCGAAGCAGGGGCGACGGGTATTCCAGGAGCCCGCCCAGTGCGTCATCAGGATAGCAGATCCCCCCAGGGTCCCTCCCGCGCTACTGCCGGGGCCGGAGGACGGTCAGGGCCCAAGGGCTGACCGATACTGCGGCAGGAAGCTCCGGAGTAGCGGCCCTATTGGGGGGATGGGCAAGTTGAAGCTCCCAGACGGGGCAGCGGGCTACGACGGGAGTATGCCACAGCAGCCGGGCTGCGTGGTGGCATGGAGAGGAGTGATGCATCGTATGCAGGAGTGCAACGCACAAGGACTGCGAATTTGCTGCAGCAGGATCGTCGAGTACCTGAGCCAGGAGAGCAGTCGGTGGTTTGGCAGCTCAGGCGTTTTCCACCCCCTGGTCTGCGTGACCCGGCAGGAAGCCCTCAGGTGGAAGCGGCACCCTGAGAGCGAAATGGGGGACGGCCTGGCACCGAGCGGGAGGCCAGGGCAGAGGGTGGGCTTGGGGGTCGTGGCAACGCCGTGAAGGGACCCGTCTCCCAGCAGTTGTCGGTAGGTAACCGGCTGCGGTGCCTGTTGCAAGCTTTGCAAGCCGAGTTCGGATGGTCTCAGGAGAGCCTGAACCCTGCCGTGGTTGACAAGAAACTGGCTCGCTGGGCAGCTTCAAGAGGAATCGACCTGCAGGAACTGGTAGCGGCGGCCCTGGGACACGATAGTGTACGTCCCACGCTGTGGGAGTTAGCTGGTGCCCTGAGTGTGAACGAGACCTACTTCTTCCGGGGTCGCCACCAGCTGGAATGGGTGGTGCGGGAGGCGGTACCCGAGCGCCTCAGGTCTCGCAACCGGGCAGTTTTGTGGAGCGCAGGGTGTTCCAGTGGCGAGGAGGTGTACTCGTTGCTTTTCCTGGCGGCTGAAGAGGGGACGGGCTCAGGCGAGGAGGTCTTTGAGAAGATGGTGGTGTTCGGGACGGACGTCGACGAATGCGCTCTGGAGCGCGCGCAGCAGGGCGTCTATTCCGAGCGTTCCTTCACCTTCCGCGCCACCGACCGCGCGGTGTTGAAGCGGTTCTTTGAGCCCTTGGGTGGTGGCCTGCACCGCGTCAAGGAGGAGTACAGGGGCAGAGCATTTTTCGTGCGGGATAACCTGGCAGGAGCGGAAAGCCCCTTCCTCCCCGGTACTGTCGACGTGTGTCTGTGCCGGAACGTGCTGTACTACATGACCGCTGACGGCAGACGCAAGGCGCTGAGGAAGATCGCCAGAGCCCTTGCCGCCGGGGGATACCTGCTGCTGGGCGAGAGGGAAGTGGTGGAGGAGCAACCCGAGCTCGGACTCCAACTGCTGAACTCGGGAGGGGTGACTGTTCTCAGGAAAGGTGGGTGACCGGGTTGAGGGACAAGATCCGAGTGGTGGTAGTGGATGACTCGGCATTCATGCGGCTGGTGCTGGCCAAGATGCTCGAGTCGGAAGGGGACATTTCGGTGGTGGGAACGGCCAAAGATGGGCAGGAAGCGTTGGACGTCGTCCAGTCGGTACAACCCGACGTGGTGACCCTCGATGTGGAGATGCCGCGCATGGATGGCCTGCAGTGTCTGGTGGAGTTGCTCAACCGCTACCCGTTGCCGGTGATAATGGTCAGCTCCGTGACCACCAAGGGCGCATCCACCACCATGAAGGCGCTGGAGATTGGTGCGGTGGATTGCATACCCAAGCCGGCTTCCTTCATTTCCTTCGACATGCCCGAGCTGAAGGAGGAACTGTTGCAGAAGGTGCGGGCCGCGGCGGCCATTTCTCCCGATCGACTTGCCCGGATGATCCGGCAGCGGAGGCAGTCGTGGGACAACCGTGCCTGGGGGGATCAGTTCCGGTGGACCCGTCGGTTTGACCTGGTTGCCATCGGCTGTTCCACCGGCGGACCGGCAGCCCTTCACGCCATACTCCCCACATTTCCCGCCGAGGTGCCGGTTGGGGTATTGGTGGCCCAGCACATGCCAGCCGGCTTCACAGAGTTCCTCGCCAACAACCTGGCCGCCAGATGTCGCATCAAGGTGCGGGAGGCTCGTGACGGTGACGTGGTGCGATCGGGCGAGGCACTGATAGCACCAGCGGGCCGGCAGACGGTACTGCAGCGCCGGAATGGCAAACTGGTGGTGACAGTTTTCGACTCCAAGGAACGCCTCAGCCACCGGCCATGTATAGACCTCACCCTCCGCTCGGTGGCGGAAGCCTGTGGCAGTCGGGCGGTGGGGGTGTTACTCACCGGAATGGGGGAGGACGGGGCACGCGGACTCTTGGCAATGCGCAATGCGGGGGCGGTGACCCTGGTGGAGTCGGAAGACACGGCGGTAGTGTACGGCATTCCCCGCGTGGCCAAAGAGCTGGGTGCGGCGTGCCGCCAGCTGCCCCTGGCGGATATAGCGCGGGAGACCCTGGCCATAATATGAGGCATCATGAGCGGGAGGGAAGAGTGGTGGCCACTGTCCTGGTGACTGATGACGCCAAGTTCATGAGGATGCGGCTGAGGAAGATCATCGAGGGGCTGGGACTTGACGTGCTGGAGGCGGGGGACGGGGAAGAAGCCGTGCGCATGTACAAGGAGCACAGGCCCTCTCTCGTCTTGCTGGACATCACCATGCCGACGAAGGACGGCCTGCAGGCGCTCAAGGAAATACTGGCCGAGGATCCCAACGCTAAGGTGGTGATGTGCAGCGCGCTGGCTCAGCAGACGGCAGTGGTGGCGGCGCTGAAGCTGGGAGCGCGAGACTTCATCGTCAAGCCGCCGGATCCCGGCAGAGTGGTGCAGGCCATCAAGCGTTTGATGTGAGGCAAAGGAGGGAGTGGGGTGGACAGAAGGGCGGTTTTGGATTCGGTGGTGCAGGCGGCGCAAGAGATAATCCCCGCTTTGACCTCGGAGCCGGTGGACGGTGTCGACGTGGATCAGGGGGAGCCCGAGTCGCTAGATGTTTCGGTGGTCGTGGGGTTTGCCGCTTCTCTGCGGGGGTTCCTGGTGGTGCAGATGTCTGAGAAGACGGCGCTGGCGGTGGCAGGCCGGATGCTGGGGCAGGACTGCCGCGAGTTGGGCTCAATGGAGCAAAGCTGCCTTTCGGAGCTGGGCAACATGGTCATGGGGACGGCGACAGGGATTCTGGAATCTGACGGCTACCACCTGAAGGTGGCGGTGCCGGCGGTGGTGGTGGGCAGGCACCGACTTTCGGCTCCAGGTGATGGAAAGAGCGAGGTGGCGCGACTGGCGTGGGGTGGTGAGGAGATTTGGCTGAAGGTAGTCGCCGAAGAAGCGTGAGGGCAGCAGGGTCTGGGGCGTGTTGCTGCTTTTGCCAGTCCAGGGGATAGGACGTGGTTTTCGGAATGACACCCTGGTGGTCCGATGTGCGGCCGGCGTCTGTCCTGGGTGGGGGTGGCCTGACAGCCACCCTCGATCATTTTGGTGCCGGTGCGGTTGGGTATGACGCAGGGAGCGCCGTGGGCCAGCGCGGCCCGAAAGACTCGAGCCAGTGCGGTTCCTTGACAGGTGGGAGAAGCAGCTTTATAATGGCTTTACCGAACATACGTTTGGTATCCGGGTGGAGGGCCATGTGGGTGGCTTATTTGGAACTGGAGGGGTTTTACTGGAAGCTGTGGCTGGCCGGGAAAGGAAGGGAGATTTCTTCAGCCCCGGTGGGGATCGTGAAGGCCGGACGGTTGCTGGATTTTTCCCGGCCGGCCCCTCCTGAGTGGCGGGTGGGAATGCCCTGGAGTCAGGCGCGCGCGGGCGCCCCCGGGGCGCAGCGGGTGGAATGGGCTGCCATTCGACACCTCCCCATGGAAGAATTCTGGAAGGCCTGCAGCGAGGTGGACCCCGCGGTGGAGTCTTTCCGTCCTCACAGCGCCTTCTTGGGTTTGGGGTGCCACCGGAAGGGGGAGGAGGTGGTAGCTCGTCTGGCGGAGCTGGTGGTACCGCGCCTGGGGCATCACTTGTGGGCGGGGCTGGCGCGGGGAAAGTTTGCCGCCCGGGCGGTGCTGCTGGCTTATCGGGGTGGAGCTGGCGAGGATCGGGGGATTTCCCGGAAATCCTCTCACACTATAGTCCGTCTGCCGGAAGAACGCCAAGAAGAGTTCCTGCACGAACTCCCCCTGGAATGGGTCTGGTTCCTCGACGAGCGGGAGAAGGAGATCCTGCGACGGTTGGGCATCTTTCGCCTGGGCGAGATCCTGGCCATGGATCCGGTGGAGCGGCGCTTCTGGTTGGGGAAGAGGGCGGAATTCTTCAAGGCGCTGGCGGAGGGCATCGATCCCCTGCCGTTGCGGATCACGTATCCACCGTCACGATGGGAGCGGGAGTGCGAGTTCGATCCTCCCGCCACCAGCCTGGTTCCTCTGCGAGCGCGCCTGGAAGAATGGGCCACTTCCCTGGCCAGTTTTCTGGATGAGGAGGGAAAGGGTTGCCGTCGACTGCTGCTGGAGGCTTGGGGCGGAGAGGGCCGCAACTGGGTGGCGATGCGCGAATTTAGTGCTCCCAGAGGCGGATGCGGGATGCTGCGGGTGGTGCTGGCGGGGTTGCTGGAAAAGATGGGGGTGGGTGCCCCGGTGGCCGGAATGCGATTGCGGGCGGATTGTTTGGAGGGGAGATCCGCTGATCAGCTGGCATTGTGGGGAACCGGCCATCCCCGGGCCGGACGGCGGGTACCCGAAGACCCCAGCACTCTCCATCCCCGCCTGAGGCGAGGGGTGCGGGCCACCCGGCGGGAGAGGCTCCTGGAGTTCTGGGATCCCTGCCGAAAGAGGAGGGTGATCTCGTGAGCAAGCTCCTTCGCGTTCCGGTTAAGGTGCGGGAGGGGGATAACGGGCCGGTGGGCTTTTACTGGCGAGGACGGTTGCGTCTGGTGGCCAGGGTGCTGGAACGGTGGCTGGATGCCGGCCGCTGGTGGGAGGGGGAGACAGAAAAGGAGTTCTTCCGGGTGCAGGTACGTGAGGGAGGCGTCTACGAGCTTTACCGGGACCGCGCTGGTACCTGGGTGCTTTACCGGGTGTTCGATTGAGGGGGGAAAGCGGGTGTACGTGCCCCTTCACGTGCATTCTCCCTTCTCCTTCCTGGACGGGGCGGCGAGCCTGCGCGACCTGATGGAGCGGGCCGCCCATTGTAACTGTCCAGCCATAGCTCTCACTGACCACAACAACCTGTGTGGTGCGGTGGCCTTCCGCCGCGAGGCCGAGCGGTGGGGGCTAAAACCCCTGCTGGGCTGCGAGATCGATCTGGAGGGAGGCCATCACCTGGTGCTCCTGGCCATGGATGAGGAGGGCTATGCCAACCTGTGCCGACTGCTCACCCGCGCGCACCTGGACAGTCCGCGCCGACAGCCGCGCCTGCGGCCAGAACACCTCCAGGGAGCTACGGAAGGGCTACTGGCCCTCTCGGGCTGCCGGAAAGGGGAGATCCCCTCGCGGATTCTTTCTGGGGACCTGAGGGGAGCGCTGGAGGCCGCCCGGCGCTACCAATCCGCTTTCCCGGGGCGATTCTATCTGGAGCTGGAAGGCTGCTATCTTCCCGGTACCCGCCGTTTGAATGACGCCCTGTGGGAGCTGGCAAAATTCCTGAGACTACCCGCGGTGATGACCACCAACGTCCATTATGCTTTTCCCTCTCAGTTTCCCGTGCACGATATTCTCACCTGCGTGCGCACCTTGAGCAGAGTGGATGATGTGCACCCGGAAAGGAAGATTAACGCGGAGAACTACCTGAAATCTCCCCGAGAGATGGCGGAGCTGGCCCGCGAGTATCCGGGGGTCCTGCAAAGGACCGTGGAGGTGGCTCAGAGGTGCCAGCCCTTGCCCGTGCTGGGACGCCTGCTGACCCCTCATTTCCCCCTGCCGGAAGGGATGGGAGCGGAACAGATGCTGCGGCAGCTGGTGTATGCGGGGGCGCGAGAGAAGTACGGGAGGGTGACGGAGAAAGTCCGCCGTCGGCTGGAGCGCGAGCTGGAAATCATCTGTCGGCTGGGATACCAGGAATACTTCCTGGTGGTGTGGGATCTGGTCCGTTTCGCTCGCCGCAAGGGAATACGTCATGCGGGGCGGGGTTCAGCGGCCGACTCCCTGGTGGCCTATTGCCTGGGGATCACCGAGGTGGATGCCCTGGCCCGCGGGCTGCTGTTCGAGCGCTTCCTGAGCCTGGAGAGGGCGCAGAAACCGGACATCGACGTCGATTTCGATGCCCGCTACCGCGATGAGGTGATCAGGTACGCGCGGGAGAAATACGGGGCGGACCGGGTAGCCGGCGTGTGCACCTACAACACCTTCCGCGCCCGCTCCGCCATACGGGATCTCGGCAAGGCGCTGGGTTTTCCGCCCCAGGAGATCGATCGTCTGGCCAAGCGCTTCTCGTACGTGGAAGCGGACATGATCGAAGAGGCGGTGCGGCGGCTGCCTGAGCTGCGCAACGGTGGATTACCCCTGGAGCGTTATGAACTGCTGTTCGAACTGTGTAGTCAGGTGGCGGGATTTCCCCGTCATCTGGGGACCCACCTGGGTGGTATCGTCATCGGCCCGGAGCCGCTGGAGGGCGTCGTCCCCTTGCAGATGGCGGCCAAAGGAATAACCGTATGCCAGTTCGACAAGGATTACGTGGAGGAGGTGGGCCTGATAAAGCTCGACCTCCTCTCCCTGCGCACCCTTTCGGCGGTGGAGGATGCGGTGGTAGCTATCCGGGAGCGCCATCCGCAGTTCGACTACCAGCAAATCCCCCTGGATGATCGGGAGACCTTCCGGATGATAAACCGGGGGGAGACGGTGGGGGTCTTCCAGCTGGAAAGCCCCGCTCAACGCGCCCTGCAGGTGCGGCTGGGGGCGAGCGATCTGGAGGATATCGTGGCCAGCGTGGCCCTCATCCGTCCTGGCCCCATCAAGGGGAACATGGTGGAGCCCTTCCTGGCCCGACGTCACGGTCGGCAGGAGCCCCGCTACCTGCTGCCGGAGCTGGAGCCCATCTTGCGCAAGACGTACGGGGTGGTCCTGTTTCAAGAGCAGGTGATTGAAATTGCCACTACGGTAGCCGGATTCACCCCGGGGGAGGCCGACCGCTTGCGGCGGGCCATGACCCATCACCGTTCGCCGGAGGAGATGGAGGAGCTGGGGCGTCTCTTCGTGGAGAAGGCCCGGCGCCGCGGGGTGCCGGAGGAAACAGCCGCGGCGGTGTTTTCCCACATCAAGGGTTATGCCAGCTACGGCTTTTGTGAGGCCCATGCCGCTGCCTTCGCCACCACCGCCTTCAAGACCGCCTATCTGCTCAGGCATTACCCGGCGGAATTCTTCGCCGCCCTTTTGAGCAACCAGCCCATGGGTTATTATCCCCCCCGCACCCTGTGCGTGGAGGCCAAGCGGCGGGGAGTGAGGGTGCTGGGGCCTTGCGTCAACCGCAGCGGCAGCCGCTGCCAGGTGGAGGGGAGATCGGTTCGCCTTTCCCTTGGTTATGTGCGGGGAGTGGGACCGCGAACCGTCCAGCGCATCCTGAGCTGCCGGCCGGAGGGGGGTTTTTCTTCCCTGGAAGAGTTCTGGCGCCTGACCGGCGTGGATGGGGAAGCGGTGCCAAACCTGATACTGTGTGGAGCTTTCGACGCCCTGGATCCCCACCGACGCCGGCTCCTGCGCCGGTGGAGCATCCTACGTTCAGGAGGTGGGCGGGAAGGCGAGCCCTGGTGGCGCGAGGAGGTGGATGGGTTTCGGGGACCTGATTTCACTCCCTGGGAGAAGATCTGTTGGGAACAGGAGATAGTGGGCATTCCCCTCACCGATCATTTCATGGCCTGTTTACGTCCCCGGTTGGCCTGCGAAGGAGCGGTCACCGCGGCGGAGGTGCAGCGGTGCCAACCCGGGCAGCGCGTGCGGGTGGCGGGGTTGCCCGTCCGGCCCCACCGTCCTCCCACCCGCAGCGGCCGCACGGTGGCCTTCTTCACCCTGGAGGACGAGACCGGGTTGCTGGAGGTGACCGTGTTTGAGCGCAACTATCACCGTTACGGGCACCTGCTCTTCGGTCCCCAATTGCTCCCCCTGATGGTGGTGGGGAGGGTGAAAAAGCAAGGCTCGAGGAACTTTCTGGTAGCTGAGCATCTGTACGCCCTGGTGCCGTCGGGGAGGAGGAAATCCTCCTGCTGAGCCGAATCAACAATGAGTTGCATCTCGGCTGCATCTCCTCCGTCGGGGAGGGCGGCAGGGTGCATGCCGGGGCCAGCCCACCGAGCTGGTGGTCCTTGCACCGTGGGGGGAGTGGACGTGAAATCAGCGGGGCGCGAGGGAGCTGGTACCCGTTCAGCTCCAGTAGCGGTACCTCTCTTGCGAATGAAGCTGCTGCCCGCTTTCTGGTACCTGGTCTGGCCCACCGGTCTGTCCAACGTGTTTCAGTCCGCGGTGGAGTGGACGGTGCTCCGCTTTTTGGGCACCCTGGGGCCGGCGGTCCTGGGCGCGGTGGGTCTCAGTCGCAACTTGCTCATGTGGGCCAGTGCCCCCTTGTGGGCCCTGGCGGTGGGGGCGGTGGCCCTGGCCGCCCGCTACCGCGGGGCCTCCGACGAGGAACGGGTCAAAGCCACCGTGCTCAACTCCATGCTCCTGGCAGTGACGGTGTCTGGTGCCATTGCCGCCGCCGGGTGGATGGCCGCACCCTGGCTGCTCAAGGTGATGGGAGCCCGGGGAGACATTCACGCCTCCGCCCTGGTGTATTTGCGCTGGCTGTTTGTGGGCACGCCCTTCATGATTAACTATTTCAACTGCCTGATGCTGCTGAGGGCCCTGGGGGAGGCGCGGACCGCACTGTACATCCAGGCGGCGTGCAACCTCTGCCACCTCGCTCTCACCTATCTCTTGATCTTCGGGCCCGGTCCCCTCCCCGCCCTGGGAGTGCCGGGGGCGGGGATGGCCTTCGCGCTGTCCAGGCTGGTGGGTTGGCTCCTCGGCCTGGGGGTGTTCCTGGGAGGGCGTTCCTCGGTGGTGCTCACTTTCGCCGATTTCCGGCTGCTGCGTCCCGACATCGCCATCCTTCGGGCCCTGGGGCGCCTGGGAGCTCCCAACCTGGTGGAAAACTGGGCGTGGAGCAGCGGGAGGCTGGTTCTGGTGAGGATCGTGGTGGCCACCGCCACCGGCGGGGTGGCACTGTCCGCCTACACCGTGGGCACCCAGGTGGAGGGTCTTCTCATGATGGCGGGCAACGCGGCGGCCATGGCCACCTCCGCCCTGGTGGGACAGTACCTGGGGGCGGGAAGTCCCCGCACCGCGGCGCGGGCCACCCACCTGGTGGCCCGAGTGTGTGGCGTTTCCTTCGGTGCCCTGGGGGCGCTGCTATTGGGCGCCGCGCCGCAGGTAGCGGGGTTGTTCTCCCGGGATCCGGCGGTGCTGGCATATTCAGCCAGTTACATACGCATGCTGGGTGTGACTTCCGTATTTTACAGCCTCATCATGGTGTACGCCGCCGCCTTACGGGGAGCGGGCGACACCAGGTCCCCCATGTACGTGTCGCTGCTCAACATCTGGCTGGTGCAGGTGCCGCTGTCCTGGTTGCTGGGAATAGCGCTGGGCTGGGGCCCTGCGGGCATTTGGCGCGCCATCGGGTGTTCCTTCGTGCTCCAGTGCGCAATGCTGATCTGGTCCTTCCGCCGTGGTACGTGGGCCCGGGTGGCACTGTAGCGGATTTGCCCTGGTGTGACGGTGGCCCCTTCTGGGAAAGCATAAATGGGCAAGACCTGGCTGCATTTTGCCGGAAGGGGTGAGACCCGCATGTTGTGGGCACTGGTTGTTGCCGCCGCCAGCGGAGTCTCCATGACCTTTCAAGGAGTTTTCAACACCGTGGTCTCCCGCGCCTGGGGCGTGCCCGGCATGGCGGTGCTGGTGAACGGCAGCGGACTGGTGGTTGCTACCGCCGTGGCCATGTTGTCCAGGAGCAATCTGGACCCGGGGCGGCTGAAGGCCGTGCCCCCCATCGTCCTGCTGGGTGGGGCGCTGGGGGTGGCGATCGTGGGTGGAGTGGCTTACGCGGTGGCGCGGGTGGGGGCGGCACTGAGCGTGTCGGTGATCGTCACCGCCCAGCTGGCGGCGGCGGTGCTGCTGGACCACCTGGGAGCTTTCGGGCTGCAGCACATCCCGGTCAGCTGGGTGAGGCTGCTGGGGGCTCTCCTGGCGGTGGGCGGGTGCTGGTTGATGGCGCACCGTTGAGGCCATGGGTGTCGACGGGTGTCGGCAGGAAACCCGGGTTCGCGAATAGAATACCCACCCGCGGAGCCTCTGGGGCCCCGGCGGAATGGACGCAACATCGACTGAGCGGTGACCGCAGGACTGGGGAGGGTTCCTATTGGTAACAGTGGATGTGGTGGTGCTGGGCGGGGGCGCCGCGGGACTGGCCGCGTCCAGAACCCTGCTGGGCCGTGGGTACAGCGTCCTGCTGGTGGAAAAGGAGGGTCACACCGGGGGCAGGGCGGCGGGGTACGCCTGCAAGGCCACCGACGACTGCCAGCAGTGCCAGGTGTGTCTGGTAGCTGATGAAGCGCGCGCCCTGACCGGAGCAGACCAGCTCAAAATGCTGGTCTTTTCGTCCTTGAAAGGGGTTCAGAATCAGAACGGCAGCTTCCAGCTGGACGTAGCTCAGGGGCCGATCTGCGTCGATCCGCAAAGGTGCATTCTATGTGGGCGGTGTGTCGATGCCTGTCCTGCCGGTGCCATCCGCCTGCCTCCCCCTGGTTTTCCCCCGGCCAGTGCATCCGTGGACCCGGAGATTTGCCGCGCCCGGAACGCGCAAACGTGCCGGGCGTGCGTGGAGGCCTGTCCCACTGGAGCCATAGACCTCCAGGCTGCGGCCCGGACTCATCGGGTACGGTGCCGCGCCATCATCGTGGCCACCGGTTTTCAACCTTTCGATCCCCGGCAGTTGCCCCGCCTGGGCTACGGCCGGGTCCCCGGGGTGATCACCGCTGAGGAGCTGGAGCGGCGGATGCGGGGCGATCCCGGCGGCCTGGCCGCCTTCAAGCGGGTGGCCTTCGTGCAGTGCGTTGGCTCGCGCAATGTGACCCTGGGCCGGGGATACTGCTCTCAGGTGTGCTGCCGGTACGCCCTGCGCCTGGCGGCGCGTCTCAGGCGGGACGACCCGGGGCGGCGGGTGGCCATCTTCTACATGGACCTTCAGGTCTCCGGCAAGGATGTGCGCATGCGCTGGGAGGAACTGGGACGCGGGGTGGAGCTGATCCAGGGTGCTCCCGCCTCCATCGTCGCGGGGGAGGCGGAGGTGCTGGTGCGCTACGAGGACCTCCGGCAGGGCCGGGTGCGCCAGGAGCCCTTCGACCTGGTGGTGCTGTCGGTGGGCATGGGCGCGTCTCCGCATAACGTCGAGCTTGCTCGACTGCTGGGCCTCAACCTCGACCCGCACCGCTTCTTCGCCACCCAAGAGCGTGGGCATGGGAGCACCAGTCGTAGAGGGGTGTGGGTGGCGGGATCCGCCGCCGGCCCCACGGACATCGGCGGAGCCATCCGTCAGGGGAGAAGCGTTGCCCTGGCGGTGGCCCGCCAGCTGGAGGATAGACGCCATGCGTGACGAGGCCAGATGCCCGGCGGTGTTGTTTTGCGAGTGCGCGGGGATGCTGTCGGCGCCGGGGGGAGATCGTGACTGGCTGGCTGCCGCTCTGGCTGGATGCTCGGTACGGCAGGTACGGCAGCTGTGCGGCGGCCAAGAGCTCGACTCGGTGGCTACCTGGCTGAAGCAGACCGGATCGGACCGGATCCTGGTGGTCGGTTGCCATCCCGGATGGTGCCGGGACTGGCTGTCACCCTTGTCTCGGCGGGTGGGCCTTCCCCCCGAGCGCTTCCGGTGGGTTGATGCCCGCGGCGAGCTGGAGGCGTTCGGCAGGGTTCCCGAAATCCTGCGGCGCCGGCTGGAGCGGGCCATACGGCGCCAGCTGGCCCTCATGACTGCCTGGACGCCGCCCCGGTGGGAGAGGGCGAGATTTGAGCCCACCGCGGTGGTGGTGGGGGCGGGGCTGGCCGGTCTTCAGACCGCGCTGGCACTGGCTGGTGCGGGACTGCAGGTGACTTTACTGGAACGACAACTGCAACTTGGGGGCTGGCTGGCCTTGCCGGCAGCCTACCCGGCGGGTGCCCGCCTAGTGCGGGAGGTGGCTGCGCAGATAGAACATAACCCCCGGGTGCGGGTACTGTTGGGTCACCGGGCGGACGGGGTGACCGGGCGTCTGGGGTGCTTTCGGGTGCGAGCCTGGAACTCCACGGGCGCGCCCACCTTTCATGAGGCCAGCTTCCTGGTGGTGGCCACCGGTTTCCAGTCCCGGACCACCGTTCCCGCTGATCTTGCGGAGTATCCCCAGGTGCTGTCCTCCTCACAGCTGGACAAGCTTCTGGCCGAGCCCACCGGCCCCGCAGCGATGGGACGGCTCCGCGGGGCCCGGGTGGCAGTGGTGGCCGACCCCCAGGGAACGGCAGCGGCATCGGTGGTGAGGGGGGCCTTCCGCCGCGCCCGCCGGCTCCAGGAGGAATTTGCCGCCGAGGTGGTGGTGTTCTGCCGCCACGCCAAGGTGGACTCGGCGGGACTGGAGGAGGAATACCGCGACCTCCGCCAGGCGGGGGTGACGGTGGTCAAGCTGGAGGCCGGACCGCCGGTGTTCAGGGCCGCGGACGGCAGGGTGACCGCCCAGGTGCAGCTACCCTCGCTGGGTTTCAAAGAGCCGGTGAGCTTCTGGTTTGATCTGGTGATTTTCGCGGAAGAGCGCGAGCTGGACGCCGCCACCCGGACTCTCCTTCGCGATGTTGGGCTGCAAGGCGGGGGGGAGTACGCGGGCCGGGCCCAGCTTCATCGCCTGGGAGTGCGGGCCGGGCCGGCGGGGATCTGGCTGGTGGGCAGCTGCCGGGACGACCTGGAGCCGTGGGAGTGCCGGCTGGATGCCTGGGAGGCGGCAGGGGATGTGGTCGAGCTGCTGGCGGCGGGAGACCGGCAGGTGCTGGTCACGGTGGATGACTCCAGGTGCGCCCGCTGCCTGACCTGCGTCCGGGTGTGCGGGCATCGGGCGGTGCAGGTGGAGCGCGACCCTGACCAGGAGCGCCCGGCAGCCCGGCCGCTGGCGGCAGCGTGCGAGGGCTGCGGGGCATGCGTGGCCGCCTGTCCCGCGGGGGCCCTGGAGTTGGCGTCGCTGTCCGGGGAAGGACTGCGAGCGGCGCTCGGGGCCGGAAACGGAGGTTGGCGACGGTGAGGATTCTCGAGGATTTGCGGATCCTGGCCTATGCCTGCGAGCATTCTGGTTACCTGGCCTACCGGGAGATCCTGAGCAGCGGCCAGGAGTGGCCGTCGGCCATCGAGGTGATGCCCATTCCCTGCGGCGGCCGCATCGGGCTGAGGGAGCTGCTGGAGACCCTGGAGCGGGGATACCACGGAGTATTGGTCCTGGCATGTCCCCAGGATGCCTGCCGGCACCTGACCGGTAGCCGCAGGGTGGGTGCCGAGGTGGCCAGGGCGCGCCGCTGGCTGGAGCAGCTGGGACTGGAGCCGGGGTGCGTGGGAGTCCTGCAGGCTTCCGCCCTGGACGCGGCCCGACTCCGCCGGGAGGTGGCTTCCTTCCACCGGGAGCTGGCGGAGGCGGTCTCGGGCCGTCCTGCCGGGGACGAGGTGGTTGAGGGCGAAAAGGAGGTAGACACCAGTGGTCGGTGAGGAGAAGCTGCGACGGTCTGCCTCGTTCGATCCGGAGTTCAAGTGGGAGGTGTCCGCGCGTCCCGGAGGCGAGCACCTGAAGACCTGCTTTGCCTGCGGCGTGTGTACTGCTGGCTGTCCGGTGGCGGAGATCGACCCCGCTTACAACCCCCGCCGCATCATCCGCATGGTGATCCTGGGGATGCGGCAGCAGGTGCTGTCTTCCGAGATGATATGGCTTTGCAGCACCTGTTATACCTGTTACGCCCATTGCCCGCAGGACGTCCGCTTCACCGAGATCATGAAGGTGTTGCGGGAAATGGCGGTGGAGGAAGGATACGTGCATTCCAGCTTCCTGGAATGTATTTCGCGGGTCGATCGCCTGTCGGAGAGCCTGCGGCGGCAGATGCTGATGGAAATCCTGCCCCACCGGGGCGAAGGTGTGGAGATCGAAGAGCGCGATTTGCTCACTAGAGCGCTACGGAATCTCGAGGACCGGTAGGGAGGAAGGGGAGGCGATGGACGTTGGCTGAGGCTGCCAGGGTGCCGGTGGGCGCGGTCATGGTGGTGGGCGGTGGGATCGCCGGCCTGCAGGCGGCGCTGGATCTGGCCGAGTCCGGGTTCTACGTTTACCTGGTGGAACGATCCCCCTCCATCGGTGGGATGATGGCCCGCCTGGACAAGACCTTTCCCACCAATGACTGCGCCATGTGCATACTCTCTCCCAAGCTGGTGGAGTGCGGGCGCCATCTCAACATCGAGGTGCTCACCCACTCCGAGCTGGTGGACCTGCGCGGGCAACCCGGCGACTTCACGGCGGTGGTGCGTACTGCCCCCCGCTACGTGGATCCAGAAAAGTGTACGGGATGCGGGGACTGCGAGAAGGAGTGCCCGGTGCGGGTTCCCAACGAGTACGAGGGGTATCTCAGCCAGCGCCGCGCCATATACCGTCCCTTCCCCCAGGCCTTCCCCAACGCCTATTCCATAGAAAAGAGTTCGGTCCCCCTCTGTCAGGCCGCCTGTCCCTCGGGGGTGCACGCCCAGGGATACGTGGCGCTGCTGGCGGCGGGGAAATATCGGGAGGCGGTGGCCCTCATCAAGCGGGACACTCCGTTTCCCGCCATCTGTGGACGGGTGTGCAACCACCCCTGCGAGGCCAACTGCAAGCGGGGCCTGGTGGACGAGCCGGTGGCCATCGCCGCCCTAAAGAGGTTCCTGGGGGACTGGGAGGCGGCCACCGGGGAGCCCATCGTGCCAGATCCCGCCCCGCCCAACGGAAAGAAGGTGGCGGTGGTGGGGGGCGGCCCGGCCGGGTTGAGCTGTGCCTTCTACCTGGCCCTGCGGGGATACGGGGTCACGGTGTACGAGGCGGCGGAACGACCCGGCGGCATGATGGTGCTGGGCATACCGGCCTACCGGCTGCCCCGCGAGGTCCTGGACACCGAAATCGAGGCCCTGAGGCGGCTGGGGGTGGAGATACGCTGCGGGGTGCGGGTGGGAGAGGACATCACCGTGGAGGATTTGCGGCGGGCCGGCTATGACGCCTACTACCTGGCGGTGGGGGCACACGGGGCCGCCCGTCTGGGCATACCTGGAGAGCACCTGGAAGGGGTCATCTCCGGAGTGGAGTTCCTCCGCCGCGTGAACCTGGGCCAGCCGGTGGCGGTGGGCGAGCGGGTGGCGGTGATCGGTGGGGGAAACGTGGCCATGGACGCCGCCCGGAGCGCGCTGCGCCTGGGGGCGCGGGAGGTCTGGGTGCTTTACCGGCGCAGCCGCAACGAGATGCCTGCTGCCCCCTGGGAGCGGGAGGCGGCGGAGGCGGAGGGGGTCCGATTCGAGTATCTCATCGCCCCTCTGGAGGTCTTGGGAGGGGACCGGGTGGTGGGCCTGCGCTGTCAGCGGATGCGGCTGGGCGCTCCCGACGCCAGCGGGCGGCGGCGGCCGGAGCCCATCCCCGGGCAACAGCTGGAGATGCCCTTCGACACCGTGATCCAGGCGGTGGGGCAGGCCCCGCATTTTGCCCAGCTGGCGTCATCCTTTGGGGTGCCAGTCGACAGCAGGGGTTGGATGAAGGCGGACGTGCTCACCGGCGCCACCGAGGTGCCGGGGGTATTCGCCGGGGGCGACGCGGTGACCGGGCCGCGCACGCTGATCGAGGCCATCGCCGCCGGCAAACGGGCGGCGGAGTCCATACACCGCTACCTGGAGGGCAGGGACCTCCACGAGGGCAGACAGCTCGACCCCGTGCCCCTGGTGGTGGGGGAGGTCCCCCGCGGCATTCCCCGAGCGCCCCGGGCGCGGATGCCCGAGCTCCCGGTTGCCGAGCGGGTACGGTCTTTCGCGGAAGTGGATCGGGGATTAGACGAGGAGGCTGCCCGGGCGGAGGCCGCCCGGTGCCTGGCCTGCGGGGTGTGTGCGTCCTGTTACGAGTGTGAACGGGTCTGTCGGGCGGAGGCGGTGCGGCACCAGGACCGGGAGAGGGTGCGGGAGATCCGGGTGGGAGCGGTGGTCTTGTGCCCGGGATTCGACGTGCTGGATGCCCGTGGGTTGGAGGAGTACGGGTTGGGGAAGTACCCCGACGTGGTCACCAGCGTGCAGTTCGAGCGGATATTGAGCGCCTCCGGCCCTTACGAGGGACACGTACGGCGCCCCTCCGACGGTCGGGTGCCGCGGCGGATTGCCTTTGTCCAGTGCGTGGGTTCCCGGGACGTGCGACGCGGTCGCACGTACTGCTCGGCGGTCTGCTGCATGTACGCCATCAAGGAGGCGGTGATTGCCAAGGAGCACGTGGGAGATCTCGAGACCACCATCTTCTACATGGACATGCGTGCCTACGGTAAGGATTTCGAACAGTACTACCGGCGCGCCCGGGAGGAGTACGGGGTGCGGTTTGTGCCGGCCAAGGTCCAGCGGGTCACCCAGGGTGCCGATGGTTCCCTGAAAGTCCGCTTCGCGCCCGAGGAGGGAGAGGTCACCGAGGAGGAGTTCGACCTGGTGGTGCTGTCGGTGGGGATGGCACCTGAGGAAGGGGCGCGGCGGCTGGCGGAGAGGTTGGGCATCCAGCTGGACGAGGACGGTTTTCCGGTGAGCCCAGGCCGGGATCCGGTGGCCACTTCCCGCCCGGGGGTGTTCGTCTGCGGTCCTTTTGCTGGACCCAAGGACATCCCGGAGACGGTGGTGGAGGCCAGCGCCGCCGCCGCGGCGGCGGGGGCGATCCTGGCGCCGGCCCGCGGTCAGCTGGTGCGGGAGAAGGAGTATCCTCCCGAGCGGCCGGTGGAGCACGATCCCCCGCGCATCGGGGTTTTCGTCTGTCACTGCGGCATCAACATCGGAGGAGTGGTGGACGTCCCGCAGGTGGCCGAGTATGCCCGCAGTCTGCCGGGGGTGGTGTATGCCGAACACAACCTCTACACCTGCTCACAGGACACCCAGCAGCGGATCAAGGAATTGATCGCGGAGTACGCGCTCAACCGGGTGGTGGTGGCTTCCTGTTCGCCCCGGACCCATGAGGCGTTGTTCCAGGAGACCATCCGCGAGGCGGGACTGAATCCCCACCTCTTCCAGATGGCCAACATCCGGGACCAGTGTTCCTGGGTGCACATGGCCCAGCCGGAGCAGGCCACCGCCAAGGCCAAGGATCTGGTGCGCATGGCGGTGGCGCGGGCGGCGTTGCTCAGGCCCCTGCGCGAGGTGTCGGTTCCCGTGACCCCCTCGGTCCTGGTGATAGGGGGTGGCCCGGCGGGCATGACCGCGGCCTTGGAGGTGGCCCGCCAGGGCTTTGAGGTGCATCTGGTGGAGCAAAGAGCGGAGCTGGGAGGACACCTCCGACAGCTGGGCTGGACTGCGGACGGATCGGACGCGGAGGAACTGTGCCGCCACCTGGTACGGGAGGTGGAGTCCAACGCCCGCATCAGGGTGTACCTGAACAGCCAGGTGGGGCGAGTGGAGGGCTTCGTGGGTAACTTCCGCAGCCTGATCCGAGACCATCGCGGCCACACCCGGGAGGTAGAGCACGGAGCCATCATCGTGGCCACCGGTGCGGTGCCGGCCAGTACCGACGAGTACCTGTGCGGTAGCCATCCGCGGGTGATCACCCAGCTGGAGCTGGAACGCCGGCTACGCGCGGGAGAACTGGACGCCCGGCGGGTAGTGTTCATCGGCTGTGTGGGCTCCCGGGAGGAGGGACGCCCGTACTGCAGCCGGGTCTGCTGCATCCAGACCGTCAAGTGCGCCTTAAAGCTGCTGGAAGGCGACGGGCGCCGCGAGGTGTATTTGCTGTATCGGGACGTACGGACCTACGGGCTTCACGAGGAGGCCTACCGCCGGGCCCGGGAGCGGGGGATGGTTTGCATTCGCTACCAGGAGGGCTCCAAGCCGGAGGTGCGGGCGGAAGAGGATGCGCTGCTGGTGCGGTGCTACGACCCGATCCTGGGCCATAGCATCGAGCTGGAAGCCGATTTGGTGGTTCTGGGTACTGGTCTCGACCCCGCGCCGGGCAACCGCCAGCTGGCGCAGCTTCTGAAGGTGCCCCTCAACCAGGACGGCTTCTTCTTAGAAGCGCACGTCAAACTGCGCCCGGTGGACTTCGCCACCGACGGGGTGTTCGTGGCTGGTACGGCCCATGCCCCCAAGCTGTTGCCCGAGGTCATCGCTCAGGCCAAGGCGGCGGCGGCGCGGGCGGTGACCGTCGTATCCCGCACGCACATCCGGGCCGGGGGCGTGGTCACCACGGTGAACGAGGCTCGCTGTACCGGTTGCGGCACTTGCGAGAGCATCTGTCAGTTTGGGGCCATCAAGGTGGATCCCGAACGCCAGGTGGCCCGGGTGGAGCCGGCGCTGTGCAAGGGATGCGGCGCGTGCGTGGCCGGGTGTCGCTGCGGCGCTGCCACCTTGCAGGGGTTCACCGAAGAGCAGATCATGGCGGAGGTGGCGGCCCTGTGAGTGGGGATGGGGATTTCCAGCCCAGGGTGTTGGCTTTCTTGTGTCACTGGTGCAGCTACGCCGGAGCTGATCTCGCGGGCATCTCGCGGCTGCAGTATCCTCCCAACGTGCGGGTGGTCAGGGTGCCCTGCTCCGGGGCGGTGAATCCCCTCTGGATCCTGAAGGCCCTTCAGCGGGGAGTGGACGGGGTGCTGGTATCCGGGTGTCATCCCGGGGACTGTCACTACCTGGCGGGTAACTACGTGGCGCGCCGAAGGCTGGCCCTGCTGAAGGACCTGCTGGATTACGTGGGGATGGAGCCCGGCCGGGTGAGCTTCTCGTGGGTTTCCGCCGCCGAGGGACAGAAATTTGCCCAGATAATCAGGGAAGTCACCGAGACGGTGCGGGCGCTGGGTCCGGGGCGAAAGCTGGTCAAGGAGGTGGCCACCGATGACTGAACCCGCCTCCCTGGCGCGGAGCCTGCTGGAGGAAGGCCGGGTGGAGGTGGTAGTGGGCTACCGCCCCGGCACGCTGCCTCTGCGGGCGCGGCCCCATTTCGCGTTCAGTCCGGAGCAGGCTGCCCAGTTCATCTGGGACCGCACCTGCACCCCAGACCTCACGGTTTACCTCCCGCGGCTGAAAGGCCGGCGGGTGGCGGTGTTCGTCAAGGGGTGTGATGCCCGCAGCCTGGTGGTGCTCCTCCAGGAGCGGCAGCTTTCCAGGGAACAACTGGTGGTCATCGGGCTGGAGTGCCCTGGCGTGGTGACCCCCGACAAGCTGCCGCCGGAGCAGTATCAAGCTCTCACCTCGGCGACGGTGGAGGGAGAACAGGTTCTGCTGCGCGGAGGTTCTCAGTTGGAACGGGTGCCCGTCGAGCAGCTGCTGGCTGATCCCTGCCGCACCTGCCAGCATCCCGACCCGGTGATCCAAGATTACCTGATCCCCACAAACTGTGGCCGGCGGGAGAGGGAAGATCCTTATGGGGTGGTGGCGCAATTTGAGCGGCTGGAGCGCGAGGAGAGGTGGGTGCGGCTGGAGCGAGAAGTGGCTGATTGCATCGGCTGTTACGCGTGCCGCCAGGCCTGTCCCCTGTGTTACTGCCCCGACTGTTTCACCGACCGCTTCCAGCCGCGCTGGGTGGGACCGATATGGAGTACTTCCGACGCGCTGTTTTTCCATCTGGCCCGGGCCCTTCACCTGGCGGGGCGGTGCGTGGACTGCGGGGCCTGCGTGCGGGCGTGTCCGCTGGGGATAGATCTGCGCCACGTGTACAAGAGGCTGGAGCAGGCGGTCAAGGAACGGTTCGGCTATGTGCCGGGATTGGACCCGGAAGCGCCACCAGTGCTGGGCACCTTCCGGCCGGAAGACCCGGGAGATTTCATCAAGTGAAGGTGGGAGCCGATGGCGGTGCCAGGTCGTGGAGGCATTGATCGACTGAACGCGTGGCTGAGGGCTTGCGCTCGATCTCGCCAGGTATGGGTGCCCAGGCGCAGTGACCGGCCAAAGGCGGGCTGGCGCATGGTCCCCTGGTCGGCGGAGGATGGGCTGGATCTTGAAGGGTACCGCAACACCCTCCTGCCCCCCAAGGAGATCTTCTTCCCCCGGTGGGAACCCATGCTGCGTTATTCGGGGTGGGGGAGGAATCTGCGGTGGGAGGAGGTGCGGGCCCCTTCTGCGGGGCGGCCGGCGGTGCTCTTCGGGGTACGCCCGTGCGATGCCCGCAGCCTCACGGTGCTGGATGCGGTGTTCCAAGACGACCACCCCGATCCTTATTACCTCCAAAGGCGCCGGGCAGTAGTGGTGGTGGTGCTGGCGTGCACCACACCTGGTCGGAGCTGCTTCTGCGCCGATGTGGGTGGGGGACCGGCGGACGAGCGGGGGGCCGACGTGATGGCGGCCGAACTTGAGGGCGAGATCCGGATGTGGCCGGTCACTGACAAAGGCGCGCAGCTGCTGGCCGAGACCGGCTGGGAGCCCGACCCGGGGGGCAGGGAACTCCTGGAGCAGCACATGCAGCGGACCCCGACCCCCGCCCACGGGGTACCCGCCGGGCGGTATCCGGAGGCGTTGGAAGGACGGTTCGAGGACCCGGTGTGGGATCGGCTGCACCTGCCGTGCCTGGGCTGCGCCAGCTGCACGTACCTCTGTCCCACCTGTCACTGCTTCGACGTGGCGGACGAGACCAGTGACGGCGGAGGTTTGCGGGTGCGCGGGTGGGACTCCTGCATGTTCGCGCTGTACACCCTGCACGCTTCCGGGCACAATCCGCGGCCTAGCGTCAAGGAGCGTTTCCGCAATCGCTTCATGCACAAACTGAGTTACTTCCCCAAGCGGTACGGGCTGCTGGCCTGCGTTGGCTGCGGCCGGTGCGTGGAGCATTGCCCGGTGAACGTGGACGTCCGAGAGGTGATGAAGGAGCTGGTGAGCGATGTCCAGTCCTAACCCCTACCTCCCCTTCCCGGCGGTGATCGAAGAGATCATTCCCGAGACTGACTCCGGGGACGTGAAGACCTTCCGGGTGAGGTTCCAGGATGCGGCCTGCTGGGAGCGGTTCCGCTATCTGCCGGGACAGTTCGCCGAGCTGTCCGTGTTCGGTGCCGGCGAGGCTCCCATCTCCATCACTTCCTCCCCCACCCAGGAGGAGATACTGGAGTTCGCCGTGAAGAGGATGGGACGGGTGACTACGGCGCTCCATCACGCCGAACCCGGTGCCGTCATCGGGGTGCGGGGTCCGTACGGGAACACCTTCCCGCTGGCCGAACTCAGGGGCCGCCATCTGGTGTTCATCGGCGGGGGTATTGGCCTGGCCCCGCTGCGCTCCCTCATCAACTACGTCCTGGCGCCTGGCCACCGGGGCGATCACGGTGACGTGGTGATCATTTACGGCGCGCGCAGTCCGGGGGATTTGGTGTTCAAGTGGGAGCTGGATAGATGGCAGACCCGGGAAGACGTACAATTGTACGTCACCGTGGATCGGGAACATGAAGGATGGCACGGCCGGGTGGGATTCGTGCCTGCGGTACTGGAAGAGGTGGCCCCCAGCTCCCGAAACGCGGTGGCCATCACCTGTGGTCCTCCCATAATGATCAAGTTCGTCCTGCAGGTGCTGGAAAGGCTGGGGTTCGCCCCCTCCCAGATCGTGACCACCCTGGAGATGCGGATGAAGTGCGGGATAGGCAAATGCGGGCGGTGCAACATCGGCGACAAGTACGTCTGTCGGGACGGTCCGGTCTTCACTTACGAACAACTGAAGGCCATGCCGGCGGAGTACTGAGGTGAGGGAAGTGACTGAGGAGCGGAGTCATCCCGAGAGCTCAGGTGGGGGGAGGGCCCGTGAGACCGCGGTGGTGGTGCTGACTCCCGCCGAATCCAAGCGGCTCATCGCCCGCGCGGTGGCCCGACTGCCAGAGGTTCGGGCGGCCCTGCAAGGGGGCCGGGTGATCGTGGCCACCGGTAGCACCAACGCCTACGTGGCGGAGGAGATCCTGGGGCAACCCATGGATAAGGCGCGGTTCATCACCGGGCACATCCGGCAGGGGGCGTTGGCGGTTCCCAGCGCCGGGCCCCTCCCGCAGCCGCTGGTGCTGGTGCGCGGGGAGCGAAAGCACGGCGACTTTCGGCAGGTGCTGCAGGAGTTCGAGGCCGGCGATGTGTTCATCAAGGGGGCCAACGCGGTGGATCCCCAGGGGTATGTGGGCATCCTGCTGGGGAGTCCCACCGCCGGCACCATAGGCGCGGCGTGGCCTATCATATGTGCCCGCGGATGCCACCTGGTGGTGCCGGTGGGCCTGGAGAAGCTGGTGCCCAGCGTGCGCGCCGCGGCGCGGGCCTGTCAGGGGGCGGTGGCCGGTCACAGCCTGGATGGTAGGCGCGTTTCCATGATGCCCCTGGTGGGGGCGCGGGTGGTCACCGAGATCGAGGCCCTCGAGGTTCTGGCCGGGGTCAGCGCTCACCACGTGGCCTCCGGGGGCATAGATGGGTCCGAAGGTTCGGTGGTGCTGGTGCTGGAGGGCAGCCCGGAGGAGATATCCCGGGCTCTGGCGGCCGTCCGCGCGGTCAAGGGGGAGCCACCCTTCCGGCTGCCCGCAGGGGGCAGCTGAGGAAAGACAGATGTCCGGTCTGATTACTCGCTGGATCATCAACGCCCTGGCCCTCTTCCTCACCGCCCAGCTGCTGCCCGGCCAGCTGGTGCTGGAGGGGTTTGTCCCCGCCCTAGTGGCGGCAGTACTGCTGGGCATCGTCAACGCCTGCATCCGACCTTTCTTCGTGCTGATCACCCTTCCTCTGAATCTCCTGACTCTGGGCGCCTTCACCTTCGTCATCAATGCTTTGATGCTGCTCTTGGTAGCCGCAGTGGTGGAGGGCTTCGCCATAGCCGGGTTCTGGTCGGGGCTGCTGGCGGCGCTTCTGCTGAGCGTGATCAGCAGCCTGCTGAGTGCCCTGGTGCGGCGCTGAGGGCTCCGGCACCAGTCCCGCAGGGAGGTGCGGGGTAATGTCCTTCGGTCGTCTCTGCTGGGTTCCCGGTCCCGGGCTGAGGGGTCTGCCGATGGAGGAAGATGTCTTGGTCCTGCTCCCCTGTCCGGGGCCGGTTCGGCGAGTCTGGGGCTGGCGTCAGTGGGTGATCCATCGGGCGCTGGGGCCGGATGCCCACTGGCGACGGCTCATTCGGCTGGCAGTGCTGGCGCGGGGGACACAGCTGGGGCGGGCTCGCCGCGAGCTTTTCTGGGAGCGGGTCGGCCAGCTGCTGGATGCTCTCGATGAGGCTTGGGAGAAGGCTTCGTCTAGCGAGGTGGCCTCTGCCCTGCTGGGTGGCGATGGCCGCCAGCTGCGGGAGGAATGGGAACGGTCGGGGCATGGGCTGAACCGGTGCCTGGAGGCGGCCCTGGAGCGGGGCGGCACCGGTATGCAGTCCCACCTGGTGCTGGTGCTGAATGCGGAGTGGGCATCAGCCCGCTACCGGCCCCTGCTGGAGATGCTGGTAGGTGGTGGCTGCGGCCAGGTGGCGGTACATTGCGATCCGGATGTTTCCGCACCCTTCCCCACCCTCGGGGTGGATGTGCGATCCCCGCTGAGTCCCTTCTGCGTGCCCCGGGCCAGGACATCGGGGTGGGCCGCTCCCGACGAGTATCAGGAGGTGGAGTGGCTGGCCAGCTGGCTGCAGACCACGGGCGTGGACCCGGGGGAGGTTTCGGTGCTGGTACCGCGTCATCGCCACCCCACGGTGGCCTTCGTTCTGGGGCGGTGGGGGTTTCCCACCGTAGGCCAGTGGGTGTCGCCGGCGGAGCACAATCGCTGGGTGGAGGTAGTGTGGCGGGCGGTGCTGGCCGCGGCCACCGGTTCCACGGCTGCCCTGGGACGGGTGCTGCAGTCAGCCCTGGTGGGAATGCCCGCGGCCAGCTGGGCGGAATTCCGCCGGTACCGTCAGGGAGAGTCGGCGTCCTTTGAGGACTGGGAGGAGCCAGTGTCACAACTTGCCCCGGGACTGCGGGAGAAGGCGGCGTTCCTGCTCGGGTTGCTTGAGCGCTGCCAGAAGGATCCCCGGCAGTTGTGGGCGCTTCCCCGCAAACTGCCCGAGCTGGTGGACGGTCCAGAGAGGGCGCGGGTGCAGGAGGCGGCGGTCACGGTGGTGCGCCTGCTGGAGGTGGCCCGGGACGAGGGCTGGTGGGCTCCGGGGGAGGACGGCCACCAGCTGGAGGCTTTGGAGCCCTTGCTGTGGATCCCGGTGACGCCCCAGCGGCATGAGGAGTATGGTGTCCGGATCCTGGACTACCCCCAGGTCTGGGCGGCGGGAGGGCAGCTGTTAGCAGTGTTAGGGATGGGGGAGGTGACCTTCCACCCCCGCCTGCTGGGAGGGATGGATCCCGCGTGTTGGTGGCGCCTCATCACCCTGGCCGCCGATCGGGTGGTATGTTCGTGGCCGCGACGGGTCGCGGAGGGGCGACTGCAGGGCAGCTGGGAGGGGTTACCGGCGCTGGAGGAGGCAGAGGGTGCCTTGCAAGACGCGGAGGACTGGCCGCGGCTGGCCCGCAGCCTTCCCCTGGACTGGGCCAGATACATGGCGGGCGCCGGTGAGAGTAAGGAAGATGACAGGCATACCCTCGCGAGGGATGTCACTCAGTCCGCTTCCGCGCTGGCCACTTATCTTGAGTGTCCCCGCCAGTATTACTACCTCCACCGGTTGGGGATCACTCCGGCACCTCACCCGGAGGCGGTGCTGGGGTTAGTGGTTCATGCGGCGCTGGCGCGGTTGCACGCCCAGCTGCCCGATCCGACAGCCTGTCCAGAGGCACAGCTGCGGGCGACGGCCGAGCGGGCCCTGAAGGCGGCCTGGGAGGAGTACCGTGGGCAGTGGCGCGGCCCTCGCCAGGCCACCGCCTACCTGCGGGTGGCCCAGGACATAGTGGCGGGGTACCTGCGGGCGGTTCTGGCCCGGTGGGAGCCGGGGCGGATGGTGCAGTCCACGGAGACCAGATTCCAGGTGGACCTCGGTGGCTGGCGAATGGTAGGCCGAATGGACCGGATTGATCGCCTCCCCGAAGGGGGGGTGGAGCTGGTGGACTACAAGTGCTCCCGTTGGGATCGTAAATCAGCACTGGCCCTCAAGCGGGGTTTCACCGAGGTTGCCCGGCCGGAGGAGCTGGGAGAAGTGCAGATCCCCCTTTACTGCCTGGGAGCGGAGAGGGGATTGGGCTTGGCGGTGCGGGCGGTTTCCATCATCCAGCTGCGCAACCTGGATCGTCAGGGGCTGCCCAGGGTACGTCGCCTGTGGCTGGAAGCTGCCCCCAGCAGGCGGAGCCGGAGGCAGGTGGTGGTTTCCCGGCGGGAAGTGGAAGCCGCTGGCGCCCTCATAGCCGCATTGGCGCAAAAGGCCGCCTCGGGCCCCTACCCAGCGCGGCCCAAGGGCGGGGCTTTCGCCTGCCAGCGGTGCCCGGTGGCTCTGGTGTGTGATGGACGGCCGGAAGAGGAGGAGGAAGCGCTCGACCATGAGTGAGCGGCCCCGGAAGCTGAATTGCGAACAGCGGGCAGCGGTCACCGCAGATCCTGGCCGACCACTGGCGGTGGTGGCGGGGGCGGGCACCGGGAAGACGGCGGTGCTCATCGCCCGGTTCGCGTGGATGGTACGGCGGGGATGTTCCCCCGACCAGCTGGTTATGCTGACTTTCACCGAGAAGGCGGCCTGGGAGATGCGGCAGCGGCTGCAGGAGCAACTGGGCCATGCCCCGCCATGGGTGGGCACCTATCACTGGTTTGCCCAGGAGATCCTGCGACGGTACGGTGAGAGTCGGGGCATTGCGGGCTTTCGGATCGTGGATGAAGTGGAGTCGGCATGCTTGATGCGGCGCGCGCTCTTTGCGTGCCTGGAGGAGGGACGGGTGAGCGAAGAGCTGGGGATGAGGCCCGGGCGGACGGCGGAGGATGCCCTGTTGCTGTACCAGCGGCTGCAGGATTACCTGGTGGATCCCACCCGGCCGGAGACCTGGCTGACGGAAGACGCGGACCAGACGGAACGGCGCCTGGCCGAGGACCTGGCCGCGGTGTTTGCCCACTACCAACAACTACTGACTCGCGAGAATGCCATGGACTTCGGGGGCCTGCTGCAACGCTGCCACCAGCTGCTGGCGGGGACTGATGAGCTGCGCCGGGAAGTACAGCGGCAGTTCCGGCACGTGCTGGTGGACGAATTCCAGGATACCAATTACGCCCAGCTGCAGATAACCCGCTTGCTGAGCCCGGAAGGGCGCCTGCAGAACGTGACGGTGGTGGGCGATCCCCGCCAGGCCATATACGGGTGGAGGGGGGCCCGGCCGAAGAACCTGCGGGACTTCACTGAGAGTGCGCCCGGATGCGAAGTGGTGCAGCTGGTGCGGAACTATCGGTCGTATGGGGAAATACTGCGCTGCGCGGAGGTGGTGGTGTCCGGCGCCGATGCATATAGCGCAGAGCTGATCCCCGCCCGTCGAGGATGGGCGGGTTACCCGGTGATCACCGTCTGGGAGTGCCAGGATCCCGAGCAGGAGGCGGCGGCAGTCGCTGGTCGTGTCCTCGAGTTGCTGGATGACGGGATCCAGCCGGGGGAAATCGGCGTCCTGCTGCGGGGAATGCGGGGATCGGGGGTCTTGCTGGACGCCCTGGAAGCGCTGGATATCCCCTTTTCGGTCAGTGGCGGCCCGGGACTGGCCGCCAGCCAGGCCTACAAGGACCTCTGTGCTGCCTTCCGGCTACTGGCCGATCCGGAGGATGACGCGGCCTGGGCGCGCATCGCCCAGACCGGTGGCTGGCTGGGGCAGCAGGGACGAAGGCCAGGGGCGGACCGTAGGGTGCTGATCGAGCAGCTTCGCATCAGGGCGGACGGCTACGGTTTGCGGGAAGCAGTGGAGGCCGCCTTCCAGATGGCGGACAGCACGCGGTGGCTGGCTGGTCTGGGGTATGGCTCGCGGGCGCGCTGGGAGTGGGAGGCGCTGGTGCGGCTGCGACACTGGGTGTGGCGGTGGGTGGAGCTTCACCCTTCTGCCAGCTGGGCGGAACTGGTGGAGTACCTGGAGGCGGCCAGGGCGGCGGGGGGGTTGCCGGAGCCCGAGTGGCCTGATACAGCCGGAGTGCGGGTGATGACGGTGCATCAAGCCAAGGGTCTGGAATTCGACCGGGTGATACTGGCGGGCGTAAGCCCGTACAGCTTCCCCAGCCGGCTGCGATATGCCCGTCTGGGTTACTTGCCACCTTGGGGCTTCTGGGCCAAAGAGGATGCCCTGGGTGAGCCAGTGGGGAGATTTCAAGCCATCAGGAAGGAGCTGGCGGAGCAGCACTGGGCGGAGGAGCGCCGGCTGTGGTACGTGGCCGTGACCAGGGCGCGGTTGGGGGTGGATGTGTTCGCCCGGGGGCTGGAGGTGCTGCCTGGTGCCCCTTATTTCGTGGCGGAGATGCTCCAGGCGGATGCCCTGCGGTGCGCGGTACGGGTGCAACGGGCTCGCCCCGCGGGCGGCCGTCTGGCGGCCAAGCATCCCCGATTCGAGGAAGTCGCGCGACGGCAACGGGCGGGAAGCGGCGCCAGGTGGAGGCGCGGTGCTGGAGGCGGGCGAAGGAGGGAGGCCCGGAGAGAATGACGAATTTCCGCCTGGCTAGGGTTTGACCAGAGGGGGATGAGGCATGAGTCAAGAGTTCGCTCTAGTTCAGCGACTGTCGTCAGCGGCCCGAAGGGCGGTGGGGCTGACCAGGGAAACACGGAGGCACTGGAGGACCCGGCCGGATGATATCCAGCTGTCGTGGGGGTTTCCCTACCCGGCGTCGTTTCCCATCGCCGAGCTGCTGGAAGCCGCTCAGATGGGCCTTGGTAAGGAAGGGGACCGGGCGCTGCAGTACGGTGGCGGGGATGCGTGCCGGCGCCTGGAGAGATGGGTGAGAGATCGCCTGCAGCGACGGGGAGTGCAGCTGGACGAGATGGACTGCCTGATCACCTGCGGCTCCAGTCAGGCGTTGGGGCTGGTGGCGCAGGTGATGGTGGATCCCGGGGATCTGGTGGTGGTAGAAGGTCCGACCTTCATGGGGGCGTTGCGCGCTTTTCGTAATGCAGGGGCTCAGCTTCATCAGGTGACCCTGGAGGACGACGGGCCCGATCTTCGCGCTCTGAGGGAATGGCTGCAGCAAAGGCTTCGCGGGGGTCAGCCCATGCCCAAGGTTTTTTACACGGTTCCCAACTTCCACAACCCCACCGGATGTTGCATGTCCCTGGACAAGCGCCGGTGCCTGGTGGAGCTGGCGGAGCGGTATGGGTTCTTGATTGTGGAGGATGACGCCTACGGCGACCTCCGGTTCGAAGGTGAGGATTTGCCGCCGCTGAAGGCTTTCGACCGTCAGGGGGTGGTGGCGTACGTGGGAACCTTCTCCAAGACCATCGCCCCGGGTATCCGGATAGGATGGATTTTTGGGGCCGAGCCTCTCATTGCCGCCATGGCGCGTCTTAAGGCGGATGGGGGCACCAGCCCCTTCGTCCAGACAGTGGTGGCGTACTATTGCGAGGGAGCCAACTTCGATCGGCGGGTGCAGGTGCTACGGGCGAACTACCGTCGCCGTCGGGACGTCATGCTCCATGCCCTGGAGCGATACATGCCGGCGGACTGTCGCTGGACGCGGCCCCAGGGAGGGTTCTTCGTCTGGCTCCGTCTTCCCGAGGGAATTGACAGCCGCGAGTTGTTGGTCAAAGCCATCGACCACGGAGTGAGTTTCGTGGACGGAAGGCCCTTTTTCGCCGATGTTGAAGAAGGCGCCCGGTACCTGAGGCTTGCCTTCTGTTACGTGCCCGAGGATCGGATGGAGGAAGGCATCAGGAGGCTGACGCAGGCTCTAGGGGAGCTCCTGGAGACAGGACCATGAGCTGGTTCCCGGGAGGTGCTGGCGTTGGTGACGCTGGATCGCGTGGAGCGCGAGATAATCTTGCTGCTGCAGCAAGACGGTCGCATGCCGTACGTGGAGATGGCTCAGCGGACGGGGGTGAGTGAAGGGACCATCAGGCGCAAGTTCAACCGCCTCAAGGAAGAGGGCGTGATTAACATCGTGGGGGTGGCCAACCCCTTTAAGATTGGTTTCAACACCGTGGCCATCATTGGCCTACGGGTGCAACAGAAGATGCTGGAGCAGGCGGCGACGAAGCTGAGCAGCATGCCAGCAGTGCGGTACGTGGCGGTGAGCACGGGTACCCATGATATTATCATCCAGGTCTGCCTGGAGGACAACCAACAGCTGTCTGATTTCCTGCTACGCCAGCTGCCGGAGGTGGAAGGGATCATCGCCAGCGACACCTCGGTGGTGCTGAAGATATACAAGCAGACCTACGACTGGGGGGTGCCGCTGCGCGGCGTCAGCTGAGGAAGGCAAAGTGACGGCCCAATTATCGGGCCCGCCCTTCAGGGCGGGCCCGTTATGTGCATCCCGCAGGAGTTATGAGCTCATGATCTCCGAAAGCTACCCCCCGGCTCACACCTGTTTGAGCTGCAGCCAGTCAAGCAGCAACAGCTGCATGCGGCCCAGGAACAGCGTGAACCGGTAGAGCACCGTGTTACCGTACGAGGCCCCCAGGGCCACCATGATCACGTACCGGCCGAGAGTAGATCCTGCTTGTACCACGGCGCTGGTCCTTCGTACGGTGAAGAAGAAGTACATCAGTACTGCCAGGACGCCAACCACCAGGAGGATGTTGCTGAAGGCCTCCCAGCCGCTCATCCCGGCCAGGGCGATGAAGTTACCGCGAACCTGCCCCAGGAACGGGCTGACGTTGTACCCTAGAACGTACCCTGCGCCGTAACCTACCCAGAACGAGATCGGAATCCGTGCCAGCCAGGAGTAGCGCGGGAACCACATGGTGTAGATCAACAGACCCATGATCAAGGGTATGATGAGATGCCATTTCCCGCCGGGGATGTCGGTTATTATCGTGGGCTTGATGTACTTGTGGAAGTTGTAGGCGACGGCGTACCCAGTGGCCAGGGCCACGAAGGTATGCTCTGCCCAGCGCCAGATTGGGTTTTCCTTGTACAGGTACGTGTACACTGCGATGGTGCAGAGGGCGGCCGCCCAAATTTGGGCCCGGGTCATCTAGCTGTCACCTCCTTGACAACTGTCGTGACGTCACTGCCGCCGAGGCGATCTCACTCCTGCTCCTTCCGCCGGACCGACATGACGTAGCCGATGTTCCCGAGTATGATGAACAGAGTCACGAGTATGGCAGCCATCGAGCTGGTATCGGTACCGGTCACCGCGGGGCCCGTCTCGCCCACCAGGATTTCGTACTCTGCCGCCCCCCGGAGCCCTGGCACCAGACCGACATACTGGCCCGCCTGCACATAGGGCATCATGCCAGGCACGGACATCTGGATGATGCACACGCCCATCGGGATGCCCTGGGGGTCGCTGACGTAGGCCAGCCACTCAGGGCTGCCGGGTGTGCCAGTATCGGCGACTATGATGAAGTCCACGTACTCCTTGGTCAGCCTGGGTACCTGCTGCATCAGTGGGTAGTCCTTAAGAGGCTTGGAGAAGTGATCCACGCCGGCGGTGGCTTCCATGATGTCCTCGGTCATCAGCCGGATGTAAGGGGTGCCACCTGCCCGGAATCCCAGGTTCACCCAGTCCACTCCGTATTCCTTCCCGTATTTCTCCGCGAGCGGTTCGATGAGCCCTTGGGCGATCATGGGGCCGTCCTGCCACATGCCGGAAACGATCAGCTTCAGGTCCTTCTTGAAGATATGATGTACCACCGCAATGATCTGCGGATTCAGCTCCGCGATGCTGCCCGTGGAGTATTCCATGCCCAGCCACACCACGGACCCTGGCGGCAGGGACTCAATATGATCGTACAGCATCCTGGTGGTGTCGGTGATCCGTACCGGCAGACCTAGGGGCCGCAGAATAGCGATGGATACCATGACGATGATGAAGAGGTATATCCAGCGACGATCAATCTGCTGCAACCTTTCGCTCCAATCCACTTGCGCTTACCTCCCTTCTTTACACAACTCAGCAAACCGCCACGCACCCCTGGGTGCACTGGGGAATCACTGGATGGTGGTCCCGGTTCCAATGCCTCCCAGGTGCGCTCTCTCCAGGCCCAGAATTATCCGCATGGCCACCGCGAAGGATCCCAGGTATGCACCAAGCAGGATGCCGCGCCGACCGGCCACGTTCAGGTAATTCATGATCCAGTCGGACACCTTGCCCCAATTGGCCCAGATGGCATCGCCGATGGGGGCTACCCCGAACATCACGATGACCGCGGCGATCATCATCACGGCGGCTTCCCGGGTCCTGATCTTAAAGGCACGGTACGCTGCGGAAGAAATATAGAAGGCAATGATTCCGTATATCGTAGCACTCAGCTGCATCAGCACCGCGTCGTATATCCAGCGGAAGTGCGTGCCCTCCACGTCCTGGTACAGGCCGAGGATCATGTACGCCCACATGACGATGATCAGGTAGAGGCTGAAGGGCCAGTGCTCCCGCCGCCGCTTGACGTTGCGGTAATGAATGCGGGTCAGGTTACCCAGGCCGAGGCCGATGGCGAAGGCGGCACTGACCAGCGACCATCGGTCCAGCGTCGTGGTCAGGTTCCACTGCTCTCCCAGCTGGAAGTACCGGGAGAACACCACCACCAACCCGCTCACCGCGGTGATGAACATCGGCAGTTCCTTGCGCAATCCTCACACCTCCTCCTCGCGCTACTCGCAGCCCGTCATCACTTGCTGAACAGAACGCGGAGCCAGTTGTTCTCACCCTGGACTTGCTCCAGGATGAAGCCGAGGATGATGAAGGCGAAAGTGACCATCTTGGCGATGTCCTGTCCCACCACCGTTCCGCTGAGCACTGGCTCCTTGGAGAGGTAGGCGCTGGCTGCGTACATCTCTTCCCCGATCAGCGCATAATCGCAACCGGCGACGAAGAACGGGATCTGTGCGGTGTTGGCGGTTGCTCCGATCTGGATGGCACCAACGTGGTGGCCGGTCTCAGCCAGGATCATTGCTTCCGCCCAGAACGCACCAAACAGGATGTTGGCTGCCGGCCGTTCGCGCTGGAAGATACCCAGCACGCCCGAGGTATACCCGAACTGCCAGGTGGACAAGAACCGGACGTCGTCGGGGTTGTACGCATCGGGACGGCCGGCCTCCAGGTAGGCCTGTTTGATGATCTCCTGATTCACCGCGTGTACGGTAATCTGGCGGTTGGTCTGAATGAGCCGGGTGTCGTATTCGGCGCACCGGCGGGCCACATAACTAAGCACGGCGTACGATGCGATGGTCTGGGGGTTGCTGATGCTGCCGATGCCGGGACTGTAATGCACGGGACGGCCCATCTCGGTGGCGCGGCCAATGGCCTCGTCTATCGCCTCCAGGCCCGGGATCTTGCGGATCTCGGGGATGGGCAGACCAGCGCGCGCCCGGCGGATCATGACGTATACTGCGCCGAGGAAGAAGATCAGCCAGACTAACTGGAACACCCTACCTTCAACCAGTATCACGCCTTTTCACCTCCTTGCACCCTTTGCTTTCGGAAACCGCCCTCCTCCTGCGGGAGAGCACGCCGTTAAAATATATGCCGTTGCGGTCGCCCCTACCCGGGGGCCTGACGCTGCGTTCTCTATTCAACGCATCTTTGGCCAAATCCTGCTGATTGTTCTTGATAATTTGAGCTGAAGCTCATTGACCACCGGCGTCGCCCTCCAGAATGAACTGAAGCAGCGCCTTCATCGATTCTTGCCTCAAACCCCACCAAAAGGGGCGGCCTCGCACAAAAATCTCCCAGTGCAGGTGCACCCCGAGATCGGATCCCAAAGTGCCGTAAGAGGTGCCTGAGTTGCCGGCGTAACCCACCAGCTGCCCCGCCCGCACCCTCGTGTAGGGCACCACGTCTTCGGGTATGCGGCTCAGGTGGCTGTACCGGGTGAGCACATCCCCGCGGTGAAGCAGCCAGACCTGGCGTCCGTGCAGTCGATCCAGCAGCTGGGGGTCTCGGTCGCCTGCCAGTATGCGAGAAAGAATCTGTTGACGTTCGGCTGGCGACATCTCCTGGTAGTCGTGGTCGGCACGGATAACCAGTCCATCAGCGGCAGCGCGTACCGGGGTGGAAACGGTTACCGGCACCCCACAGTCTCCGGTCACGAAGTCGATCCCCTGGTGTATTCCCTGGCGGTATGGGCGCGGCGCACCCGGCAGGTGCGCGGGAGAGCGGGGCACCCGCGCGCCGGGGAGGGGCGAGCGGAGAAACGCCAGCTTGCGATACAGGTACCACATGAGGTGTGGTTCCAGCTCGGGGGGGAGGGACCAGCTCTCCTCCTCGTACACCACGTCGCTCTGCTGGATGGCGGGGGCGGCCGCAGCCAAGGAAAACGTCACCAGGACCAGCAGCCAGGTCGGCCCTTTCCCTCGACCGCTACTGGCAAGGGGCATTTGCGGTTGGCGGCCCGTCCTTTCCCGACCCACGACCCACCTCCTTCCATGGATCCTTGCGTCTGGCGCGACACCGTTGACGTTCAGGACGATCGCGCCGTGGCCTTGGCTGCTGTTCTTCGGTCATCGGCGACTCGCGTTGGGGAGCTGCTGGTGCTGGTTTCAGCGGTCCCGGCGCAAAGAAGCCTTGAATTGCTCCAGCTCCTCTTTGTTCACGGGGACCACGATCTTTCCCTCGATGATTTGCCTTTTCAATTCTTCCAACATGGGCTTGATGGGACCGATGAGCGTCTCGTTCCACGGGTTTTCCGCGTAGTCCACTCCCTCCTCAGCCAGTCCCAACACGAAGTACCCGCCCCGGAATTGGCCCTCCAGGAATGCTCTGATCGTTTCGTATACCGCCACGTCCACCCGCTTCACCATGCTGGTGAGGATGTAAGGCCGTTGTGGTTCTTCGGCGGTCAGAGTCTGGTCGGAATCCGCGCCAATGGCCAGCAGCTTGCGTTCTGCTGCTGCTTCGATCACTCCTTTGCCAGAAGCACCTGCGGCGTGGTAGATGACGTCAACTCCGGCGTCGAACTGCCTGAGAGCGAGTTCCTTGGCCCGCTGGGGGTTGCTGAATGCTTCCGGCGTGCTGCCCACGTAATCGGACAACACCTCGCAGGTGGGGTTGACGTAGTACACCCCGGCCATGTAACCGGCTTCCCACTTCTCGATCAGCGGTATACTCATACCACCCACGAAGCCCACCTTGTCGGTCTTGGTGATCAACCCGGCAGCCGCACCCACCAGGAAGGAACCTTCGTGTTCTTTGAAGAGCAGGCATATGACGTTGGAGCTTTCGTCGAGCCCCGGTACGAACCCATCGATGAGGGCGAAGTGGCAGTCGGGAAAGGCCTCTGACAGCTGTTCAACGGCATCCGTAAATGCGAAACCCACGCCGAACACCAGATCGAAGCCCTCTTCCGCCAACCGGCGCATTAGCTCTTTTCGGTCGTCACCCTTGTCGGAGGGTTCCAGGCACTTGGTGACGATCCGACCTTGAAATTCCTCTTCTGCCCGCTTCAGGCCAGCGTGTGCGGCATCATTGAAAGACTCATCCCCCAGACCGCCCACATCCAACACCACTCCCACCTCGAGCTGGGCGGGAGCTGCCGTCTCCTCGGGTTGGCTCTCCTCCGGGGCAGGCTGCACACAGGATGTCATCATGGTCGATATGAGGAGGCCAACGAGGCAAACCGGAAGAAACTTCCCCAGCCTCCGCAATGTGTCAACGCCCCTCTCGGCTGACTGTGCTTAATCCTGGACTCATCTTCGCGGGGCTGGTGCGGACTCCTGCCGGGCAGGAGACGAAGAATTACGCCCAGAATGTGAGTGGCTGTGAAGGAGCTACACTGCCCACAACTGCAAAGGCGGCCGGCGTGTCTCCGCGGTCGGCCCGCGCGCAGGGGCAGACTGATGTGCCATTTCCTGACGGTACCGCTGGTGCCAAAGGGGAGGATAGGGGGTCCGGACGAAGGTCTGCGGAGTATCCTGTCAGCTTCTGTATCATTGATGATTACTCACAGAGCGGTTGGGTTATCTACTAGTAGCATGTGTCCACCTGGGCATTGATCGCGGCCGAGCCCAGGCTACCTGGTTGGGAGGATGGCGGGAGCGGTTCGGTGGCAGTGCCACCGCGCCCATGCCGTGCTGTGCTTATGCTTGGGCAGCTTTTCTCCGATCCGGCTCTTAAAGGAGGTGGGTGCAAGTGGGACACGGAGGGCGGCTTTCGGTTGGCAAGGTACCTCCGCAAACTTTACGCAAGTTGGTCTTTCCTCATTACGGGGCCCGGCGCGAAGAGGTACTGGTCAGGCCGGCGGTGGGGCAAGATGCGGCAGTGATGGACCTGGCGGGGGACCTGGTGGTGGTCTCCAGCGATCCCATCACTGGGGCCACGGAAAAGGTGGGGTACCTGGCGGTACACGTCGGCTGCAACGATGTGGCTGCGATGGGCGCGATCCCGGTGGGGGTGGTGGTCGTCCTCCTGTTGCCCGAGGGCACATCGGAGGCACAACTGGACAGCATCATGCGAGAGATCAGCGAGGCATCTCGGGAGATTGGAGTGGAGGTACTGGGGGGGCATACGGAGGTGACACCCGGGTTGCCCCAGCCCATCGTCATGGTTACGGCGCTGGGGCGTGCCAGCGGCGGACGTATCTTCCCTTCTTCGGGGGCGCAACCGGGCGACCAGATCGTGCTCACCAAGAGCGCGGGCTGGGAAGGGACGGGAATCTTGGCCGCGGACTACGGTGCCGAGCTGGCCAGAGCCCTGCCTGCAGATCTGCTGCAACGGGCGCGGTCTTTCTGCTGGCGCATTAGTATAGTCAGGGAGGCAGTGGTGGCCTCCGCCCGCGGGGCCCGGGCCATGCACGACGTCACGGAAGGGGGGGTGCTGGGAGCTCTGTTCGAAATGGCGGATGCCTCGGGTCTGGGGTTCGAGGTATGGGAATCCAAGATCCCAGTGGCGGCCGAGACCAGGGCCATATGTCAATATTTTGGGATCGACCCCTTGCGGTTAGTCTCTTCGGGCTGTCTGCTGGTGGCTGCCGAGGATGGGGAAGGGCTGGTTCAGGCATTGGCCGCCGAGGGACTCTCTGCCACCGTGATCGGCCACTTTACTCCTGGATCGGCCCGCGTACTGGTGGATGCGGACGGCAGGCGCCGTAACGTGCGGCCTCCGGAATCGGACGAATTGTGGCGGGTGCGCAGCCCGCGGCTGGAGGGGCAGGGCAGTTAACCCACCTGTCGGCGCCCCAGCCGGTACTTGACCAGGTAGAGCAGATCGAATCGCGGGTTCATGGCAGTTCCTACGGTCAGCACATACTGGCGGTAACGGTCGTACTGGGCAACAAAAAGCCGTGCCACATCTTCTCGCTCTCGATCTTTGGCCACGAATTCGTAGGTCAGCCAGCTGGGCCGCCGCCGGGCCGCCAGCTCCACCAGTATCCACTTAGGGGCTCCGGGTAGCGGGCAAAGGGACAGTTCAAGGGCGGTATCCCCATAAGACAGGCGGCGGGTTCCCTCGGGGGTGACGCCGTTTTGCAGCTCAAACAGGTATTCTGCTAACTCCTCCGGCGTACTCACCGGGGAACACACCACCACCGGCATGCTCACGGTATCAGGGCTCACCTGTACGGTTCCCAGATAGATTGCCTGTACTGGCACCACCTCAGTTCAGTCCTCCTCGTGGTCAGGCATTTCTTCGTGCCCAGCGTCAGTCCCTGGTACTAGGCATGGGCAAACCGGGCAGGCGGTGGGTTGGACGGAGGTGGCTGGCCAGGTGACCGGTTGCTCAACCATTGCGGTTCTTTCCACCGGCTTTCCTCTGCGCCACCTACTGGATCTTGGGGTAGCTTGAGGTGGGGTGTGGCTGCCGGGCTTGCTCTCACACGGAGCCCGCCAGGGAGGTTTGGCCAGGGCATCTCACATGGGGTAAAATACTATTGAAGGGGTAAACGGCCGGCCGGGGAGGTAGGAAGGGGCAGAAACCATGATCTGGGTGCTAGGGGTTCCCGCTGCGTTCCTGCTGCTTCTCGGTATCGGAGTGCTTCACCTCACCACCCGCTATACGTACACTAAAGCCTCCCGCCGAGCGCTGGCGGGGGTGGTGGTAGTCAGCCTGGCTCTCGCTTACTGGCTGGCGAGGCGTTATCTTGCCCCGGATTCGCCCTGGTTCTGGCCGTTGGTCCTCGGCTTGGGGGCGTCTCTCTTCGTGCTGTTGGCGGTGGCGGTGGTGGAGAGCTGGCGGTTGTGCAAGCAGCGGGAATTCGACCGGCAGATCGCCGTCCTGCGAGCGCGAGAGTACGATCTGCTGGAGGAAATCACCGTGCTCAGTGATCGAGTGGCGGTGGAAAGCGCCGCAAGCCGCAATCTGCAGGCGGCACAGGAGCAGCGATACGAAAAGAAGCTGCGCAGCTACGTGGACGAGTGGCAGCGTGCCGGAGGAGCAGCCCGCATCCGGGCGGTGAAGGTTAAGGACTGGGAGCGGGAGTTTGAGGGGATGGGGGTCCAGGAGCTGAAGGAAAGGAGGACCCGACTGCAGGAGCAACTTAAGGAGCTGCCCGCTACCCCTGATGAGGAAGAAAAGCGGAGACAGATCCTGGCCCAGCTCGATCTCCTGGAGTATTTTCTCCACCATAAGGAAGCCCCAGCTGCTCCTCGTCGGCCCCAGGCGGCTTCGTCGCTGTCGGAGCTAGTGAGAGAACGCCAGGAGAAGGAGGCGGAGCTCGAGGCGGTGCGCCGGGAGCTGGCTGCCTGGGAACAGCGGAAAGCGGAGTTCCTCAACCGGCGGATCGAACTCGGCAGTTAGCCAACAAGGGGGGCCAGGCTCGATGAGTCACATTGCCAGTTACAAGAGCAAGATCGTGTTGGAGAGGGTGGCGGAGGAGGGGGTTCCGCTACAACAGGACCCTGGATGGCACCTGTTGCGGGAGGCGCTGGAGACGCTGGCGGACGAGTTGGGGGGCGAGGTCACGGATTACATCTACGATTATTTCGGGCGGCGGCGGAAATGTGACCTGGCGTTGATAACCCCTTTGTTCCCTCGGGGGGTCGGAATTGAGGTCAGGCGTACCACCGGAGAAGTGATGTTCCTTTACGACGATTACGGTGACTACCAGGGTGCCAGCCGCCATCTTTGCGACCGCATCATGCAGAGTTTCGCCGCCCTGGCGGTGGCCAGGGCATTCCAGACCCTGAACTACGAAGTGGAGATGGAACAGGGCCGCAATCGTTACGGCGAACGCACCATCCTGGTACGAGGGGTGCAGTGATGGAACGGCGGGTGGAAGTTCGGGTGGATCCCGATGGATCCGTGCACACCGAATTCGTGGGGTTCCTCGGTGACCAGTGCATGGAGGCGGCGGAAGAGATGAGACGGGTGCTCAAATCATACGGGCTTTCCCTCGAATGCGTGCATTTCCACGAAAAAGCGCCGGAGGAACTCGCCCAGGAGGTACCCGAGGGGGTGTGGAAAAGATCCAAGACGCGCCTGCCCCAGCAGTGAAACCCGCGGGTTCGGTGCTCGTGGAGGTCCTGGTGACCCGGGAGGGGCTAGAGATATACGAGCGGAGCGGACCTTTGGACTGGGCCGAGGTAGTGCGGCAGCTGGCTCGTTACGGGCTGAAGGTGGAGGAGCGCTGGCGCGCGCCTTGCGGATGATGGCACCAAGGACTGCTAGGAGAGGAGGAGACAAGTCCCCTGGTTGGCAATTCGGCGTTCGACACCAGCTGGATTCAGGACGGACTGGTCAAGAGGAAGAGCAATTTTTCTCCCATCATCTGTTTTGAAACCACTGACCCCAAGCGCCTGTATCAACTGAAGCAATTCTTGCTCACCCACGACGAGTTCAAGGGGTTTGACCATAAGTTCGTGTACGATCAGTGGGAAGGCTTGGGCAGATTGGTTTCATCTCCCGAGGGTCCGAGCGTGGAGCCGTTTCAGAAGCGCCTTGGCACCAGCACGGCCATGGGTCACCGGGTAGCCCCGGGCGGCGTACAGCTGCAGAGTCTGCGGGCAGCCCTCAAAGAAGTGGATCAATACCTCAAGAATGCCAGGACTGTCCTACTGTTGCAGAACATCTCCCGCATGCCGGAATGGGATGCCACCCTGTCCAGCGCCCTGCGGGCATGGGCCATTGACCCGTCGGTGATCACCAAGGGATCGGTGGTATTCCTGGTTACCGACGATGTGACATCGGTGGTGGATGATTTTACCCGTGACTTCGCGGTGGTGATCTCGGTGGACCCCTCGTCCGCCGAGGAAAGGAAGGCCCTCACCACGCGCATTGCCCGCGAGCTCGAGATACCGGTATCTCCTCAGCGCTGTGCGGACGTGGTGGTGGCTACGGCGGGGTTGAATCTGCATCAGGTGGAGAGCGTACTGCTGGAGTCGTACCACCGAAAGCGCGAGTTCGATCTAGACATCATCAAGGAGCTCAAATCGGAGCTGGTGAAGCGTTCGGGCATCTTGGAAGTGCGGGAGCCCCAGAACAGCTTTGCCGACATAGGCGGCTATCAGGCGGTCAAGGACTTCATACGCAAGTTCGTGATCAACGTGCTGAAGGACTCCGAACGGGCCCGCCGCTTCGCGCTGCCCCTCCCCAAAGGTATACTGTTTTTTGGACCCCCCGGTACGGGCAAGAGCCTGTTCGCGGATGCCCTGGCCAGCGAGGTCCAGCTTCCTTTCATCAACCTGGTCACCGAGAACATCTACTCCAAATGGCTGGGAGAATCCGGTCAGCGGATGAAGAGCGCCATCCGGCTGGCGGAGAAGATGTCGCCGGCCATCGTGTTCGTGGACGAGATCGACCGTTTCGGCAAACGGGGCGAGGCGGCGGTGGGCTCGGCGGGAGAGGAAACCAAGCGAGTGTTTTCCCAGTTCCTGGAGTGGCTGGGCAAGCCCGACCGGGAAGCGATCATAGTGGGCACCACTAACGTGCCCGAGCACCTGGACGAGGCGTTCATGCGCACGGGTCGCTTCGATTACAAGATCCCGTTCCTGTACCCGGGCGAAGAAGCTCGCTTGGACATCCTGAAGGTCCACCTGGGACTCAAGCCCGGCACCCGCAAGCGAAGGCCGCCGCTGGCCATGGAGGACGAGGAACTGGAGCAGTTCTTGAGGGAGGAAGTGGTGCCGGCAACCAAGGACTTCTCTGGGGCGGAGCTGGAGGAGCTAGTCACTCGGGCCAAGCGCCGGGCGTTCGACCGCGGCGCGGATGCCCTGGAGGAGATTGACTTCCTCGAAGCGGTGAGGACCTTCCGCGTGGATCACCGGCGGCGCGCTCAGGTGATCGAGGACACACTGGAACAGGCGCGGAGGTTCACCGACGATCAGACATTCCTGGATGCCCTTCAGGAAGAGATGGGAGTGAAGATCTGAACTCGATCGGAGTAAGGGCCACTGGTTGCTGGTTGCGGTATTGGTTGGCGTGTCCAACCGGGAATCGTACAGCGGGTTCCGGCGAAGTCCATAGCGTGGGCACGTGGGTAGGACGCCCTGCCTTGCAGGTGGCGCTTGGGTACTCGATCCCGCGGACTTGACAGCCGCCCGGCTGGGCCCACGGTAGCGCGAAGGGACTTTTGTACTTCCAGGTGACCCGGATCAAGGGCACGACCTACCTTCTAACGCAGGCCGGAGGGGAGGGTGACGCGGCAGGCGCTGGGGAAATGTTGAGCTGGTCTCAGGTTGCTGAGCGGGTGTGCCAACGGCCCGGAGTGGTGATGATAGTTGGCCCGGTGGATTCCGGCAAGAGTAGCCTGACCTGCTACTTGGCCCGTACGCTGGTGCAGGCGGGCGTTCCCACCGCGGTGGTGGACGCTGACGTGGGCCAGTCCGACATCGGACCCCCCGCCTGCATCGGCATGGGCATGGCGGAGAAGCCTCCACAGACCCTGGGGGATATACGACCATCCGCTCTGTATTTCGTGGGCGACGTCTCCCCGGACGGTTACCTGGTGGACATGGCTCTCGGTACCCAGGCCATGGTCAGGCGGGCCCAGGCGGCGGGAGCGAAGGCGGTGGTGGTGGACACCACGGGATCGGTGTACGGCCCCGCCGCTCGCCGACTCAAGGAGGCCACGGTGGAGGCTATCGGGGCTGATTATCTGGTGGTCATTGGAGATGAAGGTTCCCTCGGGCACCTTCTGGCCGCGTGGCGTGGCCGCACCAAGCCGGAGGTTTGGCTGGTCAAGCGCCCTGCTGAGGCCCGGGTGCGCTCTCGAGTGGAGAGGCGGAACAAGAGGGCCCTGGATTTCAGCCGCTACTTCGAAGCGGGCGGACCGGCGGAGGTGGCGTGGGAAGAGTTGTGGATGAAGGGTGGCTTCTTGGGCGCCGGCCGAAGATTGGAAGATGCAGAACGTAGGCGGTGCGAGGAGCTGCTCCAGTGTCCCGTGCTGCATGGGGAGCGATTCTCGGGTTCGGTCTGGCTGGTCGTCGAGGGATTTTTCAGCAAGCAGGGCTTGGACCAGGTCAAGAGGGAGATGAGCGTGGCCTACGTGGGCCTGGTCCGGGCCTCCGCGTTTCACGGGCTCCTGGTGGGTCTGGGTGATGCAAACGGCCAGACCGTGGGATTGGGGATCGTGGAGGCGGTGGCGTGGCACGAACGACGCCTCACTCTGTGGGCAGTGCCTGCCGGGTACCGTCCCCAGGGGTTGTGTCTCGGACGGGTCAGGATCAGCAGGACGGGGGAGGAATTAGGTCGCCTTTCTCCGGGCGATCTGGGGGGTGCGGGGGCATGAGCTCGGCCAGGTGGTGCTGGACATGGTGCGGCGGGTACGATATGTTATAGGAAACTGAGGGCGTGCTCGCACGACCATGTTGGGGTGGGGTAGCGCCCAGGGATGTTGCCTGCACCCTCGGAGGGTGGTACGGCGGAAGGGAGGTTCAACCTTGAGGGAGAAAGTGGAGCGAGTGCTGGACAAGGTTAGACCCATGCTGCAGGCCGACGGCGGGAACGTCGAGCTGGTGGACGTGAAGGACGGAGTGGTCACCGTCAGGCTGACCGGCGCCTGCGGTGGTTGCCCCATGGCTGCCATCACCCTGCGGCAGGGCGTGGAGCGGCTGCTCAAGGCAGAGATACCCGAGGTGAAAGAAGTAAAGAGCGTCGACTGACCGAAGGTAAGGGAGCACTGGGTCTTGGGGAGGGTATCGGGGCAGACGAAGGTCTACTCCCTCCTGGGGCTGGCTATCCTGGGCGTCTCCACGGCCTCCATCCTCATCCGGTACAGTGAGGCCCCTGCGGCGGCCCTGGCATTCTGGCGCCTGGTCCTTGCCCTGCCCGTGCTGGCGGCAGGCGCTCGGGCGGAAAGTAGATCGGCCCGTGGGCCAGTTCCCCGAGATGAACTGAGGTGTGTGGTGGCCAGCGGCATATGCTTGGCCGCTCATTTTCATCTGTGGATTACCTCTTTGCGATACACCTCGGTGGCCAGCTCGGTGGTGATCGTATCCAGCCAGCCCCTGTTCGTGATGGCAGGGGCTCATCTGTGGCTGGGGGAGAGGTCGGCGAGGCGGGGCTTGTGGGGCGGGGTCATCGCGGTGCTCGGCGGAGCACTGGTGGGAATGGGGGACCTGCAGGTTTCGGGACAGGCCTTGCTGGGGGATCTGCTGGCCCTGGGAGGTGCGGTGGCCCTGGCCGCCTATTTCCTCCTGGGGCGCGCGGCCCGGCGTCGCCTGGGCACCTTCACTTACTCCGGCCTCGTTTACGGGACGGCTGCCCTCGTCCTGGCGGCACTGGCAGGTTTTCGGGGAGAAACCTTGCTGGGATATCCGCCCCGCGAGTGGATGCTGTTTTTGGGATTGGCGGTCCTTCCCACTCTGGGAGGTCATACGCTGTTCAACTGGGCGCTAGGAAAGATACGGGCTACGGTGGTGTCCCTGGCCCAGCTAGGGGAGCCGGTGGGAGCGGCGGGCCTGGCTTACCTATTTTTCCGGGAGATACCGTCGCGTTGGGTGCTAGCGGGAGGAGCCCTCATTATGCTCGGCGTGTACCTCCATCTGACGGAACGGCAGGGAGGCACACCCGATGTGTTAGACGGGGCCCAGGCGGAAGATCTTGCACCAACGTTTACCCCTGAGCGGGAAGGCGAGGGCACAGCTGGGTGCTCTGGTCAGGGTTGTAGTTAGCGCCATTGCAGGCTTGCCACCTTGAGCCTCGCGGAGGGGACTGGGACAGCTGGGCAGGAGAAACCGCTGCATGGGTAGAACTCACAGCCGGAGCAGTGATTCCAGCAGTGAAGAAGGGAGGCACGTGTCATGCCACACAAGATCACCGAAGAATGCGCGGCCTGCGGTGCCTGCGAGGCCGAGTGCCCGGAAGGAGCTATCAGCGAGGGTGAGGAACGGTACGTGATCGATCCGGAAAAGTGCACCGACTGCGGTACCTGCGTGGAAGTGTGCCCGGTAGAGGCCATCGTGGGCCCTGAACATGAGGAGCAATAATACCAAGATGCGCTGGACGGAATGCGGAGCCCGGTTTAGCTATGACACCGGGCTCTGTATCTTGACAATAAGGGAGGTGAGGAGACTATGAATGCTCGGATCTCTCTTCCGCAGCCCGAGACGGGCCAGGGGCCCGGCCTCTGGGGGGTTCTGAATCAGCGGAGGTCGCGCCGTCGGTATGTCGATCGGGCTCTGAGTCTGGCTCAGTTAAGTCAGCTGTTGTGGGCGACGTATGGCATCAGTGGGGCGCGGGGCGACCGGAGATTGCGCACGGCTCCTTCCGCCGGGGCGCTGTTTCCCCTGGATGTGTATGTGCTGGTGAACAGGGTGGCCGATGTTCCTGCCGGCTACTACCAGTACCAGCCGGAGGACCATGTCCTGGTGCCGGCCGGCCACGAGGTGGATCCCCAGGCGCTGCGCGATGCTTGTCTGGGACAGTCGATGATCACCGAGGCGGGCGCGGTGTTCTGCCTGGTGGCGGTGCCGGACAGGGCGGTGCCTCGCTACGGGGAGCGCGCCCACCGGTACATCGGGCTGGACGCCGGCCATGCCATGCAGAATCTGTACCTCGCTGCGGAGGCACTTGGTTTGGGCTGCTGCGCCATAGGAGCCTTCCGCGACGAAGCTGTCAACCGCGTGCTCGGCCTGGATGGTGTCCGCCGTTGGGCCCTGTACCTGGGCACGGTGGGGAGTCTCTGAGCACATACCACCGCTGGAGCCGCCAGGTGGGCCCGGCACTGGTCGGGCCCACCCCCGGCTGGTGGGTGACTCCTCGAAAGAGGCGGCGGATCAGTGGCAGGCGGGAGAAACTCACGCCACTCCCAGCCCTGTCTGCTTCGGCTCCGGCCGTCAGCGTTTCCCCCGCTGGGAAAAGTCGGCGGACCTGCTCTCCCTTGGTTATCCCCTACCGGGACTACCCGGTGCACCTACCTCCTGTACGTGACTCCCGATCACCCATGCTCCCTCTGTGGCCGCGGGGTGCGGCCAGGCCAGGGCTGCTTCCTTGAGCTGACTTGCCCGGTATCTGGGGTTTTGCTTACGCCCTCAGGTGTGCAGTCCAGAGCCCCTCTCCTGCCATCCTGTAGTGTCGTTGTCACAACGGGTGGGGAATCCCGTGCCTCCGGCTCCCGGCCAGAGTTCCGGTGGGGGACGGCTAATTCAGGAAAGGGGTTCCCTGGGTGCCAGCTCCTGGTGTTCGGGCATATAGTGGTGTAGGATTTCGGGTTCCCAGCCCGTACGAAGGGAGGTTGGTGGCATGGATAACGATCTCAAAGTCACCACCAAGCTGCTCCGCCTGGAACAGGTGATCGCTGAACGCGTGGGACAGGTGGTCGTAAAGGAAAGCTTCCAGGTGCCCGATCCCAAGCCGCCCGTGGCGCAGGTCGTCGACAGCCTCACCAGCGCTTCGGTGACCAAGGTGACCGTGGTGGAGGACAAAGTCATCGTCGAGGGAGAGCTCATCGTCAAAGTCATTTACGAGGCCGATGTCCCCGCTCAGACCGTCCACGTGGTGGAGATCACCATACCCTTCAAGCACTTCATCGAAGTTCCGGGAGCGGCTCCTGGCATGCAGGCTACGGTGAGGGTGTCAGTCGAGGATATTTCCTTCACCGTGTCCGCCGACGGCCGGACCATCACCGTGACAGCGGTGCTGGCTCTCTTTGTCAAGGTCGTGCAGCCCACCCAGATCGAAGTAGTCACCGGGGTGTACGGCGTACCTGGCCTGCAGGTCAAGAAGGAACTGATCCGGACGGCCCAGGTGGTGGGTGAGGACACCAAACAGACTCTGGTCAGGGACACCGTGGTAGTGCCGTGTGAAAAGCCCCCTGTGAAGCAGATTCTCGACTGGGTGGCCTCCGCCGAGGTGACGGGTACCCGCATACTCACAGACAAGGTCATCGTGGAGGGTAACGTCACCATCAAGTTGATATATGAGGCTGACGTGCCGCAGCAGACGGTACACGTCCTGCACTTCACCGTGCCGTTCCGGGTGTTCGTAGAGATTCCCGGGGCGATGCCGGGGATGACGGTTCACGTAGACGTAGCGGTGGAGCACGTATCCTTCGACGTCTCGGAAGATGGCCGCAGCGTCACTGTCCAGGTGGTGCTGGCCGTGTTCGTCAAAGTGGTCGAGGTGCACGATCTGGAAGTGGTGGTGGACGTGACGGGAGTGGAATGCATCCACGTGGTCAAGAAAGTGATCAAGGTAACCGACGTCCTTAGCGAGGGGACCACGCAGGCCATAGTTCGCGAGGTAATCGACATCCCGGAGACCAAACCCGACGTTGCCCAGATCATTGACTATCGGGCCACTGCCATCGTCAACCGGGTGTTCGTCGTGCCAGGGAAGGTCATCGTGGAAGGCGTAGTCAGCCTGAAGATCATCTACGAGGGCAAGACGTGGCAGCAGACGGTGCACGTGGTGCACGCGGACATACCATTCAAGGAGTTCGTTCCGCTGCCGGAAGCAGTTCCCGGCATGGCGGTATCGGCCTTCGCTCGAATTGAGCACGTCAGCTTCGACGTCCCTCCGCAGGGTGATCCTATCGTAGCCCAGGTACTGCTCGCCATAACCGCGCGGGTGTTGCGCACGCGGCAGCTGGAAGTAGTCACTGAGGTGACAGGTGCCCCGGGCATCACCACTGGCGTGGTGGTCGGCTCGGTGGTAAATGTACGCAGTGGCCCTGGCTTGAACTATTCCGTGATTGCACAAGTGCGTAAGGGTGACGAAGTGACCATATTGGGAGTTGAGGGCAGCTGGTACCGCGTCAGACTTACCGACGGTACCGTGGGGTACATATTCAGCAACTTGGTGAAGGTGGTTTGCCCACCACGGGGCTGACGCGCGCCGGATTAGCGCCACCGCGAAGGGGGTGAGCCCGGGCAGGGCCGCCCCCTAATTCGTTGTCCGTTGCGCACCAGTCGGTGCTAGCAGGCAAAAGTCTCCACCGACGAAAACCAAGGAAAACCACAAAGGTTTTCTGCCGACGGAAACCTGAAGGGAGAACGCACCAGAGCTGTGACCTGCACAGCTACTCTGGGTGAGGTAGACTAGGTCGTGCCGGTGGCGAAGCGAGGCGGTAGAGATTAGCCACAAAGCTGTTGCAAAACAGGGCGCCTTCGTGGCGAAATACTTGCTCTCACCGAAGGAGCTGTCGGGGGCGAAGACTTATCGAACATTGCTGTGGATCTCCTGATCGGCCAACAAGTACATCGGGAAACCGAAGATAGATCAGCCAGGTGCCCACTCGAATTCCACCTTTCACCATCTCCTTCTATATGCGATCTTAACGGCGGAAAACTGCGGCGGAGGTATGACCTCTTGGCTGCTCGGTGTCGTAAGAAACAAACGCGCCCTTACAAGTTGGTGGCAGATTTGCCACATGCAGCCTGTTGATTTAACATAATCCCGAGCTCGCAACAGGAGGTGGGGTTTGCATGAATTGGTTTGAGCGCCGAGGATTATTGCTGTTGGTACCACTACTTCTGCTTTTCAGCATTCCCTGCACCGCACTGGCAGGGCCGTTCTTTTCCAGTACAGGACTCACGAGGATAGTCTTCAACCCGGATGGGAGCAAGACCTACTACTTTTACCCTGACCGGCAGGCAGACGACTGGCTGACTCGGTACGCACCGGACAGGGGTTTTTCCCTGGTTCCGACGCCGACTGCACCTCCGTCGATACAGTACCCATCGTTGTTCCGCTTTCTGCTGACCTTTGAGGGGCTGTATCGGTGGAAGCCCTACATCCCCGCGACTCCTGACCCTGAACCCGATCCGGAGCCAACTCCCCCGCCCACACCGGAGCCGCCACCTGCTCCTGAAGAGTCCTCCAGTTCCCCTGAGGGCATGGTGCTCACCGAGGACGAGGCTCGAATGCTCGCTTTGGTCAACCGCGAACGCGAGAAGATGGGCTTGCACCCCCTTCAGGTGGATCCGGTGCTGGTTCGCCTTGCCCGGCAGAAATGCCAGGATATGATCGAGCAGGGCTACTTCGGGCACATTTCTCCTACCTTGGGTTCTCCTTTTGACATGATGAGGGCAGCCGGGGTTGAATACTTCACCGCGGGGGAAAACCTGGCAGGAGCGGCCACCGTGGAAAGCGCACACCAGGCGCTGATGGCCAGCTCCGGTCACCGCGCCAACATTCTCAACCCCAACTACACGCACATCGGGATCGGAGTGGTGGCTGGAGGACCTTACGGCAAGATGTTCTGCCAGCTGTTCGTGGGGCGGTGAACCACTGGCCGTACTAGTGCTCGTCGGCGACCCAGCTCTGTTCTGCCAACGAGGCCGCGGGAGCGTATAAACTTTTGGTAG
>DFNJ01000002.1 GCA_002376005.1 Firmicutes bacterium UBA3570
GCGCAGGGAAGCTGGGGTGGGAAGTACAGCACCGCCGGGACCGGACGGTGCCTTTCGTTTTCCTTTCGGCTCTCACCCGACCCCCGGTGTGGCATGTGCCTTGGTTTGACAGCGAACGTCGCCGTTCCAGCAAGCCCTCCCGTTCTGCCACGTGCCGGTCGATCTGTCGCTCTCAGCATTACCAAGCGGCCAAAAGTTACATTCTTAGGGGGGATGAAGGTGAAAGAACCGAGATTGCTGGCTCTCATGGGGGTGCTCACGGCCCTGGGCGTGGCGACCTCCCATCTCCTGGCGATTCCGGTGGGCGTCGCCAAGGTCTTTCCCGTACAGCACACGTTGAATGTCATCGGGGGTGTCATCCTCGGCCCGGGGCCGGCAGCGCTGGTAGCCTTCGTGGTGGGTCTGTTGCGCAACATGCTGGGGACGGGCACGCCGCTGGCTTTCCCAGGTGGTATTTTCGGCGCGCTTTTGGCGGGGGCCTTGTACCGGCGTTTCCGGCGCGTACCTGCTGCCATGGTGGGGGAATTGCTGGGCACTGGTCTCTTGGGAGCGGTGGCCGCCTGGCCAGTGGCGGTACTGGTGATGGGACGCTCAGCGGCTGCCACCACATTCATCGTACCCTTTGCCATGTCCAGCGCGGCGGGGGCGATCATCGGCGGGACGCTGACCCCCCTCATTCTGCGGGCCCTGGGTGCCACCGGGTACCGCCAGGAGGGCAAAGGGTCCGGAGCATGGTCGGCATGACCTGAGCGGGGTGCAACCAGGACCTGGCGAGCGCGCGCCGAAGGGGTGGATTGCAATGCCGAACCTGGAGGGCGGCGTCATTGATCGTTCCTGGACAGCTGCATCCCGGTACTTTCATCAACCGAGTCAGCAGATTCTCGGCCACCGTGGTGGTGGGGGGCGGTAAGGCGCTGGCGTACGTTCCCAATTCGGGACGGCTGGCCGAGCTACTGGTGCCGGGGGCACCGGTGCTGGTGCGGCGGCCGGCACCCTCTGGGGATCGGCGGCGGACGGGGTATGATCTGCTCTTCGTGGCCGGGCCGACTGGATGGGTGTGCGTGCAAGCGTCCCTGGCGGGGCCCCTGTTCGTTGAGGCTTTCAGGACGGGAATCCTGACTCCGCCCGAGGGGGCAGACCCAGCCGCTGCGCACATCGTTCCCGAGGTGGCAGTGGGAGGAAACCGCATTGACTTCCAGGTGACCTGCGGCAACCGCTCGTACCTCGTGGAGTGCAAGTCGGTGACCCTGGTTGATCACGGGGTAGCGCTATTTCCCGATGCTCCTACTGCCCGGGGCCTGCGCCAGGTGCGGGAACTCGGCGGGCAAATCTCCCCCTCCCGCGGTGCCTGGGTGATATTCGTGGTCATGCGCGAAGATGCCGACGCCTTTCGCCCCAACCGGGCTTGCCATCCCGAATTCGCTCAGGTTCTCGAGGAGGCCCATGCGGCAGGGGTGCGGGTAGCATCCTTGACCTGCCGGGTGCTGCCGCCGGAGATTCGCCCCCATAAGGCCATACCGGTACTGCTCGCAGCCTCGTGACCCAGCCCGGCGCAGTCCCGGAAAGACCGCGGGGGCGGTGCTCCCGCCCCCGCGTCCATCTTCACCCTGACCTCACCGCCCCCGACAGCCACCGCATGGCCGTCTCCACGAAGAGCGCGGTGCCGATCCACATCACCTCTTCGTCGAAGTCGAACCTGGGATTGTGATGGGGATACTTGGTGCCCTTCTCTTCTGTGCCGCTGGCCAGGAAGAAGAACGTGCCGGGTACCTGCTGGAGGTAGTAGGCCATGTCCTCTCCACCCATGGTGGGTACGTCCAGCTCGCGAACCCGCTCTGAGCCCACCACCTCTCGGGCCACTTGGGCGAAGAAAGCGGTGAAGTCGGGGTCGTTCACCAATACGGGGTAACCCCAGTGGTAGGAGAATTCGTACTGGGCGCCCCCCGCCTGGGTTATCCCGCGGATGATCCGTTCCATGTGCTGCGGGATCTGCTGCCGGATCTCCTCGCTCAGGCAGCGCACCGTACCCTCCAGGTGGGCGGTCTCCGCGATTATGTTGAAAGCGGTGCCTGCGTGGAACCTGCCCACGGTGAGGACGGCGGGAGCCAGCGGGCTCAGGTTGCGACTGACCACTGTCTGGAGCGCCCCCACCAGCTGGGCGGCGATGCACAGCGCATCTTGCGTGTTATGAGGCATGGCGCCGTGCCCGCCCTTGCCGCGCACGGTGATCTCAAAGCGATCGGTCGCCGCCATCATGGGGCCAGCTTTGACGCCCACGGTGCCTGATGGCAAATCCCATATGTTCCCCAGATGCAGTCCGATGATGGCATCCACCCGAGGTTCTTCCAGGCACCTGTCGTCGATCATCGGCTTGGCGCCTCCCGGCCCTTCCTCGGCAGGCTGGAAGATGAATTTGACGCACCCCGGGAGCCGGTGGCGGTTTTCGCTCAAGACTTGGGCTGCTCCCAGTGCCATGGCCATGTGGCCGTCATGAGCACAGGCGTGCATGCGGCCCGGGTGCTGGGAAGCGAAGGGCAGGCCGGTCTCTTCCTGCACGGGAAGTGCGTCCATGTCGGCGCGAATGGCGAAAGTACGGCCGGGTCCCTTCCTTCCTCTCAGTACCGCCACTACCCCGTGACCGCCCACACCTTCCCGGACCTCCAAGCCCAGGTTCCGCAGAACTTCTGCCACGTAGCGGGCGGTCTTGGGGAGCTCGAGACCTACCTCCGGGATACGGTGAAGATCCCGGCGCCAGGTGACCAGCTGATCCTGCAGCTTTCTGGCGGCATCAATAAGCGAAGACATCCTGGATACCTCCTCGCTGTAGGGTACTACAGAAATCCAGGAGGGGCGGGGTGACCGCCCCTCCTGGTGACCGTCTCGTCCTCAGTCTACCGGCGTCAGCGACTCCTCAACGAACTTGCGGGCATGCTTCAGGTCGGGCGGAGGAGTGAGGTAGGTCACCACCACCATGACCACGATGTTGACCAGCAGGCCCCAGATTCCCGGGTGGATCTGGAATGGGGTGGGGACTACCAGCTGGAAGTAGTAGTTGGTCAACACTCCGGCTACCAGCCCCGCGATGGCGCCCCACTTGTTAGCCCGGGGCCAGAAGAAGGTGGCGGCAACCAGCGGCAGGAACTGTACGATGGACCCGTAGGCTCCCAGCAGCAGCGCCACCAGGGTCTGGGCACCGAAGATGGCGATGTAATAGGCCACGCCGCAGAACAGGACCACCGCGATGCGGGTGATGATGACCGCCTGCCGGTCGGTGAGTTTGGGATTGATCACCTGGCGGTGGAAGTCTATGGTGTACACGGATGCAGCGGCGTGGGTTATGGCGTCGGCAGAGGACATGGCGGCAGCCAGCGTGCCCGCTGCCACTATCCCCAGTCCCAGCGGCGACAGCCCGATCTTCATCAGCATGGTGGGCAGGATCTGATCGGCTGCCTGCAGCTCCTCCGGGGGCACCACGCCGATACCGGAAAAGCCGATGAACAGTACCGGGATCATGAAGATGGCGAAGGTGGGATAGAGCATGATGCTCTGCTTCAGAGTGCGCTCACTTTCGGTGGTGTATGCCTTCATGAAGAGGTGCGGCCACATGCTGAATCCCAGTACCGACACCAGGATGGCCGTGCTGAAGGCAGCCCAGCTGATCTGCGGCTCGCCCACCACCAGGTGCAGCGGCTTGGCCTCAGCGATCTTCTCGAACATGGCGGCGACGCCGCCGTGGAACCGGTAAGGCAGGTATAGCCCCAACGACCAGGCCAGGGCCAGCATGAATATGCCCTGGATGACGTTGGTCCAGGCGACTCCCCGGACCCCGCCCATGAACACGTAGATGAGGACTACCACATACGCCAGCAGGGCTCCTGCCCAGAAGGGCACATATCCCCCGGTGGTGACGTTAACCACGTACCCGATTCCCTTGAGCTGAAGGGCGATGTACTGGATGAAGGCGAGGATGCTGACCACCGCCATGAGCGCGGACAGCCCTTTGCTTTGGAACCGGTCGGCCACCAGTTCCGCCTGGGTCACGTAACCGAACTTGTGACCAAGCCGGTACGCCCGGGGTCCCCAGATCCACCACGGCAGCAGGCCCATGGCGCAGTAGGCAAGGATGTAGAATGAAGCCGCGCCTCGAGAATACGCCCATCCCGGTCCGCCCAGGAAGGCGAAGGCGCTGAAGATGGACGCGCCCATCAGGAAGTACATAACGAACAGGTTGAGCTGCCGGCTGGCCGCCACGTACTCGACCACACTGTACTCACGGCGCAGCCCGGCCAGGATGCCGGCTACCAGGACGATGCCCAGGTACAGCCCGATGACTACCAGGACTACCGTGGCGCTCATCTAGACTCCCCCCTTTGTTCCTGGCGGTACATGATGACCAGGCCCACGAAGTTCAGCACGATCCACATGGCCACCCAGAACATGGAAAAGGGCATGCCCAGCACCAGGGGGTAGACCCGGTTGGCCAGGGTGTAGACCGGCCATACCTGAGCCAGGAATACCACCGCGAAGTAGATGAACCAGAACACCTGGCGCCGACGCCCCGCGGGGGTGGCGTCCTTGCGGAACAGCTGCAGTCGGTAACCAGCGTTGGGATCCGCGTTCATCCGTCAACACCTCCTATTCCTGGAGTACCCAAACCGCGTGGCCAGCAGTAGTGCCGCCGTGGCGTAGTTATGGCTGCCCGCCGACGCCAGCAGTGTTGGTAATGTTGAGAAAACTTGGGGGCCGAAGCATCTCGCCAACAAGATTATAGGCAGCTTCTATCTCTGCCGTCAACACCGCCATGGGCCACCAGTGAAGCGTCCGGAGGAGCTTGGCTGCACTTTGACACTAAAACCCGTTTTTGGCGGTTTTTATGGGGTGAGAATCCCGTTACATCGGGCTTCTGGGGGCTTGGGGTAGCCAGCTGAAGAGCGGATACCTAGTGCCAATGATAGCGGCTGTAATGGCCACCATTCCTTGCCATCGTTGCACAGATGTGGTATGATAGGTAGTGCAAGGAGGGCACGGTGGCCATGTTCGTACGTCGCAAGGTAGTTCGTTCATCGGGAAGAGAGTACGTGTACCTGCAGTTAGTTGAGAACCTGTGGGTGAGGGGCAAGGTGAGGCAAAAGGTGCTCCTGACCCTGGGTCGGGAGGATCGGCTGGATCCAGGCTATGTGGACAAGGTAGTAGCTGCGCTGGGGGATTACACTGAGCGATTGCAGGTGTTGGATCCCGGCAAGGATTTGCTCCTGGAGGATGGGCGTGATTACGGTTCCGTGTTGGTACTGGAGCGGTTATGGCGGGAGCTGGGGATTGATGTACTGATCCGGCGGCTGTGCTCTGAGCGGGAGTTTGAGTTCGACGTGGAAGCGGCCATTCGGGGGATGGTATTTGGTCGTTGTCTGGATCCTTCAAGCAAGCGGGGCACCTGGGATTGGCTCAGGCATGAGGTGGACTTTGGGGTTCAGTTGAAGTTGCATCATCTTTACCGGGCATTGGATGTGCTTTATGAGAACAAGGAAGCCATTGAGGCGGGGTTATTTGGGCAGATGCGGGATTTGTTCTCCCTGGATGTCAGCGTGGTGTTTTACGACACCACCTTGATTTCCAGTTATGGCACCTGTTCGGAGCTGATTCGGTACAGTCGCAATGGGGAGCCGGAGTTCTTGCTGACGTTAGCCTTGAGTCGGGAAGGACTGCCGTTTGCCCATGAGTTGCATCCGGGCAATACGGCGGATGTAGTCACGGTGTCAGAAGCGGTGAAGGCGCTGAAGCGGCGGTTTTCCATCCGGGAGTGCATTTTCGTTGCCGACCGTGGGGTGATGAGCAGGGACAATCTGGAGTTGTTGCGGCAGGGTGGTCTTCACTACATCGTGGGCTGTCCCATGCGCCGGGCGGCTGATGTGCGGGATGAGGTGCTGTCAAGACCGGGGCGGTATCGCCAGATTGAAGATATATACATCAAGCGGGTCGTGGTGGATGGCAGACGTTACATCATCTGCTACAACCCCCTGCGGGCCGCATACGACCGCAACAAGCGGCAGGACATCCTGGAGGAACTTGAAGCGGACATCGCGGAGCTTGATCCCCGCTCCAAGGAAGCGGCGCGGCTGATAGCACACCGGACCAAGGGTCGTTATCTGGAGCGTTTGGAGGATGGTACTTTGCGTTTGAACAAAAGAAGGATTGCCCAGGAGGCACGTTATGATGGCAAGTACGTCATCCGGACCAGTCATCCGGAACTTTCCGATGAAGAAGTGGTCCGGGCGTATCGGAATCTTGCCCTCATTGAGCGCTCCTTTCGCAGCCTGAAGAGTCTGGAGGAGATCAGTCCCGTCTATCACTGGCGCACCAGACGCATCAAGGCTCATGTTCACGTCTGCGTCCTGGCACATCTTCTGGAGCGGTACCTGGAGAAGCGGCTGCGGGAGGGTGGCCTCAAGATGACGGCAGAACAGGCCCTCCGTCACCTCGGTCGGATGAAATCGGTAACCGTTACCATCAACCGTGAAGTCTACCGCATGAGGACGGAAGCCCCACCTGAGGTCAGAAAGATATTCAAGGCGCTGGGTTATCGCATCCCACCGCGCGTGCAATCTAAATGCAGCGCACCTGGTGCCAAAAAATCAACCTCCATTGCCTGAAATGCCTTTCGCCATCAGGAAACTTGCTGGTATCGGTGTCAAAGAACTGCTTGGGCAGGCGGGGGACAAACGGATGGTCGTCGCGGCCATCCAGGTCACCACGGTCGTCCAGCAGGAGATAAGCTGGCTCCCAGACCGGGAGGATTCCACCGCCCGACCGCGAATCTAACGGCAACGCATCCATGGACGCCGATGGTGACCAGTGGAAGGAGGTGGGATCGCCATATGCTGGACGTACTGATCGAGAACGCGTGGGTGGTGGACGGTACAGGCAATCCAGGGTTTCGTGCCCATGTGGGGATCCGGGAGGGGCGCATCGTCCTGCTACGGCGATCGGTGCCGGTGCCCGAGGCGGCACGGGTCATCGATGCGGAGGGCTTGGTGTGCGCCCCCGGCTTCATCGACCTTCACACCCACAGCGACTATTCCATCCTGATCCACCACCACGCTTTGAGCAGTCTACGCGCGGGCGTGACCACCGAGGCCATGGGTATGTGTGGGTACGGCGTTTTCCCCGCCGATGAGCACCTGGCGGAGGAGGCGCGCGCGCGGATTGCCGGGCTGTCTCAGGTTGACCAGGAGGCGGTGGGGGAGGTGGACTGGTTCAGCCTGGATGACTGGTTGAGCAAGCTGGAGCGGCGGGGCGTGGGCATCAACGTGGCGCAGTTCGTGGGGCACGGTGCGCTGAGGGCTCACGCCATGGGTCCGGAGGGAAGCGGTGGCGAGGAGATCGAACCCACCCCCGAGCAGATGGAAAAGATGAAGCGCGCCCTGCGGGAGGCCATGGAACAGGGGGCCTTCGGGCTGTCCAGCGGGCTTCAATATCCCCCAGGTCGCAACGCCACCACCCAAGAGCTGGTGGAACTGGGCCAGGTGGTGGCCGAGTTCGGCGGCAGCTACATCTCACACCTGAGGAGCGAGGGAGAATTGTTGATCTGGGCGGCGCGGGAGCTGATCACCATATGCCGTCGCTCCGGCATGCGAGGTTCCATGAGCCATCATAAGGCCCTGGGGGAGGAGCACTGGGGCAAGGTGCGGGCCACCACCGCCCTCATCGACGAGGCGCGAGCCGAGGGCATCCAGGTGATGTGCGACTTTTACCCCTGGGAATACGCGGCGGAATCCAACATCGGATCGGTCTTCTACACCGATTTTGAGACTACGCCCCGGGATGCCGAGGAGCTGATGCGCAAGCTGCGCGATCCTCAGGAGTGGCGAAAGCTCAAGAGACAGCTGGAAGCAGTGCAGGCCGAGCAGCTGCGGGCCCAGCGCGCCCGGGCGGAGGCCCTGGCCAAAAGGGGCGTGAGGTGCCCGTCAGGGGGAGACCGCCTGGAGAGCACCTTCATCGTCCATTCCGCCAGCCATCCCGAGATCATCGGCATGAACGCTCGGGAGGCCGCTCGCCACTTGGGCTTCGGAGACGACTACCTGGAGGCTGCCCGGCAGCTGTACCTGGACGATGATGGCTATTGCTACGTGGCGGGAGGCAGGATGTGGGAAGAGGATATCCGACACCTGGTCACCTACCCGTATGCTGCCATATCCACCGACAGCTGGACCATGGAGCGGTTTCCCAACTTGCGTCGACCCGGCATCTCCGCCCATCCTCGCAACTACGGAAGCTACGCCAAGATCCTGGGACAATACTGCCGTGACGAAGGACTGCTGCGACTGGAGGAAGCGGTGAGGAAGATGACCTCCCTGCCCGCCAGCTTGTTGGGCTTGAAGGACCGGGGGCTGGTGGCGGAGGGGTACTGGGCGGACCTGTGTCTGTTCGATCCCCGCACGGTGAGGAACGAGGCAACCTACGCCGAGCCCTGTCGTTGGCCAGTGGGGATTAAGTACGTGCTGGTGAACGGCGCCATCGCCATTGACGACGGCCAGGAGACGCGCTCCCTCAGCGGCCAGGTACTCCGCTTCCGGGGGTAGGGGGCTGGGTAGGTTGCCGGGAGCCGGCGGGCCAGCTGGGAAGGGCGATGGGCGCAAAGCATCAGTACTGCACCCGGGTTCTCACCTGCCGGGAAGGCCCTTCCCCCTCGCACCGCAGCCAGTCAATCAGCGGGCAGAGCGGCGAACACAGAGAGAGGGAGCACTCCGTGCTCCCTCTCTCTGCCTTCAAGGTTGACGGGGTCGTGGCGGCCTCCAGGGCATCCATCCCCGGGGCGGGCCGAGGATTTGCGACCACACTAAGCCCCTGAGGAGCTGGGCGGCGTCCACCTGCAGGAATGCTTCCTTGGGTGGCGTAGGACGCGTCTCCTGCACGCGGGAGGGTTCCGGGGATTCGGAAGGGCGCGATGGTACCACGGGGGCGGCAGGCCGGCCGGCATCCACGGCTGGCCAGCTGGGCTCCCATTCCTCCAGGGACCGCCGGCCCAGCTGCGGCACAGCTCGCGGGCGTCGCTGGAGCCCGCGCCGAAGCAGGACCGTGGCCACCAGCAGGCCCAGCATCATCAACAGGCTAAACACGACTTCCACCCCAGCTCACTCCTGCCGCGATGGCGGGCTGCCGGGTTCCTCCTCCGGCTTGCCCAGTCGCGAGAGAGCCTCTCGCATCGCGGTATCGGCCAGTATGTTTTTCAACTGGTAGTAGTCCAAGACGCCTATTCTCCCCGCGCGAAGGGCCTCGGCCAGGGCTTTGGGGACTTCGGCTTCTGCCTCCACCACTTTGGCCTGCATCTCCTGTACCAGGGCTTTCATCTCCTGCTCGCGGGCCACCGCCATGGCCCGGCGCTCCTCTGCCTTGGCCTGGGCGATGCGTTTGTCGGCTTCCGCGCGGTCCGTTTCCAGCTGAGCTCCGATATTCTTGCCCACGTCAACGTCGGCGATATCGATGGAGAGGATCTCGAAGGCAGTGCCCGCATCCAGGCCCTTGGCCAGCACGGTGCGGGAGATGGTGTCGGGGTTTTCCAGCACTGCCTTATGGTCGGCGGCGGAGCCGATGGTGGTTACTATGCCCTCTCCCACCCGGGCGATGACCGTGTCCTCGCCAGCACCACCCACCAGCCGGTCGATGTTAGCCCGCACGGTGACCCGGGCCTTGGCTCTGAGCTCTATGCCGTCCTTGGCTACTGCTGCCACTATGGGAGTTTCGATGACCCGCGGATTGACGCTCATCTGCACCGCCTGCAGCACATCTCGTCCTGCCAGGTCGATGGCCGCCGCGCGTTCAAAGGGGAGTGGGATGGCCGCGCGCTGAGCGGCGATCAGGGCGTCCACCACCCGGTCCACGTTGCCCCCTGCCAGGTAGTGGGCCTCCAGGGTGTTGACATCCAGCTGCAGGCCTGCCTTGGTCGCCTTGATCAAAGGATTGACAATGCGCGCCGGGGGCACCCGCCGGAGCCGCATGCCGATCAGGGTGATGAAGCCCACCGGTACTCCCGCGGCATAGGCGGCGATCCACAGTCCCAGGGGGATGAAGCTGAACACGACCGCCAGCAGTATTACCCCCAGGGCCACCAGCACGATGGTGCCCACGTAAACCTCGGGCATCTTGGTCAACCTCCTTCACTCGGTACTTTCCACCACTATCCTGGGTCCTTCAACCTTCACCACCTTGACCCTGGTCCCCGCCTCCAGGAACGATCCTTCGGTCACCACGTCGACGCGGCGGTCTCCAATCAGCGCAACTCCCGCGGGACGCAAAGGGGTCACCGCGATGCCCTTTCGGCCCAGCAGGTCGGCGGTGGACGGCCGCGCCACGTACCCTTTCTTGGACGTCAGCGCTGTCCGCAGCGTGAAGCGGAGCAGCCACCCGCGCCGCGCTGCCACGCGCAGCAGCACCACTGATGCTGCCCCGGCGCTGACCAATCCCACGGCCAGGGTCCTGACCGCCTGCACCCCGGAGGCAGATGCCATGTATATAGCCACGGCGAGAGCCACTATCCCGCTTAGCCCGAAGAGTCCAAACCCGGGTGCCGCTGCTTCAGCAGCCAGCAGCCCGAGCCCGGCGGCGAAGAGCAGCACCGATTCCCATCCCGCGAAGCCAGCCAGCAGGTGGCCGCCGAAGAACAGGCCGAAACAGGTCAGGGCCAGCAGCCCCGCCACTCCCCAGCCGGGTGTGATGAGTTCGGTTATCGCCGCTACCAGGCCCAAACTCAGGAGCAAGGGTGCCACCAGCGGGTGGGTTACCAGTCCGGCTGCCCTTTCCGCCCAGGTCTGCCGGGTTCTCATCAGGGGCAGGTCCCTCCAGCCGAGGCGGGCGAGCAGGACGGCGAGGTCGGGGGCGGTCCCGTCGGAGAATCCGATCTCTTGGGCTTGGGCGGCGGTGAGGGTGAGGATCTTCCCCGCCTCTACCAGTCCGGGGATGGTAACTGCAGCGTCCACCATGGCCCGGGCCACCTCGGGATCCCGTCCGCGCTGTTCCGCAGCCGCCGCCATGGCCGCCCGCATGGCCGACACGTACTTTTCCTCCGCCGGTCTGGGTTCGGCAGCTCCCATGCTGCTTCCCGGAGCCATGTACAGCCGTTCTGCCGCCAGTGCCACCAGCGCGGCCGCCGACCACGCGCGATCCCGCACCCAGGCTACGGTGGGAAGGGCGGTTGATGTGATTCGATCGTACATGCTCAGGGCGGCCTCCAGGGTACCACCGGTACTGCTGATTTCCAGCACCACTCCCACTGCTCCCGCGGCTTCCGCCGCCCGCAGGGCCCGGGCGAGGTAAGCCGCCTGGCCGGAGTTGACTTCTCCCTCCAGCTCCACCACCCACACCGTGGGCCCGTCGGCGGCTGCGGGCAATGTGCCCGCAAACAGCGCGGCACACCATAGCACCAGCATGACCCAGCGCCGAAACACGTGATCACCTCCCCCCTCAACAGTACCCCACCGTCAGTCGCGGTAGCCCTGCTATTGCCGGATGGCTGACGCGGATCGCGTGGTCAGGCGAGTTTTGGGCACGTGTTGACAGGATCGTCTGCAAAGATGAACGCCGGATTGCCCGGCGCGATGTTCGTTAGGCCGAGTTAAAGGTGGCCAAGGACGAACGTAACGAATTTTCTGGCTGCCCCCGAGATGAGGGTGTGCAAAGGCGACTTCCTTCCGGCCGGTTGGGGTTTATCCCGGCTGGCAAGTTAATGTGTGAGTTCTGCACTCCTACAGGACATTCCTCCTCATTCCTGTGATCACCCAGATGCTTCTCGTCCCTGGATGGTGCCTTGGTTGGAGGAGTTTCGGCTTCCGTGTCGACGGTCCATCCAGAACGCCTGGCCCTCAGGCGTTCTTCGGTTCGCGCGACGACAGACGTTCAGCGGTCAACGCTCACTGCCCAGTCACGAGCAAAAAGGAGAAGTTCAGGTCAGTTGACCAGGGCCAGACTGGACGGTCAGTGCCGAGCCGAAACCAGTGTAAATTATTGTGGGCACTCTCGATGAATATAAAGGAAGTCTTGATGCACGCGGTGAAGCACGCCTCGGAAGCTGCCGGAGACGCAATCGGGGAGTGAGCTGCCACGGGATTGCTGCCGCAAACTTTCAAACAGCTGGCCGCGCTGGCCGCTGAGACCCTTGCCGGGGCGCTGGGAATCGCCGGGGTGCACGTAGGGATACTGCTGGTGGACGATCCGCGACGGCCGCGGGAATTGGAACTGGTGGCCCAGAAGTCGGCTTACGAGGAACTGGCCCCCATCGGCTACCGGCAGTCGGTGAGGGAGGGACTAATAGGTCGGGCGGTGACCACCGCCAGGGTGCAGTGGGCCCGCGACGTGTCCCAGGACCCGCACTATGTGCTGGTGTACAAACGGTCAACTCGCAGCGAGCTGTGCGTGCCCATCCTTTCCTCGGAGGGCGAGGTGCTGGGAGTGGTCGATGTGCAAGCGCCGAGGGTGGACAGTTTCACCGCCCAGCAAGTGACCTTCGTGGAGGCCCAGGCGCGGTTACTGGGTGCTGCCCTCGAGCGCGACCGGGCAGTGAGGCGAGCGCAACTGCTGGCCGAGGAGGGACATCGGGCCGCGGAGAGACTCCAGGTGGCCCTCAGTGCTCTGGCAACGCTGTCGGAGAGTATGGACCCTGCAGAAACCCTCGCTCGCCTGGAATCCCTGCTGGCTCAGCAGTACGGAGGGCTGAGCACCTGCGTACTGCTGCGGGATGAGGACGGTTCATGGCGGGTGTTGGCTTCCAGCCGACCCGGTGGCTATTTACAATCTCCATTTCCGCGGCAATCGGACTTTCTCGACCAAGTGGCGCGAGAACAGCGGGTACGCGTGCTGCGAGGACGACAGTTAGCCAGCGCTGCCGCGGAGGTACCGGCGGGGTTGGGCTCCCCTGACCAGCTGGTGCAGCTCATGCTGGTTCCACTGCAGCTGGGCTCGGAGACATCAGGTATCTGGATGGTGGCCGCCCGGGAGCAGTCCAGCCTGCAGGAAGATGACTGGGTATGGTTGGTGGTAGGCAACTCTCTGGGTTTTTGGCTGGATAACGCTCTGGTCTATGCTGATCTCCGGGCGGAGATGCGGGCCCTGCGTGCCTTGCACGGGGGCCTGAGGTTGTTGCCACTGGTGCATGAGTCGGAATTGGCCCTGGGGCAGCTGGTGCAGTCCTGCGCCGTGGCCCTGCAGGCGGCGGGGGTCATGCTGGTCTTGACCCCCGAGCGACCCGAAGATGCGCCACTGGCCACGTTCTGGCCCGGGGAGCTGTCTCAGCTGGTGGACCGGGAGATACTGCACCAGGTACTCCAGCAGTGCGAGCGGAGACAGGCGGCTGTCCGCCTCATGCGCCTGGCTGCGGGGGCGGTGGGAAAGCTGGTGCGCCCCCTGGGAGCCCAATTGGTAGCAGTGTTGCGTCTGGACCGCCGCGGGAGTGTGGCCGGGGCACTGGTGGCCGTGTGGTCAGAGATCCCTGCCAGTCGCCCTTCCCTGCGCAGGCGCCTGAGGGAGCTGAAACCACAGGCGGAGGCGGTATTGGAGGGCTGGCGGCTATTCCGCGAGGCGAGGATGCAGATTTGGGATTCCGCGCGCATAGCCGCGCGGATGATAGACGCCCGCGATCCATTGACCCATCTGCACTCGGAGAGAGTGGCGCTTTACAGCCGAGTAATTGCCGCCGAGATGGGGATGGATCCGTATCTCCAGGAGGAGCTGGGTCTGGCGGCGCTGTTGCACGATATCGGCAAAGTGGCGGTTCCCGACGCTGTCCTCACCAAGCAGGGATTGCTGTCCAGCAGCGAACGCCTCCTCATGGTGGCACACGCCGAGGTAGGCGGAAACATCCTGGCGGCAGTACCGAGCCTGGCCCATCTCGCGCCCCTGGTGCGACATCACCACGAGTGGTATGACGGCAGCGGCTACCCAGACGGGCTGAAGGGAGACGAGATCCCCCTGGGTGCCGCCATCATCGCCGTTGCCGATGCGCTGGATGCCATGACCTCCCGTCGCCATTACCGTCGGGAGACGGGACTGGCGTACGCTCGCCGGGAGATTGAGCGTTGGTGCGGCCGGCAGTTCCACCCCGAGGTGGCCAAAGCCGCCCTGCGGGCCCTGGAGGTGGGTCTGCAGCGCGGCGAGCCGTGGGCGCTACGGTTGCGCGATGCCCCACACGATGAATCCGGGGAGCCCCCAATCTTACCGTTGGCGGCGGTGCGCGGGCAGAAGGACCGGGAGATGGCCATGCTGGTCAGCGTGTCCCATCAGCTGCAGCGGGCGGCCAGTCCGGGCATGGTGGTGAATGCCCTGCGGCGAAATCTTCAGCAGTTCCTGTACTCGGCGGAGGTGACAGTCTGGCGGCTGGAGGGTACCGGCCCACGGCTTTTGACCCCGGTGGGGGATCGCTGCGCGGGACTTAGGGATGGGCGCGTGTTTCGTCTCACTTGCCGGCCACACCTCGAGCAGGCATCGCCGTCGGGGGACGACGCCCGGTGCCCGCTGGATCCCGAACGCTGGTGCTTCCCGTTCGGGTGGGAGGGTCACTTGCGGGGAGGGGTGAGCATCAAAGGCGGCCAGGTGGAACCCTACCGCGAGGTGGTGGCAGTCCTGGTATCGCATGGGGGGCTTCTACTCAGCGTCCTGGAGAGCGGGCACCGGAGGTCACGGAACCAGCAGGTCCCCCGGCCAGGATCATCCAGTGAGGATGCATGAGAGCATGCCCATGTTGGCCCGCTGCGGCACGATTCTTGCCTCACCCTCAGCCCAGGGGATACCAGTGGATTGGACCGGGCACCACGGTCACGACCCTCAAGATTTGCAGGCCGGCCCCTGAGACTGCCCGCGCGCCGGTGACACTTGCATCCCGACGGAGATCGCGGCTGACTCCCATTGCCGACCGATTCCTTCTGCGAGGGGTGGGGCACCATCCTGGCGGCAGGCTCTCGGGCAGCGGGGAGCGAATTGCACCTTAGGCGGACATGATGGGTAGATCAGTCGCACGACGATTCCAGGTCATCGCTTACTTCCTCTCTGGACGGGGCATCCCGGCGTGGCGCGGGATTTTCGGCACTTCTTATCCGACACTACGCGCGGACCGGCTGTTGCTGCTTTCTCGGATGGCCTTTTGCTGGTACTCCGTGGCCGGATCCTGGGGTCTGGTGACTCGGTGGGAACAAGGCGTTTCCCGGCCTCCCGCCTGGCGGTGGATTCTGGATTTGCTGCGCCGCCGGGGCCTGCCGGTGGACGCCGCGGTGCGCCTGGACGGCAAGACCCCAGCCTCCCTGCCGGGATTGGTGGATGAGCTGGTGGAGGAGTCAATGCATTATGATGGCCTCCATCTCTTCCTTGACCGCAGTTGGTGCGAAGGCAACCACGACCAAACTGACTGGCTGGTCCGCATGGTATTGCTCCTTGGCCATGCCCTGAAGGCAGGTGGCAAGCAGCTGTACCTCACCCTGGGCCCGGGGGCGGCCCTGCCGGCGATTTCCTGCTTGCGTCTGATGGCGGGCGCACTGCGGGGGATGGTGAGTTTCCCCGAGCAGCCTGCGGAATTCCCGGTGGTGCCTGCTCTTCCCCCCCAAAGGTTGTTGGCGGGGGTTTCGCTGTCGGCCGCCGACCAGCGTACTTTCCCCTGCATCCTCCGGCAGGTGCGTCACCGCCGCCTGGCAGGGGTGGCGTTGTGGCGCGTGGACCGCGCCCAAGAACACCACTGGGACTCCTTGGCCCGGGAACTGGAGCGGTGGAGCTCCGTGAGCTGAGCCCGCTTCACCCGTCGGGCTCACCCTCCAGGAGCGCGTCCAGGCACGCCAGCAACCCCTTAAGCTGCGTGTTACGATCCATGCTGGGTGGTGGCAGCTGTCCGGCGTGTCCCGAAGGGGGGTCCGCTGCCTGTTCGGGGAACAGGGGTACGTGGATGAAACCGGCCGGAGTGGCGGAACGTCCTTCCAGCTGGAGATAGTGCCGGACCAGGTAGGCGGCGGCGTTGCACAGATAGGTTCCGGCGGAGTTGGAGATATAGCAGGGGACGCCCCGGGCGCGGCAGGCCTCGCGCATGCGACTCAGGGGCAGGGTAGACAGGTAAGCGTCGGGCCCCTCGGGAATCAGGGGCCTGTCGCCCCCTTCCCGGTTGCGCTGATCCCGGCCCCGGGCCCAGTTCACCCCCACCCGCTCCAGCGCCAGGGCGGGACGCACTGCCTGTCCCAGGCACACCACCGCCCGCGGCCGGTGCTCCTTCAGCAGTCGGCGCAGCTCCCGACCCACCTCTTCCCAGGAAACCGGCAAACAGGCTGCCATCACCACTTCCGGCCGTTCCGCGGCCAGGGCTCGTGCCAATTCCCACGATGGGTTGATGGTCCATCCCCCGAAGGGTTCAAAGCCGGTGACCAGTATCAGTGGGGCCACCTCCTTCCTCCGGCTGATGCTTGCGGTTTCGGCGCACGGCGTCCGCTTTCCTGCCCGGGCAGGAAAAGGTCCCGGCGGGAGCAAACTATCCTGGTAGATGCTGGAGAGGACGGTGAGAGATGTTCGAGGGTATTTATGCTCCTATCCCCACCCCGTTCGACCGCCGGGGGGAGATCGCCTGGGAACGGCTGAAGGAGAACCTTGACCGATGGGCGGCCACCCCCCTGGCGGGACTGGTGGTGCTGGGCACCAATGGGGAGTTCGTGTATCTGGACTCCCGCGAGAAGGAGCGGATGGTGGAGTTCGTGCGGGCCAACTTTCCTGCCGATCGCAAGGTGATCGCGGGAACCGGCGCTGAGAGCACCCGGCAGACCATCCAGGCCACCCGGCGGGCGGCAGAGTTGGGTGCGGACGCAGTGCTGGTGCTCAACCCCCACTACTACAAAGCTCAGATGACTCCCCGGGCGCTAGAGCACCATTACCGCCAGGTTGCCGACGCCAGTCCGGTGCCGGTGATGCTGTACAACATGCCTCGCAACACCGGCTTGAACCTGCCGCCGGAGTTGATTTGCGCGCTGAGCACCCATCCCAACATTGTGGGGATAAAGGACAGCTCGGGAAACCTGGTGCAGATCGCCCAAGTGTGCGCCAATGCTGCTGAGGGCTTCGCGGTGTTCGCCGGCTCCGGGAGTTTCCTGCTGGCAGCCCTGGCGGTGGGCTGTGTAGGAGGGACCCTGGCGGTGGCCAACATCATGGCCAGGGAATGCGTGGAACTCATGCAGGCCTACCGGCTAGGTCGCCTGGAGGAGGCCCGGAGGCTGCAGTACCGGATCCTGCCGGTGAATGCTGCCGTCACCACCCGCTGGGGTGTTCCGGGACTGAAGGCGGCCATGGACATGCTGGGTTATTACGGCGGTCCGCCGCGGGCGCCGCTGCTGCCCCTGGAGGAAGGGGAAAGGAGTCAGTTGGGAGAGATCCTGCGGGCTGCTGGCCTCAAATGAAGCTTTGTCAAGACTGGCAGAAGGGAGAAGGGGTGAGCAGGAAGATGTCTCAGAGGGTGATACCATCGGAGAGGATCCTGATGGGACCGGGGCCGAGCAACGTCGACCCCAGGGTGCTGCGGGCGCTGGCCGCGCCGGTGATGGGTCATCTCGATCCCGATTTCCTGGCCATCATGGAGGACACCATGGGGTTGTTGCGGATGGTGTTCGGCACCAAGAACCAGCTGACCATGCCGATGTCGGGTACCGGCAGCGCGGGGATGGAGACGGTCCTGGTGAACTTCGTGGAGCCCGGAGATCGGGTAGTGGTGGCGGTTTGCGGCCTGTTCGGGGAACGGATGGTGGACATCCTCGAGCGGGTGGGGGCGGAAGTGTCCAGGGTGGAGGCTCCCTGGGGTCGCGCCGTGGATCCCGAGGACATCCGCCGGGTGGCCAAGGAACGGGCGCCGGTGAAAGCCATTTGCGTGGTGCACGCTGAGACCTCCACCGGGGTGCGCCAGGATCTGGAGCCGGTGGCGGCGGTGGCGCGCGAGGTGGACGCGCTGTTGATCGTCGACTGCGTGACCTCCCTGGGCGGCATGCCGGTGAACGTGGACGAGGTGGGGGTTGACGTTGCCTACAGTGGATCTCAGAAGTGTCTGAGCTGCCCGCCCGGGCTGGCTCCCGTCACTGCCAACGACCGCGCCCTGGAGCTGTTAGATCGACGCCGCGGCAAAGTACCCAGCTGGTATCTGGATCTCACAATGATACGCCGCTACTGGGGGCAGGAGCGCTTTTATCATCACACTGCGCCGGTGAACATGATATACGCTCTGCGCGAGGCGGTGTACCTCATAGTTCAAGAGGGACTGCAGAACGTGTATCAGCGTCACGCCCGGAACATGGCTGCTCTGGTGGCGGGACTGGAGGCCCTGGGAGTGGGTGATTTTCTGCCTCCTGAAGGACAGCGGCTGGCGTCCCTGGCCGTCATCAAGGTGCCGGAGGGAGTTGACGAGCTGGCGGTGCGGAGGTTCTTGCTGCGGGAATTCTCCCTGGAGATAGCAGGGGGGCTGGGTCCTCTCAAGGGCAAGGTCTGGCGGATTGGACTCATGGGGTACAACAGCAAACCCCGAAATGTCATCCTGCTGCTGTCGGCCCTGGCGGCCGCTCTCAGACAGCAGGGAGTGAAGGTGGATCTCGAGGCCAGCCTGGCGGCGGCCCTCAAGGTCCTGTCCTCCTGAGGGCGTCCCGGGGGAGGGCAAGCACCAGCCACTCTGTTCTCGTTGCCCGCTAATCCGCGGTAACCGGGGCCGCGATGGGCTGCCGGGAACAGTGCGCAGCGAACAGGGCGAAGCGCCCGGCTCGATGTGGATACCCACAGGTTGAAGCGGGTGCAGTCCCGGGGGGAGAAGTGGCGCCGGCCCCAGGCGATGGTGGAGATGATGCAGTTACTGTGCTGCTGGCGAGATCGACCCCGCTGCCTGGCTGGCGATATCCGCGGGTAATGCGAACGGCCGTCAGGTTCGGCGCGTGGGGGCCATCCGGGGGAAGCTGATCAACGGGCGCCGCGCAGGCCTAAACCAAGAACTGAGCTCCCGTGGCCTGATCGAACTGGATTCAGGAGGAAATGGCCAAGCTCGGGGGCGGATCGGGTCAGCCACGCTCATCGGAGTTGTGGTGGCCGCAGGAGGTGACGTCCTGGAGCGCTTCGTGCAGGGCGGCGAGGCCCCGCAGCAGGTCTTCGCGGGACCGCGGCGCCATCCTTTCCAGTGCCCGGGCCAGGAGTTGCCGGGGCGCACCGCAAGGGGAGAGGGCCTGCATGAGCCGTCGGCCCTTCTCCGTCAGGATTACCACCACCACCCGCCGGTCGTCTTCGGAGCGGTGGCGGATCACCCATCCGCCCCGGACCAGTCGATCGATCTGGCGGGTGATGCTGGGAGGGCTGACCTGCAGTCGTTCGGCCAGCGCCCCGGTGGGGAGGGAACCCTCGCGATGGAGGGTGGCCAGGACCTTCAGCTGGGCCATGGTGAGATCCAGCTCCAGCCAGCTCACCCGCCGACTGCGGTGGAGTGCTCCCAGCACTTGCCCGAACAGGTTGAAGATCTGCTCGTTGGGGTCGGACACCGCGGTCTTCCTCTTTCCGTGGTGGACTGCTGAGGTGAATTCGCCGTTGGCTCATCGTGCACCTGCGCTCCCGCGCGCAGAACGGCAGCTGCTGGGAGGTGATGGTGGGGTATGGCGCAGGTGGTTAAGCTGGCGCTGGTGGGTTTTGGCCGGGTGGGCCGGTGGGTGGCCTGGGACCTGGCGGAGCGCGGCCGGCGCATTGAGGCTCGCTACGGGGTGCGGCTGGTGCTGGAGTCGGTGATTACCTCCCGGGGGGCGCTGCACCGGGCGGATGGATTGCCCATGGATCTATTCCGAAGTGAGCGGCTGCGGGATCATTGGGTCCCGCTGGAGGAGTTCGGCTGGCCCGTGGACCGCTCGCGGGCGGGGCTTGAGGGGGTGCTGGGCAGCGGTGCTCAGGTACTGATCGAGGCCACCCCCACCGATCTGGAGAGCGGTCAGCCGGGCCTGGATCACGCGCTGGCCGCCCTGGGGCGCGGCATCCACGTGGTGTTCCTCAACAAAGGACCCCTGGTGGTGGCCTGGCGGCGGTTGAGGGAGGTGGCCGGGGGCAGCGGGGCGAGGATCAAGGCGGCGGGGGCCACGGCCGCCGCCCTGCCCGCCATGGACCTGGGGGATTGGTGTCTGGCCGGAGCCCGCATTGAGCTGATAGAGGGCATCCTGAATGGCACCACCAACTTCATCCTCACCCGCATGGAGGAGGGGATGGATCGGGCCGCTGCCCTGGCGGAGGCGCAGCGCCGGGGCATTGCCGAGGCCAACCCGCGCCTGGACCTGGAGGGCTGGGACACTGCCGCCAAGCTGCTCATCCTGGCTAACCTGCTGATGGAGGCCGAGCTGGAGCTGCAGGAGGTCCCGGTGGAAGGAATCCAAACCCTGACGGCGGAGGAAGTCCGAGCCGCGCGCACCAGGGGTGAGGTGGTGAAGCTGCTGGGACGGGCGGTGAGGAGGGATAGTCGGGTGGAGGCGGCAGTGAGGCCGGTGGTGCTACCCGTTGACCATCCCCTGGCGGGGGTGCGTGAGACGACCAAGGCGGTCAGGTTGGTGAGCGATCTCATGGGGGAGCTGACGGTGATCGGTGGTGCCTCGTCGCCGGCCGCTGCGGCGGCGGCCGCGGTGAAAGATGTCATCAACCTCGCGCGAGAGGGGGCGGTGGGGGCATGAAGGAGGCCCCGGTGGGGGTTTTCGACTCGGGAGTTGGGGGGCTGTCGGTATACCGCTGGATCAAGGAATTGCTACCCCATGAGCGCGTCATTTATCTGGCGGACACCGCGCGACTGCCCTACGGCCTGAAGCCGCAGGCGGTGGTGCGGGAATTCGTGATCCAGATCGTGGGTTTCTTGGTAGACCTGGGGGCCAAGGCGGTGGTGATTGCCTGCAATACCGCCACCGCTGCCGGTCTGGAGGCGGCGTCCGGGCGGTTTTCCATTCCCTTGGTGGGCATGATCGGGCCGGGGGCGCGGGAGGCGGTCAGGGCCACACGCAACCGGCGAGTGGGCCTCCTGGCCACCGAGGGGACGGTGAGAAGCGGAGCGTACCAGCGGGCCATTCGCCAGCTGGACCCGGAGGTGGAGGTATTCGCGCGGGGATGCACGCCGTTCACCACCCTGGTGGAGGAAGGGCGCACCGAGGGGCCGGAGGCCGAGGAGGTGGTGAGGGAGCAGCTGGCCTGGTTCGCGGACAAGGACATCGACACCGCCATCCTGGGATGCACGCACTACGCGTTCTTGAGGTCGGTGATCTCTCGCGTCCTGGGGCCTTCGGTCACGCTGGTGGATCCGGGCCGGGCGGTGGCCGAAGAGCTTGCCCAGCTGCTCCGCTCCCAGGATCTGCTGAATCGGGGATGCGAGACCGCGCCGGAAGACGCATTCTACACCAGCGGCAGTCCTCGCCGACTCCAGGAGATGGTCCAGCTGCTCCTGGGATTGCCGGCTCCTTCCGTCGGTCAGGTCAGCTGGCCGGGGTGACTCCGGTCCCCAGCGAGCGGATTAGATGGGCCACACGGGTTGCGCAGGATGGTTGCCGGGTCTGCGCCGGGCAGTTGCGTTTCCCGCGCGAGGCGATGGGGAAAAACTTCCGCGGATGGTAAAACCCCGGGGGCGTGACCGGCCGTCCACGAGAAATGTGAGGCCAAGAAGGAGGGCATGCCGTTGGCGCTGTCTTATGGGGTATCTGATGAGTACTCGCCGCTCAAGAGAGTCCTGGTCAGGAGGCCGGGGCCCGAGTTTCAGGACATGGATGAGTACCGCAAGTGGGGTTATCCGGGCATTCCTGACTTGGCTTTGGCCCAGCGAGAGCACGACCAGTTCACCGACATACTCCGAGCAGAGGGGGTTGAGGTGATCTACCAGGAACAAGTGCATCCGAAGAAAAGGGAGCCCCTCTTCACCCGCGACGCCTCCATCATGACCCCCAAGGGGGCCATCATATGCCGCCCGGGCCATCCCCTGAGGCGGGGAGAAGAGGAATACGCCGCCAGGACCCTGGCCTCCCTGGGCATCCCCATACTGTACACCGTCCACGGAGAGGCCACCATCGACGGGGGAGACACGCTGTGGCTTGATCCCGACACCTTCTTGATCGGCCACTCTTACCGCACCAATCACGCGGCGTTTCGGCAGATCAAGACGGTGATGGAGGGCTTTGTGACCGAGAGAGTCATCCAGATCCCGTTGCCTCATTATGAGGGACGGGACCACGTTCTTCACCTGATGTCCGTCATTTCCCCGGTGGACCGAGACCTGGCGGTGGTTTACCCCAAACTCGCACCCATCATCCTCCTGGAGCTCCTGGAGGAGCGCGGCATCAAGACCATCGCCGTGCCTGACGAGGAGTTCGATACCCTGGGCCCCAACGTGCTGGCCATTGCCCCGAGGGTGGTAGTGATGCACTCCGGCAACCCGGTCACCAAGCAACGGCTCCTCGAGCATGGCTGCCGGGTCCTTGAGTACCGCGGGCAGCAGATATCCCTCATCCCCATGGGCGGCCCCACCTGTCTCACCCGACCCATCCTCCGGGAATAGATGCCCAGGGCCCCCGGTCTGCCCCGGGGCTGTCCAAGGGTGGGTGAAGCACGGGCATGGGTTCTCGAGAGACATCGGTACTGGAAGCTGACAGACAAGGGCTTCGAGGGGGGATGAGCTGCTGACCAGCCAATCGGGCAGCGATGATCCTCCACTGCCAACCATGCGGTAATGGACTCTGGCATCAGGGTAGGTCTCGTTTCTCCCATTCGGTCATGCAGGGCTGCAGCTTGAGCGTTCTTGCACAGGTGGCCGGTGTGTATCATCTTCCCCCGGCTGGAGGCACGACTACCTGGCTTGGCTTCTTGCTACCCCCCTCGGGGGAGGAGCAGGCGACATGCTGAGTGGTCGATGCCCGTCTCCATAATGGTCAGACCGTCGGGTGAGCTTCTCGCAGAGGGTTGAGCGCGATGCTGTTAATCCCGCCTGTGCAGCAAGCGGCATCTCCACTCCCTGCTCTGGCCCTGGTCACCTCCGCGGCACCCCCCGGGGAGCGCTGCTGCCCGGTCTCTGGCAATCTGAGGGAGCTTGGTCGCCCGAGCAGGATTCAGCTGCTGGTGATGACGCATGCTGCCTCTTGATTTAGCCAGTAGCGGTTGGGTCATCCTCGAGTACCACTGCCGTGCCGTAGGCGACGATCTCCGCCGCCCCGCCTATCACCTGGGCGGAGGCCAGCCGCACTTCCAGCACTGCGTTGGCCCCCAGCTGGCGGGCCGCCGCCAGCATCCGATCCAGGGCCTCCTCCCGCGCTTCTGCCAGCATCTTGGTGTATTCCTTCACCTCACCGCCTACCAGCGTCCGGAGTCCGGCCATGATGTCCTGTCCCAGGTGCCGGGCCCGGATGGTGTTACCGCGCACCAGCCCCAGGACTCGAACTACCTTCTTGCCCGGTACGTGATCCATGGTGGAAACCAGCATCAATGCTTCACCTCCCGGTAGGGATCTTGGCGGCTTTCGCGGAGGCGCTCAGCTATGATGGATGCCAGCAGCCCCGCGATTCCCAGCAGCACCAGCACGCCCGCAATCAGTTCCCAGCGCAAAACGGGCAGGCGGCCCAGGGCGGTCAACAAGCCGTATATTATCCGACCCACCAGTATTGCCCCGCCCGCGATCAGCAGGGCCCAGGAAAGCCTGCGCATCTTCTCACCCCCCGTGTGCGGAGGATATGTTGTCCGACGGCGCCCGGTCACTCCTCGATGATGATGGCTTCCACCGGACAGGAATCCGCGGCCTCGCGGCACGATTCCAGCTGGGCGCAGGCGTCCGGGTTGGCGACGCGGGCGATGCCGTCATCGCCCAACTCGAACACCTCCGGGCAGATGTCCACGCACAGCCCGCATCCGACGCACAATTCAGGATCCACTTTGGGTTTCACGCGCACACCCTCCTCGACATCGATATGCCCAGATCGCTGCTGGATGCACGGGTACCGTTTTGGCGTTCACAGGTTGGTGCTGACCAGCCACAACAGCAGCAAATTGGCCCCCACCGTGGCCAGGATCAGCATGGCCGCCTTCAGCATTCTCCTCTCGGCCGGACTGATCATCTCCTCGGGCGTCTGTTCCCTGCCCGTCAATGCAAGCCACAACCGCCAGATCAGCGGGTATCTCTTGCCTCTCATCCCAACCCCCTGCTGATTTCATTCTTCGTTGTATTATTCGCTTTATGTACCGGCTCCCGTCACCAGCCCGGGGTTGTCCCGAAAGAGCCGGGTGGCCACCGCCGGGCCAAACTGTCGTTCAACCAGGCAGTAGGCCTGCTTGAACGGTGCGAAGGATCTGGTGCGCGAGTGGGCATCGCTGCATACCGCAAAGCACAGGCCGCGACGTACCAGCTCCAGGGCCGCGTGACGCACTTTCTCTCCGAAGAGTCCCACCAGGCTCCCGGCGTTCACCATCAGCTGAGCCCCCGAGGCCACCAGTTCGCCGAGGATCTCCGGCCGGCGCTGTACCCACTCACAGCGCTCCGGGTGTACCAACAAGGGTCGGTATCCGAGCACTGCCGACTCGAAGATGATACCCCGCAAGAATAGAGGCTGGTGTCCCGGCGGTGGCTCCAGGCAGACGTACTGGCTGCCGGCAAGACAAAGATGACGCTGGTTGGCACACCCGGGCGACCATTCATGGGAAGGGATTTCCATCCCCTCTCTGACCTGAAGGGGAATGTTTTCCTGCTGGAGCCGCTGGCGCAGCTGGGCGGTGAGATCCATCACCGATTGGGGGTGATTGCGCCTGCCCGCGTACGCGGCATGAGGGGTAACCACCACCGTCGAGATCCCCAGACTTGCTGCTTCTTTGGCCAGGGCGATGGACTCTTCCCAGCATCCTGCCCCATCGTCGATCCCGGGCAACAGGTGGCAGTGCAAATCCACCATCGCCGTCCTGCCTCCCACCTCAGGTCTTCGGGGCCGGCTTGCGGTGGTAGTAGTAATAATAGTAGTAGTCGCGCCGGCCCATACGCACCCGATCCAGCACCACCCCCAGGATCCTGGCCCGGGCGGTGGAAAGCACCTCCTTGGCCTTTTGCACCGCCGGGTAAGGGGTCTGGTGAGCCTGGACTACCAGCACCGTGCCGTCGCACTGGGCGGCGATCACCGCGGCATCGGCCAGGGAGAGCACCGGCGGGCTGTCGATGATCACCAGGTTTCCCTCCTGGGTGAGCCGTCTGAGCACTTCCGCCATGCTGCGGGAGGCCAGCAGTTCGGTGGGGTTGGGAGGCACGGGACCGGCCGGGAGGACCGCCAGGCGGGGCAGGGGACGACCCAGGGCCGCCTCCAGGGATGGCCCCTGGTTCCCCCTTACCACCAGGGTGGTCAGCCCGGGATTCTGGGGCAGGCCGAACATGGAATGCAGGATGGGTCGACGCAGGTCCCCGTCCACCAGCACCACCGGGTCGCCCGATTGGGCCACGGCTATGGCCAGATTGGCGGCCACCAGGGATTTGCCCTCCATGGGCAGGGCGCTGGTCACCAGCAAGGTTCGCAGCGGCTGGTCCACGCTCACGAACCTCAAGTTGGCCCGCAGGATGCGAAAACTCTCCACCACCGGCGAGCGGGGGTGGAGCTGGTGTATGAGCTTTTCGTCGCACTCGGCATTCCGGGGAGCTTTCATGCATCCACCTCCCGAACCCGAGTCGACTGAGCGGTGCGTCGACGTTCTTCGTGCACTCGTATTTCGGGAATGACACCGAGAACCGGCAGGGCCAGCCATTTCTCCACGTCCTCGGGTCGTTTGATGCTCTTGTCGAGGTAATCCACCACGAAGGCCAGGAAGGTCCCGGTCATCAGTCCCAGCACGCCGGCCACGGCGGTGTTCAGCAGCGGCCTGGGCCGGATGGGCTCCACCGGGGGGACGGCAGGATCCACCACCGCCACGTTGTCCGCCTGCATGATGCGTAGCACTTCCTCGATGAAGGCCTGGGTCACCGCGGTGGCCAGGGCCGCCGCCATTTCGGGGTCGGTGTCCCGGGCGGCGATCTCGATCATTTCCGTATCCCGCACGGTGCGCACGGTGATGACTTCTTGCAGGTCTTCGATTTGCATGTCCAGACCCAGCTGGGTTATGACTTTGCTGGCCACGGTCCGGCTGCGGGCAATCTGCTGGTAAGTCTTCACCAGCTGTCTGTTCAGCAGCAGCGTGTTGTAGTCAGGAAGCGGGGTTTCTTTGCGGATGACGATGAGGCTCACCGATGCCTCGTAAATCTTGGGCAGGACATAAAAGCTCAGGCCAGCGGTGACGGCCACGGTGAGGGTAGTGACCAGCACGATTACCCAGGCCCGGCGACGCAAAGCTGCCAGGTACTCACCCAGGTCGATTTCCTCGTCCATTGGTTCTTCCCTCCCTGCGGACAGCCCCGGTTCCGCCTCCTCGGGTAAATCTGGTACCGACGGCGATTTCTACAAAGCCTCGCTGCTTTCCTTCCCCCGGGCGGGTCCGCAGGCTTGTTCGGTTGGCATTGCTGCATCGTTTCACAGCTTCAGCTTGGGGTCGAGAGCGTCCCGCAGGCCGTCTCCCAGCAGATTGAACGCCAGCACGGTGACGGTGATGGCCAGGCCGGGAAACAGGGCTATGTGAGGAGCGTTCCGCATGTACTGCCGGCCGGTATTGAGGATGGTCCCCCAGCTGGCAGTAGGAGGCTGCACGCCGAAGCCCAAAAAGCTCAGGCTGGTCTCGATGAGAATGGCCCCCGCCACGTTCAGGGTGGCCAGGACGATGACCGGGGCCAGGCAATTGGGCAGTATGTGACGCAGGATCACGCGCAGGCTGCCCCCACCGATGGCCCGGGCGGCCTCGACGAACTCCTGCGACCGCAAGGACAGCACCGTGCCGCGGGTTACCCGGGCGTAACCCGACCAGTGGGTCAGCCCTATGACCACCATCACGTTCAGCATGTTGGGACCCACCGCCGCCACGATGGCTATGATGAGCAGGAAGGCGGGAATGGACATCAGTACGTCCACCGTCCGCATGATGATGTTGTCCACTACCCCGCCGTAGTACCCGGCGAGCGCGCCGAGAAACACCCCCACCACCAGGGAGATGCCCGCGGCCACGAACCCTATGCTCAGGGAGATGCGGGCGCCATACATCACGCGACTCAACAGGTCGCGGCCCAACTCATCCAGTCCGAAGGGGTGAGCGAGGCTCGGCAGCTCCAGCCGGCGGGCCGGGTTGACATCGTTGGGCGGGTAGGGGGCCAGGTAAGGGGCGAAGATGGCCATGGCATAGAGCAACAGGATCACCGCTGCGCCCACCAAGGCCAGACGGTGCCGGCGGAAGCGCCGCCACACCAGCAAGGCCCAGCTCTGCTCGAGATATTCCGTTTCCTCAGTTGCCATGTCGGTTCCTTTGGCCACTCACTGCACCCCCATCCAGGTGTTATCAATCATACCGGATTCGCGGATCCAGGAAGCAGTAGATGATGTCCACGGTGAGGTTGGCTATCACGATCATGGTGGCGGTCATCAGCACCACCGCCTGCACGACGAAGTAATCCCGGCTGTAAAGGGAGTTTATGGCCAGCCGTCCTATCCCCGGCCAGGCGAAGATGTGTTCCACGATGAAGGAGCCACTGAGGATGTAGGCAAACCGGAATCCCATCATGGTGACGATGGGGATAGCGGCGTTCTTCAACACGTGCTTATATATCACCACCCGCTCGGCCAGGCCCTTGGCCCGGGCGGTGCGCACGTAATCCTGATGCAGTGCCTCCAGCACCGAGGAACGGGTCATCCGCATCAGGCCCGCCGCCTGCGCGGCCCCCAGGGTGAAGGCGGGCAGCACGTAGTGCTTCCAGGTGCCCATCCCGAAGACGGGCAGGATGTGGAGCTTCAGCGCGAATACTATCATCAACATCAGCCCCAGCCAGAAGCCGGGCATGGAGACTCCCAGCAGGGCAGCCACGGTGCCCACGTGATCGAACAGGCTGTACTGGCGAAGGGCCGAATACACGCCCACCGGGATGGCGATGCACAGGGCCAGGGCGTAGGCCGCCAGGTTCAGCTTGAGGGTGTTGGGAACCCGGCTGAGGATCATGAAGGAGACCCGCTCGCGGGTGGTCAGGGATATTCCGAAATCCAACACCACCGCCCGCCTGAGCCAGCGGAAGTACTGAACGTGGATGGGCTGGTCGAAGCCCCACTCCTTCCGTATGGCTTCCACCACCTCCGGCGGCGCCTCCAGACCTGCCACCATCATGACCGGATCGCCGGGGGCCATGTGCATGATGGAGAACACCAGCACCGATACACCGAGCAGCAGGAAGACGGAAAGAAACGCTCTCCTGGCCACGTACTGCCCCATGGTCATGCTGCCTCACCCCTGCCAGACTCTTGTGCCACGCGGGGGCACCCGGAGCCGCGCGTGGCCCGGGCACCCCCGCCGCGCGATCACTTGCCGGTGGCTTCGGTGTCCCATACTTGGTGTATGTACTGCAGCTGTCCGGCCGGCTCCTGCTTCATGCCCTTGAACCGGGAGCTGCACACGTTGACGTGGTTGGAGTGCCAGAGGAAGATCACCGCCACGTCCTCGGCCACAATCTTCTGGTATTCGTCGTAATACACCTTGCGCTGCTGCGGATCCAGGGTGGTGCGGCCCTTCTCCAGCAGTTCGTCCACCCGCGGGTTGGAGTAGTTGCCCAGGGCGAAGCCGCCCGTGGAGTGGAAGATCAGGTGATGATCGGGCTCGGGGCTGGCGCCGAACTGAACCAGGGTCACGTCCCAGTTATCCCGGGTCTTGGTGAGGGCGTCCAGCATGAGACTCCACTCCCACTCCCGGATGGTCATCTCCACTCCCACGTCTTTGAGCCACTTCTGGATGAGCACCGCGATATTGCGCCGCAGCTCGTCGCCCTGTTTGATCATCATCTCGATCTTGAAGGGTTGGCCGTCCTTGTCCAGGATCCCGTCCTTGTCGGTGTCCGCCCAGCCCGCCGCCGCCAGCAGCTCCTTGGCCTTGTCCGGGTCATAGGTGAACTTGGGCACGTCGGGGTTGTAGTAGAAGCCGTAGGCCTCCGAGTAGGGTCCGTGGGCTACCACTCCGGTGTAAGGCACGAAGTTCTCGACGATGGCCTCCTTGTCGATGGCGTAGGCGAAGGCCTGGCGGACCCTGACGTCCTTGAAGAACGGGTGCCAGTGGTTCAGCCCGAAGAAATGGAAGTCGGTGCGCAACGCCCAGTACAGGGTAAACCGGGGATCCTCCTGCAGGCGGGGGATCTCCTCTTCCGGTGTCTGCCACCAGTTGTAGTGAGCTTCTCCGGTTTCCAGTGCCATCAGCCGCACCGAGGGTTCGGGGATGTTCACGAAGACCACCTGGTCCAAATAGGGTCGGCCCTCGAAATACTCGTCGAACCGTTCCAGGACCACTTTCTCCTCGGGCACCCATTCCTTGAACTTGAATGGTCCGCAGCCCAATGGGTGGTGGTTGTAGTTTTCCAGTCCCACCTTCTCCACGTGGTGCTTGCATACGATGGGTTGGGTGGCGATCTTGTCCAGCAATGCCGCGAAGGGTTCCTTGGTAACGATGCGGAGGGTGTAGTCATCTATCACTTCGACTTTGTCCACCAGGTCGAAATTGCCTCGCCGGATGGATTTGGTGGCCGGGTCCATGATCAGATCGTAGGTGTACTTCACGTCATGGGCGGTGACCTCGGTACCGTCGTGCCACTTGACGCCCTTGCGGAGGTAAAACGTCCACTCCAGCCCGTCATCCGAGTACTCCCACCGCTCGGCCAGGATGGGCACCAGCTCGTTGTTGCCCCGGTACATCACCAGCGGCATGTGGATCATGCGGTTGACGGTGTTCGAGGCGCCGTCGGTGCTGAGAAACGGGCAAAGGTGGGTGATGTCCGCGTACTGGGCGATGATGAAGGTGCCTCCGTACTTCGGCTCTTCCTTGGGCTGTTCTTTGGGTTCCTCCGCCCCCGGCTTGGCTTCCTCCTGTTGGGGCGCGCATCCCGCCACCATCAGGGCAGCCACCAGGGTGACCACCAGTAGCATTATAGTCGCCCTCTTCACGATTGCACCTCCTTTTCCGTCAGGTTGATAGGCGTGGTATACTGCGACGGACTAACGACTCCCATTCCTCACCTCCCTTGGCGATATTCAACCACCGCATGGGACGAAGCCACGTACAGCGACGGTTTGGCAGGAGATTCGACGGAAAATGTCGCGATTCCTTCCGTCTGGAGGAAAACTTATGGTAGAGGTGGGGGAGTGGCCATGATGTAGGCTCCCATGAGGGCCAATCCCACCAGGGTCAGGAGCAGCCAGGCAAGCACGTCCCTCCAGCTATCCCTCTGCATCGCGCATCTCCCTCACCACGGCGCGGTGCGCACCAGGCCGAACAACAAGTACCAGAACACCCATACTACTGCCACCGCGGTGTACCGCAGGATGTCGTGGGCGCGTCCCCCGGGGCGGCGCCACCCCCAGAGGGCGAGACTCAAGGCGGTGGCCAGGGCTGCCGCCACCAGGTCGTCGGTCAACCCGGAGGCGCGGGGAAACAGGCTCACCAGGGCCCGGGGTGCCGCCAGGCGAAGCAGGATCACGCTGGCCGCCACCGCGACCACCACTGCCCCCAGGGGAGGCTCCGATGATAGAACCCGTGCCCTGGTCAGCACCCATACCACCAGCAGGGCAGCCAGTACCGTTCCTGCGTTCATCAGCAGCTGGACAACCGCTGTCGCCAGAAGGGTCACCGCCCGCAAGGGGATACCCATCCACAGGTTCTCCTCCTTCAAGCCCACCAGGTTCCAGCGGGTTATCGGGGCGGGGTCCAGGGTGTGCATGTACACCAGATCCTGTGAGCCGTCCGGCTGCAGGCGCAGGGCGAGGAAGTGGCCATGCCCGTCCGGGGAGATGAATGCCACCGGGTGCCAGCATCCTCCCAGCTGACGGGTGAGGCATACCGGCTGATGCTCTCCGTCCAGCACCATCCAGTAGCATTGCATTTTCCTCTCTCTGCCCTCCACCCGCATCCAGGCGAGCACCGGCCCTGAGGAATCTGGACCGGCGGTGAGTCGGGGGTGGTAGCAGGTGCCCTCCTGCAGGCACGAAAGCTCGGCAGGACTGTCGTCTCCCCCGATGCGGGCCACGTACAAGCCGGCCGGGGCGGACCGTCCATCGGCAGGCTGGCCGGCGAAGGCGACCCACAGGTGGCCGGAACGGGTATCAGGCACCGCCGAGAACCCGGCGGTGGTTTCCGCGGCCCAGTACTCCACCACTGTATGAGGGGATCCTCCTTGCAGTGGTCGGGCCCAGATGGCCTGGTAGCGAGAGACCAACCTGCAGCTCCAGAGCAGCCACCATTCCAGCTGGGGCGAGTGCAGGACTTGGGCCATGGTGCAGGGATGGGTCAGTTCCTCCAGGAGCGGCGTGGGGCTCAGATCTCCCGTCAGGTGAAGAAGCATGGGGACCATCAATCCGCGACTGCTCTCGCACCACACGGCAGCCAGTCGCTCCTCGTGCACGAACAGGCGGGGGCTGGCCATGCTGAGGTCGGTTTCCCGCAGGATTCTGACCTCCGGGGGGGCATCCGGAGCGCGCACCACCGCGTGGCCCAGCATGGTGCGGCCGTTCTGCACGGCAGTGAACAGGAGGTGGACGCTTCTTTCCGCCAGTGCCAGGGCCACCTCCTGGACCCTGCCATCTTCGCGCCAGACCCAGCATGCCCACTCCAGCCCGGCCGCGGCCGGCTGCAGGCACCCGTAGCGCAGGCCGACGCCCCCGGCATGGTCCTCCAGCCAGGCGAGGTGGATGGATCCGTCGGGGGCCAGTTCCGCCGCAAAGCCGCGGGCGAAACGGCTTGCACGGGCCAGCACCACCGCTCCCGACCACCCCTCCGGCCAGCCGTACGGGGCGGCGCAAGTGTGGGCGGGCGCCAGCGCCGCGACTGCTACCAGGACTGCCACCAGCAGCAAGGCACGCAAGTCGTTTTCACCTCGCGGACTTGGAGACTTCTACGGCTGGTGCGGGCCTTCCTTCCCGCGGGGGTGAGTGGGCGCCAGGGCGGGAGGCGCGGTCCAGGGGGGAACGCCTCGCAGATGTGCTACTGCGTCCGGGAGGAAGGCGTTCGGGGACCGCCGAACCCATGGCCTGGGCCGAAGCCAGAGGGCAAGATGCGGGGCGCGGCGGCGTCCCCCACCGAGGAGAGGATGCAAGACGAGCCTCATCGAGCGGACGCTGGAGTCCTTACCGCCGTGGGCGGCGGTGCTGCTGACCGCCACGCTCCCGGTCATCGAGCTGCGAGGGGCCATCCCCCTGGGCCTGTCGCTGGGTCTTTCCTTGGGCGAGTCAGTAGTTCTGTCGCTGGCCGGGAATCTGGCGCCCATCCCGCTGGCCTTCAAGCTGCTCCAGCCCATCATCCTGCGGCTACACCGAATACCGCCTCTGCGGCGCATGACCGGATGGCTGTTGCGGAGGTCCAGCGCGCGCGCGGAGGCAGTGAAGCGTTACGGATGGATGGGGCTGGTGCTGCTGGTTGCCGTGCCGTTGCCCTCCACGGGCGCCTGGACTGGAGTGCTGGTGGCCTCACTCTTACGGCTGCGTTTCTGGCCCGCCATGTCGGCGCTGGCGCTGGGGACTGCTCTGGCCGCTTTCATCGTGGCGTTGCTCACCTGGCTTGGACATCCCGCCATCTAGCTGGGGCGGCCCGTCCAGCAGTCGCCCCAGCTCCGCCACCCGGCGGCGCAGCTGGGCCCGGAACTCGGCCAGGCCCTCGATCTGCTCAATGCTGCTGCGCCGGCAGAAATCTTCCACCAGGGCGTTCAGGGCCCGCTGCTGCTCCCTCAGCTGAGCCGTTCGCTGTTGCCAGTATCCATCCGACTCGAGCCGAAGGAGTCCCCGGTGCTCCTGTTGTTCTTGAGCGCGGGCAGCCAGGGCCAGGAGCTGGGACAAGCCGCGGAGGAAATGGGCGAGATCCTGGTAGGCGAAAGCGCGCGAGGCCCGGCGCAACAATGTGGCCACTTCGGGCAGGAGATCGCCGTCATCGGTTAAGGCATCGGCTCGGCGGTACCGCTTGGAACGTTGGCTGTAGTAGCGGTAGCGGATGGCGCGGGCGGAGCGGCCCAGCTGGGATTCCAGTTCCTGGAATATTTCGGCCAGCTTTCTCCCCTGGGACCTGCCTTGCTGCACGGCCAGCCGCACTTTTTCGTCCTCCTCCGGGGTCCACGGAGGGCGTATCTCCAGCACCTCCTCCCCGCGAGCCTTCAGCTTCCGTTGCAGATGATAGTACTTGGACCGGATGGCGGAGACCGAGAGATTCCGCCTACGGGCAAACCGCTCCAGGGCTTCCCCCAGGCTGGAGCCCTGACGCAGATGATGCAGGACTTCTTCCCTCAGCTGCGCCTCCAGATCCGGGCCCCAGGCGATCCTGCCGTTGCGGATCTGTATCACCGAGCTCACCGGCTCCCACCACCTTCCCACCATCTGACACCGTGTATTGTATGCAACCGCAACCAGCGTCATACGGCCGGGGACAGGCACCGGACGAGCTTCCTTCCTCATAGGATGTTCACTGACCAGTTGACCGGGAGGGAAGTGGTGGATGGACGCTGGTCGGGACTACTCCTTCTTGGGCTACCTGGGCCGCGGGAGCACCTTTCCCCACCCCCTTTCCCGCGATGAGGAACGCGAATGCGTCCGACGGGCGCGCCAGGGCGACCGGAGCGCGCGCAACGTGCTGGTGGAGCACAACATGAGGCTGGTGGCCCACGTGGTGAAGAAGTACGAAAATTCGGGGGTGGACCTGGAGGACCTCATATCTGTGGGTTCGGTGGGCCTGATCAAGTCCATCGACACCTACGATCCCCAGCGGGGCACCCGGCTGGCCACCTACGCCGCGCGCTGCATAGAAAACGAGATCTTGATGTTTCTGAGGAGCCTGAAGAAGCTGCGCCGCGAGGTGTCCCTGGAGGAACCCATTGGAGTGGACTCCGACGGCAACGAGATCAGTTTTGCTGACGTTTTGGGTTCCGACCCCGAGGCGGTGCCGGAGGCGGTGAACACCAGGGCGGAGCTGGATCGACTTCGGGAGAAGCTGGAGACGTTGCCTCCCCGCGAGCGCCGGGTGCTGCAATTGCGCTATGGCCTGCTCAATGGCATGGAAAGGACCCAGCGGGAGATCGGCAGGCTCCTGGGGGTTTCCCGTTCCTACGTCTCCCGCCTGGAAAAACGCGCCCTGCGCGCCATGGCCGCCCTCATGCGTCCCGGTTGCTGACCGTCATCAGCGGGCCCCCTGTACCCTATGTTATAATGGATCCTGGATCCTGCCAGGGAGGGGGCGGGACCGGTGTGGCGCTACTTACAACCCGACCTGTACCTGACCTCCATATATCGCCTTCCGCTTTCCCACCTCCGGGATCGGGGCATCAAGTACCTGATCCTGGACCTGGATAACACCCTGGTGAGATGGGACAGCGCGCAGCTGCCAGCACGCCTCAAGGAGTGGGTGAGCCGCGTCCGAGGGGCGGGCTTCCGCATGTGCATCGTCACCAACAACAGCGGGCCCCGGGTGACCGCCCTGGCCGAGGCCATGGGGGTGCCGGTGCTGGCGGCGGCGGCCAAGCCACGGCGGCGGGCGTTCCGGGGAGCCATGGATATCATGGGGGCCCGCCCGGCGGAAACCGCGGTGGTGGGCGACCAGCTGTTCACCGACGTTTTGGGCGGCAAGCGGCTGGGGCTTTACGCCATACTGGTTCGACCCCTGGCAGCCCGGGAGTTCGTGGCCACCCGGTTGATGCGCCGGCTCGAGCGATGGGTGCTCGCCCGCCTCGATCTGCTACCCGCCGACACCGCTCAGCAGCCGGGACCGGAAAACCGGTAGTTCTTCGACACGCTTCGACCCCAGGTGTCACCGAATCCCTGTATTCTGACGTGGGGGAGGGGAACATGGGGTTGAGGCCGTCGGTCCTGGTAGTGGAGGACTACCCACCGCTGCGCATGGTCATTCTGGAGGCGCTCCGCGTCCTGGGGGGAGAGATACATCTGGTGGGGGCGGTCAGTACCGAGGACGCGCCCGCGGTACTGCGCGCCCGCAGGCCCCAGCTGGTGATCCTGGGTCTGGGTCCGCGACAGCTTCAGGGGGGCTTATGCTGCCTTCTCAAAGGGGAATGGCACACTCTGGTACTCACCCCCGAGCCCAGCATCGGTGCACAAGCGGCGATGGATGTGCTTCCCAAACCCTTCGACATACAGCAGCTGGCGGATCGGGTGCGGCAGGCCCTCCGTCTAATCAGAGACGAGCCCCCGGACGGCTCGACCAGCGGCCTGGCGTCCCGAGCCTGAGGAGACCCGGATTTGCTGAGCGGAGATCTGTCTTCGCCGTCGGGTGCGGTCGTGTCCCGGGGGAGGGCTGCCGGCGCGGGTGCCGAAATACAGCGCTAGCGCTCAGTGGAAAATGGGGTGATGGTGATGTCCAACGAGCTGGTGCAACAGGGGTTGCGGCGCATCGAGTGGGCGGGGCGAGATATGCCGGTGGTGCGCCGGCTGGGAGAAGAATGGGCGCGGAGCAAGCCGCTGGAGGGCGCCCGCATAGCGGCCTGCCTGCACGTGACCACGGAGACTGCCAACCTGGTGTGGGCACTACGGGCGGCGGGAGCCGAGGTGGCTCTGTGCGCCAGCAATCCCCTGAGTACGCAGGATGACGTGGCGGCGGCGCTGCGGTCGGCCTGGGGAGTGCCGGTGTATGCCCGGCGCGGGGCGAGCACCGAAGAATACTACCAGCACATCCGGCAGGCTATCCGCATACGCCCCCATCTCACCGTGGATGATGGGGCCGATCTGGTGGGAGTGCTCCATGCTGAGCTCTCGGAGGAGCTGGAGGAGGTGCTGGCGGGCACCGAGGAGACCACCACCGGCGTCCTCAGGCTGCAGGCCATGGCCCGGGAGAGCAGGCTGCGTTACCCCATCGTGGCGGTGAACGAAGCTTCCACCAAGCACATGTTCGACAACCGCTATGGTACCGGTCAGTCGGTGGTGGATGGCATCATGCGTGCCACCAACCGACTCCTGGCGGGGTGTCGCTTCGTGGTGGTGGGTTACGGCTGGTGCGGCCGGGGGGTGGCCAGCAGGGCGCGGGGCCTGGGAGCGCGCGTCACGGTGGTGGAGACCGACCCCCGCAAGGCCCTGGAGGCGGCCATGGACGGCTACGACGTCGACGACATGGCCGGGGCGGCCCGCAAGGGCGATGTCTTCGTGACCGTCACCGGTGGCTGGCGGGTGATAGATTGGGAGCACATGGAGCTGATGAAGGATGGGGCGATCCTGGCCAATGCCGGCCATTTCGATGTGGAGATCAATCTCTCGGTTCTGAGGGAAAAGGCGCGGGAAGTGAGGGAGGTGCGGCCGGGAGTGACTGGCTACGTCCTGCCAGACGACCGCACCCTGTTCGTCCTGGGGGAAGGCAGGCTGGTCAATTTGGCTTGCGCCGAAGGCCATCCCGCTCAGGTCATGGACATGAGCTTTGCCAACCAGGCGCTGGTCATCGAGTGGCTGTGGAGGGAAAGGCCCGCCCTCGAGCCCAGGGTTCATCCCGTGCCGGCTGCCATCGATCGGCGGGTGGCGACGCTGAAGCTGGAGGCCATGGGTCTACGGGTTCAGCCGCTGACCCCGGAACAGGAGGAGTACCTGAAGTCGTGGGAAACGGGGACCCGGTGAGGGGGGCACTGGAGATGAGGCGTGTGGAGCTGGCGCAGATACTGGAGGAAGCCGTAGCGCGCGGTGCTTCCGACGTCCACCTGAGCGCGGGCAGGCCGGCCACGTGGCGGCTGCCCACCGGTCTGGTGGTGTCCGAAGGCCCACCGTTGTCGGCGGCGGAGGTGGAGGAGATGCTCACCGCCAGCTTGCCCGCCGGTCGCCAGCTGATGCCCCCGCACGGAGATTGGAGTGTCGGCCTGCCGGGAGTGGGGCGCTTCCGCATTCACGCCTTCAGGCAGCGAGGCAGCTGGGCAGCGGCCATCAGGGTCATCCCGGACCGCATACCCCGCCGAGAGGAACTGGGTCTGCCTCCCGTCACCGAGGAGTGGATTGCCCAGCGGCGGGGCCTGGTGGTCATCGCGGGGGACCGGGGGAGCGGTCGGACCACCACCCTGGCTTGTCTGGTGGATTCCATCAACCGAAGCCAGCCGCGGCACGTGGTGGTCATCGAGGATCCCATTGAGTACCTGCACCGGCACCAGCGGGGTCTGGTGAACCAGAGAGAACTGGGTACTGACGTGGCTTCGGTGCAGCAAGCACTGCAGGGAGCGTTACGGGCGGACGTGGACGTACTGGCCCTCGGCCTTCCGCTGGAGCCAGAGGACCTGTCCCTGGTCCTGCGGGCTTCGGAGCATTGCCTGGTGCTCACCATCGCCTCCGGCAGGTCGGTGACCGAAGTGGTGGGATGGTTGCTGGGGTCGGCAGGCGAGTGGAGGAGACGGATGCTGGCCCGCAGCCTGGTGGGCATCATCGTCCAGGCCCTCGTCCCCCGGGCGGACGGCCGCGGCAGGGTGCTGGCCAGCGAGGTCTTGGTGGTCACCGAGGTGGTGAGGAAGATCCTGGAGGAGGGGCGGGACCATCAGCTGGTGCCGGCCATGGAGGCGGGCGGGCGCTGGGGGATGAGGACCATGCAGATGCACCTGGAGGAGCTGCGCCAGCAGGGAGTCATCCAGTAGCAAAATTTTGCAGGAATTTGGCGGAAAATCTTGTAGCTTTATGTCAATAGTGCTATTATGTGGTTTGCACCAGCGCTGGGAGGGAGGGATACCCCGTCGCCCGCATCACGGTTATGTTAACCACGGAGGGAACCTACCCCTTCCATCTCGGTGGGGTGAGCACCTGGTGCGACATACTGGTTCATCGCGTGCCCCAGGTAAGCTGGGTCATCTACGCGGTGATGATGAACCCGTTCGTGACCCAGAAGTACCGACTCCCTCCCAGCGTGCGACGGCTGATCAAGGTGCCCCTATGGGGTACGGAGGAGCCCTCGGAGCCCCTGGAGGAGATCCCGTTTTCGCGGGTGTACGACGCCAAGAGGCGCACCGACGAGCGGGTGGTCAGGGAACATTTCCTGCCCCTGTTCCGCGACGTGCTGGAGGAGATCCTGGATGGGAGCCCCCAGCCCCGACGGCTGGGGCGCGCGCTCAGCGAGATGTATCGGTATTTCCGCGAATACGACTACCACCGCACCTTCAAGACCAGGGTGGTGTGGGAGACCTTCCGGAAGGAAGTGCTGCGCCGCGCCCACGGGGAGGAGGGGCGGTGGCCGGTGCCCACCCTGTATGACGTCACCGAGACCTTGGGGTGGTTGTACCGCTTCTTCATAGTTCTCAACATTCCCCTCCCGGAGGCCGATGTCGCACATTCTGCCGCTGCCGCGTTCTGCGGAATTCCCTGCGTGGTGGCCAAGCAGCAGATGAGGATACCGTATCTCCTCACCGAACACGGGGTGTATCTGCGGGAACAGTACCTGTCGGCGTCCAAGGCCCTGCTGTCCACCTACTCAAAGACGTTCTTGCTGAATCTGGTGAGGGCGGTGGTGCGCCTCAACTACGAGTTCGCTGACCAGATCTCCCCCGTGTGCGCGTACAACACCCGTTGGGAGAGGGAGCTGGGGGTGCGCCTGGACAAGATCCGGGTCATCTACAACGGGGTGGACCCGGATCTGTACCGGCCCCGACCCGAGGTGCCGGCGCCTTCCCGTCCAACGGTGGTCACCGTGGCCCGCATCGACCCGGTGAAGGATATCCTGACCCTCATAAGAGCAGCGGCGGTGGTGCGGGACACGCTGCCGGATGTCAAGTTCGTGGTGTACGGTAGCGTCGCCGTCCCCAGTTACTACGATGAATGCCTCACCCTCCGCCACCAGCTCGGGCTAGAGGATACCGTCATTTTTGCCGGTCACACCGATGACGTGCCCGCTGCCTACCAATCGGGGGATGTGGTCTGTCTCTCCAGCCTCTCGGAAGGCTTTCCCTACTCGGTCATCGAAGCCATGATGTCCGGAAAGGCCATCGTGGCCACCGATGTCGGCGGGGTGAGGGAAGCGCTGGGCGATGCCGGCGTGGTGGTGAGACCCCAGGACCCGGAAGGCATGGCCGCCGCCCTGCTCCGGCTGCTGCGGGACCCCGGGCTGAGGGCTACGCTGGGGGAAGAGGCCAGACAGAGAGCGTTGAACTACTTCTCCGTGGCCCAGGTGGTCAAGTCGTATCTGGAAGCTTACCTGGAGCTGTACGAGCGGCGGGCCCCGGTGACGGTCACCCCGGCGCGGACCAGGCAGCGGCTTCACGCGCAGCGCGGCTATGCCCTGGCCGAGATCGGGGCATGGAAGGAAGCGGCGGAGCAGTTCGCCCTGGCGGTGGAATGCGATCCTTCCAGCCCCGCAGCTCCCCTGCTGCTGGCGGAGGTGGCCCGGGCCCTGACCGAGCTGGGGCAGTTCGATCGCGCCATGCTGGCATTGGAAAAGGCCGAAGCCCTGGCCGAGTTGCTGGATCGAGAGGTGGCGTGACGTGAGTGGGCATGCTGGGCACCTGGAGATGGGGCCGGAACGCAGGTTCAGTCGATCCCTGTGGGGGTACGCGCCGGCGGAGGTGGACCAGTACCTGCAGGACATGGCATCGCGCCAGGCGCGCGAACTCAGGGACCGCGAAAACCAGCTGGAGCGCCTGCAGTCAGAGCTGGAGACGCTCCGCGAACGGCTCAAAGAGGCGCAGCGGGAGCTGGAGCAGTACCGAGAGCAAGAGCGGGCGGTGATGCAGATCCTGGTGCAGGCCCAGATGCGGGCAGAACGCATTGAACAGGAGGCCCGTGAGCGGGCGGAGCAGCAGAAGGAGGCTATCCTGGCGGAAATCGCGCAGAAGAGGGCGGAGCTGGCGCGCGTGCGCAACCGGATCGACCAGTTCCGCCGGGAGTTTGCGGCCATTCTGGATCGCTATCAGGCATCCATGGAGGATCTGGGGCGGCTGGTGGCCGAGGATGACCAGGAATGGTCGAACCAACCTGCCGCCCAGGAGCAAGAAGGCATCTGAAACCTGGAGGCGAAGGGCTGGTGCAGCCGCGTTTCCGGAGAACCCTTTTGGGATATAACCCCCGCGAAGTTCACGGCTACCTTGCGGGTCTGGCCCAGCACCATCAACGCGTGCTTGGCCTGGTGCAGGGACGGCTGCAGCGGCTGGAGGCGGACTGCGAGGCGACTCGAGGAGAGCTCGACCGGGTGCTGGCTGACCTGGCGGAGTACCGACGGCTGGGGCCCACCTTCGGGCGGGCGGTCCGCCATGCCCACGAGCTGGCCTGTTCCCTGGAGGAGATGGGCCGGTACAAGGCGGAAAGGGTGGCGGCGGAAGCGGAGCAGGAACTGGAACGCCACCGTGCCTACCTCGCCGCGGTGAAGGAGGAGCTTGGCCGTCAGCAGCGGCGGCTGACCTCCCTGCTGGAGGCGGCCAGGACCTTCCTGGCCGAGCGGACTGCAGAGCCGGTGGAGAAGGTCGACTGGGACCGGGTGGCGGCCAGGATCGTCAGCGCCCAGGAAGCCGACCAGCTGTTCGCCACTCCCACTGGCCAAGGTTTGCTGCGAGTGGACGTGCGCCGGCAGCAGCTGAAGGTGGTCAGCCGCGATGGCCAGGAGCTGGGCACGGTGGGGCATTTGCTGGTGGACCAGAAAACCGGGCAGACGGTGGGGTACGAGATGGCCCAGGTGGCCCCGGGCAGCGGCCTGGAGCCGGGCGGCGTGGTGCCCAGCCTGGACGTGGTGGCGTTGCGGGAGAATTCCCTGGTGCTGCGCCAGGACGCGGGGCGCATCAGGCCAGCGCAGCTGCCCGGCGAGGCCGAGGCGCCGCCTGCCCAGCAGGCTGCTGATGAGCGGACCGAGCCTGTAAGCATCCGCCAACAGCTGGACCAGCGGATTCAGGCCACCCGGATGAAGTACCTGGTGGGGAAGGTGGTAGGAAGGGATCTGGCCGACGACCAGGGCAACCTGCTGGCCCGGCGGGGAGAGGCCATCACCGAGGAGCTGGTGAGCCGGGCCCAAAGCGCCGGCAAGCTGCCCGAGCTCATTGTCCACATGGTGCTGCCAGAAATGCTCGATGAGGAGGTGGGAGGTGCCGGGTAGCCGGATGCGGGAATGATCCCGGCCCCGCATGAGCGATGGACACCCTCGCGCCGCGCGGCGATGGCCTCCAGGAACTGGCCCGCCAGGTCGCCCGCCGATCTCCCTTTCCCCACGATCACTACGAGGTGGCGGCCATCGTCGAATCCCTGGGCTGGACTGACCACCAGGTGCAGACCACCTTCGGGTACCCCGATGTATTCGCGCTGGCACGCGCCATCTACGATGGGTTGAAAGCTGCGCCCACTGTGCTGCCTCACGTCCCGCGCAAGACCCTTCCCTGGCATCAGGCGTTGGGCAGGGCGGTGCGCCACTTTTTCCGCGGCCTGGTATTCGCCCTCCCCATGGCGGTGTCGGTGGCGGCCATGCTGGTGGTGAGGTACTCGCTGTGGGCCTATCAGTACTTCACCCTGGAGGTGGCCACCGCCGTGGCCATCGCCACCATGCTCTCGCTGCTGGTGACCGGTGGGTTCATCCAGTCCATCGCCCGACGCGGGCTGATGTACGTGGAAATGGATGAGTATTACGTGGCCCGGAGAGTCACCATGCGGCTCATGGCGGTGGGGACGGCAGTGGCAATGCTGGTGGGGCTGGGATTCGGGCTGGTCAATCTGGTGTTCCTCATCTATCCTTGGCGCATGGTGGGCTGGGCTCTGCTGTACTACCTGCTGCTGTGCACCGTGTGGCTGGCGGTGGGGCTCTTGTACATACTGAAAAGAGAGCTGCTGCTGACCGTCATCTTCGCCCTGGGCATAGCCGCAGTGGGCATCCTGCACGAGGTGTTCAGGCTGACGATCATGCTGGCCCAGGGGCTGGCCCTGGCTTTCACCTCCGGGGCGTCGCTGCTGGTGGCGCGGCGGACCTTCGCCACCTACGAACGACGCCGGGTGCCGGGAGTGGAATATGTGCCGCTGCCCCGGCCCTCGCTTCTGCTTTATGCGCTTTTGCCTTATTTCATCTACGGTTTCGGTTACTTCCTTTTACTTTACACCGACCGCATCCTGGCCTGGACCGCCGATGCCCCATATATGCCCTATTTCTTCTGGTTCCGAGGCGATTACGAACTGGGGCTGGACTGGGCCATTCTCATCCTGGTGCTACCCCTGGGTGTGGTGGAGATGGCCATCGTCCGGTTTGGGGATCTCCTGAGGCAGAGACAGGCCCTGCATCCGGCTTCAGACGTGGAGGGTTTCAACCGCTGGTTCCTGGCATTTCACACCCGCTGGCTGTGGGTGTTTGCGGCAGTGGTCACGGCGAGCGCCGCCCTGGTGTATTGGGGGACCATAGCGGTGGAAAGGAGCGGGGTGCTGGCGGTCCCGCTGTTCGCCAACCGCATCAGCTACTGGGTTTTTGGCTGGGCGGTGCTGGGGTACGCCCTGATCGCTGCTGGATTGATGAACGTCTTACTGCTGTTTTGCCTGTCCCGCCCCGAGCCGGTGCTGCGGGTGCTGGGGCTGGCCTGGTTGGTGGATGTGGTGGTGGGGTTCGTGATGAGCCGGCAGCTCGGCTACCAGTGGGCGGTGTGCGGCCTGGTGGCGGGGGCGCTGGCCTTCTTTCTTCTGAGCACCTACTGGTGTCGGTCCATCCTGCGGGAGCTGGACTATCAATATTACGCTTCCCTGTGAGGGGCTGAAGGGTGGGGTACTGGTCGGCATACCTGGTGGGCTCGGCCCTGCTGCGCCTGGCACTGGCCTGGTGGTTCTTGTATTTGTGGCTTCCGGGGCGGCTGTTTCCCTTTCTGGCCCGGAAGCGAGGGCTCGAACGGTGGGTTGCCGGTGCCTGCCTGATGCTGTTTGCCAACATCACCCTGGTGTATCTGCTGGCGGTCACCCGCCTGTACGAGGTGGCCTCGGTGGTGGGATGCTGGGTGATAGTCTTTCTGGTGGTTCGTTATCGCCGCGGGGGGTATACCGCCCTCAGGGAGGACGCGCGGAGCGCTTTGGGGACGATCCTTGAGGTGCTGGACGGGGTGCGTCACCCGGTGAGAACTCTCAAGGGGTCGGGGACGGGCTTGGTGCAGGCGGTGGGTGATGCGCTGAGCCGACGGAGCCTGGCTGATCTGGTGTTTTTTGCCGCCGCCCTGGGCACCGCCGCGGGGGCGGCGTACCTGAGATTTCGTTCTGCCCTGGTGCATCCGGCACCGGCAATGTCTGACGCCTACGTGGTACTGGCCTGGATGAAGTACGTGGAGGCGAGGCAACTGTTCCGCGACGGCGTGTACCCCCTGGGGCTGGAGATATACCTGTCGCTGCTGAGGAAGTTCTCCGCCCTGGATGGGCTGCTGGTGCTCAATCTGGCCGGCCCGTTGTGTGGGCTGCTGGTCTGCGTGACCCTGTACCTGGTGGTGTCCCGTGTGCTGGAGGATCGGTGGTCGGGGTTGCTGGCAGCCTTTGCCTACGGGGTGATGGGACCGCACCTGGCGGGAGAATTTGTGCGCCAGGCGGCCACCAACTCCCAGGAGTTCGGGATGATCTTCGTACTTCCGGCCGCGTGGTGGACCTATCGCTACCTGCAAGGAGGCCAATCACTAGACCTCTGGCTGGCAGCAGCCACGTGCGCGCTGTCGGTATACATACATCCCATGACCGCGCTTTACACCGCGCTGGCGGTGGGCACATTCTCCCTGGCGGCGGCACTGGTGCACCGGTGCCGGCTTGGTCAACTGCTGAAGCTGGCAGGTGCCTGCCTAATGGGGGCCCTGGTGGGTGCCCTGCCTCTCCTTCTGGCCATGGGGGCGGGGATCCCGCTACATGCCTCCTCCGCCGAGTTCGCCACTCGGCGGGCGGCCTTGACACCGCCGCGGGTTACCCCCCGCGACCTGGCGGCTGGTGCCCTGCTGGGGGTGGGGTGCCTGGTGAGCTTGTCTGGCGCAGGGCGCCGGTGGCGCGGGGTATGGACGCTGGCAGGGCTGGCAGCCGCCGCGGCAGCACTGTGGCAGGCACCTCGATGGGGTATGCAGTCGGTGGCTTTGGCCGTGCGGTCGGGGGAATTCTGGTCGCTGGCCTTGTGTGGGGGGCTGGGAGTGGCCGGAGGTCTGTGCCGGGGGTTGTTCGGTCGCCGGGAGGTGCTGTGCGCGCTGGTGGTGGTGGCCGGCATGGCCTACGCGCTGCAGCTATGGCCGGTGCAGCCGGCGGAACCCTACCGCCTGCAGTGGGACTCGGAGGTGGCCCAATACCTCCGCATTGCCTCCGAATTCCGCCCCACCGAGTGGCTGATAGTGTCCTTCAACGAAGGGTATGCACTGGCCCTGGGCCGGGGCTGGCACATGCAGGCCTCCACCCTGGTGGAAGAATACGATCCTCGCCGCACGGTGGTGGGCCTGGGGATGGAAGGGGACGGCCTGCGGGTGATCCCGGTACCCGATGTATTCATCTTCGTGCCCCACCAGCTCTACCCCCTGCCAATAGAGGAACTGCGCCAGGAGTGGGAAGCCCGGCAGGAGACCCTGGCCAGATTGAAGGAGTGGGTCCGGGCCTACCAGGAGGTGCGGGATGACATGACGGTCTATTACGCGGACCACCAGCTGGTGGTCTACCGCATCTCCCGGCCGCTGACCCCCGAGCAACGTTTCCGCCGCATCTGGGGGGAACCGCCCTGAGGCTGGAAGGGGAGCTGCGACGGCTGTTTGACCTGGTGCTCCTGGCGGTGGTCACCGCTGGCGTGCTTGGCATCATCAATGGTGCGGCTGAGCTGGCATGGAGCTGGTGCGAGGGACGCCCGGCCAGCGATCCTGGGTGGATGCTGTATTCTGGTCTGTCAGCCCTGCGGGTGGCGGGATCTTTTGCCGCTTTCTACTTCGTGGTGCCCTCTGTCTTCTGGCCCCGGGGGAAAAAATCTCTGGCGCTGTCCCTGCTGGAGTGGGCCGTTCTGGGAGGTTCGTCGGTGTACCTGGTGGTACATCTGCTGGCGTGGTTGAAGCTTTATGATTCTTTGTCCCTGTGGGCGGGGTATCTTGCCTGCCTGGCGCTGATGGCCGGAGTGGCCGGAGGTAGGCCCATCAGTAGAGCAGCGGAGGCCGTACGGGCGGGCTGGCGTTTAGCACTGGATGCAGTTGAGGATACGCCGGCTATGGTAGCTTTACTAGGGAGCTATTGGCGAGAATTGTCGCGGGTATGGCGACAAAAAATCCCGTCCCCGGCGCTTATGTTGGCAGGAACTGGTGTCCTAGCGCTGCTGGTGTGGACGCGCGGATTCCATGCTTTAAGGTATTGGCGTCTAGCATCATCAGATGCCTATGTGCACCTGGTTTGGATCCAACAGCTCAAAGCTGGCATTCTGTACCCGGATAGAATCTATCCGTTTGGGATGCACGCCATGGTATCCGCTCTGTCTTGGGGACTGATGTTAGACGCAAGGCACATAACGCGCCATTTGCCGATGGTAGCGGTGGGTCTGATGGCGCTCGCACTGTATGCAACGGGGCTGCGGCTATCCCGACGCTGGGAGGGAGGTATACTGGCATGCTGGTTGCTTGCATGGGGATTGCGGTTCCTGGCTCCTCACGGCGCGTGGCGGCAAGTCAGTGCTCTGCCCCAGGAGCTCTCCATGACTTGGATGATGGCCGGCCTTCTGATGTGGGATGATTTTGTGCGCCATGGGCACCGGAAGTCAATGGTGCTCGCGGGAACTGTGCTTGCATTGTGCACTGGGACCCACCCAATCGGTACGGTTTTCTGGGCGATCGGCGCGGCGGCCATTCTGGTAACGCAAAGGACTTTTCCGAAGCGCTTCCAATCAGCCGTGTTGGTCGTGGGCCTTGCGGCAATTTGGGCAGCCTGGCCGGTAGTGGTGGCGCGAGCGCTGGGCTTTGGCGTGCGACGCGGTGCTGTTCAAGTGGTCCCGGTACGATGGGCTGCACCCCGGGTGAACATTCTGCCTGGGTTTCCTTCTATGTTGCGCCACCTTTGGGTTGTTTGCGCGGTACTGTTGGAACTGATGAGTAGACCGGGGCCGCTGGTAGCGGGAGCCACTGCCACGACAGCGGGTGCCTGGTTGGCAACTTCGATGGGAGCACTGGGGTTGCCGAGCCCGGTGAACCCGGTGCGTGCTGTACACTTTCTCGCCCTGGGGTGGATTGTCCTGGTTGGCGCTGCCGTGGGGACATGTGTTGGCCGGCTGCGTCGCTGGGCGGGAGCCTTGTCGGTATTGGTCTTGGCAGTGACTGTAGTGCTGGTTCCTGTGCGCCCGCCCATCGGGGAGCGGTACGAATATGACGGCGTGGTGTTAGCTTTGGAGATGGCCGCACGCACCTTCACTCCATACGACTGGACCGTGGTGGCCACTACTCATCAGCTGGGTCAGGTCATGGGCCGGGGGTGGCATTATGAACTGTGGCGGTTCCTGGAGGATGCCCCGGAGGACAAAGCTGCTGATCCTTCGTTCTACCCCCCGGTGAAGACGCCCCATCTGCTGGTGGTGGTAGAGAAAATTCCCTTGGTCCCAACGATAACTGCAGCCATGCTCGGAGAGCCGGAGGATGCGGAAGATCTGGTGGTTCGCTACTACCTCAACGTGCGAAAGAGGGCGGAGCTGCAGTCGCGCATTCACCATTGGTGCTTAGCGTATGCGAGCACCCACCCCGGGGTGCGGGTATTCTACGAGGACCAATCGGTGGTGGTCTACTATATCCCCGTTCCCCAGCGCCACCGATAAAAGGGTGGAGGAGAGCATGTGAAACGGGTGCTGGTCATGCCGCAATTCAACGAGGAGCGCACCATCATCGGGGTGCTGGAGCGGGCCCTGCCCTGGGTGGATTACGTGGTGGTGGTGGATGATGGGTCCACCGACTCATCGGCCCAGATGGTGGCGAGATGGATGGCGGGCCGACCTGGCTGCTACCTCATTTCTCTGGGTCGCAACCGGGGAATGTCCGGCGCGCTGAAGGCGGGTTTCTGCCTGGTCTACTCCTGGCTTCAGGCGGGGCTGATCCAGCCCGATGACCTGGTGGTGAACATCGACGCCGACGGGCAGCATTACCCCGAGGAAATTCCGGAGGCGGCCAGGCGACTGCAGGAGGGCGGGTACGACGTGCTCCTGGGCTGCCGGGACCTCAGCGGGTATCCCTGGCCGAAACAGCTGGGAAACCGAGTGCTCTCCTGGTGGGCCTCGTTCCTTTCCGGCTTTCGCTACCGGGACGTGGAATGCGGGTTCCGGCTGATGCGGGCGGCGGTGCTGGGACCGCTGCTGAGGTACTTCACCGGGTTGCGGTACGGGTGCGCCCAGGAGATAGCAATCATCACCGCTCTTTGCGGTTTCCGCATAGACAACCAGTACCCGACTTCCATTGCGTATTACCGGCCGGGGGCCCGGCTGGTGGACGGGCTGGTCAACATGCTCATGGGGGTGCTCGCCTGGGCGAGGGTGAAGCTGGGTTGGGCCAACTGCCTGCCCCGCCTGCTGGAACACACCTTACGCGATGCCCACGTCCGCTGCGGTAGTGGCCAGCCGGTACGGAGGAGTGCAGGATGACTGCTCCCGCTGTGCTGTTCACCGATGCCCAGCACCGCAAGACGCTGGCCGCCGTACGCTCCCTGGGACGCCGAGGCATCCGGGTAGCGGCGGGGGAGTGCTCAGCTCTGGCGCTGACCTTCTTTTCCCGCTACTGCACCGGGCGCGTGGTGTACCCAAACCCCGAGTCGCACCCGGAGGGTTTCGTCTCGTTCCTCCAGCAGTACCTGCAACAGCGCCCCGGGACGCTGTTGGTCCCCATGGACGATGCCGCCCTCAGGGCGATAAATCGCCACCGGGATCGGCTCGAACGGTGGCTGGGCGGCATGCTACCGGCGCCCGATCGGCTGCAGGTGGCGCTGGACAAGCTGGAATGCGCCCGGGCCGGCCGGGCCGCGGGCCTGGCGGTGCCCGAGTTCTGGGAGCCGGAGGAAGCCCGCCGCTTGCGGCCGTCCCCCCCGCTGCTGGTGCGCCCCCGGTACTCCTCCGGAGGACGGGGCATCACCCTGGTCCGAGATCCCTCGGAACTGGAGGGGACCCTGCAGGCGGTACAGGCCCGCTACGGGCCGGTGATGGTGCAGCGGTACGTGGGCCGGGGGGACAAGTACAATGTGGCGCTCTTGTTCGATCGGGCTGGCCGACTACGGGCTTCCTTCGTGGAACGGGAGCTCCGATGCTACCCCCCGGAGTGGGGTCCGGGAACGGTCCAGCAGAGCGTCTGGCGTCCCGACCTAGTGGCGGCAAGCCTGAAGCTGTTGCGCTCCTTGGGCTGGGTAGGTCTGGCCGAAGTCGACTTCATGGAGGATCCGGCCACCGGAGTCTCCTGGTTCATGGAGATCAACCCCCGATTCTGGGCCTCGGTCCAGCTGGCCATAAGCTCGGGCGTGGACTTCCCGCATCTGTACTACCTCCTCGCCACCGGCGCTCGGGTCAGCACCCATACCCGCTACCGGGTGGGATTGCGCTGCCGCTGGCTGCTGCCCGGAGAGCTGCTGTACTGGCTCAGACAACGCCGCCAGGGTCTGCCTCCGGATTTCTGGCGGTGGGATCGAGACACGGTCCCCGACATTCCCGCCCGGGACGATCCGGGACCGGTGTTGGGTTTCTGGCTAACCTGCCTGCCCTACCTGTTGGATGCACGGCGCCGGGAATTCGTCCTGCGGAGGGAGTCCCGGTGAGCCAGCACGTCCTCACCGTGGACGTCGAAGAGTGGTTTCACGGCCACGACCTGGGCATAGACCCTGCGCGGTGGTCGGATCTCCCCTCCCGGGTGATGACCCAAGTGGCGCGGCTGCTGGAGCTTCTGGAGCGGTACCGCTCCCGCGCCACCTTTTTCGTGCTGGGGACGGTGGCGAAGCGACACCCGCGTGTGGTGCGCGCGATCGCCGAAGGCGGCCACGAGGTGGCCAGTCACGGCTACGACCACTGGCGCCTGGTGGAACTGGGCAGGAAGGAGGTGCGCCAGCAGCTACGCGCCAGCCGCCAGATACTGCAGGACCTTTCGGGGCAGCCAGTGTGGGGATTTCGCGCACCTTCCTGGTCGGTGGGCCCCGATAACTTATGGGTGCTGGACGAGGTGGTGGCCTCAGGCTACCGATACGACTCCAGCCTGTTTCCGGTGCGAACCCCGTACTTCGGCTGGTCCGGCGCCCCCGTAGCCCCAGCCACCCTGCTCACTCCTGGTGGGGCTCGGCTCCTGGAGATCCCGCCTTCGGTTGCCCGCCTGGGGTGCCTGCGGGTGCCCTTCGCCGGCGGGTTCTTCTTGCGGGTCTGTCCGGGGTGGCTGGTGGAATGGCTGGCCCGGCGGAAGCTGGCGGAAGGGCTGCTGGTATCCTACATACATCCCTGGGAGTTGGACAGCTTTCATCCCCGCTTGCCCCTGGGGTGGTCGGGGCGGCTGCTGCGGTACGCAGGGCTGGGTACCACCCGCTGGAAACTGGAGCGGCTGCTCGCCCTGGCTCCGGCCCGTCCGGTGCGTGAGGTACTGGGACCGCAACTTGACCCCTCCCGGGAGGATCTCGCGCCATGAACCGCCCCTGGGGCGGTCTCGGTCAGCTGGTGCCGAGCCTGCGATGGGGTACTGACGCCCGGCGGCTGGGGGTTGTGGTCACTGCCAACCTGCTCCTGGCGGGGGCGGCGGTGCTGAGAGAGGCGCTGTTTGCCTGGAGGTTGGGAGCGGAAGCGGCGGCGGACAGCCTTTTCTTGGGCTGGACCCCGGGCGACGTCCTGGGCAACCTGCTGCTGTATACCGGGTTTTCCCTGGTCCTGGTGCCTCCCCTGGCCCGGTTGACCGGTCAGGGACGGGTGAAGGTGGATGAATACCTGCCGGCGTGCATGGCCTGGGCCCTGATGGCGGGTGCGCTCTGCACCTTGGGAATCGTGGCCAGCAGCTCCTGGTGGGTGAGCCGGGCGGGCGTGCAGCTATCGTCCCAATGGGCTGGGCAGGCCCGGCTGTTTGCGGTGATTGCCGCCCCTACTGCACTGCTGGGGGCTTGTAGCGGTACCCTCACCGGTGCGCTGCACGCTGGGCGACGATTCACCAGCGCCGCCTTCGCCCCCGTGGTCTCCGCCCTGGTGGTGGTCGGAGTGCTCTGGATATGGGGTGGGGACAATCTACCGCTGCTTGCCGTTTCCATGCCGCTGGGGGTGGGACTGGGTGCCCTGGTGCAGCTGGGGGAGCTGAGGGACCTGGGCAGGTGGCGATGGCCCCGGCGGGAACAGCTCCTGACGGTGGCCCGGCTGGTGGGAGCCCCGGGGGCCGCTGTGCTGGTGCGCCTGGGGGTCTTGCAGCTGGTGCCGGTGGTGGAACGCATGATGGCGGGGGCTCTCGGGACGGGAGCGGTGAGCTGTCTCAACTACGGTTACAAAGCGGCTCAGTTTCCGCTGTGGGTGTTCGGAGCTGCGGTGGCGGTGGTGGTGTACCCGGCCCTGGCCTCCTCAGCAGGGAATCGCCGGCTTCTGCGGGAAAGGATTTCCCACGGCATCGAATTGTCGGTGCTGGTCACCTGGCCCTGGACGGTTTGGCTTTGGGTGCTGAGGCGCCCCATACTGGGATTGTTACTGCAGCGGGGTTTGTTTCTGCCGGAGCACACTGCCCGCGTGGCCTACCTGCTGGCCACCTACGCCTGGGCGGCGCCCCTGCGGGCGGCTGCTGATGTGCTGCTGCGCGGCTGCTACGCTGGCGGCGCCCACTGGGCGGCTGCCGCAGCCGCGGCCGCGGGGGTAGCGGTGGTGGCGGCGACGGACGTAGCCTTGCTACCATCCTTGGGACTGACGGCGCTGGGTCTGGGAGCGGTGGCGGGGACCGTAGTGGAACTGTGGGCTCTGGGGCGGGTGGGCCGCAAGGTCTGGGAATTCGAGGGCTGGTGGCGCCTGCTGGTCCGATGCCCGCCGCTGCGGTGGGGCGTGGAGGCAGGGATCATCTTTTACGCCGGGGCAAGCATCACGGGGCTGTGGGAGGCCACGGAGTTTGGCTGCAGGGAGCTGGGCGTGCTGGCGGCGGTGAGCGGTCTTGGGTTTTTCTGGTACGGCCTGCGGGCCCTAAAGGACGCTGCGGGGCCGGCTCGACCGGCGGGGGAGTGAAGGAGTTGGGGGGCGGGATCCTGGATGCTGTGGAGTGAGCGCGCCATCGTCACTGCTTACTCGCTCTTGTCGATGTTTGCGCTGGTGGTGGCGCTAATTTGCGTGCGTCGCTGGCGGCGGCTGCTGGAAAGGGAAAGAAGGGTGGACAAGCTCTGCCGCGTCCTGAGCGAAGGGACTGAAGGGGAGGAGACCATCTCCCGGCTGATGGCGGCGGTGGCGGAGATCATTCAGTCCGATGGGTACTACCTCTATCTCCCCGACGCCCGCCTGGCGCGGCTGCGCCTGGCCGCCACCAAGAGCGTGTGGGTGGGAGGTGAGGTGGCCCCGCGTTACAGCGGCCTGGCCGCCTATCGCCACCGGCCGTACGAGCCCCCCCTCGGCCTGGAGCCTGCCGAGCTTCCATCTGAGATCCAGCGGACCCTCCAGGGGGGGTACGCGTTCGTGGCAGTACCCCTGGGCAGAGATCCCCGCATCGGTATGTTCATGATAGGTCCCTACCACCCCCGGCGGGACCTGAGGCGGGAGGTGCAGTTGGCGCGGGAGATCGCGCCACTGGTGCGGGGAATCATCCTGGCCTGGTATCGGGCGGCGCGGTACCGGGACAAAGCCCGCCAGGAGGAGGCCCTTTCCCGCGCCTCCGCCGATGCCCTGCGTACCGCCCTGGACCCCACGGGGATTGTGCGGGCCATGCTGCAGCTGGGGGTGGAGATGACCAATGCTGCGGGCGGAGCGGTGGTGTTCAGGGACCAGGAAGGCACCGTTCAGCCCGCGGCCACCGTGGGAGAGGCGGGTTCAGTGGCCGTCCAGTGGTTCCGCACCCAGGGCGCGATGGCGGAGGTTGTGGCCGGGTCGGGCGAGCCCGTCCCCTGGGAGAACCGCTGGGTGACGGCGCTGTCGGTGGCCGCTCGCCGAGGATCAGGGGGCTGGTTGGTGCTGGTCCACGACCATCGGCCTCGGATATCCTCGCATGCCCGAGCTGCGCTGGAGCTCATCGCCGCGCGCGCGGCGGTGGGCCTGGAAGGGATACAATGGTACCGCCGGGTGGCGGAGGATTACCTGGACGCCCTGCGTGCCCTGGTGGAGCTCATGGACATGCGCGAGCCGGCCACCCGTGGTCACTCCCGACGCATCGCCCGCTTTGCTGGCTGGATTGCCGAAGAGCTGGGACTCCCGCCGGCGGAGGTGGAGGCGGTTCGGACGGCGGCACTGCTCCACGACGTGGGCATGTTCATCCTGGAGGAAGAGGTGCTGTACAAGTCGGGGCGATACACCGACGACGAGTACGAACGGATGAAGAGACATAGCCAGGTGGGGGCCGTGCTCTTGGAGCCGGTGAGCACTCGCCTTGACCTGGCCCGTGCGGTGAGACATCACCACGAGAGGTACGACGGGTGGGGGTACCCCGACGGTCTGGCGGGGGAGGAAATCCCCCTTTCCGCCCGCATCATCGCGGTGGCCGACACATTCAATGCCAAGATCTCGCCTCGCAGCTACCGCAACCCGGTGCCCTACGGGCAGGCGGTGGCGGAACTGGAGAAGGTGGCGGGGAGCCAGCTGGACCCAAGGGCGACGCGGGCATTGTTACGTGTCCTCCACCGGCGGCGCCAGGCCGCTCGGCCCGACCGATGGTTGGAGCCCTGCTGGGTGTTCAAGTGCCTGGACGACAGCGTATGCGGGGATTGCCCCGCCCGCCGGGGGACGGACAACTGCTGGGAGGTACCGGGAGTGTTGTGCGACAGCCACGCCGATAACTGCCGGCACTGCGTGGTATTCACCGAGTACGAGGATCGGCGTGCGGCCAGGGGTGACGGGAATTGAGTCGGTTGGACGGGGTGACTTCCTACGCCCTGGATTACGGCCGCGCCCCGCTGGACCAGCTGGCGAGGTACCAGCTGGTGATTGTGGAGCCCACCGCCCGCTCCGCCGCCGAGGTGCGCTGGCTGCGCCGCCGAGGGGTGATGGTGCTGGGGTACCTGTCGCTGCTGGAAGCGGGCCCTCATCTCGATTATTTTCCTCGCATCCCTCCGGAAGCGTTTCTGGGCCAACAGCGGGTCGGCGTGCTCGATCCCCGTCATGAGGGGTGGAGGCGACTGATCATGGCGGTGGCGCGAGAGCGGCTGCACCGGTGGGGTCTGGACGGGCTGCTGCTCGATGGTCTGGAATCCGCCGAGACCCCACCGCCCGGGGCCGGGAGGCTGCGAGACTGGTGCATTCCCGCTGCGGCCGACCTGGTCAGACGCATCAGGGAGGCGCTGCCCGGAGCGGTGCTGGTGCAGAACCAGGGTTTGTGGGAGGTGGCTCCTCTGGCCGCCCGGTGGCTGGACGGGCTGATGTGGGAGAATCCCCCCCTGAAGCCCCCTCAACTAGCATACAGCTGGCGGCTGGCCGAGCACCTGGTCGGCATCGCTGGCCGCCACCGGCTGCGGGTTTTTGTACTGGTGGAGGGCGACTGGGTGAGAGGGCTGGGGGAGGAAGAAGCATCCTACTTCAACTCATTGCATCGCCTAATGCAGCGCCTTCCTGGCGCGATGCTGTACGTGTGTCCGCGGCGGTATGCCAGCGGTGAGGTAGCCGGTGTCTGAGCTGCTGGGGCGGGCGGTGATGGGCTGGCTGCAGGGGGCAGTGGCCTGTGTCTGCGCCCACTTTCTCCTCGGCCGACGCGGACTGCTGCGGCACCCGACCCTGTATTGCTCGCGGACCAGGGTGCTACTGTGGTGGAAGGCGGGCGCCCGGTGGGCCCGCGGGACGTGTCCCCGCTGTGGCGCGGAGGTGGATGCCGCTTTCCTGCTGGGAGAGGTGGCGGGTCTGGTGGCGGGGGCGGTCTGGGGCTGGAGGGCGCTGGTTCCCTTCCTGGTGAGCTGGGTGGTGATTCTGGCGGTGGTGGATCTGCGGTCCAGACTGGTGCCCAATGAGGCGGTCTTGTGCCTGGGGGCCATGGGCCTGATCAGGTCTCTGGTGGGACCATGGCCGCTGATCGGCGGGCTGGCGGGGGCAGGGGCGGCGATTTTCCTGTTGGGCACCGCCGCCTGCCTGACCCGAGGCGGATTGGGGTGGGGAGACGTCAAGCTGGCAGCAGCGCTGGGGTGCTGGCTGGGCTGGCCGGCCACCTTCACCATGCTGGTGGTGAGCATCCTGGCGGCGGGAGCGGTGGCGGGAGTGCTTCTGGTGAGCGGGCGCGCGCGACGCGGCCATAGTGTGGCTATGGTACCGTACCTGGTGCTGGGAACGGTGATAGCGCTGCTGGGAAGGGGTGTTACATGAGGATTCTCATCACCGGGGGGGCGGGGTTCATAGGCAGCTGGACCGCCGAGCTGGCGGTGGCCCATCACCAGGTGCTGGTGGTGGACGACCTCAGCACCGGCAGCAGCCAACAAGTGCCACCAGGTGCGCGGTTGGTGTGTGTGGACGTGCGGGACCGGGAGCTGCTGCGCGTGGTCAGCTCCTTCCGTCCGCATGGGGTAATACATCTGGCGGCCCAGGTGTCGGCGCCCGCCAGCGAGCAGGACCCGGGGGAGGATGCGTCGGTGAACATCCTGGGAACCATAAATGTCCTGGAGGCCTGCCGGAAGGCGAACGTGCGGTGTTTCGTCTATGCTTCCTCCGCCGCGGTGTACGGCGAACCGCAGCGACTTCCCGTCGAGGAAGATCATCCCCGCCAGCCCCGCAGTCCTTACGGTTTCAGCAAGCTGGCCGGCGAGTGGTACTGTTGGCGCTTGACCCAACGGTGGGGGATGAACTGTGTGATCCTGAGATATGCCAACGTTTACGGGCCGCGCCAGGGGGTGAAGGGAGAAGGAGGGGTGGTGGCGGCCTTCGCTTCCCGCCTGGCTCGCGGTCTCCCCGGGCGGCTGGAGGGGGACGGGGAGCAGACCCGGGACTTCGTCTACGTGCAGGACGTGGCGCGAGCCAATATCATGGCCCTGCAGGCGCCTGCCGGGACATACAACATAGGGGGAGGACGGGAGACGTCCATCAGGGCGCTGCATGCCATCATGGCGGCCATGGCGGGGGTGGTCGACCGTCCCGAGCGCGCGGATCCCCGCCCCGCGGACATCCGGCGCAGCGTGCTGTGCTGCCGTGCTGCCCAGGAGAGGATGGGGTGGAGGGCGGAGGTGACCCTGGAAGATGGGCTCCGACGCACCATGGACTACTGGCAGGCCCGCACCGCCCATGATCGCAGGGTGTGACCGGTGGCATCAGGTGGGTTGCGGCCAAAGGGGTCGTACCTGCGGGGTTGGATCCTGGTGCCAGTGGCGAGGGATGTCATTCAGCATCCGGGGAGGAAGGAGCTACGGCTCAGATTGGGGCCCGGTTGATGATGCCCTGGCGGTGTTAAGACCCCTGGGTCGTGGAGCGGTGCCGGGCCCCAGCTCCCCGAGGATTTCCCCTGGGAGGGAGACCCGAGTTGGTGGGGCCCAGGGGTGAACCAGGGAAGTTTTGGACAATCAGCAGACCGAAAGGAAGGGTGAACGGATGAGGCGATGGTCGGAACTGAAACAACGAGTACTGCAAGCGGTGGATGGGCGGCAGAAGGCCCTCTGCCGACTTGCCAGGGCCATGTTTGAGCAGCCGGAGGTGGGCCTTCAGGAACGTGCGGCCTGCCGATGGTTATGCGAGTTCCTGGCGGAAGAAGGGTTCCAGGTGGAGCGCGGCATCGCTGGACTGGAGACCGCCTTCCGGGCGACCTATCGGGGATCCGACGAGCGTCCCGCCCTGGCGTACCTGGCGGAGTACGACGCGCTTCCCGGCATTGGGCACGGGTGCGGGCACAACCTCATCGGGGCGGCCAGCGTGGGGGCTGCAGCGGCCCTCAAGGCGGCCTGGCCGGATTTGCCGGGCAGCGTGCTGGTCCTCGGAACCCCAGCGGAGGAGGGGGCGGTAGACGGTGCGGGGGGCAAGGTGGCGTTGCTCGAGGCGGGAGCTTTTGAAGGGGTGGATGCCGCCCTCATGTTTCATCCTTCCAGCCGCACCACGGTGTACAACACCTCCCTGGGGCGGGTGGCTCTGAAGATCGCCTTCCGGGGCAAAGCTGCCCACGCCTCGGGGGCTCCCCACGAGGGAATCAACGCCCTGGAGGCGGCCATCCTCACTTTCAACGGGATCAATGCGCTGCGGCAGCACCTGGTGCCGGATGCCCGCGTTCACGGCATCATTTCCCACGGGGGTACATCTCCCAACATCGTGCCGGAATATGCGGAAATCCGGTTGTATGTGAGGGCGGCTGACAGGGCCTGTCTCCAGGAGCTGGAGGAGAAGGTGAAGAATTGCGCCCGGGCGGGAGCACTGGCCACCGGAGCGAAGGTGGAGTTTTCCTATACCGCCCACACCTACCAGAACCTGCGTACTAACAAGGCGCTGGCTAGAGCCTTCGCCAACCACCTGCGGGAGCTGGGGGTGCCGGTGGATGAATCGGAACAGCGCCCGGGTGGCTCCACGGACATGGGCAACGTGAGTCAGCGTATCCCCGCCATCCATCCCTACGTGGCCGTGGTCCCCAGCGGGGTGGTGGGCCATAGCCGCGAGTTTGCCGAGGCGACGGTGAGTGAGTCCGGGTTGCAGGGCATGTTATTGGCGTGCAAGGCACTGGCCCTCACCGGACTCCAGTTCCTGGGAGATAGCCAGCTGCGCGAGGAAGTCCTGCGGGAGCACCAGGCCGCATCCTGAGTCCGAGTGGGTAAAACCACCCAGCCCCTCCACCGATACATCGGTTGAGGGGTTGCATTGCTTCAGCGGGAGGTGGGACCGCCATGGGTGCGGACCTCGCCGATCTAGATCGGATAGTGAAAGAGACTATTGCCGCCATCGAGCGGAGCCGGGAGCAGATATATGAGATTGCGGAAGGGGCCCGGCAGGAGTACCAGACGGTGGAGGCGGAGCTGCAGGAGGTCAAGGATCAGGTCAACGCCCATATCGCTCTGGTGGACCACTTGACCCGGGCAGAGAAGGTGGCGCGGCAGCGTCTCTTGCACGTCAGCCGCAACTTTTCTCAATACGGGGAGCAGGACATTCGGGAGGCTTACGAACGGGCTTGGGAACTACAGGTGGAACTGCGGGTGGCGCAGGAACAAGAAAAGCAGCTGCGGAGAAGACGGGATGAGCTGGAGCGCCGCTTGCGACGTCTGAAAGAAACCGTACGGCGGGCGGAGGAGCTGGTGTCCCGGGTGGGGGTGGCCATGGGGTATCTGGCGGGCAATCTGAAGAAGCTGGCTGCCCACATGGACGATCTGCGTCAGAGGCGCTGGCTGGCGGCGGCGGTGATCAAGGCCCAGGAAGAAGAACGCCGACGGGTGGCGAGGGAAATCCACGACGGCCCCGCCCAGGCCCTGGCCAACCTGGCCATGCGGTTGGAGGTGTGCCAGCGAATGTTGGAGCAGCAGCCGCAGGATGTTAAGGAAGAACTGAAGGATCTCGCGGAGCTGAGCCGGGCATCGCTGGCGGAAGTGAGGAAGATTATCTTCGACCTGCGGCCCATGGCGCTGGACGACCTGGGCCTGACGGCGGCTTTGCGCGCGTACATCAACGGCCTGCAAGAGAAGACGGGCCTGCAGGTGGAGCTGGTGGTGCTGGGGCCGGAGGTTCCCCTGGATTCCGCGCTGGAGGTAAATGCTTTCCGACTGGTGCAGGAGGCCCTCAGCAACGTGGTCAAACACGCGGGCGTGGACCGGGCGTGGGTGCGGGTGGAAACCACCCGTTCGCAGCTCAACCTGGTGGTGGAAGATGAGGGGGTGGGGTTCAACGTGAAGGAGGTGATGTCGTCCCCCAATGGCTTTGGCTTGATGGGGATGCGGGAGAGAGTGGAAATGTTCGGCGGCAAGTTCCACGTGCGATCGGCGCCCGGTCAGGGCACCCGGGTGCAGATTTCCCTTCCTCTGGAGGGAGCAGAAGAGCAGGTGGGAGGGAGATGACGCCCATTCGGGTGGTCATAGCGGACGACCATCGCTTGATGCGCACCGGCCTCAGGCGGCTGCTGGAAATGGAGCCGGATATGGAAGTGGTGGGCGAGGCGGCCGACGGTCGTGAGGCCATAGAGGTCAGCCTGCGGGAGCACCCCGACGTGGTGCTGATGGATATCAGCATGCCGGGCCTGGGTGGGATCGAAGCGGCGCGCACCATCACCGGCCAGCTGGAGGGTACCAGAATCCTGTTTCTGACCATTCACGGAGAAGAGCAGTACGTCCTGGAAGCGATACAGGCCGGGGCGGCCGGCTACGTCCTCAAGGACATCTCCTCCGCCACCCTGGTGGAGGCGGTGCGAAGGGTGGCCAGGGGAGGAGCGTACGTGGACCCGGAAGTTGTCCCCTCGCTACTTCGGAGCCTGCGTCGCCAGGCGGTCCCCGGGTGGGAGGGGGACAGCCGGGTTCTCGACCTTCTCAGTGCCCGAGAGCGAGAGGTACTTTCCCTGGTGGTTGCCGGGTACTCCAACCGCGAGATCGCCCGCAGACTCTACATCTCGGAAAAGACGGTGAAGAACCACCTGTCCAGCATCTTCGCCAAAATGGGGGTGAGGGATCGCACCCAGGCAGCAGTACGGGCGCTGCGGGCCGGCCTGAAGCTTCCAGGGTAGGACCAAAGTCCCATCACAAAATGATACCCCCGACGCATGACGGCCTCCAGGCCGTCATGCTAAGCTGAGACTGCCCCGACAAAGGCAACCGTCACCGAAAGGGACGGGCGCAAAGCCACGGGTCTACGGCCGGAAAGGCTACGACAGCCGGGCTGCCGAAGGGCAGTGATCACTTCCTTCGGCGCCCGCCGGAGGAAGCGTTGTTTTTAAGGGGGTGAACAGAGTGCTGTGGTGGCTGCTGCGAGGAGCTCGTGATGACGAGTCCGGGCAGGGCATGGTGGAGTACGCACTCATCATCGCGCTAGTGGCCGTCGCCCTCATCGCCATCCTCTCACAGCTGCAGGGAGGCATCCAGGGAATCTTCCAGAGGATCATCGATGCCCTGAGCGGCGTCTGAGGCTGGAGCTGGCGAAGCGGAGCGGAAAGGAAGGGAGGGGAAGGTCGTTGAGGTGTCTGAGGCAGGCGTTCAGGCGCGGCGAAGGCGGCCAGGCCATGGTGGAGATGTGTCTCGTCTTGCCCCTATTCCTCCTGCTGGTGCTGGGCATGGCCGAGGTGGGCAGGGCCTTGGCGACCTTCCTCACCCTGGAGCACGCGGCCCGGGAGGGTGCGAGAGTGGCCATAGTGGGCGCCAGCGATGCTGAGATAGAAGAAAGGGTGAGGGAGGCCGCCTCCTGGCTCGATCAGGGCAGGCTGCAGGTGGTGGTTGATCCCCCGGAAGGGGAGCGGCTCAGCGGTCAGATGGTCACCGTCACCGTGCGCTATTCCTACCAATTCCTGGCTCCATTTTTGGATTACGTGGCTGGTCAATTCCTCCCTCTGAAGAGCTCGTTGTCCATGCGGGTGGAATGACGAGATGGGAGGCACCGTGGTGAGGGAGACGCAGGGCTGGGGCGAGGAACGGGGCAGCGCGGTGGCGTTGCTGGCGGTGACCCTGGCCGCCACCCTCACGATGGGAGCGCTGGTGGTAGATGGCGGCCGGGCCTTCGTGACTCGCTGTCAGCTGCAGAACGTGGCGGACGCCGCCGCGCTGGCGGCGGTATCCTACCTACCCGAGGATCCCGCCGGCGCCGACCGTGTGGCCAGGGAGCTGGTGGAGCTGAACGCCGTGGGCCCGGTGAGCTTGTGGGTAGAGATCTCGGAAGATCGACATCGGATCTCCCTGGGGCTTGAGACCTCGTTGCCCATGACCCTGGCGGCGGGATTGGGCATTGCTACCGCCAGGGTTACCGTCGGCGCGCGGGCGGAGGTGGGGGCGGTGAGCGGGCTGCGAGGAGCACAGCCCTTCGGTATTCTGGAGGCGGACTTCACTTTCGGGGAGCTGTATACCATCAAGACCGGCGCCGGCGACGGCAGCCAGGGTAACTTTGGTGCGATAGCCCTGGGGGGAACCGGCGCGCAGGTGTACGAGCAGAACATCCGCAGCGGTTACCAGGGCTGGTTACGCCTTGGCGACGTGATCCCCTCCGAACCGGGCAACATGAGCGGGCCCACTCGGCGTGGGCTCAGCTACCGTCTGGCCGCGGATCCGGGGGCAACCTTTGACTGCTTCCGTCCCGGTTCGCCTCGGCTGCTGTATCTGCCTCTCCTGGAGCCGATACAGCGCCCTGGCCGCTGCGACATGAAGATAGTGGGGTTTGCCGCCTTTTTCCTGGAAGGGGTCAACGGTGATCGAGTACTGGGGAGGTTCCTACGTTACGTCACCTATGACTCCGTGGAGCTGGGGGGACCTGATTACGGGCTGCGGGGCGCCAGACTGGTCCGCTGGAAGGAGGATGTGCAGCGGTGACCCTGCGGCGGCTATGCAAGCTATTGCTGATTCCGTTGGCCCTCAGCCTCACGGTAACCTATGCGATTTACGCGCGAATGGGGAGAGCGTCGGAGGAGCCCGAGGTGGCCATGACCGAGCTGGTGGTGGCGGCGCGTGCCCTGCCGGCCCGCACGGTGATCAGCGCTCAGGACGTGACCCTGGTGGAGGTGCCGGTAGCCTTCGCGGGGCAGGGCCATCTCCGCAGGCTGGAGGATGCCGTGGGCAGGATCACGCTGGTGCCGTTAGCAGCTGGGGAGGTACTGTACGAACACAAGCTGGCGACAGCGGGCAGCGCGGAGGACGGGCTCGCCTTCCTGCTCCCCTCCCACCTCAGGGCCATGTCCCTGCGCGTGGATGACGAGACCGGGGTGGCCGGGCACCTGCAACCGGGTGATCACGTGGACGTGGTGGCCATCATGGCGGCCCCGGGAGAGCCGGTGCGGAGCCGCCTGGTTCTGGAGGAAGTGCCGGTGCTGGCAGTGGGGCAGGAGGGCGGGGCAGGGGGAGGCACAGTCACCGGGACGTCTCGCGTCATCACCATTGGGGTAACTCCGCAAGAAGCTGTCCTGCTGGCGCTGTGCAAGGAGGCGGGAGCAGTGCGCCTACTTCTCCGCCCGGCGGTGGGAGCGGAAAATAAGGGGGATCTGGAAGTGACTTCGGAGATCTTCAAGGAGGGTTACCGGGCGCCCATGATCTTCGAGGTGAAAACGCAGGTGCGGTTGCAGGTGGAGGTGGCAGCGGTGGCCAGCTCCGCGGTGCACCAGCTGGATCCCGCGCTGGGGCAGCCCGGTAGTCCTGTAGTAGTCGGTGAGGTGGCAGCGCGAGCTCGGGCCACCCTCGAGGAGCTGGTGCGAGCTGGCCAGGCGGTGGTGCTGGCTCGGCGCGACTTGATAACCATGAACCGCGAGGAGGCACGGTTTGCCTTCACCGGGCAGGTACCCATACACGATACCCGGGCGGGGATGCGGCTGCTTAGCTGGCGCGAGTACGGGTTGACGGTGTCCATAACCCCCGTCACCTATAACCGGCCCTATTTCGACCTGCAAATACGGGCTACGGCGGATGTACTGCGCATGGTCCCCGCGGAGGACGGGTCGCTGCAGCCCTTCGTGGACAGGCGCCTGGCCGAAGGCACCGTCCGCATCGACCACACCGAGATGGTCACCATCGGGGGCCTGATCAGGCAAGAAGACCTGGCTCAGGAGGGCGGCCATCCCCGCTACTGCCTGCCACCTGAGCTGGTGGCAGGACTGAAGCCCGGTTTTGAGCTGGTGGTATTGATATTTCCCTCCGTCGATCCGCGGTAGGTGTTGCCCATGAAAGGTCCTCTCACCGTCCTGGTGGTCGATGACAATGCCGAGTTTCGAGCTGGTCTGAAGAGACTGCTGCAGGCCGAGCCTCTGGTGGGACAAATCCTGGAGGCGGAAGACGGATTGCGAGCGGTGGAGACGGCTTCTCGGGCACCAGTGGACGTAGTGCTGATGGATATCAACATGCCGCGGATGGACGGTCTGTCGGCCACCGCGCAGCTGACCCAGGTGTCGCCGGCCTACGTGATCATGGTGTCCGTCGAGCATGAACGCGACTACTTCCGCCGGGCCATGCAGGTTGGCGCGCGCGACTTCCTGGTGAAGCCCTTCCAGGCGGAGGAGCTGCACGCCGCCCTGGAGCGGGCCATGGCCAGCCGCCGACGCGCCAGCTTGCGTGGGGGTCGGCCGGGGCGGGCGGTGCTGTTCACCAGCTTCCAGGGAGGAGCGGGTTGCACGTCGCTGGTGGCCTGGTTGGCTCGCTTGGCGGCCTCGCGTCGCAATGAGGTGGTGGCCGTGGATTTGGACATCCGGCTGGGGAACCTTTCATGGTATTTGGGAGTGGAGACCTCTGCCTCGTGGGCCCAGGTTTGGGTGGAGGAAGGGGACGCAGTGGAGAGGCTGGCGGAAGCGGCAGTGCGGGTGGACGATTGCCTCCGCCTGGTGCCGGCACCTACCACCCTGGAACAGCTGGCTGACCTGGAGCGCGGCGGATTCGAGGAAGAGTACGGGCAGGCGGCGGCCCGGGTCCTTGATGCCGCTCGCGGATTGGGCCGGCTGGTACTGGGAGATGCCGGGCACGCCCTGGGCGAGACGGCACCGGCGGCCATGCACTCGGCGGACCAGATCTTGGTGGTAGCCACCCCCGAAGTGCCGGCTATTCATCGGCTGGCGCGGGGACTGGAGCTGCTCACCGGCCACATGGGATTGCCCGCGCACAAGGTGGCGGTGGTACTCAACCGCTGCGACGAACCAGGGGGCATAGCTCCGCGCCAGCTCCAGGAGGAGCTGGGTAGGGAATTCCTGGCCTTGCTCCCCGCGGACTACCGCCTGGCTGCTGAGGCCTGCAACTTGGGCAGGTCGGTTCACCAGATCCGTGGGCGGAGCCGGCTGACTAGGAGTCTGATTTCCCTGCTCGACGCGGTGATGGACGGAGCCGTTCCTCCGCGTGCATCCTGAGGAGGGAGAGGATGTCGATCTACAGGAGGCTCAGTCACGCGGCCAGTCGCGCTCACGTTGCTCCCGAACGCGCCAAGAAGCACTGGACGGGAGCCGGGCTTGCTCTGGGCCGACACGAGAGCATCCGCCAGCGCCTGCTCAGCAGGCTGGCGGAGGAGGCCGATGAATGGCTGCTGCTTGATGAGGCTGCCGACGACTCCAAACGCCAGGAGATCAGGACCCGTCTTTACCAGCTGCTGGCGGAGGAAGAAGGGAGCCTGTCTCCCATGGAGCGCGAGGCGGTGGTGGAGTCCTTGGTGGCAGAGATCACCGGCTTCGGGCCCATACAGGCCCTGCTCGATGATCCAGAAGTGACGGAGATCATGGTTAACGGGCCCGATCAGGTCTATGTCGAGCGGGGTGGCAAGCTGCACCGGGTGCCGGTGAGATTCACCGATCAACGGCACATCATGCGAGTGATTGACAAGATCCTGGCACCATTGGGGCGCAGGGTGGATGAGGCCAGTCCCATGGCCGATGCACGCATGCCCGACGGTTCACGAGTGAATGCCGTCATCCCTCCTCTGTCCTTCCGGGGACCGGTGCTGACCATCCGCAAGTTCTCGCGGCGCCCCTTCAGCATCGAAGACCTGATCAGGTTCGGGACTTTGAGTCGGTCCATGGCTGACTTCTTGCGGGCCTGCGTGCGCGCCCGGCTGAACATAGTGGTATCGGGAGGCACGGGCAGCGGTAAGACAACCACTCTCAACGTGCTCAGCTCTTTCATTCCGCCCGACGAGAGGATCATCACCATTGAGGACGCGGCGGAGCTGGCGCTCCAGCAAGAGCACGTGGTGTCACTGGAGGCCAGACCCCCCAACATCGAGGGAAGGGGCGAGATAACCATCAGGCAGTTGGTGAAGAACTCGCTGCGCATGAGGCCTGACCGCATCATCGTGGGGGAGGTGCGCGCCGGCGAAGCCCTGGACATGCTTCAGGCCATGAACACCGGTCATGAAGGCAGCCTGACCACCGTACACGCTAACAGTCCCCGCGATGCCCTCAGCCGCCTGGAGACCATGGTGCTGATGGCAGGAATGGATCTCCCCCTGCGTGCCATAAGGGAGCAGATGGCCTCAGCGCTGGACTTGATCATTCACCAGGCGCGCTTCCCGGATGGTAGCCGCCGCATCACCCACATAACGGAGGTCCAGGGAATGGAAGGCGACGTGATTGTGCTGCAGGATCTGTTCCGGTTTGAGTGCACGGGCCGAGGGCCGCGCGGTGAGGTGCTGGGCGAATTCGTCAACACGGGGGTACGGCCGGCATTTTGGCCGCGAGTGCAAGCTGCGTGTGATGACCCTGCCACCGATCCCTGGCGGGCCATGGAGGGGGCCAGATTGTGAGGCAAGCACTGGTCCTGGGGGGCGTGTTCCTGATCACCTACAGCTGCGCCGCCCTGGGCATGGTTTGGTTGTCCCGTGGGGATGAGGTGCGGCTGCGGCGGCTGCGCGCGGCCCTGGGTGTACTCCGCAGGCAGCTGCGGCCCGCGCGGCAGCGGGTGGCGGGAGGATGGGCACGCTACTGGCAAGGCCGCCTGCGGCGCGCTGGACTGGAGGCTTCCCCTTCCACCCTCGGCGGACGGCTGCTGGCCGGTTGGCTGGCGGTGACTGCCCTAGGGGTCGCCGTGGGGCTGCCGGTGATGCTTTGCGCTCTGCTGGCGCCGGCGCTGACGGCTGGTGCTGTCCATGTCGTGCTGCAGTGGAAGGAAAGGAACAGATTGCGGGCGATGGAAGCCCAGCTGCCCGACCTGCTGCAGATCCTGATCAACTCCCTGCGGGCGGGCTATTCGCTCCCTCAGGCGCTTTCTCTGGCGGCTTCGGAGTGCGATGCGCCGGTCAGGGAGGAGCTGGAGAGGGTACTGCGGGAGCTGAGGCTGAACGCGAGCCTGGACGAGGCCCTGGACAACTTGGTGCGGCGCGTGCCCAGCCGGGATCTCGAGCTGGTGACTCAGGCCATCATCATCCAGCGCCAGGTGGGCGGCAACCTGGTGGAGGTGCTGTCCAACATCAACCGGCTCATCAGGGACCGCATACAGTTGGCGCGGGAGGTTCGGGTCCTGACCAGCCAGGGAAGGTTGTCCGGCTGGGTGGTGGGTTTGTTGCCGGTGGCCATGGGCCTGGTATTGTGGATGCTGGCCCCCTGGTACGTCACGCACCTGGTGGGCAATCCCCTGGGCCGGTTGTTGCTGGGTTGCGCGGCGATGATGGAAGCGATTGGCGCCTGGGTGATCAGCCGTATAGTCAAGGTGGAGTACTGATGCAGATCGATTACTGGAGGCTGGTGATAGCCGGGCAGGTATTGGTGATTTCCTTCCTGGTGGCGCTGTTCCTGGTGGCGGAAGACCCGCTCACCCGTCACCTGCGAGAACGCCTGCGCCGGGCGAGCAGACCGAGAGAGGTTGACTCCCGGGAGGTTACTGGCCGCCGCCGACCGCACTGGCTGGGTGACACTGTACAGCGGTTGTGGGGAGCCACTGGTCGCTCCCTGGTCCGCCTCTTGCCGGAAGGCCTACGCCAGCGACTGGCCCGACCCCTGTTGGCGGCGGGTCGCCCCTTCGATGTCTCGCACTTGTTCGTCCTGGAAGTCGGGTGCGGGCTTCTGGGGGTGGTGGCTTGTCTGGCGATCATTCAGCAGCTTCGCCCAGTTTCCGGGGAGTGGGGCCCAGCCGCATGGCTGGCCATGGCCTCCTTCGCGGCTGCGGGATTGATGGCCCCCCGCCTCTGGCTGTGGCACGTGGCGGCTAGGCGGCGGCAGGAAATGCGGCGGTACTTGCCCGAGGTGGTGGATTTGCTTTGCGTGTCGGTTCGGGCAGGATTGAGCTTCAATGCGGCCTTGAGTCGCGTGGCCCAGCGGCTGTCAGGGCCACTGCGGGATGAGCTGGCCACTTGCGTGCGCGAAATCCGCCTGGGATCTTCCCGGGCCGATGCCCTGCGTGCCTTGGCAGCTCGAACCGGCCTGACCGAACTTGGGCCCCTGGCTGCCTCCCTGGCCCAGGCGGAGCGACTGGGGGTCGGGGTGGGAGATCTCCTGGAGGTGTACGCCAGCGACCTCAGGGCACGGCGGAAACAGCGGGCGGAGGAGGCGGCGATGAAGGTGCCGGTGAAGATGCTCTTTCCTCTGGTGTTCTTCATCCTTCCTGCCCTGTTCGTGGTGGTGCTCGCTCCTGCCGCGATGATGTTCCTGCAGACCGTGGTGCGGTAACCGTGGGGGTGGAAAAGCGGAGGATGCCGCTTGCCCTGATTAACCGACGCAATGGCAGAACGGTGTGCTGGACCACCCGCATTGCGGATAGCTTCTGGTCGCGGTTCTTGGGTGTGCATGGGCGGCGGTTAGTCCCCGGTGAGGGATTGCTCCTTTACCCGTGCCGACAGGTGCATGGGTTCTTCATGACTTACCCCATCGATGTAGCATTCCTCGATGTGGCGCTGATGGTGGTGCACGTGTGTCAACCGCTGAAGCCGTGGGGCATCACGCCCGTGGTTCGCGCGGCCCGCTGTGTGCTGGAATTGCCGGTGGGTACGCTCCTGCAAGCTGACGTCCGCTGCGGGGATGTGCTCGTCCCAAATGTCGTGGAGACGGCACCGTGCGGAGCGTCGCTGTCCTCCCACCGGTACGCTGGGGCAGGAGACCGCTTCCGGGAGCCGAACTTAGATGGCGTCGGCCCAGCCTCCGGAGGTGGTGTCCATGCGGGAAATCGTAACTGCCTGCCCATTGAACTGCTGGGACACCTGCACGGTACTGGTGACCGTGCGAGCCGGCCGCCCGCTCAGAGTTCGCGGCCATCCCGATCATCCGGTGACCCGGGGCTTCGTGTGCAGGAAGATGAAGTATCAGGTGGAACGGGCTCTGTCACCGGACCGGTTACTTCATCCGATGGTCCGCGCAGCTGCGGGATGGCGCAGGCTCAGCTGGGGGGAAGCCCTGGACAGGATCGCTGAACGCATGCAGCGGGTGATCAACAGGTGGGGAACGCTGGCGGTGGCCCACTACTGGGATTACGGTTCCATGGGTCATCTGCATAATCTGGTTCGCCGTTTCTTCAACGCTCTGGGTGCCATCACCCAGCCGCGAGGGAGTCTGTGTTGGGCACAGGGCCTGGAGGCGCAACGACTGGACTTCGGAGCCAACCGGGCCCACGAACCCCACGACCACGTAAACAGCCGACTGCTGATCCTGTGGGGGAGGAACCCTGCTGCCACCAACATCCACCTCCTACCGTACCTGAAGGAAGCCCGGCAACGGGGGGCGGAGATCGTGCTGATAGACCCCCGGCCCAGCGAGACTCGCCGATGGGCAGACTGGTGGATCGCGCCCCGACCGGGCACCGATGGAGCGCTGGCTCTGGCCATGGCCCGGGAGATCATCGACCGGGACCTGATGGATGCCGAATACGTGACGGACCACGTGCGAGGCTTCGAGGAATACCACCAGGTCCTCCGGGGTTACACGGTGCGCTGGGCTGCGGAAGTGACGGGGGTTTCCGAGCTGGATATTCGGGATCTGGCTTACCGTTATGCCACCACCCGGCCGGCCTCTCTGATCCTCGGTTACGGATTGCAGCGGTATGCCAACAGTGGCAGCGCAGTACGCGCCATCGATGCCCTGGGTGCGCTGACGGGACAGCTGGGGATACCCGGGGGTGGGGTCAACTACGCGGATCTGACCGTGGGGGAAAGTCTGGACGACCTGGCCGGGAGGCCACCTGCCGGTGGGCACCGGTTGTTAGACAAGCCGCAGTTTGCTCGCCAGATGTCCCGCCTTGACCCTCCGGTGAAGGTGCTCTTCGTGACCCGGGCCAACCCGCTGGGCCAGCTGCCGGCCACCAGACAGGTGTGGGAGAGCTTCCGCGGACTGGAGATGATGGTGGTCCTGGAGCTGGAGATGACTGACACCGCCCGGATGGCCGATTTCGTGCTCCCCGTGACCACTTTCCTGGAGCAGCGGGACCTGTACTACAACTCCTGGCACCGCTGGCTGACGTACGGGGAGGCGGCTATGGCTCCACGTGGAGAGTGCAGACCGGACTGGTGGGTGTTCCTGAAGCTGGCCGACCGTCTGGGACTGGATCTCGGTCTGGCCGGGACCCCTCACGAGTGGATACAACGCGCGCTGAGGCCGCTGGCAATCGGGGCCGAGCCGGGAACTTTCCTGCGCATGCCGGGAGCCGAGTCGGTGCCCTGGCGCGAGGCGCGATTTGCCACCCCCAGCGGACGTTTCGAGCTGGCCTCGGAGGAAGCTGTGCAGGCCGGGACCACTGCGGTCCCCACGTATCATCCACCGGCCAGCTGGAGGGACGAGGGCCTGCAGGTGCTCAGCCCGGTGCATCGCAACTCCCTGCATTCGCAGTTCTTCCACCGGGCGGCACCGGACGGGCTGCGGGTCTTGATGGCCGCTGCTGATGCTGCGCAGAGGGGAATACAGCCTGGGGATTGGGTACGGCTGGAAGGGAGGCACGGTGCTTTACGGGTACGGGTAGAAGTTTCGGAGGAGCTGCCCCGGGGGGTGCTGGTTGTTCATTCCGGTGGACACGTGCACGACGGCCAGTGTGTTAACCTGGTCACATCGGACGTATTGCCTGACCTGGGGATCGGTGCCTGCTATTACGATGTGCGTTGCCAGATAGTGAAGGAGGCGAGGCCGAGTTGAACTTTCTGTCACACTTGGAATGTCCGCGCTGTCGCCAACAGTGGCCTGCCGACAGGACATGGAACACCTGCGAGTGTGGTGCGCCTTTGCTGGTTCGATATGACCTGGAGGGGGCTCGTCGCGTCCTCAGCCGGGATCATCTCGCATCGCGGCAGGCCGACATGTGGAGGTACCGCGAGCTACTGCCAGTGCGGAAGGAGGAGAATATCACCACCCTGGGCGAGGGCTTCACCCCATTGCTGCGGCTGTCGCGCCTCGGAGCAGCCATGGGTGTGGAGCTGTTGTTGAAGGACGAGGGACAAAATCCCACCGGTACCTTCAAGGCTCGCGGTGCGGCGTGCGGCATCTCGCGAGCGTGGGAGCTGGGTATCCGCAAGGTGGCGTTGCCCACCGCTGGCAACGCGGGGGCGGCGTGGGCATCTTACGCGGCGCGGCGCGGGATGGAATGCCTGGTGGTCATGCCCGAGGATGCTCCGGAACTCACCAAGAAAGAATGCTCGGTGGCGGGCGCACAGGTGATCACCGTACCGGGCCTCATCAGCGATGCGGCGAAAGTGGTGGCTCATTATGTGCGATCCCGGGGATATTTTGACGTCAGCACCCTGAGGGAACCGTATCGGATTGAGGGCAAGAAGACCATGGGTTATGAGATAGCGGAGCAGGTGGGATGGAAGCTACCCGACGTTATCGTCTACCCCACCGGTGGAGGCGTGGGCCTGATCGGTATGTGGAAGGCATTCCAGGAGATGAAGCAGCTGCGCTGGCTGGAGGGGCCCCTGCCGCGCATGGTGGCGGTGCAAGCAGCAGGTTGTGCACCCATCGTCCTCGCACACCGGCAGGGTCGGGAAGAGTCCGACTACTGGGCGGGGGCGCACACTGTGGCGGCAGGGATCCGCGTCCCCAAGGCCCTGGGAGATTTTCTCGTCCTGCAGGCTCTCCGTGCCAGCGGGGGCACCGCGGTGGCGGTGGAAGACGAGGAAATCCTGTACTGCGTCCAAGAGCTGGCTGCGCGGGAGGGCGTTTACGTCTGCCCGGAGGGCGCTGCCTGTCTGGCTGCCATTCGCAAGCTGCGCGAACGCCAGTGGCTCCGCGAGGGGGAGACGGTGCTGCTGCTCAATACCGGTTCGGGATTGAAATATCCTGAACTGGTGCAAGCAACGGTGACCCCACACGAATCAGCTTCTTAGCGCGTCAAGGTGGGGACGATGCTCTCCAGCGGATTGAGCACCTCCAGCCAGATCTGGCGCTGGACCTCTTTTGAGGTGGACCTAGCCGTGAACATTACCGGGTGAGTTCCCTGCGGGCAATGGCGAGGCAGGACTACGGTCGCTGACCAGCCTTGCCCGTCACGGCGGAGGGAGATGGGAAAGCCCCAGGGCCCTGATGCTTCCACGGCGAGCAGGTTGGGGCTACCGACGGCGAGAACGGTCAGCTGGGTGCCGGCAACACAGGGGTTTGGGTGCACCGATCCCGAGAGGAAGGTGGGGTCTTTCACCGTCAGATGAACGGTGCCTTCTTTGGTCCCGCGCGCGAACACCGCGACGAAATGGATGACGTCCTGTCCTTCGGTGCCGGAAGGCACTGGCAGCTCCCCGCGCCACACGTTGCAGGATGTCCCGGGGGGAGCGGTGGGAGTGAGGTCGACCCATTGCTCGCCCAGGAGAGCGCACCGGGCCCTCACTGCCACTGCCTCCCCTTCGGTCTGAGCGCGCAGGTGGAGCGTGGATCCCGCTTGCACCGGGTTTGGGTAAGCCTGACAGCTCAGGCGTCGATACTCCACCTCCAGCGGGACGGGGACGCTCAGGTAGCTCTGACCCCTGCGGTCCCGCACTTCTGCCTGACACAGGTACACCCCAGCCGGTACTGCTTGCCCGCGTTGATCATGCCCGGTCCACGTGACGCGCGCCGCCGACTGCACCCAGGGTTCCCAGCCTGTATTCCATACCACCTCTCCGTCGAGGTCTCTCCTGATCTCCACCCGCCAGGACTTGACGTTGCGGTTCTTCAGGATGTCGATCCGAAGTTCGGCGGAGCCCTCGGTTCCTTCCTCCTGCGGACAGATCAGGGTAGGTGACACCACCAGCCTGCAGGCACAGGCCCGGTACAACAGTGTTGCTGCTTCCGCGCGGGTGAGAGATCGAGCCGGTCTTAAGGTACCATCAGGATAACCGCGTATCATCCCCACCCATATGGCCACTGCCATCTCTCGCTGCAGCGTTGGATCGGTCTGTTCTCCGTCAAAGAAACGGTGCAGCTGCCGGTGCAGCCGTGCCTCGTCGAGGTGTATCGCTCCCTCGGTCAGACGCAGGGCGCGCACCAACATGGCCACTGCCTCTTGCCTGCTGGTTGGTTCTGTGGGGCGGAAGGTGCCGTCGGGGAACCCCTGCACTATGCCCGCCTTCCAGGCCGCAGCCAGGTAGCCGGTCACTGGTACCCGACCGTCGAAGGCAAGGCCTGGCCGAACGTCACGCCAGGGAAGGGAACTGGCGTCTTGAGGAGAAAGCCCGAACGCCTTGGCAGTCATGAGAATGAAGGCAGCCCGGGTTATGGACTCATCTGGCCGAAAGTGCGTGCGACCAGCCCTCCTGAACCCGTCCGTGACACCCTCCTCCCACAAAACCCTAATGTAATGCCGCGCCCAATGACCATCCAGGTCCACGTACCACGGGTCCCCGGCCATGGCTGAGGCAGTGGGGAGCATCGTCATGAGAATCGACAACGCCAGCGAAATTGGGAGTACCTTGACTACCATATTCTACCTCTTCTACCATATGACGCCAAATCCTTGCACGAATGGTGACAGCTGGTGTCGAACGAAAGCGCCTTGACAAGCGGGCCGGGGATCTGCTAACATCCCTTATGCCAGAAATTGGCATGCCTGTCATATCCTGGCGCTCGCCCCGCCGCGTCGTTCCTGGGTTCGACGCCAATGGAAAGGGGGGAGGAAAAGCGTCGAACCCCAGCCGTCCAGTGTGTCCCCGCGGGACGAACAGGGCCCGGTGTTGGCCCAGCCGGGTCCGTCGTCGGCGGGGCGACGCGCCTCTCCTTTCGGGGGTGAGCAAGGTGAACGATCGCCTGCGGAAGTGGGTACCTTTGGTGCTAGCGCTGCTTTCGGCGATCTACGTGTACTGGAGTATGAGTCAAAGCCAGCGCACGTCACCGGTGGTGGTAGCTGCGATCGACCTCAAGGCTGGGATGCGCCTCGATGCCGCCAGCGTTACCGAGGTTCATCTTCCGGTACGAGCGGTCCATCCACGGGCAGCGCGGTCGGTGCGGCAGGTACTAGGGCAATATGTACTGTGTCCGGTGGTAGCCGGAGAGCAACTGCTGGGCAGCAAAATCAGTCTGATGGATCCCCAGGCTGCTATCGTTGCCTCCTTGCCGGCAGGGTACCGGGCCTTTTTCGTGCCGCTGGATACCGACCGCGCGGGTGGAGGGGCGGTACGAGCGGGCATGGCAGTGGATCTGATCTACGTTCCACGCGCCACTCCGCTGGGAGGAGAAGCGGCGATGTTGCTCCTTCCGCGGGTAGAAGTTCTGGAGGTGCTGACCGAGCAGGCCTCTCCGGCCGGGCGTATCCCGCAAGTGCGAGGTGTCCTGGTGAAGGTCCTTCCACACGAAGCAGAAGAGATCGCATATTGCCTGGAACGAGGTAGCATCTTTCTCGCACTGGCGCCTCCCGCCGAGCCCACGGGGGCGGGGGCGAGGCGCAATACCGTCCAGCGGGAGGGTGAAGGTTGAGGTACTGCGAGTACAGCGATTCGGCACTGCTGGCCAAGATAGGGGAACTCGCTGGGGAGACGGAGGGAGACCTGCCGGTAGTAGTACTGGGGGAGGGTGCGGTACTCGAAAGGCTCAGGGCTTTGCCGCGGGTGCGGGTGCTATATCATGCGCGGTCGCCGGAGGAGTTATTTGGGTCGGACTTGTTACGCCGCGCCAAGGTGTTGGTAGGTATTGACAACAAGGAGAGCGATGATTGGGACTGGTTCTTCACCTATGCCATGGTTCGGTACGATGAGCTCATGATTTGCGTTCTACGTGGGGGTTCTGGTGCTGTGCGGTCTTCCACCCCCCTCGGTGGGTCTCGACGCACCTCGGCGGACGCCATCACAGCCCCGTCGAACACCGGCTGCGGGTCCGACGGTCGGAAGCTGGCCCTGGTGTGTGGGGGGAAGGGAGGAATCGGAAAGACCTTTATTGCCACCAACCTGGCGGCCGCCTGCGCCGGCCAGCGGGGGGACCGAGTTTGTCTTCTGGATCTCTCTCTTCCGGTGGGAGACGTAGGTCTGTACCTGGATCTTTGCGGCGAAGCTGGTCTGGAGAGGTTCATCACCACGCCCGATTTTCTCAGCAGTGATTCGCTGATGGAGACGCTGGTAAGTCATCGAACCGGGATGAAAGTACTGCTGGGTAACGACCGCCCCGAGCTGGTGGAGATCATCCGCCCGGAGCAGCTGATACGAGTGGTTGACCTCGCCCGTCAGGCCTTCGAGGTGACTGTGGTGGACACCGGGCCTGATGTCAGTTCGCCCTTTCTGTATGAGTGCATGGAAATGGCCAATGTGGTGCTGGTGGTTACCACCCCGGAGCTGGGCTGTTTGCGGAGAACGCAGCTGATGCTGGACCTGGTCGATCGGCTGCAGATTTACCGCCCTGAGAAAGTGGGCGTGGTGGTGAACCGCTGGACCAAGGAGTCGCCGATCTCTGCCAGTAAGGTGGGGGCACTTCTGGGGGTGAAGCCCTGGGCGGTACTTCCGGATGATCAGGAGCTGGCGCGGCAATTCGCCGCCCGCGGCAGGTTGGCCTGCGAGGCCGACGGGTCAGGCGAATTGAGCCGGGCCATCAAACTCATCGCCCAGCGTTTGGTCGGGCCTATTGCGGAAAGTGAAGTGAAGCGCACGGATTGGTTGCAGCAACTGCGGGCGCTATGGGAGAGGGTGCGTTAGCGTGAACGGTGGCCTGCTGGAACGTTTGGCCAAGCGTTCCAATGACGTGTCCCTGGGCCGTCTCAAGGCGAGGCTGCGGGAAAATCTGACGCGGCATGCGCCGACGCTGCTGGAGCAGGCGCGGAGCGACTCGCGAGCTCGGGCTCGTCTCAAAGCATACATTGCCGATTTCCTGATGCGTGAAGGGATAATGCTTGATTCCGATCGCCGCTCGGCAATGATCGATGCCCTGCACGCTGAGCTGGTCGGGATGGGCCCTCTTGAGGAGCTGCTTGCGGATCCCGAAGTGCAAGAGGTAATGGTGAACGGGCCCTCTACCGTTTATGTGGAGAAGTCAGGTCGCCTGGAGCTGACGGAGGTGCGGTTCGAGAGCGAGGAGGCTCTATGGGAAGTGTTGCTCAGGATGGTGGAGGCCGCCGGGCGACGGATCGATCGTTCAAGCCCGTACGTGGATGCACGCTTACCCGGCGGAGCGCGCCTGAATGCAATCGTGCCGCCTCTCAGCGTGAAAGGACCGGCAATCACGATACGGAAGTTCAGTCGGCATTTTCGTAGCCTGGAGGACCTGGTAAGAGCGGGGTGCGTGGAGGCGAGGGTGGCTGACTTCTTGCGTTCATGTGTGTTGCAACGAGCGAACATGCTGATCACTGGTCCGGCGTCCAGCGGTAAGACCACGCTGCTTAACGTTCTGTGTGCACTCATTCCTCCCGGAGCCGAAAGGGTAATCACCATCGAGGACGCGGCGGAGTTAGATCTACCCTATCCTCACGTGGTGGCGCTGGAAGCCCGACCTGCAAACGTGGAAGGTCGCGGGCAGATCACCATACGTCAACTGGTGATCAACGCCCTCCGGATGCGCCCGGACCGTCTCATCGTCGGTGAGTGCAGAGGGGCGGAGGCGTTCGACATGGTTCAGGCGATGCTGACCGGGCACGAGGGAAGCATGTCCACCATCCACGCCAGCAGCCCTTACGATGCACTCATCCGTCTCGAGTCGATGGTGCTGATGGCGGGAGAGGGAGTCCCCCACAAGGTGATCCGGCAGCAGATTGCTTCTGCCATCGACGTGATCGTGCACCTGCGGCGCGAGGCAGACGGTACTCGAAAGGTGAGCGAGGTGGCGGTGGTGCTGCCTCCGTCCCCGGCGGGTGAACTTGCGCTGTGGACCTTGTTCCCGTGGACGGAGGGCCGCGTACCTGGACCAGGTGAGGTTCCCGACTGGAACTCCATCAAAGCGCGCCTCAAGGAGGAACGCCGGGAGGCTGAGGTACTTTGATCGCTCCCTTGGTAGCTGCCGTTTCGGTTTGGCTGCTGGCCCACCAGTTGACGACAACCCTGACGGCGGATCGGTGGGCTCGGTTGCGATTTCGACCAGACAGTGGCCGCCTCAGGCACCGCCACTGGTGCGCTGCTGCCGGGATTGGGTGGATTGCTTTAATGATCTGTTGGCCACCGGCAGGGGTTGCCATCGCCGCTTTGCTTGTGGGCTGGGGTGTGCGTTGTAGGTGGCGCCGACAGTGGGAAGGTCGGCTAGCAGTACGCCAGCTCGCTTGGTTCCTGTTGCGCTTTGCTCAGCAGGTGCGGACGGGAAGCGGCATGACCGCTGCCTGGGCAGACAGTTCAAGGAACATGCCAGAACCGCTGGGCAACTGGCTGGCAGCCGTCAGGCGCCAACACCTGGCGGGCCGCGCTTTGGGCGAGGCGGTGTCGGTCATTCCCGCTCCCGGCGATCGTCCGGAATTCTCGCACCTGAGTAGGATCCTTGGCATGCGGTATAAGAGTACATCAGCCATGGTCGGGCTGCTGGACGCTCTGCGGCTGGGGTTGGAGGAACGTCTGCGTAGGGCGGAAGAGATGAGCGCGCGGACGCTGGAGACGCGGCTCAGCTGCTGGGTGCTGGCAATCCTTCCTCTGGTGACTGCGGTGCTGCTGTACTGCCTGGCTCCCGAGACACTATTGGTCCTCGCTACCACTGGCGCGGGAAGAGCTGCTCTAGTGTTTGCGGTGGTAACTTGGAGCGCGGGAGTGGTGCTGGTGTTGTGGCTGGCCCGGGAGGCGGCATCGTGAAATACCTGGTGCTCACCGCCGCCATGGCCTTCTGCGCCACCTACAGTGTGGTGCTGGCCATGTTGGGTTGGCCAAGCAGCCCGAAGCTCGCGCATCGACTCAAGCCTCAGATGGGGCGAGTCAGAAGCCCGGCGAGCTGGATTTCCAGGGTAGGGGGATGGGTTTGCCAATCGTTGGCATGGCGCAGACCCGCTTGGTGGGGTTACGGCCGGGCGCGAAGCTGGCCGGCGTGGGAAGAGGTGGCTGGATGGGCGGTGGTTGTCGGCCTGGTGGGCACTGTCCTGAGCGGCGCACTGAGAGGTGCTGTTGCCAGCCTCGGCTGGCTGACCGCCTGTGCCGGCTGTGCGGCGGCAGCGGCTGGATACCTGAAGAAAGATTGGGCCGAAGCTAGGCGGCGTCTGCAGGCGGAGCTCCCGATTTTCTTCAGGGCCATGGCCAGGCTCAGTCAATCCGGGCTAACTCTGCGGGAGGCGGCGCAGTGTGCCATCGACTTGCTGGATACCCACCAGGCACTACGAGACGTGCTGGTGACAATACGTTCGCGCCTGGCCGCTGGGTTGGTCCTGAGCGAGGCTTTAGCGCCCGTGGCGGACATGTGTGTAGACAAAGATCTGGTGACGCCGGTGCTGAGCGTGCTGGACGGCGGGGAACGGCTCGGCGTTCCAGTGGCAGCGGCGCTGGAGCATTATGCCCAGCTGTGCTCGGACCGCAACCGTTACCGCTGGGAGAGCCGCCTTGGGCGCATGCCGGTATACCTGAGCGGGATAATGATCTTTTTCTTCTTACCCAGCATGTTCGTGCTGGTGCTATTTCCCAATCTGCTCAGCTTCCTCGAGAACTGGTAGGAGGGGGATACAAGTGTCCACCGTGGATAGGGTTCGTCGCTGGTTGTACCGAGTTGCAGCCCACCAGGAGGGCGCAACAGCTGCAGAATATGCTTTGATTCTAGCACTGGTAGCAGTAGTCCTGATCTCGAGTTTATCCGCCCTTGGTGCTGCGTTGAACGAAAAAATTCGTGCTATCATAGACCGGATAGCGAATGCGTGGTAGCGTGAGTGACCGCGAGTCCGGAGCTGCCGCGGTCGAGTTCGTGGCGGTCCTTGGCCTACTGGTTACTCTGCTCTTTGGGATCCTGGAGGTGGGTCTGATCATGAACTGCCAGCTCGCCTTGTCTTCCTTCGCGCGGGAGGTTGCGCGAAGTGCGGCCGTTCACGGAGGAGATCAGGCTCCGACTCGCGCTTATGCTGAGTATTTGGCCAATGCACTGGGTCTGGATCTGGCCAGACTCCAACTGTACATCAGCCCCAGGAATGCGTCTTATGGAACTCCGGTAGAGGTGACGGTACGTTACGAGTATCTGACCCGGACTCCGGTGGGTGTGGCCCTTTGGGCGGGGAGGATTGTCCTTGAAAGCCGGCTGGTGTCGCGCAGCGAGCGCATCCGACGATAGGTTACAGTCAGGAACGGCGGCGGTGCTGGTGGCGCTGTTCCTGCCGGTGCTGATGGGATGCTTCCTTCTGTTGACCGAGCTGGGCTGGCAACTGGTGGTTCACGGCAACCTACGAGCTGCAGCCGACCTGGCCGCACTGGCAGCCGCGCAGTGCGTAGCCCTAGAAGATCTGGCCGCAGGACAGATCAGGCTCATTCCGGAGGCCGTGCATGCGGAGGCGGTCCGATTCTTGCACGAGAATGCGCGCTGTAACCCGTTCCTGGCCGACGATTGGAGTCAGTATCGGATTCGGGTATCGGTGCTCAACGCATCGGTGGCCAGTCCAGAGCGGGATCCGTGGACTGGGGAGACCGTGGATGCTCCCACCGTTTGCCTGTTCGTTTCACACCGCGTTCACTCCCCAACCCGGTTATTTCCGGGACGCTGGATACACGTTCACTGTCACGCATCCTTGGCAATTAGGTCGCGGTAGGCAGGATAAAGCGACTCAGTGTCAAATAGTGGAAAAGCACACCGAGCAGAAGGGGTTTGTCACATGGAACAACGGCACCAACAAGACGGTGCGCGGTGTGAACGCTGCGGAGGTAGCGACTGGTGGTGGTGTGGCTTGAGGGTGCCGTCGGCCACCAAACCATTTCGCGTGGGCAACAGCATAAGCAGGGATTACCTCCTTCGCTGTACGCGGTGCGGATGGAAAATCGTGGTGGCCGAATTGCCGGATGGGGTGCAGACTACCAAACCCGCTCACCTCCCATTCCCGATGGGTGAGGACGAACAACGGGAATGAGAGTGTTCGATCACGGAGGGTTCCGTCAGGCGCTGCTTGGCCAGTGTTGCGACGTTCAGGAAGAAGTCAGGATACCCGGCGCTGTCTCCGAGGGTTTCCAGCTTTTCCATGACCTGCGGCAGGATGTGGCGGCGACCGGTGAGCCAACATGCCAATCCGTAGAGGTAGTAAAGGTCGGTGTTTGCCGGGTAGGTGACGAGGGTGTCTTTTAGCACCTGCAGCGCTTTTTGTCCCTGCCCAGCTCCAACAGGCACACGACGATGCATCGCACACGGGTAGCGTGTTGATAGGCCGAGGATACGGAAGGGAAGGCACCACCCCCTGTAGGGGAAGGTAGACACGCCGGACACCTGCGGAAGCTGAGTGCGAACCCTGTCGTCGCGCCACCATTTGCCAGCGGGCAACGGGGTGCTGCTCGAGCAGATCGCGAACCAGCGGTGCCAGCACGATATCCGCTTCAGTCTGCTTCAGAAGATGCTCCAGCACTGCGCGATTCTTTTTTCTTCGACCCACTGCTGATCCTCGATGAGAATTTCCCAATCATCCAGGCAATTCCGAGAAGCTACCTCCGGCTCGGCAACGAGGCGGTAGGATGCCTCAGGCGATCGATGGTCTGCTCCCAACTGGAGCGTACTGCTGGCTTGAGTCCGCCTTCGTGGAGCCGGCGGCGGAGGCTGGTCTCTTGCAGTACCCGGATGCCGCGTACTCCAGTACCCCGGCATGGTAGTGCTGACCACCGGACAACCGCATGCCATGGCTTCCAGTGGGGGCAGGGAGAATGCTTCGCAACGGGAACCGGGTACGAAAACGCTGGCGTTGCGGTGCAGATCAGCCAGTACTCCCTGGTCAGCGCTGACGTAGGTGTTCCGGACGGATTGCCGGGGGATGGGGCGTCACCCACACCAGGTCCAGCTGGTAGCCGGCCTCCCGCACCAGCTGGTAGGCGCGGATCATGTCCTGGGTTCGCTTGAACTCCAGGGCATCGCTTCCCACGATCAGGTAAGGCCTACCGCCTGCCCTCTGTCGGCTTTCTTCCTGAGGGGGATGGAAGATCCGGGCGTCGATACCGCTATGGACTACCGCGGCACCGCGTCCGTACCTGTCCCTATGCGCCCTTGCTGCACCGCCGGACACCGCGAGGACAGTCGAACAGGTGAAAATCGCCCTGTTCGAGGTACGCCACGGGAGCAATCCCCTTCTCCGCGCACGCGTGGATATGGTCCCGGTAGGTACGATCACGTCACAGTCCGGTATGCCTGGGGCCAGTTCCAGCTGGAAGGGTACCTGACGTATCTGACGCGGACTTCATACCGGTCGAGCCTTGGACAGTGGCAGACGATGGTCACCGGGATACCCTTGTCCTGCAGGCGGTTGGCGTGCTCGAATATCACCCGGGCCCCGCCGCTGACCCTTACCTGGGCCACCACATATACGACGTGCGGTGCGTCTGTTCTCGGTCGCGGTGGGCGCATCCATCAGCCGTTGCCTGACGGGCCACATCGGAAGCGTCGTAAAACTGCCTCACATTGCTGACCGCACCTAGCAGCCGGATGCGCCCCTGCAGGCCAATTCGGTTGTGAGCTCTTCCACTGCGTCTTTCTGTTCCCCGTCGTCCCCTACTAGCAAGGGGGCAGCGGTCCTGATGTGGGCCATGGCTTCGACTGCGTATCTCACTCCGTTCTTGGCGGTGAGGTGACGGGGGCAAAGCACCACAAAATCATCGGAGTCGAGACCCAGGATTCTCCGGGCTGACTGTTTGTCGGCACCCGGCGTGAAGCGGTCGCCATCCACGAAGTTGTATATGATGACGGGCTCTCGGCCCGAAATCTCGCGAACATGTCGCGCCGGGCGGCTGTCGACGGTTATCAACCTGTCCACTGCGGAATAACCTTGGTGTTCCAGTGCCACGAGGTAATGATACCCCAGGCTGTCGTGCGCGCATACGTTTGCGCTCACCGCCTTGCTAGCCAGGTGTCGGTGCCAGGTCAACACGGTAGGGAAGGCCATGGGGCTGTGGGCCATGGCAGCGGCAGCCACGGAGTCGTGAAAGTGCGCGGCATGGGGCATCGTTTCGCGGCCCAGCTCCTGCAGCTAACAGCGGTGGTCTGCTGCCTGTACGGGAGGGCGGCGATGTAGGTGGGACCCCGGTGGGCCGATCTCAAGCTGTTCACGCCCATGTCCAGTACCGTACGCCCCCGCAGGCGCAGCGCCCGGTCCAGCGTGGCCATATGGGAAGACACGCCACCTACATGCGGGTAGTCCCAGCTGGTGACCAATACCACATACATCCGCTCGCTGCTCATTCGCCGGTCGCCTCCTGCTGTCAGCTCGCCCCGGCCACCGGCTGAGCGAAAACGCGGTGATTGCGGCAAAGATCCCGCAAGCTTCATCGGTCTCCTCCCGTTCACCATGAAGGGGACGGTGACAACGGCGGGTAATTGGATCACTTCCCATGCACCCAGTTCGCTCACGGGACGCGTGTAACGCCGCGCGGTGTTTCAGGTCCGCAGGGTGGTTTCGGCCGGCAAGGAGGAACGTGAGGGCCGGGCGAAGAATGTAAACCACAGAGTTGAGTCCTTGACAATCGCACATTCTGACGGATGAAGGTTGCGGGAGAGTGGTCACGCGGGTGGCGCGCTGCCTCAGTAGCCGTCAACCGGTGGCGTGCCCCTCTCGACTTCCGACCGCAGCCCGACGGCCCTCTGGAGAGCTCACGGCGCAGATGCGCCGGGCACCGAAGGGGCAACTTCCAGTCAATGGAAGGAAACTCTCAGGTAAAAGGACAGAGGAGACGGAATTAAATGGTAGTCTCGGATGTCCTTAAATTTTTTGCCCTGCCGGGAGTGGTTCGGGGGGCGACGAAAGCGAGGTGCAAGCGGTGTCTGAATTGAGGCGTACGCCGCTGTATGAGTGCCACTTGAGGTACGGCGGCAAGATGATCGATTTCGCGGGCTGGGCGTTGCCCGTCCAGTTCACCAGCATAAAGGATGAACACCACGCAGTGAGGAAGGCGGCGGGACTATTCGACGTCTCGGACATGGGGGAGGTCGAGATCAGCGGGCCACAGGCACTGGATCTGGTGCAGCGGGCAGTCACCAACGACGCCAGCCGCATGAGGGTGGGACGGGTGATGTACTCACCCATGTGCAACCCTCGGGGGGGACTCATTGATGACCTCCTGGTGTACCGGCTGGGGGATGACCGATTCATGCTGGTGGTGAATGCGGCGAACATAGGAAAAGACTACAGTTGGCTCCGAGAGCTGTCGGGACAGTTCCCCCGCGCCACAGTGACCAATCTGTCTGATGAGGTGGCGCAGCTGGCGTTGCAGGGTCCTAACTCCGAGCCCATATTGGCTAAGCTGACTGACGCCGATCTCAGCTCACTCAAGTACTACTGGTGTCAGGACGGGGTTGAGGTAGCGGGCGTGCGGTGTCTGGTATCCCGCACCGGTTACACGGGCGAAGACGGCTTCGAGCTGTACTGCGCGCCGCAGGAAGCGCCCAGGTTGTGGGAGGCCATCCTCGAGGCGGGCCGCGAGTACGGTGCGGTTCCCGCCGGGCTTGGGTGCCGAGACACCTTGCGGTTCGAGGCGGGGATGGTGCTGTATGGCAACGAGCTGACCGAGGAGACCACGCCTCTAGAGGCGGGCTTGGGGCGTTACGTCAAGTTCAACAAGGGAGATTTCGTGGGCAGGCAGGCTCTGCTGAAACAGAAGGAGGAGGGCGTCCGGCGACGGCTGGTGGGATTCCGCATGATCGACCGGGGGATCCCGCGCCATGGATATCCCATCGTGGTCGGCGGTGCCGAGGTCGGAGTGGTCACTTCCGGCACGTACGCGCCCACCCTGGATGCGAATTTGGGTCTGGGGTACGTGCCGGTGGAACTGTCCGCGCCGGGCACCGAGATATGCGTCCTGGTGCGAGGGCGCCAGCTGAAGGCACAGGTTGTTGAAATTCCGTTTTACCGAAGGGAGGAGGGCAAGAGATGACTTATCCCAGGGATTTGCGGTACACCAAGGATCATGAGTGGATCAAGGCCGAGGATTCGCGCGGCAGGATAGGCCTGACCAACTATGCCCAGGATCAGCTGGGCGACATTGTGTTCGTCGAGCTTCCTGAGGTCGGGCGGGAGCTGGAACGCGGCGAGGTCTTCGGGGTGGTGGAGTCGGTGAAAGCGGTCTCCGACTGCTACAGCCCGGCCAGCGGTAAGGTGGTGGAGGTCAACGAGAAGCTCCTGGATGAACCGGAGCTGATCAACAAGGACCCGCATGGTGAAGGGTGGATGATCGTCATTGAGTTGTCCGACCCCGCAGAGCTGGACCAGCTGATGGATGCTGAGGCGTACGAAAAGCACCTGGAGGAACAGATGCAGTGAAGGGACACCGGTACCTACCCCTTACCGAGCAAGACCGTCGGGAGATGCTGGAGGCCATCGGCGTCACCAGCATCGATGACCTGTTTGCTGACATACCGGAGGAAGTCAGGTTCAAGGGCAGCCTTAACCTGCCTCCGGCCCTCAGCGAGCTCGAGCTGGTTCGGCACATGAAGGAGCTGGCGGGTGCGAATGCGACCGTCAACGATTACGCGTGCTTCATGGGCGCGGGTGCATACGATCATTTCATTCCCACGGTGGTCGACGCGGTGCTCTCGCGGGGCGAGTTCTACAGTGCATACACCCCCTATCAGCCGGAAGTGAGCCAGGGAACGTTGCAGACGATATACGAGTACCAGACGCTGATCTGCGAGCTAACCAGCATGGATATCGCGCAGGCATCCATGTACGATGGAGCCACAGCCTTGGCGGAGGCCGCCCTGATGGCCTGTGTGGTGACCAGACGCCCGCGGATCATCATGGCTGAGAGCATCCACCCGGAATACCTCGAAGTGATCCGCACCTATACCCAAGGCCGACACCTGGAGCTGGTGACGGTGGGCACCCAGGGTGGCCGGGTGGACCTGGAAGCCTTGGAACGCACCGTGGACAAACAGACCGCCTGCGTTCTGTTGCAAACTCCCAACTTCTTCGGGCTCCTGGAGGATGGCCCGAAGGTGGGTGAGGTGGCGCACAAGGCGGGAGCCCTGTTCGTGGTGTGCACGGACCCCATCTCGTTGGGAGTACTGAAGCCGCCCGGGGAGTACGGTGCTGACATCGTGGTGGGCGAGGGCCAGCCGTTGGGCAACCCGTTGAGTTTCGGGGGGCCGTATCTGGGCTTCTTCGCCGCGCGCGAAAAGTTCATGCGACGCATGCCCGGGCGAATGATCGCCATGACCGAGGACAATCGTGGCCAACGAGGGTTCGTCATGGCACTGCAGACCCGCGAACAGCACATCCGCCGGGAGAAGGCCACCTCCAACATATGCACCAATGAGGCACTGTGCGCGCTGGCCGCTTGCGTGTACCTGTGCGCCATGGGACGGCAAGGATTCCGGCAAGTGGCGGAACTATGCCTGCAGAAGGCGCATTACGCCGCGGAACGGATCAGCGGCCTGGAGGGATTCGAGCTGGCCTTCGAGGGACCATTCTTCAAGGAGTTCACGGTGAAGTGCCCGCTACCCGCGGACCAAGTGGTGAAGGATCTCCTGTCCCATCGTATCCTGGCGGGGGTACCTTTGGGCCGTTTCTTCCCGGAGATGCGGAACCACCTCCTGGTCTGCGTGACGGAAAAGCGAACTAAAGAGGAGATCGACCATCTTGTCAGGCGACTGGAGGGATTGGCATGAAAGTGGTGGAGCCCTTGATCTTCGAGATGTCGGCTCCCGGTCGCCAGGCCCACTCGCTGCCCGAATGCGACGTTCCCGCTCGGCCTCTGGATGAGCTGCTCCCGGCCGGGATGCTGCGCGAGAGTCCGGCCAACCTCCCGGAGGTGAGCGAGGTTGACCTGGTGCGGCACTTCACCCGCCTGAGCCAGCTCAACCACGGCGTGGACACCGGGTTCTACCCCTTGGGTTCCTGCACGATGAAGTACAACCCCAAGGTCAACGAGTGGGTAGCACGTCTGGAGGGGTTCGTGGATCTGCACCCGTACATGCCGGAAGAGCTGGTCCAGGGAGCGCTGAAGCTGCTCTACGACATGGAGCGGTACCTGTGCGAGATCGGGGGCCTGGCCCGCGTCAGCATGCAGCCGGCGGCAGGAGCCCACGGAGAGGCAACTGGTCTCCTCATCATCCGGGCCTACCACCAACACCGCGGGCAGGGGCACCGCAAGAAGATCATCATCCCGGACTCCGCCCACGGGACCAATCCTGCTTCTACCACCATGTGCGGGTACCGGACGGTGGAGGTCAAGTCGGACGAACGAGGCGGGGTGGATCTCAAGGACCTGGAGCGGACCCTCGACGACGAGGTGGCGGGGCTGATGCTCACCAACCCCAATACCTTAGGTCTGTTCGATGAGAACATTCACGTCATCAGTAAGATGGTACACGAGGCGGGCGGGTTGCTGTACTATGACGGAGCAAACGCCAATGCGGTGCTGGGCATCAGCCGACCCGCGGACTGCGGCTTCGACGTGGTGCACTTCAACCTCCACAAGACGTTTGGCACCCCGCACGGAGGCGGTGGTCCCGGATCCGGGCCGGTGGGCGTCATCGAGGAACTGGTTCCCTACCTTCCCGTGCCGCTGGTGGAGTACGACGGGAGCAGGTATTACCTGAATTACGACCTCCCGCACTCCATCGGCCGGATGCGCTCATTTTACGGGAATTTCAACGTGGTAGTGAAGGCCTACGCCTACATCCGCGCCCTGGGACCGGAGGGCCTGCGCCGGGTGAGCGAGGATGCGGTGCTGAACGCCAACTACCTGATGGCGAAGCTGAAAGAATACTACTGGTTGCCGTATGACCGCATCTGCAAGCACGAGTTCGTGCTGAGTGGAAAGCGGCAAAAGGATCGGTACGGTGTCAGGACCATGGACATAGCCAAGCGGCTGTTGGATTTCGGCTATCACCCGCCCACGGTGTACTTCCCGTTGATCGTCGATGAGGCCCTGATGATCGAACCCACGGAGACGGAGAGCAAGGAGACCCTGGACGGGTTCATCGACGCCATGATCCAGATAGCGCGGGAAGCCGAGGAGGAACCGGAGAAGCTGCACCAGGCACCTCACCGCACCCCCGTAGGGCGGCTGGACGAGGTTCGGGCCTCGCGCTTCCCCAATCTGCGCTACCGGCGTGAGGAGTGAGATGAGGCTTGCTGAGACGGCAGTGGGGCCGCCGGGTGCGGCCCCACTGTTCGATGCGGAAATTGAATCGCAGCTGCAAAGGGCCTGGGAGGTCAGGGTTCGCCACCACCCCATGGAACTGGACTGCTGCGATCCCTCTCGCACCGGCGTGGTGAGCGTTACCGGTTCGTGGTGTGCCCTGAATTGCGCCCACTGCGGCGGGCGGTACCTGCGCGGTATGACGCCGCCCGGGGAACTGGGGGATCTGATGCGGCGCCGGCCCTCCAGCTGGCTGGTGAGCGGGGGCTGTGATCCCTCGGGTCGGGTGCCGGTGGCGGAGCACCAGGATCTGTTACGACGGCTCAGGCGCTGCGGTCCGGTGAACCTCCACGTGGGGCTGATCCCAGCGGAGGAAGCGGCGGCGGTGGCCCCACTGGTGGACGCCATATCTTTCGATCTCCTCGCCGATGGGCGAACCATCAGGGAGGTCACGGGCCTTACCTGCGGGCCGGAGACCTATTTCGCCACTTACGACCTCTTACGCGCGTGCGCCCGGGTCAAGCCGCACATATGCATCGGCATCCGGGGGGGAGGACCGAGCGGAGAGGAGAGAGCCTTGGAGTTCCTCGCCCGTCGAGGGGCGGAAGAGGTGATCTTCATCGTCTTCATCCCCACCCCCGGGACCAGGTACCAGCATCGACCGCCTCCTGACCTGAAGCGGGTGGTGGAGGTCCTGTGCGCAGCGCGGACCATGCTGCCCAGGGCTCGCCTTAAACTGGGGTGCATGCGTCCACGCGGGCGGTACCGGGCTTTGTTGGACCTGTTGGCGGTACGATCGGGGTTCAACTCCATAGTGCGGCCCACCGCCGCGGCCCGGAGGCTGGCCAGCACCCTGGGCCTGCACCTGGTGGAGAGAGAGGGGTGCTGCGCGCTGTGGTGAGGGTATCCGCCGGTACTGCCGCGGTGCTTGGCCTGAGGAGGTACCGCCTCCTGGTCCCTCCCACCACCGCGTACCTCATGGTCGGGGAGGGCTGCAGGTACTCCTGTGCCTTCTGTCCACAGGCTCAGGCCAGTGCCGGCCGGCGAGATCGCCTCTCTCGGGTGGTTTGGCCTCCAGCGGCCAAAGAGGAAGTTGTGCTGGCGGTGAGAGAGGCAGCGCGAGCGGGAAAGATCAAGCGGGTTTGCTTGCAGGTTGTCCACAGCCGCGGCATTTGGGCACCAGTCCTGGATATGGTGACTGCACTGGCTGCCTGCGGATTGCCAGTTTGCGTGTCGTGCTCACCGGCCACCCTCCGCCGGATAGGCCAGCTGCTCGAGGTGGGTGCCGACGGGGTCACGATTCCTCTGGATGCTGCCTGCTGCCGGGTGTACCGCGCGGTCAAGTCCGGATCCTGGCAGCGGAGATGGCAGCTGCTGGAGGGGGCTGCGGTCCGTTTTCCGGGACGGATCGGTACCCACCTGATAGTGGGCCTGGGCGAGACGGAGCGAGAGATGCTGGAGTGCTTGCAACGGTTGCACGATCAGGGGGTGAGAGTGGGTCTGTTCGCCTTCACGCCGGTGCGTGGTACCCCTTTGGCCCAAACACCGCCGCCGCCCGTCGGTACTTACCGTCGGATCCAGGCGGGATGGTTTCTCATCAGGACGGGCGCGTGCAGCTACGCTGACATGAGATTTGCACCGGACGGCAGGGTGGTGGACTACGGATTGGCCAGCCAGCAGCTGGAGGAGCTTCTCAAAACGGGGGAGGCCTTCCGCACCACCGGATGTCCGGACTGTAACCGGCCCTACTACAACGAACGACCGGGTGGAGTGGTGTACAACTACCCCAGACCCCTGACCGAAGCCGAAGCCCGCGAGTGCATCCTCCAGATGGAAGAGTGCGGGGAGGAGGATGGGGATGCCCTGGCGCTTGATCGATAGTCCGGCTGCCCCGGCGGCTCGGAACATGGCAGTGGATGAGGCCATACTGGTGGCGGTATCGCGGGGAGAGGCCCCCCCTACTTTGAGACTGTACGCCTGGGATCCTCCCGCGGTATCGGTGGGATACTTCCAGCGCCTGGACCGCGAGGTGGATCGGGAGGTGTGCCGGCAACTGGGCGTGCAGTGGGTCCGCAGACCGACGGGTGGTCGCGCGGTACTTCATGAGCGCGAGATCACCTACAGCGTTGTGGCACCCCTGGAGGTGCTGGACGGCAGCGTCCTGACCACCTACTGCGAGATCAGCCGCGGCCTGGTGGCGGGGCTGCGGCTGTTGGGGGTAGAGGCGGAGATCGTCCCTGCGGCCCGGAGCCCGCGGGGGCTTCGGTCCGGCGCGTGCTTCGATGCGCCCTCCTGGTACGAGGTGGTGGTCGGCGGGCGGAAACTGGTGGGAAGTGCTCAGGTGCGTCGCGACGGTGCCCTGCTGCAGCACGGGTCGGTGCTGCTGGAGTTCAACCCCCGGCGGGTGGCCGCCGTACTACGCCTGCCACCGGCAGCGCGGGAGAGATTGGCCCGCCTGTTGGCTGCTGGTGCCACCGGACTCAGCGAGGTACTGGGTCGGTGCCCGGGGGAGGGAGAAGTGCGGGCTGCCCTGTCCAGGGGCTTCCAGGAGGCCCTGGGGTGGGACCTGGAGCCGGGGGAGCTCACGGCCGGGGAAAGGGAGCTGGTGGCCCGACTCGAGGAGAAGTACAATTCCGATGCGTGGAATCTGGCAAGGGGTGAGGTCAATGTATGATGTGGTGATCATCGGTAGCGGCCCCGGGGGGTACGTGGGTGCCATTTACGCGGCCCAGCGGGGGGCCCGGGTGGCCCTGGTGGAGAAGGCTAAGCTGGGCGGATGCTGCCTGAATCGCGGCTGCATCCCCACCAAGGCCCTGGTCAGGTGTGCGGAAGTCTACCGCACCGCGGGGGAGGCTGCCAGGTTTGGCACCCGCACCGAATCAGTAAAGCTGGATCTGGGAGCGGTCATGCAGCATAAGGAACGGGTTGTGCAGCGGCTGGTGGGTGGGCTCAACATGTTGCTGAGGTCCAACGGGGTGGAAGTATTCATGGGCGAAGCCCGCATTGTCCGGCCGGGATCGGTGCGAGTGTCGTTGCAGGATGGGGAAGAGATGCAGCTGTCCTGCCGGCACATCATCATCGCCACCGGAGCTCAACCGGCACAACCCCCGATCCCTCAGGACGCCTTGGGGCTTTGCGATTCATCCGATGATGCGCTCTCTTACCCGGATGTACCCGAAAGCTTGCTGATCATTGGTGGCGGAGTCCTAGCAGTGGAGTTTGCGTGTATCTGGGAAGCCTTTGGTTGCTCCATCCGCATGATCAAACGCTCGCCCCTCATCCTGCCGCCCATCGACCCTGAGATCAGCCGGCGACTGATGACCATTCTGCGTCGGCGAGGGATGATCATCAACACCGGGATTTACATAAAGGATATCGTCGAGGCGGCCGGGGGAAAGAAAGTGCTGGCGGACACCAAAGAGGGGGAGGAGGTCTCCTTCCAGGCACAGAGGGTGCTGGTGGCCATGGGCATGCGCCCCTATTTCGGCGGGCTGGATCTCGATGCTCTGGGCGTGCGCTACAACCAGCGGGGAATCGAAGTGGATGACCGCATGCAGACGTCGGTTCCCGGGATCTGGGCCATAGGAGACGTGGTGGGGAGGTACTACCTGGCCCCGGTGGCTTCGGCAGAGGCCATGGTGGCGGTGGACAACATTCTGGGTGAGGATCGCCGTATGGATTACTCGGTGGTACCTCAATGCGTCTTCTCCCACCCCGAGGTGGCCAGCGTGGGCATGACCGAAGAGCAGGCCAGGAAAGCTGGATTCGAAGTCAAAGTTAGCCGCTTTCCCCTGGGCGCCAACGGCAAGGCGGTGGCCATGGGGGAGACGGAGGGCCTGGTGAAGCTGGTGGCCGATGCCAAAGGAAAGTTGCTGGGCGCCCACATGATGGGTGCCGGTGCCAGCGAGCTCATCCACGAAGCGGCAGTGGCCATCAAGGCCGGCATGACGGCGGAAGAACTGGCCCGCATTGTCCATGCCCATCCCACCCTGTCGGAAACCGTAATGGAGGCGGCCCATGGTATATCCGGTCACATGATACACGTCGCCGCGCGCCGCAGGTGACGGGCGACGAGGCATCCGGGGGGTGCGGCCGATGAAGGGGAAGATGTGGGCGCTAATGAAGATTGGGCCCGGGCCGGGTGCCGAGCTCAGGGAAGTGGACATACCCGAGCTGGGGCCCGATGACATCCTGGTCCGGGTCAGGGCCTGTTCAATCTGTGGCTCTGACCTGCACATATACCAGTGGGATCGCTGGGCGGCCGGGAGGATACGGCCGCCCCTGGTTTTTGGTCACGAGTTCGCCGGTGAAGTGGTGGCGGTGGGCCAGCGGGTGGATCACCTGAAGGTGGGACAGCTGGTCTCTGCCGAGACACACATCACCTGCGGCCAGTGTTACCAGTGCCGGACTGGCGCGGAGCACATATGCAGCCGGGTAGCCATCCTGGGGGTGGATACCGACGGCGCCTTTGCGGAGTACGTGAAGATACCGGCCCGCAATGCCTGGCCTACCCCTGCTGAGGTGGCTCCGGAGATCGCCGCCATCCAGGAGCCGTTTGGCAACGCGGTCCACACCGTACTGGCAGGGGAAGTCACGGGATTGCGAGTGGCGGTACTGGGCTGCGGACCTATTGGGCTGATGGCGGTGGCTCTGTGTCGGGCTGCGGGCGCCGCCCTGGTCATCGCCACCGACGTGAACGCCTATCGCCTGGAGTTAGCGGCCCGAATGGGCGCGCATCTGGTACTCGACGCCACCCGGGGCATACTGGACGAAGTCAGGAAGGCGACTCACGGGGAGGGGGTGGACGTGGTCCTGGAGATGTCCGGCGCCCCCGCGGCACTGCGGGACGCTTTGCGCATGGCCAGAAACGGAGCCCGGGTGAGCCTGCTCGGCATTCCCTCCGAACCCGTCTCCCTGGACATCGCCGAGGATGTGGTGTTCAAGGGTCTCACCATTCAGGGCATATCGGGACGCCGCATGTTTGAGACCTGGTACCGGACCCGGGCGCTGCTGGCCTCCGGGGTGGTGGATCTCTCTCCCTTGATCACGCATCGGTTTGCCCTGTCGCAGTTCCGGGCGGCCTTCGAGCTGGTTGCATCCGGGCAATGCGGTAAAGTGGTGATGTTCCCCCAGGGGCTGACCTGACCGTTGGGGCGGATCTTTGGCCCCCAGAACAGCTAACCCGGATAGCGATAGCAGGGTCAACGCTGCCGGGACTGCAGCCATGCTGGGCCAGTTGGCACGTCCCGGGCCGGGCCCATATTGGGTTTAACCAGGGAGAGGGGCGCCGGGGCAGTTCGTGGTGGGGCGGCAGGAGAGGGGCTGGGGATCCGCGCGTGGCTCATGCGTTCAGGCGAGCCGCGGGTGGTTTCCCAGGGGCCGGCAGCCATTTTGGCAAGCTGCGAATTAGCGGCACCGTTCTTTGCGTCTGTGGGTGCTCCGCCATCCACCGTGGATCGTCTCCGTCCGACAAACTTTGCGCGGTGACCGGGTTATAATACTGCTGCATTCCCAAATCCAGCAAAGGAGGAGCAGTAAGGGTGTCGGAGGGTAAGCTGCAGCTGGTCACCGTCGAGCGCGGCGGCGCAATAGTCATACCAAAGGATATCATGGAGCGAATGGGCCTGAGTCCGGGTGGCGAGGTGATCCTGGCTCTGGAGGAGGGCGGGATAAGCATCCGCGCCGTGAAGACCAGGTCGCCGGTGGCGGGGTCACCACCCAAGGGCTGACCGGTTTCCCAAGGGGACTGACGCAACGGGGGCGGCCAGGCGGCACGCCCACGTTGTACGCTTGGGGGAGTTCATGGTAATATGACTTAGATTCCGCAGGGAGGTGTTGGAAATTGGACTCACGGCTCGCAAAACTGCGGGAATTGGTGACCTCCTACCTGGAAGGCATTCCCATGCTGATCAGCAGTCCGGAGAATCGGCGATATCTCAGCGGGTTCACCGGTTCGGCCGGATACCTGTTGATCGGTGAGCAGGAGTCCCTGCTGATCACCGACTTCCGGTACGTTGAGCAAGCCTCCGCGCAGGCTGCCGGTTTCCGGGTGGTCCGCGGAGAATTTCCCCTCCTGCGGACCGTAGCAGAAGTGGTCAGCCAGCGGGCCTGGAAGCGGTTGGGCTTCGAGGACGAGCACGTCAGCTTCGCCGACTACCGGCGACTGCAGGATTTGCTGCCAGGAGTGGAGCTGGTGCCCGGTTCCCAGGCACTCAGATCCCTGCGGCAGATCAAGGAGCCGGGAGAGCTGAGCTGCATTCGCCGAGCTGCCAGGATGTGCGATGCCGCGCTGGAGGCGGTATTGCCTCTCTTCACCCCCGGAGTGGAGGAGGCGGAACTGGCCTGGGCGCTGGAGCGCCGGCTGCGGGAGGCGGGGGCGGAGGACATTGCCTTCCCCCCCATCGTGGCGTCAGGGCCGCGTTCGTCCTTACCACACGGGCGCGCCAGTCACCGCCGCCTGCAGCGAGGTGACCTGGTGACGGTGGATTTCGGGGCCCGCTACCAAGGGTACTGCTCGGACATGACCAGGACGGTCGCGGTGGGAGAGGTGTCGGCAGATGCGCGCCGGGTGTACGAGGTGGTGGCCCGCGCTCAGCAGGCGGGTCTGCAGGCCATTCGGGCAGGCGCATCCTGCCGGGAGGTGGATGCCGCGGCCCGTGGGGTGATCGAAGAAGAGGGATTCGGTGAGTACTTCGGTCATGGGCTGGGCCACGGCGTTGGTCTGTCGGTGCACGAGGGTCCGCGCCTGAGCCCGCACGCGGAAGAGGATGCGGTTCTGCAGCCGGGGATGGTGGTCACCGTGGAGCCGGGGGTGTACCTCCCCGGGCGGCTGGGGGTGCGGATAGAAGACCTGGTACTGGTGACGGAGGACGGGTGTGAAATCATCAGTACATTCCGGAAGGACCTGTTGATACTGGGGGGCTAGGGAGATGGAGACCATTTCCACCAATGACTTCCACACCGGGGTCACCATTCTGGTCGACGGAGAAATCTATGCGGTGGAGGAGTTTCAGCATGTGAAGCCCGGCAAGGGATCGGCCTTTGTCCGCACCAAGCTGCGCAATGTGCGGACCGGGGCGCTCATCGACCGGACTTTCGCCGCGGGCGAGCGGGTGCCGCGGGCCCATTTGGACCGTCGAGAGATGGAGTATCTGTACAGGAGCGGCGAAGAGCTCTACTTCATGGACACCGAGACTTTCGAGCAGATCGCCCTGAGCGAGGAGCTGTTGTCCGGGGGCCTGCAGTACCTGAAGGAAAACATGAGCGTGGTGGTGATATTCCACGAAGGTAACCCCATCGGCGTGGATATGCCAAACTTCGTGGAGCTGGAGGTGGTTTCCACTGCTCCCGGCCTCAGGGGCGATACCGCTTCCGGGGGTTCCAAGCCGGCCACGCTGGAGACCGGGGCGGTGGTTCGCGTGCCCTTGTTCATCGAGCAAGGGGACGTGATCAAGGTGGACACCAGGACGGGAGAATACATAGAGAGGGTCAGTACACGACGTTAGGGGGTTGACTGATGGCCGAGCTGGTATCCCGAGTTTCCTATCTGAAGGGGTTGGCCGAAGGGTTGGGGGTGGATTCCTCCACCAAGGAGGGCAAGATGCTTCTGGCCATTTGCGAAGTCCTGGAGGAATTTGCCCGAGAGGTGGAGCGTCTGGACGAGGCGCAGGAGCAACTGGAACAGTATGTGGAAGACCTCGACCAGGATTTGGAATCCCTGGAGGACGAATACTACGGCGAATTGGAAGATGAGGACTACACCGAGGTGGAGTGCCCGCACTGCGAGGAAACCGTGTACTTCCCCACCGAGACTTTGCGAGGAGAGGAGAAGGTAGAACTGGTCTGTCCGCGCTGTGGCAAAACCATCTATCAGGACCAGGAAGAAACTGAAGAGGGCGAAGAAAGCCAGGACTGAGGCCGAAGCGCTCCCAGCGCGACGGATGCGGCGGGGCACGATCCTAAGGAACAGTTGGGCCACCGAGGTAAGGTGGCCCTGTCTGCTTGAAGGAGGGGCAGAGCTGGCTGGTCCTTGCCGTCGCGAGATCAGTGCGTTATGAGCGGCAGATGGTCCCCCTCCATGGGGTTCCCTCCTGCCCCGCTGGTTGGCGGACATGAGTTCCCTTCAGGGAGATTGACCAGCGGCTGGGTCCTGGCTTTGGTCTGCCCCAGCACCGCGGCGGGCTGGGGTTTTCTCGTGTATGTGGCGGTGGGTGCAGCTGGAATAAGTTTCCCGTCCTCCTCATAGTTTCCTATTGATCAGGGGGTGGGGGTCGTTGGGAAATCTGGACGCCCTGCTTGCAGTCCTGCCGCTGCCGGTCAGACGGGCGCTGCGCGCGCTGGGTCCAGAGCAGCTGGCCCAGCTGGAAGAGATACGCCTGCGATCGGGACGCCCGGTTACGGTGCGGCTGGCGGGGGTCATGCGGAGGCTGCACTCTGACGGACTTGGCGGAGCCGGCACCCCGCTGTTTGCCACTCCCGACGACCTGCAGCGGTGCCTGGAGCTGGCGGCCAGGTGCTCTCTGTATGCCTGCCGGGAGCAACTGGCCGAGGGATATCTCGCGCTGCCGGGAGGTCACCGCCTGGGGGTGGCCGGTCAGGTGATCATGGAGGAGGATCGTTTGTGGTTGGTCCAGCATCCAACGTCGCTCTGCATTCGCCTGGCCCGGCCCCGGCCCGGCGCGGCTTCGGCCCTGCTGAAGCACGTCATGGCAGGTGGGCAATTGCACTCCTGCCTCATCTTTGGCCCACCGGGTTCGGGAAAAACTACGGTGCTACGCGACCTGGTGAGGGTGTTGTCCGACCGTGGATTCAACGTGACCGTGGTGGACGAGCGTTCCGAAATCGCTGGGTGCGTCGCGGGGTTACCCAGCATGGACGTGGGCTCGAACACTGACCTCTGGGACGGCTGTCCCAAGGCCCTGGGGTTACTGATGGCCATCCGATCTCTGGCTCCCCAGGTGGTGGCCACCGACGAAATCGGGCACCCGCGGGATGCTGAGGCCCTGCTGGAAGCCCGCCGGTGCGGGGTGGCGGTGCTGGCTACGGCACACGCCTGGGACCTCGACGACGTCATTGAACGCCCTACGTTACAGGTCTTGTGGCAGGCCAGGGTTTTCGCCAGGTTCTTCCGCCTGGGCGTTACACCCACTCCCGGTACCCTCCTGGGGGTGTGGGACGAGGCAGGTCGTGCCTGCGAGCAGGAGGCTGCCATCGTTGCTGGCTAAGGCGCTGGGGGCCGTTCTCGTACTGGGTGGAGGGCTGTGGGTGGGGAACGCCATGGCCGGGCTGCTCGAGGCTCGGGTGGTGGAGTGGCAGCGCTGGGAGCGAGCCTTGGCCATTCTGGCCAGCCGGGTGGGATACGCTGCCCAAATCCTGCCCGATGCCCTGCGGGCTGCTGGACGCCAGGTGGGCGGTACGGTGGAGAGTGTCCTGGTGCGGGTGTCGCGGGAGGTGGCCGAGGGTCGCGCCACGGCGGAGGAGGCCTGGACGCACACGTGTCGGGAATATCCGGGTCCCCTGGGGGAGCGCGACTGGGAGCTGCTGGCTCAGATAGGAGCCATACTGGGGCGCACTGGTCGGTCGGATCAGCAGCGGCAGCTGGTGGCCCTGCGGGAGCAGGCGGCGGAGAGGTGTCGGGAAGCGAGGGAGGAGTCGCGCCAGCTGGGTCGTCTGTACCGCTATGTGGGGATCCTGCTGGCGGCTCTCTTGGTACTATGGTTGCCCTAGGAGGCGGGCCGGTTGGTGGACGTGGATCTGATATTCAGAATCGCCGGCATCGGTCTCATCGTATCCGTGCTCAACATTGTACTCCGTCAGGCGGGAAAGGAGGAACAAGCCCACCTGCTCACCCTGGCCGGCGTGGTGGTGGTGCTCATGATGCTCATCGATCTGGTATCGAGGCTCTTTCAAACTGTCCGGACCATGTTTCAAATCCCGTAGGGGTGACGCGGGGTGAACGTGGATCCGTATGGGTTGATCGTGGTGGCGCTGGCTGCCGTGCTGCTCCTGGCATTGCTTAGGAACTGGCGCCCGGACCTGGCGGTGGCCCTCAGCCTGGCCGCCGCGAGCGTACTGCTGCTGTATGCGCTGGGGCCGCTGCGGCAGCTGTTTGCCCTCTTCGCCGATCTCGCCGCCACCGCGGGCCTGAAGGCGCTGTATCTGGGCGTGATACTGCGGGTGCTGGGCATAGCGCTGATATGTGAGTTGGCCAGTCAGGTATGCCGTGACGCCGGGGAAGGGGCGGTGGCCACCAAAGTGGAGCTGGTGGGTAAGGTGATGATCCTCACCGCTGCGGTCCCGGTGATGCGATCCATCGTTGAGACGGTGGTCTCGCTGTGGCCGTGAGACGACGCGGCTGCTTGCTCGTTCCCCTGGGCGCCTTGCTGCTGGTGCTGAGCCTCTGTCGGTCGGTGGGAGGCGCTGAACAAGGGCTCGAGGACATCTTGCAGGAGCAGCTGAGCCAGGTGGATGCCTCAGAAATCGACCGCTGGCTTGAGGAATGGCGCCAGTCCCTGGGGCGAGAGTTCCCCGCCGTCAGCTGGCGAGATGCGGTGGAGGTGGTACGAGGTCGGGGAGTATTCATTGACGTGCCCGCCCTGCTGCGGGCGCTGGCGGCGCACGTGGGTCGGGAGCTGGTGGCCTCCGCTCGCCTCCTGGTACAGCTGTTAGCGCTTGGCATCGTGGCCGCGTTCCTCGGTCAGCTGGAGCTTTCCCCTGGACGGGGAGACGTGGCTCGCGTGGGGGGCTGGGCTTGCTTTGCCGGAGTAGCACTGCTGGCAGTGACCTGCTTCGCCCAGGCGCTCCAGCTGGCCCAGGCTACCGTTCGCGATGCGGTGACGTTCATGCAGGCGATACTGCTCCCCCTGACCAGCCTGCTGGCAGCCTCCGGGGCCCCGGTGTCCGCAGGCCTGCTACACCCCCTGGCCATGCTCCTGGTGCAGGGAGGGGCCGTCCTGGTGGCCGACCTCGTCTTCCCGCTCCTGGCCATTGCCGCCCTGCTGGAGGTGGCAACACTGAGCGTGGGGTCGTCGCTGGAGGGCCCCGGATCTCTACTCAGACAGGTGGCCTTCGCCGTGCTGGGAGGGTTCCTGGCCATACTGCTTTGGGCGATGAGCGCCAAGCGCGTTGCCGGTCAGGTTGCCGATTCGGTCGCCTTACGCACCGCCAAGTTCCTGAGTGGAGCCTTCGTCCCCGTGGTGGGGAAGATGCTGGGTGATGCCGTGGAGATGGTTTTCACCTCATCATTGATCCTGCGACGGGCGCTCGGCTTGATCGGAGTCCTGGGGGTCTTCCTGGCCATGGCTACCCCGGTGATCAAGCTGGCCTGCCTGGTTTTGCTGTGGCGGACCGGGGCCGTACTGGCGGGGGCAGTAGGCACTACGCAGTCCTCTCGCTTGATGAACGCCATGGCGGGAGCCTTGCTCTATCTTCTGCTGCCTCTCCTGGCCCTGGGCGTCCTGTTCGCCGCTTGTTTGGGGCAGCTGGCCGCGGTAGCACTGCCTTACTGAGGTGATGTCATGCAGCGTCTGAGCGACTGGTGTCGGGGCCTGGCGGTATGTATCCTGTTGCTGGGATTCCTGGAAGTTATGCTGCCTCGGGGCAACCTGCGGCCCTATGCCCGGCTTTCCCTCGGTCTGGTGTTGCTGGCCGTCCTCCTCGAGCCTCTGGGCTGGTTGCGGGGTGATTCGTGGGATGTGCTGGATGAATGGACCGGCGGCGCCCCGCAGGGGGAGGGCCGGCTGGGTACCGCCTGGCGAGATGGCGTGGTGAGAGCACACGAGATGGCGTTGGCCGAGTGGTTGGAGGAGGAGATGCGCAGGGTGGGTTGGGCCATTGAGGGTGTGAAGATTGTGTTGATCGGGGCCCGATGGGCGGACGGGCAGCTGGTGGGAGCTGAGATCATCACCGCCTTCATCGAAGCAGGTGATTTGGGAAGGGACGCCACAGTCCGGGCACGCATGCTTCAGGATGCTCGGAGCCTGCTGGAGAGGAACCTGGGCCAGCTGGCGGGCCAGCTGCAGGTGCGAGTGAGCCACGGGGGGTGAGGGCGATGAGCCCGGGGGAGATATTGCGAAAGTTGCCCGACACGGTGCGGAGAGGCGTTCTGATCATGCTGGTGGTGGGCATGGGTCTGCTCACGCTTCCGGACATAGTGGGGATCCGGCGCGTAGCGCGCGAAGATGACCCGCCGCAGGCCCAGACATCGGCGGGGCAGGAGCAGGACCATGCTGCCAGGCTGGCCCGCCAGCTGGAGGACATCCTCAGCCGGGTTCAGGGTGCGGGCAGGGTTTCCGTCCAGATATTCCTGGGATCGGATTCAGTGGTCACCTACGCAACCAATACCACCCGATCACGCACCGACCGCGAGGAGGCCACTGAAGCCGGTTTGCGTTCCCGGCTGCTGGAGGAATCGACCCAGAGCACAGTGGTGCTGCTCAGAGGGCCCGGTGGCGACGAAAGACCGCTGGTGACTGCAGTCCAGTACCCTGAGGTGATGGGGGTACTGGTGGTGGCGCAGGGTGCCGGTGATTCACGCGTCAAAGAGGAATTGATAAGAGCGGTACAGGCGGCGTTAGGTGTGCCCCCCCATCGGGTGCGGGTGATGCGTGGAGGAGGATCTCCACGGTGAGCCGCAGCTGGCTGAGGCTGCTGCTGTTCGCGCTGCTGGTGGGCGCGGCCCTGGCCTGGGTCATCAGATGGTGGCCAAAAGCGCAAGATCCCCGGGTCTTGTCGGAGATGGACACGGAGGGAGCGGCGAAGGAGGAGTTCCACGACTGGTTCGTGGAGGCTCGCCTGCAGCGCGAGAGGGACCTGTTCCTCTGGCTGGAGACTCTCCTGAAGCATGGCGGCGAAGCTGAGGCCAGGAGCGAGTACGTGGAGGCCTTGCGACGACACCGGCTCCAGAATGAGGCGGAAGAACTGCTCAGGTTGAGGGGTTTTGACGATGCCCTGGTCTACCTGGACGGAGAAGGAGCGGTGGTGATCGTCAGGGCGGAGGCGATTAGCAGAGCTGACGCCGCTTTGGTGGCCGAGCTGGTTTCCCGACTGACCGGGGTGCCGAAGGAGAGGATCAGCGTTTCCCACCGGGCGAAATGAGGGTGGGCCAACCGCCCTCTCCTCGTGTTGCGAGTTGGGCTTGAGCGGGTACCGAGACTGAGGGATCCGGAGACCTGGCCGCCCGCGCACCGCTCGTTGCCCATTGCCTGGCATCCCTGGGTTTTGGCCCCGGCGTCCTGGAATGGCTGGTGCGCCCAATCGGCGCGGGGACGGATTGCCGGCCGAAGCGGTGTTGCCTGCTGGTGGAGGCGATGTAGATTTCCCGGTTGCCCGGCGACCGGCCCTGCAGAGCGTTGTAGCCCGGGGGCGACTCATGTATAATTATGGGTGATTCTTGCCCCAAGGCAGGTGATCTCGAGGATGAATGAGGAACGGGATTCAGGGAAATTCGCGGAAGTGGAGACCCACGTTCACATCGCAGACGAAGTGGTGGCCATCATCGCCGGAATCGCCGCATCTCAGGTTGAAGGCGTGGCCGGCATGGCGGGAGGATTGGTGGGGGACATCACCCAGATGCTGGGGAAAAAGAGTCTCTCCAAGGGCGTGAAGGTATCGGTTGATGGTACGAACGTGACCATTGACCTTTTCGTGGTGGTGAATTACGGGGTTCGGATTCCGGAAGTGGCACAGAAGGTGCAGGAGGCGGTGAAGAGGGCGGTTGAGGGTCTGACCGGGTTGCGAACAACTGCCATTAACATTCACGTGCAGGGGGTTGCCTTCCATAGAGGACACAAGGAGCCCACGAGGGGTTCGGAAAAGGGCTGAAGGTTTGGAGCGGAGGCCTGAGCAGTCCTTGCCTTGCATCCCCTGCCAGCCCTCGGACGGCAAGGTGCGGGGAGGAGCAGCGGCGGTGACTGCTGGTGCCGTGCTCCTTCTGGCGGGACTGGGGCTGCTCTGGTGCCTGTGGCGCCGAAACCGTGGTGCGGAGCTGGCGGTGAGTCGGTCTGCCCGGGGGCAGGTGTTTATCTCGCGGTGGGCGCTGGAGCGGATGGTCCGGTGGGCCATCGGGCAGACCAAGGGCGTGAGATGCCACCGGGTGCGGCTGACTGACCGCGATGGCGCGCTCGTGTGTAGGGTTGTGCTCAGGAGCTGTGCTGACACACCGGTGACCGAGGCCCTGGCCGAGGTCCGGCGGGCGGTGATCCGTTGCCTTCAGGATCTGGCCGGGCTGGGCAGGCCCCGCGTGGAGCTCAGGGTCAGCAGCATGGCCTGACAGCGGTTTGCCGACGGCAGGGTTTGAGTGTGCCCCGGGTGGTAGGCTCGCCTGGACCGGGTAGGCGCTGGGTGGCGACCGAAGCTCGCATCAGTACGAGAGAAGACTCCTTGGCGGCCGGGCGATCTTCTCGCGGCGAGAGGTCGCTTGCGAGTTTCTGCGGGGCTTTCAGGAGGGTTGGCGATGGAGCGGCGGAGAGCGCGGGAGGCAGCTCTGCTGGTACTCTTCCAGGAAGAGTCCGGCACCTCGCCCTCTTCCGGCTGGGAGCTGGCCTGTGAGATCACCGGCGTCGGTGGAGAAGGGCTGGACTTCGCCCGTCGCCTGGTGCGGGAGGTTCGGCAGAGGAAAAAGGATCTCGACGCGCTGGTGCAGTCCCTGAGCGAGGGGTGGCCTCTGCACCGCATGGCCCCAGTGGTGCGAAATGCCTTGCGCATTGGCACATGCGAACTGCTGCACATGCGTGAAACCCCCATGCCGGTGATCATCAATGAAGCGGTGGAGCTCACCAAGAAGTATGCGGACGGTGCCTCCGCGAAATTCGTCAACGGCATCCTGGCGCGCGTGGCCGAGCTCCGCCATTCTCCTGCGGAGGGAGGGCGGTGAGCTGTCGCGTCCTGGCGGTAGACACCAGCAGCTACACCACATCCGTGGCCGTGGTAGGGCCTCAGGGCGAGGTCGAGGCCGATTTTCGGCAGTTGCTCCCCGTACCCGCTGGCCAGCTGGGACTGCGGCAGTCTGAGGCAGTCTTCAAGCACCTGGAAATACTTCCTGGCCTCCTCCTCAAGGCTATCTGTCGCCGGCCATCGGCGCCCGTGGGCGCAGTTGCGGTGGCCCGGCGTCCTACGCGGGATCCCGATTCCTACCTCCCGGTGTTCAGGGTGGGCGAGGGGTTTGCCCGTACCCTCAGCGGGGCCTGGCGATGTCCGTTGTATGGTCTCAGTCATCAGGACGGGCACTTGTGGGCGGCTCTGGGCCCCTCCGGACCGCCGGCCGATTCATTCCTGTTCCTTCACCTCTCCGGAGGTACAACTCATCTGTACCTGATTACGGCCCGGGGTCCCGCGAGCTGCTGGCGCTGGCACCTGCTGGGTGGGGGCATGGATCTTCACGCCGGCCAGATGGTGGACCGGGTAGGGGTTGCCCTGGGGCTTGCGTTCCCCGCCGGGGCCGAGCTGGAATTGCTGTCGGGGAGCTCTCGGGGGGAGGTACGGGTGCCCTCGGCGGTGCGTGGATACCAGGCCAGCTTTGCGGGTCCCACCACGCACGCTTTGCGCCTTCTGCAGCGAGGTGCGGCGCCTGCCGACGTGGCCTGGGCGGTGCAGCGGTGCATAGCCAACACGGTTGAAAAGTTGTTGCGTAAGGCGCGGGAGGAGCTGGATGTTACGGTGGCGGTGGTGGCCGGTGGGGTGGCCGCCAACCGGCAGATCCGGCAGAGACTTCGTCGGCGATTGCAGCATCGTGCCCTGGGGATGCGCCTGTTGTTCCCCCCGGCCGACCTGTGCACCGACAACGCGGTAGGATTGGGTTGGGCTGCCCAGGCGTGCCTGCGAAGTTTGCGGTCCCGCTGGGGAAAGGAAAAGGCACCGAGGATGTAGAAATCCTGGGGGGCCCTGACGCAGGGCGACCTCACCACAACCGTCTGCTCAACGGAGGAGAGTTGATATCATGTACAAAATCCTGAAGAAGCGCAAGCTGAACCCCGTTACCCACCTCTTCGTGGTCCACGCTCCCCTGGTAGCGCGCAGGGCCGAGCCTGGGCAGTTCGTCATCCTGCGCGTGCGGCCAGAAGGGGAGAGGATCCCCCTGACCATCTGTGATTATGATCGCAGTGAAGGCACCATTACCATCGTGGCTCAAGAGGTGGGCAAGACCACCAGGCTGTTGGGACGCCTCGAGGAGGGCGACAGCCTGGTCGACTTCGTGGGACCTCTGGGGAAGCCAGCGCCGTTGCCGGATGAGGGGCATGTGGTGGCCATCGGAGGAGGAATTGGTGCCGCACCCGTCTACCCCAAGGTCCGGGCCATGCATGAGCGCGGGGTACGGGTAACCGGGATAATTGGGGCCCGCACCGCGGAGCTGCTCATCCTGGAAGAGGAAATGGCGGCGGTGTGCGACCGGCTCTTTGTGGCCACCGATGACGGCACCAAGGGCTACCACGGGTTTGTCACCGGCGTGCTCGAGCGTCTGCTGCGGGAAGAGGCCGAGGACATCGATGAAGTCCTGGCGGTGGGTCCCATGGTCATGATGCGGGCGGTGGCGGACATGACGCGGCCGTACGGGATCAGGACCATGATCAGCGTGGATCCCATCATGGTGGACGGCACCGGCATGTGCGGCGCCTGCCGGCTGACGGTGGGCGGCAAGACGCGCTTTGCCTGCGTGGACGGGCCTACCTTCGATGCCCACGAGGTGGACTTCGAGGAGGCTATACGGCGCAGCAGGATGTACGTGGAGGAGCAGCAGCTGGCGCTTCATACCTGTTCCTGTGGAGGTGACGAGGGTTGCCGGTAAGAGGCACCAGGGTTCCCATGCCGGAGCAGGATCCGGCGGAACGGATTCATAACTTCGACGAAGTCCCCTTTGGCTACAGCCCGGAGCAGGCGGTGGAGGAAGCCAGCCGGTGCCTGAGCTGCAAGAAACCGGCCTGCGAGTCGGGCTGCCCGGTCGAGGTACGGATACGGGACATGATCGGGCTGATCAGGGAGCGACGTTTTGCCGACGCCTATTTCTTAGTCAAGGAGACCAACAGCCTCCCCGCCATCTGCGGGCGGGTGTGCCCCCAGGAAGAACAATGTGAGAAATACTGCATCATGGGTAAGAAGCACGAGCCCATCGCCATCGGCCGGCTGGAGAGGTTTGTGGCTGATTTCGCCCTCCGGGAGGGCCTGCGCGAGGACTTCACCCCTGGCGACCGGCAGGGCTGGGTGGCGGTGGTGGGTTCCGGACCGGCCGGTCTGACTGCGGCGGGTGATCTGCGGCGGTTGGGTTATGAGGTGACGGTGTTCGAGGCCCTGCATGCCCCCGGCGGGGTCCTGATTTACGGCATACCCGAGTTCCGTCTGCCGAAGCGGGTGGTGGCCGCGGAGATAGAGACGCTGCGGGACATGGGGGTGGAGATCCGGACCAACGTGGTGGTGGGCAAGACGGTCACGGTGGACGAACTCCTGGGCGACCTGGGGTACGATGCCGTGTTCCTGGGAACCGGCGCGGGGTTGCCCAACTTTTTGGGCATACCCGGCGAGAACCTCAACGGGGTGTATTCGGCCAACGAATTCCTCACCCGGGTCAACCTGATGCGTGCATATCTCTTCCCCGAATGGGACACCCCCATCAAGCCTCGGCGCCGGGTGGCGGTGCTGGGAGGTGGCAATGTGGCCATGGACGCTGCCCGTTGTGCCCGGCGGTTGCGAGGGGTGGAGTCCAGCACCATCGTCTATCGCCGCTCGCGCAAAGAAATGCCCGCCCGGGTGGAGGAGATCCACCACGCGGAAGAGGAGGGCATACGTTTCGAGCTGCTCACCAACCCGGTCCGCATCCTGGACGACGGCCAGGGCTGGGTGGCGGGCATGGAGTGCATCAGGATGGAACTAGGTGAGCCCGATGCTTCCGGCCGCCGTCGCCCGATACCGATCCCCGGTTCCGAATTCGTCATCGAGTGCGACACCGTGGTGGTGGCCATCGGCACCACCCCCAATCCCCTGATCGCGCAGACTACCCCCGGTCTCGAGGTCAACCGCTGGGGCTGCGTGGTGGCGGAGCCGGGAACGGGGCAGACCAGCAGAGAAGGGGTGTTCGCGGGCGGCGATGTGGTCACCGGGGCCGCCACGGTGATCCTGGCCATGGGAGCGGGTAAGCAGGCGGCAGTGGCCATCGACAGGTACATTCAAGAAAAACGGAAGAAGGGGGCGCGGTGATGGCGGCGCAAATCATAGACGGCAAGAAGCTGGCCCAGCAGATCAAGGCCGAGCTTCGCGAGGAAGTGGAAAGGCTCAAACGGGAACGCGGCATTACCCCGGGGCTGGCGGTGATTCTGGTGGGAGATGACCCGGCGTCTCGTACCTACGTGCGGAACAAGGAGCGGGCCTGCCGCGATATAGGCATATTCTCCCAGGTACATCGGCTCCCGGCGGAGACGAGTCAGGAACAGCTGCTGGAACTCATAGAGGAGCTGAACCACACCGACCACATCCACGGCGTCCTGGTACAGTTGCCGCTGCCCGAGCACATCGACGAACGCACCGTCATCCAAGCCATCAAGCCGGAAAAGGACGTGGATGGCTTCCATCCGGTGAACGTGGGGAATTTGCACATTGGGGCCCCGGGCTTTGTGCCCTGCACGCCCCGGGGCATCATAGAGATGCTGGATCGAACCGGCATTCCCATCAAGGGGAAGCACGCGGTGGTGGTTGGTCGCTCCAACATTGCGGGGAAACCCGCTGCCATGCTGCTGCTGGCGCGGCACGCCACGGTCACCATCTGTCATTCCCGTACCGTGGACCTGGCCTATCACACCCGCCAGGCGGACATCCTGGTGGTGGCGGTGGGACGCCCGCGTTTCATCACCGGGGACATGATCAAGGAAGGTGCGGTGGTCATCGACGTGGGCGTGAACCGGGTCGACGAGGGGCTGGTGGGAGACGTGGATTTCGACAGCTGCTTGGAGAAGGCCTCCTATATAACCCCGGTGCCCGGGGGCGTGGGTCGAATGACGGTGGTAATGCTGATGAAGAACACGGTGGAGGCGGTGCGGTAGATCTGGTCGCGTAGGGTACTGACGGTAAGGGAGCTGACCAAACACATCAAAGGGTTGCTGGACGCGGACCCTTTGCTGGGGAACCTATGGGTGGCAGGGGAGGTCTCCAACCTCCGGCGGCCATCTTCGGGTCATCTGTACTTCACCCTCAAGGACGAGGCGGCAGCCGTGCGGTGCGTGATGTTCCGCAGTCAGGCCTGCCGCCTGAAATTCCGGCCCGAGGACGGGGTACGCGTCGTGATCCATGGATATGTCAGCGTGTACCAGCGGGACGGGGTGTATCAGCTATACGTTCAGGAGATGGAACCGGATGGAATGGGGGCCTTGTACCTCAGTCTCCAGAAGCTCAAACAGCAGCTGGAGAGGGAGGGTTTGTTCGACCCGGCCCGAAAGAGACCGCTGCCCCTGCTGCCCCGATGGGTGGGGGTGGTCACGTCGGCCGCCGGAGCTGCCTGGCGGGACATCCTCACCGTGAGTCACCGCCGTTATCCTGGCGCCCGGCTGATTCTGGCCCCCGTTCAAGTGCAGGGAGACGAAGCACCGGGTCAGATTTGCCGCGCGCTGGAACTCCTGCAGCAGCTGCCGGAGGTAGACGTGATCATCGTGGGGCGCGGCGGCGGCTCCATGGAGGAACTGTGGGCCTTCAATGATGAGAAGGTGGCCAGAGCCATCTTTGGATGCCGGGTTCCGGTGGTGAGCGCCGTAGGCCACGAGACGGACTGGACGCTGGCGGACTACGTTGCAGACGTGCGTGCCCCCACGCCCTCCGCGGCCGCTGAGCGGGTGTTCCCCAGCCAGCAAGAGCTGGCCGCCCGTATTGCCGCCTTGCGCCAGGGGGCGCGGGCAGCCATGGGACGTCGCCTGGAGCGCGCTGCCCATCGTCTGGAAAAGCTGTTGTCAAGTCGCGCCTTTCGGCGCCCCGATGATATGCTCAACCAGCGCCGCCAGCGGGTTGATGAGCTGGCACGGCAGGCAGCCGCCGCCGTGGTGCGGCAGCTGGAGCTGCTGAGGATGCGGGTGGACGGCCACCGCCGGGCGCTGGAGAATCTCAACCCCGAGGCAATACTGGCCCGGGGTTACAGCATCTGCTCCTCCCTCAGTACAGGCATGATCCTGAGGGATGCTCGGGCGGTGCGGCCGGGGGAAGCGGTGCGGGTTCAACTCCATCGGGGTACCCTGGAGGCCACCGTCAGACGCTGTGAGAATGCCGGGGAGGGTGACGCGCAGGATGAGTGAGGAACGGGCGCAGGGTCAACCCAGCTTCGAGGAAGCTCTCGAACGCCTGGAGGAGGTGGTCAGGAGGCTGGAAGAGGGGGAACTCACCCTGGAGGAGTCCCTCCGCCTCTTCCGGGAAGGAATGGAACTGGCGCGCCGGTGCAGCCGCATGCTGGAGGAAGCGGAGGGGAAAGTGCGGGTGTTGCTGGAGGAGGACGGCCAGGTATGGACCGAGCCCTACCGGGCGGAGAGGGGTAATCCTGCGCATGCGGGGTGACGAGATAGCGGCCACCGTGCAACGGTGGTCAAAGATGGTCAACGACGCCCTCGACCAGCTGTTGCCGCCGGAACGTGAGGTGCCGGTAGCGTTGCACCGCGCCATGCGGTACGCCGTCCTGCAGGGAGGAGGGCGGATACGACCGGTGCTGGTGCTGGCGGCTGCCTCCCTGGGCGATGCTCCCGAGGGGGCGGCGGTGGTGGGGGCCTGCGCCCTGGAGCTGGTGCACGCGTATTCCCTGGTACACGATGACCTCCCCTGCATGGACGACAGTGACTACCGACGGGGGCTTCCCAGCTGCCACCGGGCTTTCGGCGAGGGAATGGCGGTACTGGCGGGGACGGCGCTCCTTTCCCTGTCCTTCCAGCTGTGCGCCAAGCAGCTGGTAGAACGGGGGATATCGCCGCAACGGGCACTCGGAGTGCTGGTGGAACTGGGGCGGGCCTGTGGGTCGCGGGGAGTGATGGGCGGACAGGCGCTGGACCTGCAGGCGCGTGGACGACCGGTCAGTGCGGACATGATGGAACTGATGCATCGGCTGAAGACCGCCCGGCTGTTCGAGGCGGCGGTGGTGATCGGAGCCGAGCTGGGGGGACTTGACGAGGGGGCGAGGGCGGCGCTGCGGGAGTACGGGCACCGGTTGGGCATGGGCTACCAGACCCTGGACGACCTGGAGGACTGGCGGGAGGAGGCCCCGGGCGAAGAACCGAATCTGCGGGCGTTGTATTCGGAGGAACAATGCTGGGATCGAGCCCGCAGCTGGATGGAGCAGGCGGCAGAAAGGGCAAGGACTTTGGGGAAGGGTGCGGAATTCCTGGTGACCTTCCCCCTCTGGCTGTACCGCCGGGCTCGGGCGCGACGGGGGGAGCCTTCAGGTGCCGTTTGAAGGCAGTCCAATTGTGTGCTATAATCATCCACGCCGGGATGGCGGGTGGTGCAGTATCCTAGTCGGTGCCGCCGCCTCCCAGGACGGGCCTAAAAATCCGTCAAGGGCACATCGATGAAGCTCCTGGTGCTGGCTTTCGACGCCCAGTCGGGGGTTGGTGCTGGGAGTCAAGGGAGTGGGGCAGCCTACAATGGCATGTAGGCGCGGACCCTGCTCCCGCGGAGGCCTAAGTGCGTGGTTCGCTTCGAAAGGGGCGAACTATGGCTTAGGGACAACCTGTATGCGGTACCGGGGTGGTGCTGTGTACAGCGTAGCCTGCCTTGAGCGGTCTGGGCGGAGGTCGCTTCAATGGTGGACACCTACGGGCCCGGGTGGACCGATGGCAACGCGGCCGAAATCCAGTCCGCAAAAGAGGCTAAGGGGCGGTCAGGTGCTGTCGAGGAAAGCTCCTAGGCTGTTCCGGAAGGAGGCGGGGTGGGGATTACAGTGCGGGCTAAGTGGCAATCTAGCACCGCAGATGGCGACACTGCGGGACGACCATAAAGGGAAACCGCCGGGGCAGCGATGCGCCGGAGGTCGTCCGGGAAAGCCTGCTAGACCTAAGCCGCAACATTTACCCATCCCGCTACCACCCGCCACGCGGTAGAGCGCATTGATCCCCGGGCATGGCACGCTCAGCTGCCCGGGGGTTTGCTTATGGAGGGAATGGATGCGGTGTCTGCCCAACGCCGAAACCGGCGCCACCGGTCATTGCGGTCTGGGGTCACCGTGGGGGCGGGGGCGTTTCTGATGGCCATGCTCATCAGTCTACCTTCGCAGAGTGCCATGCAGGGCGTGCACCTGCTGTTGGCCCTACCCCTGCTGTTGCTGATCATCCTGGTGGGGGTCATGTTCGACGTCCTGGGGGTGGCAGTTACGGCGGCTGATGATACCCCCTTTCACGCCATGTCGGCGAAGAAGCTGCCCGGAGCCCGGCAGGCGTTGTGGCTGCTGCGGAGAGCTGACCGGGTGGCTTCCTTTTGCAACGACGTGGTGGGTGATCTCTGTGGGACGTTGAGTGGGGCGGCGGCGGCGGCCATAGCCTACCGCCTGGGCGGAACCCGGGCGGGGCTGGATCAGACCATCCTGGGCATGGCCATGTTGGGTCTGGTGGCGGGACTGACGGTGGGAGGAAAGGCGGCGGCCAAGGGATACGCCATCTGGAATGCCAACGCCATCGTGTACCGGGCAGGGCGGATCATGGCGGCCTGGGAGGGCATCAGGACCTTGCTGATCTCCTGGCGCCGGTCACCGCGTCACCGAACGCGAGGGCGCCGGGATATCGAATCCGGTAGGTGAGGACCGTTGGGAAGGATTCTGGATCGTCTTGAGGGTCCGGAGGATTTGAAACGGCTCAACATCCGGGCTCTGGAACAGCTGGCCCAGGAGATCCGAGATACCATCATTCAGACGGTGGCCCGAAACGGGGGCCATCTGGCCCCCAATCTGGGGGTGGTGGAGCTCACCCTGGCCCTGCACCTGGTGTTCGACAGCCCACGTGACCGCATCGTGTGGGACGTGGGGCACCAGACGTATGCGCACAAGCTCATCACCGGCCGCCGAGCGCGCTTCGCGACCCTGCGGCGGCGCGGCGGCCTGAGCGGTTACCCGCGGCCTTCGGAGAGTCCTCACGACCATTTCGGCACCGGGCACGCTTCCACCGCCATCTCCGCCGCCCTGGGCATGGCGGTGGCCCGAGACCTGGCAGGCGAGGATCACGCGGTGGTGGCGGTGGTGGGTGATGGAGCACTCACCGGAGGAATGGCTCTGGAGGCGTTGAACCACGCCGGTCACCTGGCCGTGGATCTCATCGTGGTGCTGAACGACAATTCCATGTCCATCGCGCCGACGTTGGGGGCCCTGGCCGGCTACCTGGCGCGGGTCCGCAGCGATCCCACCTATCATCGGGTGAAGGAAGAGATGGAGCAGCTGATCAAGCGCATACCCCGGGTGGGCGACGGGCTGGCGCAGATGGCGGAGCGCATGAAGGGAAGTCTGAAGTACCTGGTGGTTCCCGGCATGCTGTTCGAGGAGCTGGGTTTCACCTATCTGGGCCCGGTGGACGGCCACAACCTGGGTGCCCTGCAGCGAGTCCTGACCCGGGCCCGGGAGATCCGAGGGCCGGTGCTGGTCCACGCGGTGACCAAGAAAGGGCGTGGTTACCGGCCGGCGGAGGAGAGCCCGGAGACTTATCACGGGGTGGCCTCGGGAGCGGCGCCAAAGGGGCTCCCCACCTTCAGCCAAGTGTTCGGGAACAAGATGCTGCAGTTGGCGGCCAACTATCCCCGCCTGGTTGCCGTGGTGGCCGCGATGCCCGAAGGCACGGGTCTGGGTCCCTTTTCCAAACAGCACCCCCACCGTTTCTTCGACGTGGGCATTGCGGAGCAACATGCCGTGACCTTCGCGGCAGGGCTGGCCAAGGAAGGCTGGCGCCCGGTGGTAGCCATCTATTCCACCTTCCTGCAGAGGGCGTACGATCAGATTGCGCACGATGTCTGCCTGCAGCAGCTTCCCGTGATCTTCGCCCTGGATCGCGCGGGGCTGGTGGGCGAAGATGGACCAACTCACCACGGCGCCCTGGATCTCTGCTATCTCCGGTCGCTCCCCCACATGGTGGTGATGGTCCCCAAGGACGGCGGCGAGCTGGAGCAAATGCTGGAGCTGGCACTGTCAGTGCCCGGGCCGGTGGCCATACGTTATCCTCGGGGAGCGGTACCGGTACCGCTTTCAACCGGCCAGAGGACTGGGGCGCTGCAGTTGGGGTCATGGGAGGTGTTGCGGGAAGGTACCGACGGCGCCTTCCTGGCCACGGGCCCTCTGGTGTACGAAGCACTGGCGGCAGCCGAGATGCTGGAAAGGGACGGTTTGCGGGTGGCGGTGGTCAACTGCCGGTTCGTGGAACCACCGGACTTTGAGACGGCGGCGGACGTGGCGACAAAGGCCCCTGTCTGGGTCACGGTGGAGGACAACGTGCTATGGGGAGGGTTCGGGTCGCGGGTGCTGGAGATGGTCCAGGAGGCGGGCTGGCCGGTACGAGTGGTGCGGAAAGGCCTCCCGCGAGACCCAGTGGAGCACGGCACGCGGCAAGAGTTGCTGGCGGACCTGGGCCTGGATGCCAGCGGGCTCCGGGCTGCTATGATGGCCGCCCTCACTGGTGGTGAGCCGCCATGGGCCGAGGCAGGGGCAAGCTGAGGTTGGACGTGCTGCTGGTGGAGCGGGGACTGTTCCCCACCCGGGCCCGGGCCAGGGCCGCGGTAATGGCCGGGGTGGTGCTGGTGGGAGGTCGGGTGGTGGATAAACCGGGTACCCTGGTGAAGCCCGATGTGGCCCTGACCCTGAAGGAGGATCCGCTACCCTACGTCAGCCGGGGCGGGTTGAAGTTGCAGGCGGCGCTGGATGAGTTCGGCATTGACGTGGCGGGGGCGGTGGCGTTGGACGTGGGCGCTTCCACCGGTGGCTTCACCGATTGCCTGCTATCTCGAGGGGCGCGGCTGGTGTTCGCGGTGGACGTGGGCAAGGGACAATTGGCCCTGAAACTCCGGCAGGATCCCCGCGTGGTGGTGCTGGAGGGCCTCAATGCCCGTTACCTGAAACTGGAGGATCTGGGACAGCGGGTCGACCTGGCCTGCATCGACGTGTCGTTCATCTCGGCATTGAAGATACTGCCCGCCACAAGAGGGGTGCTGAAGCCCCGGGGGAGGGTGCTGGTCCTGGTCAAACCCCAGTTTGAAGCAGGGCCGCGCCAGGTGGGCAAGGGGGGAGTGGTGAGAGACCCCCGCGTGCACGAGGAAGTACTGAAGTCGGTGTGTCGTGGGGCGCGAGCGCAGGACTTCGTTGTACACGGCCTCGCCCCCTCTCCCCTCAGGGGGCCAGCTGGAAACCTTGAGTTCTGGTTACACCTGACCAGGGAAGGCTGCGACCAGGTTCCCGATGAGATCATCCATCGGGTGGTCTGGAGCCAGCACCGGCGCGATGGCGAAGAATGATCCCCGCGCAGCGCGGGGCCACTGCGTCACCCGGTTTCCTCCAGCGCCTGGCGGACCTCCTTCTCGATATCCTCCCGGGCTCTGGCCGCTTCCTCCCGTCCTTCCTGCATCGCTTCTTCCACTACCCGCTTCTTTTCCTCGATGAACTGCTTGAACCTTTCCACGGCTTCGTTCACTTCGGACTTGACGGTTTCCAGGACATCCGCGGTACGTTCCCTGGTGCGTTCAGCCATCTCGCGGGCCTGACTGGCGATGCGCTCGCTCCGTTCCGAGATGGCCCGACGGGTTTCTTCTCCCGCCGCGGGGGCGAACAGGATCCCCAGCACCACCCCCAGCAAACCACCCAGCAGGAACCCCTCGACGAAACGTCCTCCGTTGTTGTTCCTGGCCATCACGTGCCACCCCCTCTCGATCTACGCATTCGCGCCAGCAACCGGAATGCCTTTCCGAAACCGGCGGCCACGCCAGAGGCGCCCAGCAGGGCTGGAGTGATGGATTTCTCCACCAGAGTCATGGTGACCCGCGCCGCCTCAACCAGCCTCCGCAGATGGGAAAGCACCTGCTGGGTCTCGTGTGCCCGGCTGTGTGCTTCGTCGGCCAGAGCCGAGACCTTGTCAAGGGTGATCCTCAGTGACCGCAGCACCGGTTCCAGCTCGCGCCGCACCGCCACCGAGAGCTCCTCCGCCGCCACCAGGGTACGCTTCAGCTGCGACAGAACAGTCAGCAGCGCTACGGTACCCACCAGCAAGGTGCCGGCGATCACCGCCACGCTGACCTGAAGCAAGGTGGGGATTTCCACCAGCTCACCTCCTGGGCCTCTGGCTACCGAGGACCGAATCTAACCATATTGTACCGCCGACCCCCGCCCGTGTCAATTGTTTCCAAATCGCTGGATCGGCAGCGGTGACCGCGGCCGGTTGCCGGGCGCACATGGTTAGTCTTTGCCACGGAGGGCACTTTGTTGCGGCTGCAAGGATGAATGTAGCCGCCTAGCGAACTACTATACAGGTGACCGAGGTGGACAAGTTGCGCACGCTGGGCATATTCCCTAATCTCGACAAGTCTGAAGCTGCTTCCACTACCCTTGAACTGGTGGACTGGCTGAACGCCGAAGGGCTCCGCTGCGTACTCCCCCCTGAGGTGGCTCACGAGCTGCAGCGTCCCGAGCTGGGGTTGCCCGTGGCTTCGTGGGGGGAAGTGGCGGAGTTCGTGGTGGTTCTCGGCGGTGACGGGACACTGCTGCACGCGGCGAGGCTCATGGCCCGGCAGGGGCTGCCCATGCTGGGGGTGAACCTGGGGCATCTGGGTTTCCTCACCGAGGTCGAATTGCCCGACTTGAAGACTTTCCTTCCCCGGTTTCTCGCCGGGGAGTATCTGGTGGAGGAGCGCATGATGCTCCAGGGACGGCTGTGCCGGGCGGGATCCACGGCCACCACTTTCGTAGCTCTCAACGAAATAGCGGTGTGCAAGGGCCCTTTTGCCCGCCTGATTTACATACACCTGTGGATTGAGGACACGTACGTCGATACCTATCCAGGCGACGGGGTCATCGTGTCCACCGCCACCGGATCCACAGCCTATTCGCTGTCCGCCGGTGGTCCCATCCTGAGTCCGGACGTGGAGGCTTTCGTGATAACGCCCATCTGCGCCCATACCCTGTATTCCCGTTCCCTGGTGGTCTCCGGAGACAACCGAGTGATGCTCAGGCTGTCCGCCAGTCACCGCGACACCATGCTGACGGTGGACGGACAGCGAGGATTGCGCCTCAGGTCGGAGGACGAGATCCACGTGAGTCGGGCGCCGTTTGCGGCAAGGCTGATGCGCTTGCCCCCGTGGAGCTTCTACCGCGTCCTCCGCCGCAAGCTGAAGGATGAGGGGGGCAACGTCCGGATACAGCCAGATCGTGGGGGGTGAGGCCTTGAAGGCCAAGCGGCAGATGAAGATCCTGGAGATCATCCGCAACCAGGTAATCGAGACCCAGGAGGAGCTGACCGAGAAACTCCGCCAGGAAGGCATCAAGGTGACCCAGGCAACGGTGTCCCGGGATATCAAGGAATTGAAGCTGGTCAAGACTGCCACCAGTGACGGCCGGTACCGATACACCCTGCCGCAGTCCGAGGAGCGGCTGGCGGTGATGGAGCGGCTTCGGCGGGTGTTTCGGGAATGCTGCGTTGGGTTTGATTACAGCCACAACATCGTGGTGGTCAAAACCCTGTCGGGGGCGGCGCCGGCGGTGGGAGAGGCCATCGACAATCTCGGCTGGGAAGAGGTGGTGGGAACGGTGGCGGGAGATAACACCGTGCTGATGGTAATCCGCGATGCGAACATGGCGCCGACCGTTCTCGACAAGCTGCGTCAGATGATGTCGTAGGAGGTCGAAAGCCGCTAGCAATGCTCAGGGAGATTTATCTGGAGAACTTTGCCCTGGTGGACAAGCTTCGACTGGAGCTGGGCCCGGGGCTCAACGTGCTCACCGGGGAGACGGGCGCAGGTAAGTCAGTGCTCATCGACGCCGTTGAGGTGGCGCTGGGTGGTCGTGCCTCGGCGGACTACGTGAAGGCGGGGGCTGACCGCGCCCGAATAGAGCTGTTGTTTGACGTACCAGAGCAGGAAGGACTCCGGACGCTGCTGGCGGATATGGGGTACGACGAGGGCGATCAACTGGTCATCTCCCGGGAAATCCTGGCCCAGGGACGCAGCGTGGCGCGCATTAACGGACGGCCGGTGACGGTGGGGACGGTTCAGCAACTGAGCAGTTACCTGGTGGATATCCACGGACAGCACGAGCACCAGTGGCTCCTCAAGCCCCACATGCACCGCCGATTACTGGATTCCCTGGGGGGACAGCGTCTCAGGGATCTTTTGGACCAGGTGGGGTTGCTGTACCGTCGCCACCGGCAGCTGCGACAGCAGCTGGAAGCTTACAGTGGCGATGCCCGAACCCGGGCCAGGGAGATGGATCTCCTCCGTTTTCAGATCCGGGAGATCCAGGCTGCCCGCCTGCAGCCGGAGGAGGAAAGTGATCTGCTGGCACAACGGCAGCGTCTGATGCATGCGCAGAGGTTGCGTGAGGTCATCCACGAAGCCTACGCCACGGCGTACGCTGGTGGTCCCCAACGGTCGGCCTTTGATTCTCTGGGTGAGGTGTGTGCCCGGCTGGAAGAGGCGGCGCAGCTGGACGGGGCGCTGGGCCAGCTGGCGGCGGAGGCCAAACGGCTGCAGTACGAGCTGCGGGAGTTGAGCAGTGCGCTGCGGCGGGCGTCGGAGGAGGTCAACACCGACCCGGCAGCGCTGGAAGCGGTGGAGGAGCGACTGGAAGTCTACCGGAAGCTCAAACGCAAGTACGGCTCCACGGTGGAGGAGATCCTGGCCTACCAGGAGGAGATGGAACGCCGGCTCAGCAGGCTGGAGAACAGCGAGGAGGAGGCCAGCCGCCTGCAGGCAGAGCTGGAGGCGGTCTCCCGGGAGCTGGCCACCAGCTGCCGGTTGCTGTCGGAGGAAAGGCGTCGGGCCGCCAGGCGGCTGGAGGATATGGCTTCCGAGCAGCTGAGTGAGCTGGGAATGGCCAGGGCAGCGTTGCTGGTACGCATCACTCAGGAGGAGGACGCCCAGGGCCTCGAAATCAACGGGAAACGGGTAAGATTCGGCCCCGAGGGCATCGACCGCGTGGAATTCCTGTTCGCGCCCAATCCGGGCGAGCCCCCGCGACCGCTCAGCCGGATTGCTTCCGGCGGTGAGATATCCCGGGTGATGCTGGCACTGAAGTACCTGCTGGCCAGGGATGACGATGTGCCCACCCTCATCTTCGATGAGGTGGACAGCGGTATCGGCGGCCGGGCGGGGGCGGTGGTGGGATCCAAGCTGCACCGCATTGCCCGTGATCGCCAGGTGATCTGCGTCACCCATCTGGCGCAGATCGCGTGCCTGGCTGACCACCACCACCTCCTGAGCAAGAGAGTGCGGGCGGGGCGAACGGTGACCGAGGCCCGCAGTCTCCTCAAGGAAGAGGAGAAGGTGAGGGAGCTGGCCCGGATGCTGGCAGGAGAAGTCAGCGAAACCGCGCTGGAGCACGCCAGACAGCTGCTGCGCGCCACATCACCAGGCGCATAGAACCACCTCGGAAGGGAACCCTAATTGCCGCACAGTACCGTGCGGTGAGGTGCCTCGAGCTTGCGAACGCGCCCGTTGGCTGCCATCCTTTGCTGCGTGGTGGTCATTTCCTTCTTCCTGAGCCCGCCGTATCAAGCATACCGCCGTCTCCCGCAGCAGGTACGGGCTTTCCCGGGGCAGGAAGTGGAGCTGGACATCGGACTCCCGCTGCCCGTGCGCCTGGATGTAGGAGACAGCGGACTGCTGCAGTGGCGCGAGGCTCCCGGTGGGGCCATCCCAACCAGTTACGTGCTCCAGGCTGTTCGATCCGGAGAGGCAGAGGTGGAGATCAGGCTGTTTGGCGCCATACCTCTCCGGCGGATACACGTCCAGGTGCTGCCGCGGGTCGGTCTGGTGCCGGGGGGACAGTCGGTAGGCGTACTCCTTCACAGTCGGGGGGTGTTGGTTACCGGTCTGGGGGTGGTGACTGATGCAGAGGGTCGACGACACCGTCCCGCCGAACGCGCCGGACTGAGACCGGGCGATGTGCTGCTAGCGGTGGATGGCCAGCCGGTGGACACCGAGCTTGAGGTGGAGGAGCTCATCCAGGAAGCGGGCCGCGAGCGACGAGAGATGCGCATGCAAGTCAAAAGGGGCTCCAGAACTTTGACCGTGCGGCTGAGGCCGGTGCGGTGTGGGGAGACCGGGCGGTATCGCGTGGGACTGTACATCCGCGACGGCGCCTGCGGTGTAGGCACCCTCACCTTCTGGCACCCGAATAGTCTGGTTTACGGTGCCCTGGGGCACGTGGTGGCGGACGCCGCCACCAGCTTTCCGCTGGAGGTGGGCGAAGGACGCATCGTGCGGGCGCGGGTTTCGGGAATCCAGCAGGGGCGAAGGGGGCATCCGGGAGAGAAAATAGGGGTGTTTGTGCACGATCTGGACGTCATCGGGACTATCGACAAGAACACTCCTTTCGGCATATTCGGTCGGCTGTTCCGGGAACCGGAGGGGTTGTACCGAGAGCCCTTGCCCGTGGCCCTGGCCAGACAGGTTCGGGAGGGCCCCGCGCAGATGGTGACCGTGGTGGAGGGGGACAGGTGCGAGGTGTTCGACGTGGTGGTGGAGCGCGCCCTACCCCAGAAGCGTCCCGCCGCCAAGGGGTTGGTGATCAGGGTCACGGATGCGGATCTGTTAGCCAGAACCGGGGGAATCGTGCAGGGGATGAGTGGTAGTCCCCTCATCCAGGGCGGGATGATCATAGGCGCGGTCACCCATGTGTTCCTGAACGATCCCACCCGCGGCTACGGGGTTTACGCTGAGTGGATGTTGGAGGCATGCGGACTGTTGTCCGGCAGCTATCAACCGGAGGCCCGTGCAGTTATGAGCACAAATTGTCGAAAGGCCTATCCGCTTTCGACGGATTGTGCGGCAGGATCATCGCGGTATAGTGTCGAATCACTGGTTGCTCATCATGGCCGGAGGGGGGGATGGGCAGCTCTTGACCAAGATCAGGCTGATGGTCGCTGACGACAATCGAGAGTTCTGTGAGCTGCTGCGCGACTACTTCAGCCGGGAGCCGGACACCGAGGTGACCGCAGTGGCCCACAACGGCCAGCAGGTGGTGGAGCTGCTCGAGCAGGTCGAGGTGGATGTGATACTGCTGGACATAATCATGCCGCACCTGGATGGTCTGGGGGTTCTGGAGCGCATCGCGGAAATGAAGCTGGAGCGCCGTCCGAAAATAGTGATGCTGACCGCTTTCGGGCACGAGGAGATGACCAGAAGGACGGTGGAGCTGGGAGCGGACTACTATATCCTCAAGCCCTTCGACCTGCAGGTGCTCGCGGAGCGGGTGCGTCAGATATGTAACGCGTCACCTGCGGGGCGGCGCCGTGCATTGGCCCAGTCCAGACGTAGTCTGGAGGCGCAGGTGACAGAATTGCTGCATGACATCGGAATTCCCGCCCACATAAAGGGATACTTCTACCTCCGCGAGGCGGTGTTGATGGTGGTGGAGCGTATGGATCTGTTGAATGCGGTGACCAAGGAACTGTACCCATCCATCGCACGAAAGTTCAAGACCACTGCCAGCAGGGTGGAGCGGGCCATCCGGCACGCCATTGAGGTGGCGTGGACCAGAGGCAGCTGGGAAACCATTAACCAGCTCTTCGGACACACCATAAGCCAGGAAAGGGGAAAACCCACCAATTCCGAGTTCATAGCCATGGTGGCGGACCGGCTTCGCGTGCAACTGTAAAGTTGATGTATCCGACGGTGGGGCTGCGCGGCCGACGGCCGCGTAGTTTCCTTTGGGGAGGAAATAATAGCTCACTGGCGAGGTGAGGGAGGTGAGGGCGCGCGCGAGAGTATCTCGGCGCACCAAAGAGCTGCTGCACCGTCTCCGGCCAGGAGAGATCGCGGTGATCGATCACCCTGACCTGGACGAGACGATGGCCCGGGAGCTGGCAAGACGCGGGGTGCGGGCGGTGGTCAATGCCTCCCGCTCTCTCACCGGAAGGGTGCCCGCTACCGGCGCCAAATGGTTGTTGCAAAGCGGTGTTCCTGTACTGGACGGCCTGGGCAGCGCCGTGCTCTCCATCCCCGACGGCTCACTGGTGGAAATTCGCGGAAGCTGGCTGCTGTGGGGTGCCACCTCACGAGCCCGGGGACACTTGCTCACTTTGGCGGAAGTGGAGGAGGCCCTCTGCGGCATCCAGTCCAGGGAGGACGCGCGGCTGCGTGAGTTCTTGATCAACACCCTGGCGTGGGCGCTCAGAGAGAGGGATCTCCTGTGGCTGCGCCCTCAAGTGCCTTCTCTGAAGGTTTCCTTCGCCGGCCGCGACGCCCTGGTGGTCTGCCGCGGTCCGGGTTTCCGGGAGGATCTCGAGTCCCTGGCGGGGTTCGTGGCCGCGTGCCGACCGGTGAAGGTGGGGGTGGATGGGGGAGCTGATGCCCTGCTGGATGCCGGATTTCACCCCGACGTTTGTGTGGGGGACATGGATTCGGTGAGTAGCCGGGCCCTGCGAGTATGCACGGAGCGCGTAGTTCACGCGTACCAGGACGGACGATGCCCGGGGGCCCGGCGTCTGCGGGAGATGGGGCTCGGCCACCATATCGTGTCGTGTCCTGGCACCAGCGAAGACTTGGCCATCCTCCTGGCGGAGGTCCTCGGCGCCAAGCGGGTGATCCTGGTGGGTGGACATCAGGGGGCTGCCGATTACTGGCAAAAAGGACGAGCGGGTATGGCCAGCGCGCTGCTGGTCCGGATGAAGATGGGACACCGGCTGGTGAGTGCCAGCGGGTGGGCTCAGGTGACCTCCGCCGCCTTACGTCCCCGCCAGGTGGCTGGACTGATGGCCGCCGCGGTCCTGCCGGCAGTAGCCCTGCTGGTGGGTTCAGGGACCCTGGCTCCGTGGGTTCAGCTGCTGACGCTGCAGGTGAGGGTGTGGTTGGGCTGGTGAGGAGGAACTGAATGCCATGTTGCCCCGCCACCTGCTGGTCCTTCTGGTGGGCTGGTTCTGCGCCCTGAGCCTGGGCCTGGTGATCGGAGAGCTGCGCTCGGGCCAGCCCGGCTTCGTACAAGAACAGCGGGCCCTGGTATCCCGTCTGGAGACCGAGTTCGAGCGGCTGCGCGAGCAGCTGCGACAGCAGCGCGAAGCGACCAGTTCGCTCAGGGCGCAGCTGGAGTGGCGGGACCGGGTCATGAGGCTGTGGTCTGCTGAGTTGGTCCGCGGTTTGTTGCGGGACGCCCTGGTGGTGATCTTGAGCGAAGATGGACGCGCTCCCGGCGCGCTCCTGGGGGTGCTGGAGGCGGCAGGAGCTCGGGTCCGCGTCTGGGCGGACATTCCCGCCGAGTTACTGCAGGTGTCCGGGGGCGTGTGCGCGTGCGGCTGGCCTCCCGGGGGACGGCCGGAAGCGGTGGCCTGGCTGCAGGACATGGCACGCCGGGGGGTGCGGGTGGTGGTACTGGCTCCCGACGCCCCTGATCCCGGCCAGATGCGCCGCCTGGGGCTGTCGGTGGTGTACGGAGAGGATGCCCCCTGGGCGGCGGTGGCGGTGGTCCGCGTGCTGTCGGGTCAGACGGGTGCCTGGGGACTTCGGAAGGGGTGTGATGGAGATTTTCCGCCCTCTCCCGATTGACGCGGTCTGGGCGGTAGTCCCCGCACGAAACGAAGAGAGGTGGATCGGGGAGACCGTCACTGCCCTTCGGCGCAGCGGAGCTGTTGGGGGGATACTGGTGGTGGACGATGCCTCCTCGGATGCCACCCGGGAGGTGGCGGAAGCCGCCGGCGCGGAGGTGTTGCGTCTCAAGCGGTCCCTCGGCAAGGGTTGGGCCTTACGTCAGGGCATCCTTCGCTGCAGGCCGACGCTGGCGCTGTTCGTGGATGCGGATCTCGGCTGCTGGGCAGAGGAGGTGGGGCTGCTGGTGGCCCCGGTGCGGGAGGGACGGGCTGATATGACGGTGGCCCTTTTCCAGCGGGTGGTCAACCCGGGAGGGCTGGGGCTCACCCGCGCTCTGGCCCGGGCCGGAGTGCGTCTGCTGGCGGGACGGTGCTTGCGCGGGGTGCTCTCTGGGCAGCGTTGCCTCCGCACCGAGCTGGTGGACTGGGAGTGCCTGCCGCGCCACTACGGGGTGGAGGTGGCGGTGACCGTTCAGGTGCTGAGGCGGGGCGGGCGGCTGGTGGAGGTCCCCACCCGGTGGGTAGCCCGGGGGGTGGGGAATGGTTTGGCCGGATGGCTCCACCGCGGGAGGCAATTCCTGGAGGTTGCTACCACCCTGGGGCGGCTGATGCGGTGACCCTGCTGGACTTCATCCTGTGCATGGTGGGGTACGGCTGCAGCCTGGTAATGCTGGGGCGTTTCTTCCCCCATGCCCCCGGGCTGGTGCGCCTGAACTGGCAGGGACGCAAGGTGGCCACCGCAGGCGGGGTGGTGGTTCCGTTAGCCCTTACCCTGAGCGCACCCCTCATGATCGCCGGGCAACGTTGGGACGGAATGAGCCAGGGGTGCCTCCTGATAGCCTACGGATACTCTCTATGGGGACTGCTGGATGACTGCGCCGGTTTTCCAGCGCGGGGCCTCGGCGGTCACCTGCGGCAAGTGCTGCGGGGTAGGGTCAGCAGTGGTGTGCTGAAGGCGGCCGGTGGCCTACTGGTGGCCTGGGCTGCCCTGGTTACGGCCGGCCGGCCCTGGCCGTGGTACGCGCCGGGGGCGGTGGCTCTGACTGCCAACGCCTTCAACCAGGTGGACAAACGCCCGGGCTGGGCGGCGACCATGGCCACCCTCGCGGTGGTGGCGGCTGGCCCTCTGGGGGCCCCCAGCTACGTCCTGCTGGGGACCCTGGCGGCCTACCTGCCGGCTGACCTGGGATGCCGGGTGATGTTGGGCGACGCGGGAGCCAACTGCCTGGGAGCCCTGGTCGGGCTGCTGGTCAGCTACCGCCTGGACCCGGGAGCACTGGTCACCTATATTCTGATCGTGGGTGTCTTCAATGCAGTTGCCGATTGCGTCTCTCTGAGCCTGCTAGTGGAACGAGCCAAGGGGGCCTGGAGAGGATTCCGGGGGTAGATCTCGAATACTCCACTCGGAGAGAGAGGGGGGAGGAACCCGGCATGCCTGAGCTGCGGCCGGCTGCGCCTGCGGGTCTGCAGGCAGACCTGGGGCGAAGTATAACCCTGGCAGCAGCCGCAGCCGTGTACGGAAGACCAACTAACACAACCATCGGGCCCCAAAACGGCGGCCCTGTTCTTTTGTGGGGGGAGAGATCTTGGGCATCTTCGATGAAATGGGCAAATCCGGACACGAGCAGCTCATCTTCTGCTCCCATTCGCCCAGCAGACTCCGCTGTTTGATTGCCATCCACAACACGGCGCTGGGCCCGGCTCTCGGTGGCTGCCGCATGTGGCCATACAGTTGTGAGGAAGAAGCGGTCCGGGATGCCCTGAGGTTGTCCGAAGGGATGACCTGGAAATCGGCGGTCAGCGGGGTGAATTTTGGTGGCGGTAAGGCCATCATCTGGGGGGATCCGCAGACCGACAAGTCGGAGGCGTGTTTGCGCGCCTTCGGCCGCTTCGTGGAAGGCCTGCGGGGTCGCTTCATCACCGGTACCGACATGGGCACGGTGGCCGAGGACTTCGTGCATGCGCGAGCGGAGACCGCCCACCTGGTGGCCCTGCCGGAAGCATGGGGCGGCAGCGGAGATTCCTCGGTAACCACCGCCTTCGGGGTGTGGAAGGGGATCAAGGCGTGCGCCCAGTGGACATGGGGCAACGCCTCCCTGAAGGGCCGGATGGTGGTAGTGCAGGGCGTGGGTAAGGTGGGCAGCCGGCTGGCCCGTCACCTGCGCGACGAGGGAGCTCGCCTGGTGGTGGCGGACATCGCGCCTGAACGCGCTCGGCGGGTGGCTGTCGAACTGGGTGCGGAAGTGGTCGACCCCGACGAGGTATACGACGTGGAGTGTGACATCTTCTCGCCCAATGCGCGGGGTGGGGTGATCAACGATCAAACGGTACCGCGGCTCAAATGTCGGGTGGTGGCCGGAGGTGCCAACAACCAGCTCGCCGAGCCCCGCCACGGCGACGCCCTGCGGGAGAGGGGGATTCTGTATGCTCCCGACTACGTCATCAACGCGGGCGGTTTGATCCAGGTGGCCACGGAGCTGGAGGGCTTTGACCGCCATCGGGCGCTGCGGCGGGCGGCCGCCATTGCCGATCGGCTGCTGGAGATATTTCGGCTGGCGGAGCAGGAAGGCATAGCCACCCACCGCGCGGCGGACAGGCTGGCCAGAGAGCGCGTGGGTCGGTTGGGGCTCGTCCGGCTCATGTGGTTGCCCGGCAGGTGAAGGTGCTGATGGCGGAGCCGCTCATTCTGGTGATCAACCCAGGGTCCACCGGTACCAAGGTGGCGGTGTTCGCGGGAGACGTGGAGCAGGCTCGGGAGGAGCTGCCTCACGCCGACAAAGAGACCAGGCTCAGGCCACTCATGGAGCAGCTGGATGACCGACTGCGGGCGGTGCGCCGGTGGTTGGATGAGCAGGGATGGCAGCTGTCGGCTTTTGCCGCGGTGGTCGGCCGCGGAGGATTGCTGCGGCCAGTAAGCGGAGGCACCTACCGGGTTGATGCACTCATGCTGGAGGATCTCCGCCGGGGAGTCGGCGGGCAGCACCCGGCAAACCTGGGCGGAATCATGTCCCACGAGTTGGCACGACAGGCCGGATGCAGCGCTTTCGTGGTGGATCCCGTATCGGTGGATGAGATGGAGCCGGTGGCGCGGATCTCGGGGTTGCCCCTCATCCGGCGACGAAGCCTCTTCCACGTGCTCAACGTCAAGAGTGCCTACCGCCGCGCCTGCCGGGAGCTAGGGCTGGTTCCCTCTGAAGCGCGCATGGTGGTGGTGCATCTGGGAGGGGGGATTTCCGTGTGCGCGGTCCGGGGGGGTCGGGTGGTGGACGTCAACAACGCCAACGAGCAGGGGCCGTTTGGACCCAACCGCGCGGGAGGACTGCCGGCGGTCAGCCTGGTGCAGCTGTGTTACGCCGGCAGGTGGTCCCGGGAGGAGATGCTGACCATGCTGACAGCTCGGGGGGGGTTGATGGCCTACCTGGGGACCGATGACGCGCGCCAGGTTGAGGCGATGGTCGCCAGCGGCCACCACCGAGCCCGACTGGTCTACCAGGCTATGGCGTATCAGGTGGCCAAGGAGATAGGGGCAATGGCCGCGGCCCTGGGCGGCGGGCTGAATGCGGTGGTGCTGACGGGAGGGCTGGCCCGGTCGGACATGTTCGTGGACTGGGTCAGAGAGCGAATTGCGTTCCTGGGTCAGGTATTGGTCTACCCGGGGGAAAGGGAAATGGAAGCACTGGCCGCTGGTGCCCTGAGGGTTCTACGGGGCGAGGCCAGGGCCAAAAGCTATGCGGCGGAGGTAAGAAGCCGTGAACTCGCTGGACGAGATACTGGAACGTGCTGATCGTGCCGGTCCGTGCCGCGTGGCGGTGGCGGGTGCTGAGGACCCGGAGGTACTGCGGGCGGTGCAGGAGGCACAGCGGCGCGGCTGGGGCTCGGCGCTGCTGGCGGGGGATGCCCGCAGGGTGCGGCGGGCGGCGGAGCAGCTGGGTCTGTCTCTGGCCGACCACGAGGTGCTGGACTGTGGGGGGCCGGCGGAGGCGGCTGCGCGGGCGGTTTCCGAGGTGCGCCACGGCCGGGCGCAGATTCTTCTGAAGGGGTCGGTGGAAACTTCGGTACTGCTGCGAGCGGTGCTGGACAAGGATCGCGGGCTGTCGGTGCTGCGGCCCCTCAGTCACGTGGCGGTGATGCAGGTTCCCTCGTACCCCAAGCTGTTGTTGCTGACGGACGGCGGCGTGAACATCGCGCCCGATCTGGAAAGGAAGGCGGAGATCGTCAGGAACGCCGTTTCGGTGGCTCATGCGCTGGGAATAGCCCGGCCTACGGTGGCAGCACTGGCTGCGGTGGAGAGGGTGGACCCAAAGATGCCCGCCACCGTTGACGCGGCGGCGCTGGCGGTGATGAGCCGGCGGGGACAGCTGGGAAACTGTGTGGTGGAAGGTCCGGTGGCCTTCGACCTGGCCATCTCCCCTTCGCACTGGCTCAAGAAGGGGATGGAACCGCCTTTTGATGAGCCGGTGGACATCATCGTGGTGCCGGACATCGAGGTGGGCAATGCCCTCGGCAAGTCTCTCATGCTGGTGGGCAGGGCGCAGACAGCAGGCATAGTGGTGGGTACTCGGGAGCCGGTGGTGCTTCTGTCCCGGGCGGATCCCAGCATCAACAAGCTGCGGTGTATCGGCCTGGGCATGCTCATGCGACAGCGGCTCGGCGACCAGGACGCCTGAGAAAGGCCGGGCGTACGGTGAAGAGAGATTCCTGCGGGGCAGGAAGGAACTGGGTGACGGCCCAAGGTCATAGGAGACGAGGTGATGGCTAGTGGTGTTCGAGTACATGGAGCGGTACGGCCACGAGCAGGTGGTGTTCTGTTACTCGGAGGAGGCTGGACTCAGGGCCATCATAGCCATCCACGACACCACCCTGGGTCCGGCGCTCGGTGGGTGCCGGATGTGGCCGTACGAGAGCGAAGAGGAAGCGCTGGTGGACGTACTGCGACTTTCCATGGGCATGACCTACAAGAACGCGGCCATGGGTCTCGATGCCGGCGGTGGGAAGGCGGTGATAATCGGTGATCCCCGCAAGGACAAGTCGGAGTTGCTATTTCGGGCCTTTGGCCGGTTTGTGCAGAGCCTTGGGGGTCGCTATATCACGGCCGAAGACGTGGGCATTACCCCTCAGGATATGAGGTGGGTGCGGGAGGAGACGGAGTTCGTGGTAGGGCTGCCGGAGGGGAGCGGGGATCCTTCGCCTGCTACCGCCTTTGGTGTGTATCGAGGCATGAAGGCGTGCGCGCGGTGGGTATTCGGAAACGAGTCGCTCAAGGGTAAGGTTATCGCGGTTCAGGGGGTGGGACACGTGGGGTACCATCTCCTGCGGCACCTGCACGACGAGGGAGCGAAACTGGTGGTCTGCGACCTGTATCCTGACCGGGTGGAGCGGGCGGTCTCGGAAATGAACGCTGAGGCGGTGGGCGTCGACGAGATTTACGACGTGGAATGCGACATATTCGCGCCCTGCGCGCTGGGGGCGGTGATCAACGACCAGACGCTGCCCCGATTGAAGTGCCGGATCGTGGCCGGGGCAGCCAACAATCAGCTGGCGGAACAACGGCACGGGGATGCCCTGGAGGAAAGGGGGATATTGTACGCCCCGGACTTCATCATAAACGGCGGAGGAGTGATCAACGTCTACGACGAGTTTGGGCCTGGCGGCTACCGCCGGGAGCGAGCTTTCACCCGGGTAGCCACCATTTACGACAAACTCCTCCACATCTTCCAGATGGCCAGAGAAAAAGGGATCCCTACCTACCGGGCTGCCGACATGATGGCCGAGCAACGGATCCGGGCTCTAGCTCCTTTGAGACACCTCTGGCTCCCGTGAGGGAACGGTCAGTGCGGAAGGGCGGGCACAGCTCGGCGCGGAAGGTCATCTTCTTCGGGCCGTACGGGAGCGGTAAAACCGAGGTATCCATCAATTACGCCCTGGCGTGGCGGAGTTGGTCGCAGCGGCAGGTGTGGCTGGTGGATCTCGATCTGGTCACTCCCTTCTTCCGCATTCGCGAATTGCGCCGGCGATTGGAGGCCCTGGGGCTGTCGGTGGTGGTGCCGGAGCTGGACGCCGCCAGCGAGCTTCCCGTTATCCCCCCCCGGGTCACCACGTTGCTGCTCGACCCCGCATCGGCGGTAGTAGTGGACCTAGGCGGCGACCCCACAGGAGCCCGCGTCCTGGGGTCACTGGCGGCCAGGATGCGTGGTGATACGTACCAAGCGTACTTCGTGGTCAACAACTACCGGCCGTTCACGGCCACCGTGGAGGGCATCGCCGATTGTTTGCGGCGTCTGGAGCAGGTAACCCGCCTGGCTGCCACCGGCCTGGTGGCTAATCCCCACCTGGGTCCCGACACCACCCTCGGGGACGTGCTTCGCGGACAGGAACTCATTCAGCGGGCGGCGGCCCAGCTGCGGCTTCCGCTGGTGTTCACCTGCGCGCGGAAGGGGCTGGCGGACCAGGTAAAGGCATACCGGCCTGAGCTGGAGGTGTTCCCGCTCGATCTATATATTGGAATGCCCTGGCGTCGGTGAGGAAAAAGGGGGTATGGACGTGGCCAAGGTTATCTTCGATACCGAACGGTGCAAGTCGTGTGAGCTGTGCATTGATTTCTGTCCGCGCAATGTTCTGGGTCTGTCGAAACAGCTCAACCGTCAGGGCTTCTACCCCGCGTATCTCAAAGATCCTGAACGGTGCACGGGGTGCGGCATCTGTGCCCGCATGTGCCCTGATGTGGTGATTGAAGTATGGCGCGACGATGATGAGAAATCCGAGGGGTGATGGTCAGTGGGCGAACGCATCCTCATGAAGGGAAACGAGGCCATCGGTGAAGCTGCCATACGCGCCGGGTGCCGGTACTTCTTCGGCTACCCCATTACCCCGCAGAACGAGATCCCTGAGTACCTTTCGCGGCGGCTGCCGGAAGTGGGAGGGGTTTTCCTGCAGGCGGAGAGCGAGGTGGCGGCGATCAACATGGTGTACGGGGCGGCGGGTGCGGGGGCGCGGGTCATGACCTCCTCCTCCAGTCCCGGCATCAGTCTGAAACAGGAGGGACTCTCCTACCTCGCTGGGGCCGAGCTGCCGTGCGTGGTGGTCAATATCATTCGGGGTGGCCCCGGGCTCGGCGGCATACAGCCCGCCCAGTCCGACTATTTCCAGGCCACCCGCGGTGGTGGCCACGGGGATTACCGTACGCCGGTGTTCGGGCCGGCCAGCATCCAGGAGATGGTGGAGCTGGTCATGGAAGCGTTCGAGGTGGCGGACCGCTACCGGAATCCGGTGATGGTGGTGGGAGACGGTATCTTGGGCCAGATGATGGAACCGGTGGTGCTGCCCGATCCCAAACCGCTGGACTCGCTGCCCGCCAAGCCCTGGGCCACCACCGGCAACCAGGGCCGGCCGCCCAACGTCATAAACAGTCTCTTCCTGGACGCCAACCTGTGCAGCCGCCATAACGAGCACCTGCAGGAGAAGTATCGGGAGATTTGCCGACGAGAGGTGCGTTACGAGCTGGTGGATCCCGAGGGTGCCGAGATATACTTCGTGGCTTACGGCACCACCTCACGGGTGGTACGGAGTGTGATGAACAGGGCCCGCGAGGAAGGCATCATTACCGGGCTGATACGACCCATCACCCTCTGGCCGTTTCCTCAGGAGCCTTTTGAGCGGGTCGTGGAAAGGGCCAAGGCGTTCCTCTGCGTGGAGATGAGCGCCGGTCAGATGGTGGAGGACGTTCGTCTGGCGGTCAACGGCCGGCGACCGGTGCATTTCTACGGCCGGACGGGAGGAGTGGTTCCATCGCCCGCCGAAATCGCCGATGCATTGAGGAAGGTTTTGGAAGGACGTGATCCCGGTGCGTGAGGTGTTCACCAGGCCCAAGTCGATGAGGAAGGTGGTAATGCATTACTGTCCGGGTTGCACCCACGGCATCGCCCACCGCCTGGTAGCGGAGGCAATAGACGAACTGGGGATCCAGCATCGCACCATTGGGGTGGCATCGGTAGGGTGTTCCGTCCTGGCTTATGAGTATTTTGATTGCGACTTCCAGCAGGCGGCACACGGGAGAGCGCCGGCGGTGGCCACGGGCATCAAGCGGGTGCTGCCGGACCGGGTGGTGTTCACCTATCAGGGCGATGGCGATCTGGCTTCCATTGGGACCGCCGAGATCGTGCATGCCGCGATGCGGGGCGAGCGAATCACGGTGATATTCATCAACAACGCCGTCTACGGCATGACCGGGGGCCAGATGGCACCCACCACCCTGGTGGGACAGGTGACCACCACCTCGCCGGGGGGGCGCGATCCCCGGCACTGCGGTCACCCCATCCGGATCGCCGAAATGCTGGCCACCCTGGAAGGGGCGGCCTACGTGGCTCGAGTATCGCTACACGATCCCGCTCACGTGGCCCGGGCCCGACGCGCGGTACTGAAAGCCTTCAGGACTCAGCTGGAAGATCGGGGATTTGCCCTGGTGGAGATGCTCTCCAGCTGTCCGACCAACTGGGGGATGTCGCCCCGGGAGGCGCTGCGGTGGGTGAAGGAGAAGTTAATTCCCCAATATCCTCTCGGCGAGTTCAGGGTTCCCGAGGAGGAGGCTAGGCCATGACCCACGAGATCCTGATGGCCGGTTTCGGAGGGCAAGGGATCATGTTCATGGGCACGCTGCTGGCGCATGCGGGCATGATGGAGGACAAGGAAGTCACCTGGATGCCATCGTACGGGCCGGAGATGCGGGGGGGCACTGCCAACTGTTCGGTGGTGATTTCCCACGAGCCGGTGGCTTCTCCCCTGGTCAGTGAGCCCACAGCCCTCATCGTCATGAACCGCCCCTCGCTTGAGCGGTTCGAGGGGACGCTGAGGCCGGGGGGGCTGCTGGTGGTGAACACCTCCTTGGTGGATCGAAGGCCGGAGCGCCAGGACGTGCGGCTGCTGGAGGTACCCGCTAACGAAATGGCGGATCGCCTGGGTTCACTTCGGGTGGCCAATATGGTGGTGCTGGGGGCTTTTGTCCAGGCCAGCCGGGTGGTGACGCTGCATTCGATAAAGCAGGCACTACCAGAGGTGCTTCCGCAGCACCGGCACGGGCTGATTGAGGTGAACGTCAAGGCTTTGGAAGCGGGGGCGGCACTGGCCAGCGGCGGACAGTGAGCTGAGGAGAGGAGCCGGCGGTGGCACCGAGCGGAGGTATGGGGCCATGGGGGCTGAGGGCGGTAAAGAGAAGGAGAAGCAGGTAAGGCAGACCGTCACCGTGGAAGAAGTGGAGGCCCTGCTGTCCAAGCTGCCCGGGGTGCTCTCCAGCCGGGTGGTGGTCAATGACTGGGGTGGGGTGGAGGAGATACACATCCTCGCTACCTGCGAGCGCCACCCCAAGCAGATCGTGAGGAATGTGGAAAGTGCCCTGGCTGCCCGCTGGGCGCTGCACGTGGACCACAAGAAAATCAGCGTGGCCCAGCTGGAAGAGATTCCACCCTCATCCCTCCATCAACGGTTCAAGCTTAGCCAGCTGGAGAGTTATGCCCACACGGCGCAGCGTCGCCTGCAGATAAAGGTGCGGCTGGGCGGGCCGGGGGAAGGGGAAGAGCTGGAGGGACTCGCCGAAGGACCCCTCACCCCCGGCAGTGCCCGACGCATCGCCGCGGAGGCGGTACTGACGGCGCTGGCCCCTGTGCTGAAGCCGGGAGTGAGCCTGTCAGTGGAGAACGTGGGCTCCTTTCGCCTGGGACCCTACGAGGCGGTGGCGGTGCTGGTCAACGTACTGGATCCGCGGGGGCGGCCGGAGCCGCTGTTGGGGGCAGTGCTGGCTGAGGATGATCCCGCTTATGACGCCGTTCGCGCCACCCTGGATGCTCTTAACCGGCGGCTGGGTATTCTGGCCGGCAGGGTGCCGCGGAAAGGCTGAAGGGACCCGAGGGTAGAATACCCATTGGGGAGTCATATGTTGGAAATGCAGATTGAAATCGGCCGGGTGCTAACATGCCGACAGCCCCGGCCGGGTCTGTGGGAAGCGGAGGTTTCGGTAGCGGGCAGGACCGGTCGGGCGCTGGCCTATGATTCCCTGGTGGGGCCGCTGCAGCCGGGAGACCGGGTGCTGCTCAATACCACCGCCGTGGCCCTGAGATTGGGCACGGGTGGTGTGCATTTCGTCCTCTGGGTGTTGGGTCGGGAGAAGGGATACCTGCGCGGCCCGGGTCACCTGATGAAGATGCGGTACACTCCCCTCCAGGTCAAGGTGCAGGGGTGGGAAGAGACCGCGCGCGCGTTCCCGGAGGGCCTGGGCGGGATGCCCGTGCTGGTAGGTTCGCTTCACAGCCAGCTGGGCGGAGCTTGTGCTGGATACAAGGCGGTGGCGGGTAGATCCTCCAAACTGGCGTATCTGATGTCGGACGGCGGGGCGCTCCCCGCCTGGTATAGTGAGCTTCTGGCCCGGCTGCGAAGCGCTGGGCTGGTGGACCACGTGATAACGTGTGGACACGCCTTCGGTGGGGATCAGGAGGCGGTGAACGCGTTCAGCGGACTCCTGGCTGCACGGGCGTGGGGAGCGGAGGCGGTGGTGGCCTGCATGGGCCCGGGGGTGGTGGGCACGGGAACCGTCTGGGGCACCACCGCTCTGGAGATGGGACAGATGATCGACGCGGCATCCATTCTAGGGGGCCGGCCGGTGGCCATCGTGCGGATGGGATTCGGCGATCCTCGGGCTCGCCATCGGGGGGTCAGTCATCACGTTCTAACCGTGCTGGGCCGGGTCGCGCAGCGGCGGTGCTTGGTCGCCCTTCCCCATCTGCCGCCGGACATCAGGGTCACCATCATGGGGCAGCTGGAGAGAGCGGGGGTGCTGGCCAGACACGGTCTGGCATTCTCCAGCGGAGAGCGGGGGATTCAGCTGCTGCGGCGCGAAGGCATCCCCATGACCACCATGAACCGGGGGTTTGAGGAGGAGCCGCATTTCTTCCGCTCCGCCGGCGCAGCGGGTGAGGTGGCGGCCATGATGGTGAAGCGCCGGGAGACCGTGACCCGGGATCCCCGGTACGGGCGAAGAAGCAGAGTACATGGGAGAAAGGAGGGTGAGGCCTGATCCGGGGCCAGCTCCGGATGACAGGCCGGGCGGTTGTTGCAAGGAAGCGACAGATGGGAGACGCTGGGGAGGGAATATGCCTATCGCGGCCGACTGGTGCGGGTTCGCCTGGACACGGTGCGGCTGCCCACGGGCAGGGATGCCACCTGGGAGGTGGTGGAGCACCCTGCAGCCGTGGCCATCCTCGCAGTGGAGGCGGGAGCGGCGGTGCTGGTGCGCCAGTATCGGCACGTGGTGGGCCAGGAGCTGCTGGAGGTACCGGCCGGGTTACTGAAGCCGGGAGAAGATCCTCTTGAGGGTGCTCGTCGGGAGCTGGCGGAAGAGGCGGGGTGCCGGGCGCGGGTGTGGGAGCCGGCTCTGCGTTTCTACACCAGCCCGGGTTTCACCGACGAGGTCATCCACCTGTTCATAGCGCGCGACCTGGAGTGGTCGCAGTCGCGTCCCGACCGCCACGAATTCATCCGGGTGGTCAGACTTCCGCGACCCCAGTGGGTGGCGGCCATGAGGGATGGGCGGATTCGAGATGCCAAGACCATCACGGCGTTGCTCTGGGCGCTGGCGGAGGATGGATTCGAGTGCAATTGAAGCGGCACTACGCGGACCTCCACGTCCACTTAGGGGCCTCGCGCCGTGGCCCGGTGAAGATCGGGGCCTCGCCGCGCCTGAGGGTGGAGGCACTGGAGCGGGCGGCGCGGGCGAAGGGCCTCGACTTGCTGGGGGTGGTGGATGCCCAGACTGCGGGGGTGATGGAGGATATCGCCCGTCTGCTGGACGTGGGCGCTGCCCAGGAGTTGTCCGGCGGTGGGTTCCGGCTGGGGCGCGTGGTGGTCATCCCGGGGGCGGAAGTGGAGGTGCCCCTGGGTGGCGGCCGCGCCCATTTCGTCATCCTGGTCGGATCATGGGACGCTCTGGAGGAACTGGCTGCCTGGTACCGAAGTCACGTGAGTTGCCCGCAGCTGAGTACCCAGCTTTGCCGGGTGGACTGGATGGAGCTCCGGCACCTGGCCACCTCGTTAGGAGGCCTGCTGTGGCCGGCTCATGCCTTCACTCCTCACCGGGGAGTCTACGGTGCGGTCAGCAGCCTCAGGGAAGCATTGGGTGGTCCGCTGGAGTTGGCCCTGGAGGCGGTGGAGCTGGGACTCAGCGCTGACTCCCAGCTGGCGGATCGGCTGCCGGAGTTGCGTGCGGTGACCTATCTCTCCAACAGCGATGCCCACTCGCCGGAACGCCTTGGGCGCGAGCATAACGTCTTGTTGCTCCAGGAGCCTTCCCTGACCGAGGTACATCGCGCGCTGCGGGGCGAAGGGGGGCGGTGCATCGTGGAGAACTGGGGCATGGATCCCCGTCTGGGCAAGTATCACCGCACCTGGTGCCCTCGCTGCAAGAAGAACGCGGCGTTACCTCCCCCGGTGGACGCCTGCCCTTACTGTGGCAGCCGACGGGTGGTGCTGGGCGTACTGGACAGGATAGTTCAACTGGCGGGCGCCCAGAACTCGGACGAGCTTGCAGTCCGTCGGCCCCCGTACCGGCATTACGTGCCCCTGGAACTGGTTCCCGGGCTGGGCTGCCGGACGCTGTCCCGCCTGCGAGAGATCTTTGGGAGCGAGCTGGCGGTGCTCCATGAGGCCACCGATGAACAGCTGGCGCAAGCCCTGCCGGAGGGATTGCTTCAGCGAGTGTTGCAGGCTCGCTCCGGCCTGCTGGAGGTCCTACCTGGAGGCGGCGGGCGATACGGGCGAGTGCTGCCCTGATGGGTACATAGGCACCCCCTGTTGGGCATATCCATCCAGGGGGGTTGCGCTTGGCAGTCGGGAGAATGGCGGATGCGGTGATGGAAAATGTAATCCAGCGGTCGGCAAGCTACTTCTTCGTCCTGGTGCTCCTTGCCGCCGGCATAGCGGTGGGAGCATTGTGCATCCGCGTCCTGGAGCCGGGGCAGGAACTCGAGCTGAGGTCATATGTGACCGGTGCGCTTCGGGTGTTGGGAGAAGGTCCCCCGATCACCGATGCCCGCGAAGCGTGGCGCTGGGCGCTGGCCGGCAATGTGCGTACGGCGGCCTGGTTGTGGATCCTGGGCCTCACGGTGGTGGCAGCTCCCCTGGTACTGGTGGTACTGTTCCTGCGCGGCTTCGTGGTGGGCTTCACCGTGGGATTTCTGGTTAAGGAGATGGGCTGGCGGGGGGTGCTGATAGCCGCGGTGGGGGTGTTTCCCCAGAATCTGCTGGCCGTCCCCGCCCTGGTGGTGGGATCGGTGATCTGTCTGTCCTTCGCTGGGGCGGTCCTGAGGAACAGGCTCGCTCCTCGCCGCATGCCCTGGGCCGGGATGGTGGCCGGGTACACGCTCTCCATGGCGGTGCTGGCCCTGGTATTCCTGGCGGCCAGCTTCGTGGAGGCTTACGTGTCTCCCACTCTCCTGCGCCTGGTCAGCCCGCTCCTGGTCCCTCGCGGGTGACGGCGGGCGGAGGAGGATTTAGTGGTGGCGGTAACAAATAGGAAGGGGGGCGAAGATACGGCGAGGTTCGCTGAGTGGGAGGGGTGGGAGAGCATGATCATTGGTGTTCCCAAAGAGATCAAGCCCGACGAGAACCGCGTGGCAATTACCCCGGCAGGGGTGAACGCGCTGACTGCAGCTGGGCACGCCGTCTTGGTGGAGGCGGGTGCCGGCGAGGGCAGCGGGATCAGGGACGAGCAGTTCGCCCGGGCTGGCGCCGAGATCGTGCATGACAAGGTCCAACTGTTTGCTGCTGCCGACATGATCGTGAAGGTGAAGGAACCTTTGCCTCCTGAATACGGACTGTTTCGCCCGCAGCAGATACTGTTCACCTACCTGCACATGGCGGCCGACGCGCAGATGACCAGGGCGCTTATGGAACGACGGATCACGGCCATCGCGTATGAGACCGTACAGCTCGAGGACGGTAGCCTGCCTCTGCTCACGCCCATGAGCGAGGTGGCGGGACGCATGGCCCCCCAGATCGGGGCCCATTTTCTGGAAAGGCCGCACGGAGGGCGAGGGGTGCTGCTGGGCGGGGTGCCGGGGGTACCGCCGGCCAAAGTGGTGATCATCGGGGGCGGCGTGGTGGGTACCAACGCCGCCAAGGTGGCGGTAGGGCTGGGGGCGCAGGTCACGGTAGTGGACATCGATGCAGATCGGCTGCGCTACCTGGACGATGTGTTTGGGGGGCGGCTGGTTACCCTGATGTCCAACAGTTACAACATCGCCGCGGCGGTAGGCGAGGCCGACCTCTTGATCGGGGCGGTGCTGATACCGGGTGCTCGCGCGCCCAGTCTGGTGAGCGAGGAGATGGTGGCATCCATGACGCCGGGCTCGGTGATCGTGGACGTGGCGGTGGATCAGGGCGGGTGTGTGGAAACCATAGACCGGGTTACCACCCATTCCAATCCCATCTACCGCAAGCACGGCGTGGTTCACTATTCAGTAGCCAACATCCCGGGTGCGGTCCCCCGGACATCCACCTTTGCCCTGACCAATGCCACGCTGCCATACATACTGACCCTGGCCAACAAGGGCTTCCCTCAGGCAGTGCTGGATGACCCGGTGCTGGCTCGAGGGGTGAATCTGGTGGACGGGCATATTACTTACCGGGCGGTGGCCGAGGCACACGGACTGGAGTACCAGCCGCTGGAAAGACTGCTGTGCTAGGGCGGGCTGCGGTTACCTCCTCGCAAAAAGCAGGAATTTGCCAAAGGACGTTGAATTGCTACAGCGCCCATTTGGAAAAATTGCCAAAGGGTCTTTCCAGGGCGGGGGCAGGTTTCGGTGGAGGCTCTCATCGAGCAGTTCCGGTCGTTCCTGGCGAACGAACGGGGGCTGGCTTACAATACCCTCGAGTCGTATACGCGGGACATCCGGCAGTTCTGCAAGTACCTCAACGGCTGGCATGCCGGCGAGTCCCTGCTGGCTGTGCGGCGGGGGACCATCGTGGCGTACATGATTTTCATGGAGCGCAGTGGCAAGTCGGTGGCGACGGTGGCGCGTCGGCTTTCTGCGCTCCGCTGCTTTTATCAGTGGATGCACCGTGAAGGACTGGTGAGCGAGGACCCCACTGTCGACCTCGAGGCGCCGCGGTTGCAGAAGAAGCTGCCGCGGGTGATGTCGGTAGCGGAAGTGGAGCGTCTCCTGGAGCAGCCTGATCCCAGCACTCCCATAGGGCTCAGAGATCGCGCCATGTTGGAGCTGTTGTACGCCACCGGGGTGCGGGTCTCGGAGATCGTGTACCTGGATACCCAGGACGTCAACTGGGAGCTGAGCTACATTCGCTGCCGGGGCAAGGGTGGCAAGGAGCGGGTGGTTCCTTTCGGGTCGGTAGCCCAGCTGTGGCTGGAGCGATACCTTCGGCATGCGCGGCCCCGGCTGGCCCGTTCTGGCCATGACCCAGCGCTGTTTTTGAACCACCAGGGGAAACGGTTGACCCGGCAGGGGTTCTGGAAGATAGTGAAGAAGTACGCGCGCCAAGCCGGCATCTCCCGTGCCATCGCCCCTCATTCCCTGCGTCATTCCTTTGCCACCCATCTGCTGGAGAACGGGGCGGACTTGCGGGCGGTCCAGGAGATGCTGGGTCACGCGGACATCTCCACCACGCAGATTTACACCCACATCACCCGTACCCGACTGCGTGAGGTCTATGCCAGGGCCCATCCCCGCGCGTGAGGTAGTGTTTCGTTGACCGGCTGGAGTCGGGTGGTGATAGTGGTTCTGGACAGCGCGGGAGTGGGGGCGGCCCCCGACGCCTGCAGGTACGGGGATTCTAGTGCCAATACCCTCAGACACGTGGCGGAGGCGGTGGGGGGACTGCAGCTGCCGACCCTGGAGTCCCTCGGTCTCGGCGGTTGCGGCTTCATCCCTGGCTTGAGGCCACCCACTGCCCTCAGGCTCAGAGGGTCCTTCGGGTTGCTCACTCCTCGGTCCGCCGGCAAGGACACCATCAGCGGACACTGGGAACTGGCGGGGGTGATCACGGAGCGGCCCTTTCCCGTGTATCCGGACGGCTTTCCCCCCGAGGTGATCGCGGAGTTTTGCCGGCGAGCTGGGGTAGGAGTACTGGGAAATCGTCCCGCCTCCGGCACCCAGATCATAGAGGAGCTGGGACCGGAGCACTTACGTACCGGCAAGGTGATCGTCTACACCTCCGCCGACAGCGTGTTTCAGATAGCTGCCCACGAGGATATCATTCCCCCCGCCCAGCTGTACCGGTTATGCGAGATTGCCCGGGATGTTCTCCGCGGTCCGCATGCGGTGGCCCGGGTCATCGCCCGACCCTTCGTCGGGTCACCGGGAGGATTTCGCCGCACGGCGGGCCGTCGTGATTACGCGTTGCCGCCCCCGAGGCCCACGCTGCTGGACGCCTGCGCGGAACGAGGGCTGCCGGTGGTGACGGTGGGCAAGGTGGGAGACATATTCGCCCGGTCGGGCGTGACTGAGGAGGTAAAGACCACCAGCGATCGGGAGTCAGCCGCCCGACTCAGCTCCATCCTGGCCGAGGAAGGCAGGGGCTTGGTGTTCGCCAACCTGGTGGAGCTGGATATGCTGTACGGACACCGCAACAATCCGGAGGGATACGCGGCACACCTGGAACGCATCGATGGGTGGGTGAGTGACTGGCTGTCCCGGGCTGGCGAGGGTGACCTGCTCCTGCTGACCGCGGATCACGGCTGCGATCCCACCACCCCGGGTACCGACCACACGCGCGAGTATGTGCCCGTCCTGGCCTACTCGTGCCGAGCAGCCCTGGGGGTGGACCTGGGACTCCGGCCGACCCTGGCGGACGTGGCTGCCACCGCCGCCGATGCACTGGCGCTTGGGTGGCAGGGTGCGGGCACCAGCTTCCTCCCTCGCTTGAGGAGGCCAAGATGGCCGTGAACGATGTGCTGGAGATCATTCGCAAGAAGAGGGACGGTGGGCGGCTTACCGCCGATGATATGGACGTGCTGGTACGAGGGGCGGCGGATGGGTCGATACCCGATTACCAGCTGGCGACCTGGTTGATGGCCGCGTATCTACGTTCCCTGGATTACGAGGAGACCACGCATCTTGCCCGGGCCATGGCTGCCAGCGGCGCCATGCTCGACCTGTCCCCGATACCCGGACCCAAGGTGGACAAACACAGCACCGGGGGTGTGGGGGACAAAGTGAGCCTGGTGGTTCTGCCTTTGGTGGCAGCGTGCGGGGTCACCGTGGCCAAGATGTCGGGTCGAGGATTGGGCCACACCGGGGGTACGGTGGACAAGCTGGAGTCCATTCCCGGGATGCGGGTGGAGATGAATGTGGAGGAATTCCTCAGCTGTGTCCGGGTGGCGGGGATTGCCATCGCTGGACAGAGCAGCAGCCTGGTACCCGCGGACAAGAAGCTGTACTCGCTCCGGGAGGTAACCGCCACCGTGGACAGCATCCCGCTGATTGCCTCCAGCATCATGAGCAAGAAGATCGCGGCCGGCACGGACGGCGTGGTGCTGGATGTGAAGGTGGGCAGGGGTGCTTTCATGAGGGAATTGGACTCCGCGCGGCAGCTGGCCCGTCTCATGGTGCGCATAGGGGAGGCTTGTGGCCTGGCCACGGTTGCCGTGTTGAGCAACATGGATCAACCCCTGGGCTACCGGGTGGGCAATGCCCTGGAGGTGCGAGAAGCCATCGAGGTGCTGGCGGGCCGAGGCCCACACGACGTGGTGGAACTGACCTACCGGCTGGGAAGCGAAATGCTGATCCTGGCCGGCCTGGCCCAGGACCGGAAAGAGGCGCGCAGGTCGCTGCACCGCGCGCTGACCAGGGGACACGGCCTGGAGAAGCTGGCGCAGATGATCCGGACGCAAGGAGGAGATCCGCACGTAGTTGAGGAGCCGGCCTTGCTCCCCCGAGCGCCGGTGATCCGGCCGCTGGTGGCAGCAGCGGATGGTTACGTGCGGGAAGTGGATGCCAGACTGGTGGGATGGGCGTGCGTGTTGCTGGGAGCAGGTCGGCGGAAGAGAGGAGCAGCGGTGGATCCCGCGGTGGGGATCGAGTTGAGGAAGAAGGTGGGAGACGCAGTCAAGGCGGGAGAACCCCTGGCCTGTATACATGCCCGAACCGCGGAGACGGCATCACGGGCGGCGCGTCTACTGGAAAAAGCATACCGGGTGCTGGACCGACCAGGGCCGTGCCCGCCCGTGGTGCTGGAGATGGTTAGCCCCAACGCATGATCCCGCACCTCCGGGGAAAGATATCCCGCGAGGAGGGATGGCTGTGCACCTGGGACGTGATAGTTGCGCACGCTGGACGGCTATGGCTGCCCTGGCCCTGTTGGTCTGCACCGTGGGTGTCGCTCCGGCGTTCGCCGCCGAGCTCTGTCCCAACGCAGCTGCTGCTGTGCTCATGGATGCCGCCACCGGGCGGGTGCTCTTCGAAAAGGCTGCCCACGAGCCCAGGGCGCCCGCCAGTCTCACCAAGATCATGACCCTGGTCCTGGTCCTGGAAGCCGTTCATCAGGGGAGGATTTCTCTGGACGACGTGGTGGTGGCCAGCTATGAGGCTGCCCGCCTGGGGGGGTCGCAGATATGGCTGGAGCCTGGGGAGGAGATGAGCGTGCGGGAGCTCATCCTGGCGGTGGCCATAGCCTCGGCGAACGACGCCTGCGTAGCCCTGGCCGAACACCTGGCGGGAAGTGAAGAGCGCTTTGTGCGGATGATGAACGACAAGGCGCGCCAGCTGGGACTCCGGAACACGAATTTCATCAATTCATATGGTCTTGATGAAGAGGGTCAGCACATCAGCGCCTACGATGTGGCAGTCCTGGCCCGGTATGCGGTCTCTGTACCTCAGCTGCTGGACTATACGCGGATCTATGAGGAGCACATCCGAGAGGGGAAGATGTGGCTGGTCAACACCAACCGGCTGGTGCGGTTTTATCCAGGATGCGATGGACTCAAGACCGGGATGACGGGTAGGGCCCGCTATTGCCTGGCCGCCACTGCCCAGAGAAACGGCACCCGCATGATTGCGGTGGTCCTGGGGTGCCCTGACAGCCGCACCAGATTTGCCGAGGCCGTGAGCCTGCTCAACTGGGGCTTCGCCAACTGGGTAACGGTCCCGCTGGTGGACAAAGGGGAGCGGCTGGGCGAGGTGCCCGTGAGCCGGGGCGCCGAGGAACGGGTGGCGGTATTGGCTGGTGACGACCTGGCGGTGACGGTGGAAGTAGGACGGGAGGACTCGGTCAGCTGGCGGGCGGAGCTGCCGGATCAAGTAGAAGCACCGGTCCGTCGCGGCCAGGAAATAGGTCGCCTGGTTGCCCTCAGCGACGGCGAGGTGCTGGCTGAGGCCCCGCTGGTGGCGGCCGAGGAGGTCCCACGGGTAGGGATGGTACAGCTGCTCTGGCGGCTGCTTTCTCGCATATGGGCGATGGGCGCTCGTTGATCACCGAGCCCTCGCCGATGGCCCGCCGGTAGTCCGGCGGGTTTGTATTTTGGGCTGCTCGCGTCGCGGCAGGGACGCCGCAGCGAGGATAGAAGTTACTTACAGGAAAAAAAAGTAAGGGGGAACCGGGTGGTGGTAACGGTGGAGCGCCGTGCAGGAGCGGTAATAGTGCGGGTGACCGGTGAAATGGACCTACCCGCTGCTCCCTTGGTACGGCGACGACTGCAGCGCGCCATAGCCGCCGCGGGCGGCCGCACTGTGGTGGTGGACCTCACCAGGGTGAGCTTCCTGGACAGTTCCGGGCTGGGGGTGCTGCTGGGGGGTTTCAAACAGTGTGAGCGGTGGCGCAGGGCTATGGTGGTGGTGGCAGGAGACAGAATCCGATCCCTTCTCGAGCTGGCCGGCATACCGCGGCTCATGCCGGTATACCGTACCTTGCGCGAGGCTCTGGGGACGGAGAAGACATGAGGGGAGAGGCGATGGGGGAAAATTGGATGGTACTGGAAATTCCGAGCCGGCCGGAGAACGTCCCGCTGGCGCGCTTAGCGGTGGCCTCCTTTGCCGCCCAGATGGATTTCACTGTGGGGGAGCTGGAGGAGATCAAGGTGGCGGTGTCGGAGGCGGTGACCAACTCGGTGTTGCACGCATACGAGGAGCCAGGCCGGGTGAGGATCACCGCCACCCGCGACGGTGGGAGGCTGGTGGTAGAGGTTGCCGACTGGGGCCGCGGTATCCAGGATGTGGACCGGGCGCGCCAGGCGCCCTTCACCACCCGACCCGAGCGCATGGGTTTAGGATTCGCCTTCATGGAGTCGTTCATGGACGAGGTGCTGGTGGAATCCCGACCAGGTCAGGGGACAGCGGTGAGGATGACCAAGACCCCCACTCGGGCCGGATGCGGGGGGTGTGACCATCGCCAGGGGTGAGGGGAAGGGGGTGTTTCAAGACACCAGGCAGGAACTGATCCGCAGCCACCTTCCGCTGGTGGAAGCGCTCCTGGGGAGGTTCTCCTGGTTCCCATTCCTTGAGGATCTGCGGCAAGCTGGTCGTCTGGGACTGGTGAAGGCGGCGCGCAGTTTTGATCCCGCCCGGGGAACGCCATTTGCCGCCTACGCCTTCAAGTACATCCTGGGGGAGATGCGACGACAGATGGCCAGGGAGTCGTCGGGAGGACTGTCCCGACGTCTGGCTACCCTGCGCAGGAGACTGGGGCAGGAGCGCGAGCGGCTGCTGGCGACGCTCGGCCGGGAACCCACATTGGCAGAGCTGGCTCAAGCGTTGGGGGCGGAGGTGGCTGACTGCGTATGGGCACTGGAGCTGGGCACCGCTTCCGCAGCCTCCACGTCTGTGGAAGAGCTGGCATCCACCGATGGTGACCTCGGGGGGCAGGTGGCGGAGCGCGTGGATCTGGCGCAGGCCATGCGCGAACTGACACCGCGACAGGCCATATTGTTGCGGGCGCGCTTTTGGTGGGGTTGGGACCAGGGGCGAGTGGGACGGCTGCTGGGAATCTCTCAGTCGCAGGTGTCGCGACTGGAAGCGGCCGCGCTGGCCCGGCTCCGGCGGCTGCTGGAGGCGCATGACCACGAGCCGCCCTGCGCATAATACCCCATGGTGATGGTGTTTGACCCGTCGGGGCCGGCTGGTAGCCGGAATCTGCGTGACCCTGCTGCTGCTCATCGTGGGGTTTTTAGCCTGGCGTAGTTACAGCGTCCCCCGAATCCCACGGGGATCGCGACTGGTGGGGGTTTACGTCTCCTCTGGAGGTGGTCGTCGCATGCCGGTGGTGAAGGTGCTGGAACTCGTGGGCCAGTCCCAGCGCGACTGGCAGGATGCGGTATCGCAAGCGGTATCGGAAGCCGCTCGCCGGGTGGGAAACGTCAGTGGAGTAGAAGTGGTCAACTGGACTGCCAACGTGAAGGATGGATGCATTACAGAATACAAGGCGAACGTCAAGGTCGCGTACCTGGACCAGCAGCCGTGATGAGCATGCAAGGGCAATGGACCGGTCAAAGGCGGCAGTGGTATCTCCAGATGGTCAAAGAGGTCTCGCCCAGGCGTCCGGTGATGCGTAACGTGGTGGCCGCGTTCCTCCTGGGCGGGATGATATGTGCCCTGGCCCAGATTCCCTTTCAGCTGCTGCTGGATCAGGGCATGTCGCCGAAGGAAGCGGCCGGACCCACAATATCACTGGTAATCTTCCTGGGCGCCCTGCTCACCGGAATCGGGGTGTATGACGAGCTGGGTAGAAGGGCCGGAATGGGGGCAGCCTTGCCCATTTCCGGCTTTTCCAATGCCATCGTATCGGCGGCCATGGAAAACAAGAGCGAGGGGCTGGTGCTGGGGGTAGGGGCCAGGATGTTCGTGGTGGCGGGACCGGTGATCGTATATGGTATAGCCAGTGCCTTCCTGGTCGCCGGTGTGCGCTGGCTGCTTGAGTAATTCTTTTGTTCGTCTTTCCTCCGCATGTGCAGGGCCTGCAGACGCTGGTAGCTCTCCCACTTCTCTCCCTGGGGAAGGTAGGCAGGTGCCCTCCGTCTCTTCGTGCGGCGCGGGCCGGTGGCGGAGGCATGAAGAATGGGATACAATGCATAAGGATGGGACCAGCCGTGCGCCGCCGGGTACCTGGGAGGGGTTAGTGGGAGAAGGAGTGAGACCAGTACTCTCTCAGTTGGCCTCCAACCTGTTGCTGAGAACCAGTTTGATAGCATGGGCCACCGCCCAGCTGTTGAAGTTCTCGCTGGGGTGGCTGATTCGACGCCGGCCGAACCCCAGCTTGCTCATCAGCACGGGGGGCATGCCCAGCTCCCACACTGCTTTCGTGTCAGCACTGGCGGTGGGGGCCGGGAAGCTGGCGGGATTCGACAGCGCCCTGTTCGCGGTAGCGTTCGTCTTCGCGGCTGTCGTGGTGTACGATGCGACGGGGGTGCGTCAGGCCGTGGGACGCCAGGCCGAGGTGCTCAATCGCATAATCGAAGACCTGTACCACGGGCGTGCGGTTAGACCAGATCGCCTCCGTGAGCTGCTCGGTCACACTCCGGTGGAAGCCATGGCGGGAGCAGCAATCGGCATAAGTATTGCCATCCTGCTCACGTGAACCCAGCACCTCCCACACCGGCCGGCGCCGGCAGGACGTACCTCTGGAGTGGACTGCCCGGACATCTCCTGTGACACTCCTCCCCCAAGATCACCCAGCGATGGCCATCTCCCCGGCGACCTTTACTCGTGGGACACGGCACTGGAGGACCCCACGGATGGAGGTGGAAGTGTTAGCTATCGACAACAACACCAGGTTTTCAGCCCGCTCGGCCTCATGCCCGTGCACTGGGAATTCTTGCGGCAGCCACATGGCGGGGGCTTTGCATGGGCGTGGGGACGCAAGCGCGTGAAGGCATACAGCGGCGGCGCCAAGCCCAGGATCCACGGCTGATAATGGTCGTGGCAGGAGCGGGAGGGGTATCTCCGCCCAGACTTGCAAGGTGTGCCGCACCATGGAGCGGGTGGTGATGCTTTGCGACGAGGCGGAGGAACGTTACCCGGTGTCACCCCTCTCGGTGAAACGCCAGCACTGGTCAGGGGAGGACCCGGCCAAGGGTGAGGGCAGCGCCCAGGAGGTCGTGGACAGTTTCCGCCGGGTACGGGACCAGACTGCTCGACGCGTGCAGCACCCGCTGGGAAGCCCGCAGGCCGGCGAGGATACTAGGGACAATGCTGGTTCCAGAGACCAGACCGGGCGAGCCCCGGGGAGGAAGACCCACCAGGAGCATTGCGCGAGGGCGGCAGCTTTCGTTGCCCTCAGGGGGCCTTGTTCGCACATTGGGATGATGGGGTGCCAGCTGTGTGGGGCTGGGCAACAGATCGGTTTCAGCACGAGCATCAACAAGGCATTTTGCCACCAGGAGAGGAGACTGATCACATGATGCTGCCAGGTTGCCCGGGTCAGGATAGGAGGCACTGGGGGCCGGATGACGTGTTCGAGATCCCCTGTCCTGGCTGTGGGTACAGCGTGGAGTTCTTCAAGATTGACATCAGCCGCAGGTGCCCTGCTTGTGGGCGTCAGATGCTCAATCCCCGATTCGACCTTGGCTGCGCCCAGTGGTGTGCTTACGCCGAACAGTGTCTGGGGGAGCTGGCGACGACGTATCAGCGGCAACCGGAGACGGTGCGCTACCGGCTGGAGAGAGAGTTGAGGAGGCGAGGTGTAAAGCACCACCTCGTCCGCCAGGGCGTGGAGGTGGTACGCGCAGTACAGGAGATCCTGCCCAGTGAGACGGGGGCAAATGCCGTGGTGGTGATTGCCGCCGGCCTGTTATTTCCCTGGGCGGCAAGTGCCGGTGGCGAGATGGAGGCCAGCCGGGAAGTAATGGAAGCCGTGGGACTGCCCCGGCAGGTGGTGGAGCAGGTCCTGGAGATCCTGGGCCAGCTGTTGTCAGGCCGTCAGGACGGCCCCAGCCTGAGAGTGCTGCGTCGAGCACTTGGCATTTCAGGGGGCTCAGGAGGTTAGGCAGGAAGTGCAGGGTATCGCGAAGCGGAGGCACCCGCAGGGTCCGGAGATATCCGGGAGGATGGCCGGCAGGATTGGCCCGGGCTGCGGCTGCCGAGGACGTCTGGGTGTCCCCGTTGTGTCTATGCCGCGGTGGTATCTGGGCGGGACCACTTGGACCGCACGGTTACCGATGCACATGACTCCGACCAGCAGCAGGGGAACAGGACGCACCGTCGGGTTCCGGATAACACCTGGGTAGTCAGGTCTCGGGTGGCACGGCCCGGCAGGTGAACCGAGGTTCGAGGAGCACGGCGATGGTCTTCAGCCCGGCGGACTGCCATGACGGTTTCAGGTGCAATAACCTCCGGTGGTTTGCGCACTGGTACGTGGCTGACGCGAGTTCAGCTGGCACTGCCCGGGTTCATCGCGGGCGAGGGGACCGTGGGGACCGCAAGACATGCACCATGGGTGAGAGGAGGAGCGGTATATGGAGGAGAGATTGCGCTTGGCAGACTACTACCGACTGAGGAGGGTGACCGAGGCCGCGATTTCACCGGACGGTCAAAGGGTAGCCTTTGTGGTGGAGGGCTACGTGAAGAGTAAGAACGACCGGTATCAGCATTTGTGGCTGGTGAGCTCGGACGGACGCACTCCTCCTCACCAGCTGACCCGTGGTCGCGGAAAGGATAGTGCTCCGCGCTGGTCACCGGACGGGAGGTATCTCGCCTTCCTCTCCACTCGCGAGCACGAGCTGGAAGTGTCAAGCGGCTTGCAAGAGAAGGGAGATGAATCGACCGACGGGAATGGTGGTTCTGGAGAATCGGGATCTCGGCACAAAGAGGAGGAACCCAAACCGCAGATCTGGGTACTGGACCTGGTAATGGGGGGTGAACCCCGCCAGCTGACGTCTCGGGAGGAAGGGGTCGAGGAATTCGACTGGTCCCCAGATGGCACTCGCATCGTGTTCTCCTCCCGTGATCCTGACCCCCAACAGAAGAAGTACCTCGAGAGCATACGGGGCAAAGGGCGGGGGGAGGAAGAGGATCGTGGTCCTCTGGTAATCGGCCGCGTGCAGCACAAGTACGACGGCCGGGGCTACTTGGACGACGTGCGGGCGCACCTGTTCGTGGTGGAGGTAGACACGCGGGAGGTAAAGCGGATTACCCACGGGGACTGTGATGAGAGGGACCCACGGTGGTCTCCTGATGGGAAGTGGATAGCTTTCGTGTCCAATCGCACTGGAGATGCCGACAACAACCGTCGAAATGACATATGGCTGGTCAGCCCTGATGGGACGAGGGCGCGACGAGTGACCTTTGGCGATCTGGACTGCGGTAGCCCGCGCTGGTCGCCGGACGGCGGCTACATAGCCTTCGTGGCGTCTCGTGAGCCAGAGAACCCGTACGCTCTCGCCCACCTGATGTGCGTGGACGTGAGTGGCGCCGAGGACGTCGAGGATCTGAGTACGTATGTAGGGAAGGGCTGGGCCACGGTGGGCGGCATCGTCCCCGACGAAGTGGCCGGGGATCCGGTGGCCAACGCCCGGGTATACCCCGTGGCGTTGAGGGAAACTCCGGTGCGGGTTCTCACCGAGGGTCTGGATCGTCCGGTGGCGGGGAGCCCGGTCTGGTTGGATGATCAGCGTTTGGCAATTCTCATGGGGGACAGGGGACAGACCCGTCTTGCCTTAGCCTCGCTGGAGGGTTCGCCGGAGTTGGTCTTCCCGGTGGAGGATCGGTGCTGCACCCTGGCGTTTGGCATACTGGATGCGAGCGGGGGCCAGGTGGTAGTGGGGATCGATCGACCGGAGAGCGGGGTCGATTTGTTCGCCCTACCCACGCACCGCTTGGGAATGGGGGATGGCATCGGACGGCGATTGACCCAGCTCAACCAGAAGCTGCTGTCCCAGCGCCAGTTGGCCAGCTACCGGCGCATTCAATTCACCAACAGTGAAGGCATGCTCATTGAGGGGCTGGTGGCCATACCGGGTAGCTGTCAGGGAGAGCCGAGCGGCCTGCCCGTGATCGTCAGCATTCACGGAGGGCCCATGTCGTACGACGCGCCCGGCTTCCGCTTCGATGTGCAATACTGGGCTGGATTGGGCTACCTGGTGCTGATGGTGAATTACCGGGGTTCCACCTCCTATGGTGAGGATTTCTGCCGAGCCATTCGCGGCGACTGGGGGCCCAGAGAGCATGATGACGTGATGTCGGGAGTTGAGTTCCTGGTCAAGTTGGGCTGGGCCGATCGGCAGCGTCTGTTCTGCACTGGCTTTTCCTACGGAGGAATCATGACCAACTGGGCGGTGGGCCATAGCGAGGCATTCCGTGCTGCGGTCACCGAGCATGGCTTGTGGGACTACGTGGCCGCCTTCGGGACCGACGATTGCCACCTGTGGTGGCAGGACGACCTGGGGGTACCCTGGCAGAACGAGACAGGGTATCGTCGCACCTCTCCCATGCGGGGAGCATCCAACATTCGGACGCCACTGCTCATCATGGCTGGGGAAGTGGACTGGCGCTGTCCCCTCAGCCAGGCGGAACAGTTGTACATCACCTTACGGAAGCGAGGCGTGCCGACCCGGCTGGTAATATACCAGGGGGAGCACCACGCCATCAGCAAGCCGCGCCGGGCCATTGATCGGCTGATCCGGATTTGCAGGTGGTTCGCGCGGTTCGGTGGTCAGCCTTTCGACGATGACTCCGCGGAAGGATACCCGGATCCCTCCTGAGTGTCCGGCTGGTGGCCACGTGATAGCTGCTCGGTGCCGGGGACGCTCTCGGCCTTGACAAGGGAGTGCACGTATCCTATGATGCTGATAGGTGCATAGTACACTTAGGAGGCTGTGTCTCTATGTGCGGATCTCATCATCATCGCAGCCACCGCGAACACTGCGGACGTACCCGCCGGGCTTCTTCCTTTCTGGAGGCGTGGCTGCTGTTGCTCCTCAAAGATGACGCTGCCCATGGGTACGAATTGCTGGATCGGCTGCGCCAAAACCTGACGGGAGGGCTCTGCCCGGACCCGGGTACCGTCTACCGGAATCTGCGTCGGATGGAGGAGGAAGGACTGGTCGCGTCTACTTGGGAGCTGAGAGACGCAGGGCCCCCGCGCCGGCTGTACCGCTTAACCGAGCAGGGCGAGGAGCTGTTGCAAGCCTGGGCAGCACACGTCGAGGAATGTCGTGCTGGTCTGGATCGGTTCCTGGAAGTCTACCACCAGATGAACCGAAGCGCGGATGAGGAGTAGTAAGAGCCCCCGGGTGTGATGCCAGCGGGATAGCGCACCTGGTCGGTGAAGGGTGTGGTTTGGCCGACGTGAACCGTGAAAAATGAGTTGAAGGCCTGTCAGGGTTCCGACCTCCTCCCGTACTGGTAGATTTGGCCTTTGCTCAGCAGGGCACAGACCAGGCGTACGAGATTTCTGCCCGTGTGGATCAGGGCACGCTTACCGCTCCGGCTACACGCTCACCCACTCCGAGGAGGACGCAAAGCACGTACTCTTGCGGGGAGGAACGGTGCTCCAGTTTCCAGAATTGACCGTGGTGGCGTAGGTCCAGGAGGCGGCTGAGGTAGTTCCCAACCCGAGTGGAGAAAGCCGCGGCTGCCAAGGTGACGGAGGTGGAGACGATGGCTCGAAGGGGGCAATACCTGCCGGTTGCCGTGACCTGCGTGAAGAAGAGGGGCCAGTGCCGCTACCAAGTGGGGGACCAATTCGTCTGGACGTGGCGCAGCTCAGACGACATCGATTGCGGCGCGCTGCGCGCTGTGCTCTTGATCTTCGCGCCGTTGTGTGCGCTGGGAGCGCCTTCCTGGGAGCGAGACCCGAATGTGTGGTACATCTCCTGCCCCTCCAAGGAGGGAACGGTCTGGAGGCTGCAGGCCTTGGAGGATGAGGAACGTGAAGCCGTTCCCCGGGTGGTAGAAGAGGCGGTAGCGGTACGTGGGCCCTCCTAGCACTAACGCTGGTGTCTCCCAGGCTACTGTTTGGCAGCTGGAGCAGGAGTAGTATATGCCCGAGGTGTGGTTCCGCGCCGGGTGAGAGTGGACCACCGCGTTGGTGCCGGATTGGTCGGTCATGTGAGAGGCGGTTGAGACGGTGCCCTCGTTGAGTTTTGTGCCGTGGGACGTACTGCCGAAGCAGCGGCCTGTCCCCCTGGTCGGTGACCCCGTGGGTGCAAAGAGTGGCGATTTGGGGCAGAGCCAGCGTGCCCGGTAGCTGCGTGGCATCTGACGGCGCCACAACAGAGAACTTGCGTGGAACGCTGACGACGCCGCCCGCGTTCGGTCCGGAGTAGCCAGCCATCGTGCGTCCGGGGCAGTTGAAGCTAACAGTCGGGGGCAGTTACGTATTGCTGTTTTCGCCATTCAAACCGGGGTGGACGCTCCGCGTCATATGAGGTAGCAACCACCATGGACGCACCACGCGATGGTCAACCAGTAACCTGGGGGGAGAGAGCTTGCAAAGCGGCAAATGTGACCGCACCAACTTACCGCTGGAGGTGTGGGGTATGCCAAAGAAGTTCGCGGCGCTAGAGGAACGGATCTTCGAGGTAATGAGAAGCACCAACCTCCCCGGTCTGAGCATGGCCGTGGTGGAGGACAGCGAGATAACCTACCGCCGTGCCTTCGGTTATCGGGATTTGGATCGGGGGCTTCCGGCCACACCGGCGACCCTGTACGGGGTGGGGAGTCTCACCAAATCGTTTACCTGCCTGGCCATCATGCAGCTGCAGGAGAGAGGACTACTAAATGTGGACGATCCCCTGGATCGCTACGTCGACCTCTCGCTGAAGCCGCACGGCGAGACCATCCGACTGTGGCACCTGATGACTCACACCGGTGGCCTTCCGGCGTTAGGCTATGCGGAAGCGGTGATTCGCAAACACGTGGGGGCCAGTGCTACTGGAGTTCCCATAGCTTCTGCGGACGATCTCCTAGTGTTCATGCGGGGAGCCGAGGATTGGGTGCACTGCCGACCGGGCGAGCGGTGGTTCTATCTGAACGAGGGGTATGTGCTCCTCGGCAATGTGGTGGAGAGGGTCTCCGGCCAGTCCTACTGTGAGTACGTCAGAGAGCACATTCTCTCGCCCCTCGGGATGCACCGGAGCTTTTTTACCCGCGGGGAGGTAGAAAAAGACCCGGACGCGGCGGTGCCCTATGTCTTGGACCGGGAAGGCCGGTGCATCGCCAGCAGCTATATGTACGGGAAGATATCCAGCGACGGCGGCCTGATCAGCAATGCGGAAGACATGGCCCGCTACGTGGCCATGTTCTTGGGAGGAGGCGAATGGGACGGTGTCCGCCTGGTCACCGAAGGATCTTTGCGCGAGATGATGAGGCCGCGCGTGGCCACCCCTTCCCGCCCATGTCCCGCCTTCGATCCCCGCCCTGCTGATCAACCAGCGTCCTACTACGGATACGGATTGGGGATCATTCCTGATTTTTGCGGTGAAACCCTGGTGGGACATTCGGGAAGTGTCCTCGTGGCCACTGCTTACATGGGATTCGTGCCCGCGCGCAGGATCGGCGTGGTGCTCCTCGCCAATGGTGCTGGTTACCCTTTGAGCCAGTTGGGTCAGTACGCGTTGGCGATGCTCCTGGGTGAAGACCCGGAGGAACTGCCCTTCCGGCGCGCTGAGCGCATATTGGCAGATCTGGAGGGAGTGTATGAGACCTTCCGAGGAACGTTCCAAGTGACGGTTCGCAGAAAGGGGGGTCTGCTGCAGATAGAAGTCAGAGACAAGTATGTCGATCAGGTGCTTCCGCTGGTGCCAGAGGAAGCAAATGACCATCGCGCGCTGTTTTACGTGTATGCGGCGGGGCTGCGCACTCCGGTGGAGTTCTACCGGACTCACCGGGGGGTGGAAATGATCTACGAACGTTACAAGATGCGGAGGGTGAGTCGCGCGGTCAGCTGAGAAAGCGGCGGTTGTGCGAATGACCTTGGGCAGATCTTATGGTGTTATGTCGGGAGAGACACCATGGCCTGGGCTAGGGCTATCGTTGTCGGCGGCGGTATAATTGGAACCTCGGTGGCTTATTTCCTCGCCCGCGAGGGGCTGGAGGTCTTCCTCTTGGAGCGCTCGCGTCTGGGCGATGGCGCCAGCGGCGCGTGCGAAGGGTTACTCCTCGTGCAGTCAAAGAAGCCCGGCCTCCATCTGTTGATGGCCTTGCGGAGCATTGCCATGTACCCTCAGCTGATAGAAGATATCGGCGTGGATGTAGAGTGGGAGCGAAGGGGTGCGCTCTTCGTGGCTACGGAGGCCGCCGACCTTGAGGGCCTGGTGGAACTGGCCCGCCAGCAACAAGCCGCGGGAATTGAGGCGGTGATCCTGGATCGAGAGGAAGTGCTCCGGGCGGAACCAGCCCTCGGGTCGTGCGTCTGCGGCGGCTGCCTGACCGTTGATGACGCCCAGCTGAACCCTTTCAAAGTGATCTATGGATTGGCCCAGGCACTGGTGCGCATGGGGGGACGCGTGTGGGTAGGATGCGAAGTTGAGGGAGTGCGCGTCTGCGGTGATCGCGTCACAGGAGTGTACACCTCCCGAGGCGTGCTGGGAGCCGACCTGGTGGTCAACGCGGCAGGGGTAGCAGCAGCTGGCCTGGTTCGGAGGTTGGGCATAACCCTGCCGATTCGCCCTCGCAGAGGTCAGGTGATGGTGACGGAGGCTGTAGCCCCCCTGATCAGACGACCGGTGGTGGAAGCCGCGTACGCCCGGTTGAAATTTTCCCGCGGGGCCGAGGGGACCCCGCGGGTCAGCTTGGTGCTGGAACAGACCCGTCGCGGCAACCTGCTGCTTGGTAGCACCCGTGAGTTCGTCGGGTGCGATCGTCGGTCGACCCACCAGGGGGCCTCGGCCATCGCGCGCCGAGCGACACTCATTCTGCCTTCGTTGTCCCGGGCCTCGATCATTCGCATTTACGCGGGACTGCGGCCCCACACCCCCGACGGCCTTCCCATCATAGATTGGGTCGGTCCCCAGGGCCTGGTGGTCGCCGCCGGCCACGAAGGAGACGGCGTCACTTTGGCTCCTCTCACCGGGCGGCTGGTGGCCGACCTGGTCACTGGGAGGAGACCAGCAGTTCCAATGGATCGTTTGCGGGCCGACCGCTTTTCTCACACCTGAGGGTAGGGGAAAAGAGGGGACCCGCGCCGGGTACCCGTCCCCCCAAGCTGGACCGTACGCTCATTCCTCTCGCCGCCGGTTAGCCAGGGTCTGCAATGAGCTGGCAATCCGGGTGACCACTATGAGGAAGTATACTGCCACTACGATCCAGAAGGCCATGAGCACCCAGGCCCAGCCCAAACCCATCAACCTCGCGCCCATGCAAAGGCACCTCCAAGGTGTATGGTGGCCCCACGTGCTGTTGCCTAAACAGCCAATTGTGGGTATGAGCGGGAGGAAGGGCAATTGGGGGTCGGGCGATCATGCGACGGTGGGAGTGCGGGGGATTGGTAGCCGCCGGACAGGTGAATGCCTTCTTTATCGCCATCCCTCAAGAACTCAGTATTGAGGATCAAGGCAGTGGTGGGAGGGGAGCTGAAACTCTGCGGCTCCCCAAGGGCAGGAGCATTGCGGGTTGCTCCCCCTGGCGGTGGCACGGCTCCTCGACGGTTGGGAGACGGGTGGGAGATGCCTCCGCTGGAAGGCGCGCATGGGGCAATGGAGCATCGGGGCGGAGAAGCTGTAAGAGATGAGGGAGGTGATGGGTTAAACGCCCTCCGTTGAAGCGACACTTGCTGGTTCGTTGACGAGGCAAGGGCCTGATGATAGAATCCCAGTGGCACTGGTAGGGTTTCTGCTGCGTGGCCATGCTGGTTAATACCCGCTGGCTTCCGGGGGTGAGCGTTCCGAGTGCAAGAAGCTCTGTCCCGAGGGTGCTGCTGCAGTCATCACGCCAACCGATGGGGCTGTACGTATCCACGTCTTGGTGGGTGGGATGAAATGTCGCCCTCATCGGCGGTGACAAAGGAGGGGGTGCGCGCGTGGGCGAGGAGCGTTCGTTGAGAGTGGCGGTGCTGGTGGATGGCCGCCACCCGCAGCGCGGCAACTTATCCCGGGACCCGCACGCTTTCACCCAGGCTAGCGTCACGGTGAAAGCGGTGAGTGAGGCCCTGTCGCAGCTGGGGCATACGCCGTTGTTGCTGGAGACTTCGAACAATCTATTGCAAGAGCTCAGGGACCTCGCGCCCGATCTGGTGTTCAATCTTGCCACCGGTCTGGGGCACAAGAAACAGCAGGCCAATGTGGTGGCCATCCTCGAGCTGGCGGAAGTGCCCTTCACAGGGTCGCCACTGGAAAGCCACGTCCTGGCGCTGCACAAGCCTATTGCCAAGATGGTATTTCGCCACTGGGGCATTCCGACTCCGGCCTTTCAGGTGATTCACGATGCGGGCCAGCCGCTGCAGCCGGAATTGCGGTTCCCGCTGATCGTGAAGCCCACCTCGGAAGGTTCCAGTGTCGGCATTGGACCGGAATCGGTGGTTCACGATGAGGTCCAGCTGCGTGCGGCGGTGGCCAGGGTGGTGGAAACATTCGCGCAACCGGCGATCGTGGAGGAATTTGCGCCGGGGCGGGAGTTCACGGTGGGCATCGTCGGTAACGACCCTGCCGAAGCTTTGCCACCGGAGGAGATCGTATTCTTACACGACGGGGACGCGGCAACCTTCGGTTATCTGACCAAGCAACGCGACACGGTAACCCACGTGTGCCCTGCCGAGCTACCTCCTGACTTGCGGCACCGGATTGACCGCATTGCGCTGCTTGCTTATCACGCCCTTGGCTGCTGTGATTACGCGAGGATCGATATTCGCATGGATGATAGAGGGGAACCGTTGGTCCTCGAGGTCAACACCATCCCCGGGCTACAGCCGGGGTACAGCGAGCTCCCTCGGATTGCTGAGGCGGCGGGAATGAGCTATGTGCAGCTCATCGACCGGATCATGCGTGAGGCGTTGACCCGGCATCGTGGTTCTCGCCGGCAAGCCGGGTTCCTGTGCACCGACCCGACGGCTTTCGTCGACGGGTCAACGGGACAGCTGCCCGGCCCAGGCCACGGGTCGACGGGAGAGGCCCGGCGGACTGATCATCCAGCTTAGGGGTCAGGATGGCCTAGCAAGAATGGAGTGTGGCCTCCAGAGGCCCTAGCCGTGGTGCTAGGGCGTCCGGAGTGGCGGCTTTTCGCGGGCACTTCTCGCCTTGGTGGGAGTGCCCGCGCGTGTTGTCGGTCTTGCGGAAGTGCTTTGCCCATCCGAGGAACTCACCGTGCTGTATCCCACTGGCCGGCAGCGCATCCCTTCGATTCCGGCAGCGCATACTTCGTTATGGGGGATGGTGGACTGAGCAGGAAACTGGGCAAGCAGACGGTACGGTACCTCAACCCCCCGGTCATCCTGGCCTCTGCGACGGTGGTGGGACCCCGGGAAGGAGCCGGTCCTCTTGGCTCACAGTTCGATGTGGTCAAAGAGGATCACACCCTGGGAGAGAAGACGTGGGAGAAGGCGGAGAGGAGAATGCTGGAGGAGGCGTGTGCCTTAGTCCTGCGAAAGGCTCGCCTGAGGTTCCAGGACGTGGATCTGTTCCTGGCGGGCGATTTGCTCAACCAGATCATCTCGGCCAATTACGCGGCCCGTACCCTCGGCATCCCGTTTCTGGGCATCTATGGTGCTTGTTCGACTCTCACTGAAGCCTTGGCGCTGGGGGGCATGCTGGTGGACGGGGGATTCGCCGGCCGTCTTCTCCTGACATCCAGTAGTCACTATATGAGCGCGGAACGCCAGTACCGATACCCCACTGAGTTTGCCACTCAACGCCCACCCACAGCGCAATGGACGGTCACCGGTGCGGGTGCGATACTCCTAGGGATCGGGACCAGCGGGGTGGCGGTCACCAGCGCGACGGTGGGGAAAGTGATCGACGCGGGCATGAGTGACCCCAATGACATGGGCAGCGCTATGGCGCCCGCGGCGGCAGAGGTGATCTACCAGCATTTTTGCGACACCGGCGCCGATCCCACCAGCTACGACGTAATCGTGACCGGTGACCTGGGGAAGGTGGGCAGCGAGCTCTTGCATCGGCTCCTGGCGGAGCGGAATCTGGATCTCCGCGACCGCCATCTCGACTGCGGAGTTGCCATATACAGCGACCAGCAGGACCCACATGCTGGCGGTTCGGGGTGCGCCTGCATAGCGGTGGTGTTTGCCGGACCCCTCCTCCGCCGCCTCGAGGTGGGAAGATACAACCGGATGCTGTTGGTGGCGACCGGTGCCCTGTTCAGTCCCGTCACCTGGAAACAAGGCGAAAGCATACCTTGCATTGCTCACGCGGTTGCGGTGGAACGGCGCGAGGGATGACTTGATGGTCAAAGACGTATTGGTGGCATTTGCGATCGGAGGTGGCCTTTGCGCCCTGGCCCAGCTGGTGCTGGACTTGACCCGCACCAACCCCGCATACGTGATGGTGCTCTTCGTATCGCTCGGCTCGGTGGCCAGTGGACTCGGGCTGTACGAGAAATTGGCGCAGCTGGCAGGCGCGGGTGCCGTGGTTCCCCTTCCTGGCTTCGGGCACGCGCTGACCAGCGGCATGTTGGAAGGAGCGGCTCGGGAGGGGTTTCTCGGGCTGCTCAAAGGAGGGCTAGAGGCGACGTCCATGGGGCTCACGGTGGCGATCCTTTTCGGGTATCTGTTTTCCATCCTCTTTAACCCTAAAGGGTGAGGTGGGACAGCTTGGAGGCTGGGGATCGCCTGGCAGCGGATCTGGAAGAAAACCTGCAGCGCCTCGGCCCGCTGGTGGGGTTGGGAGTCAGCTTCGACGTGCTGGTCCGGAAAATCCAGGTGGGCGGACGGCAGGCGGCGTTCCTGTTCATTGACGGTTTCATCAAGGATCTGGTGACCTCTCGCCTCCTCCAGGTACTCCAGGAAACGGGGCCCGGCGATCTCGCACCCCGAACCATGCAGTCGATTCTCGACCGCCACCTCCCTTACGTGGAGGTTAGCACCCGGGACACGCTGAGCGGCGTGATTGACTGTCTCCTCACCGGTCAGGCCGTGTTGCTGATCGACCAGGAGCGCCAAGCAGTGGTGGTGGACGTCCGGGAGTACCCGACCCGCAACCCCGAAGAGCCCGATCTGGAGCGGGTGATACGGGGGTCGCGAGACGGCTTCGTCGAGACCTTGATCTTCAACACGGTGCTGGTCCGAAGGCGATTGCGCGATCCCGCCCTCCGCATTGAGCTGGTGGAGGTGGGTGCGCGATCGCGAACCGATGTCGCCGTGCTCTATCTGGAGGACGTCGCTCCGCCGGAGCTGGTCAAGACGGTCAAGGAGCGAATCGGAGGCATAAAGGTAGACGGTCTGCCGATGGCCGAGAAGGCTCTGGAAGAGTTCATCGTGGACCGACAGAACTGGTGGAACCCATTCCCTACCGTGAGGTACACTGAGCGACCGGACGTGGCGGCAATTCACCTCCTGGAGGGACATGTGCTGATCCTGGTCGACACTTCCCCCAGTGCGATAATCTTGCCGGTCAGCTTGTTCCACCATCTCCAGCACGCGCAGGAGTTCCGGGAAGCGCCGGTGGTGGGGGTTTACGTGCGCCTCATCCGGCTGCTCGGGGTTGCCGTGTCCTGGGTGGGTCCGCCCCTGTGGGTGGCGCTGGTGCTCGCGCCCGGCAAGTTACCGCCTTTCCTGGCTGCCATTGGCCCCAAAGACCCCGGCACCATCCACCTGGGGGTTCAATTCATCCTGGCCGAGTTTGGAGTGAATCTGGTGCGGATCGCTCTAATCCACACCCCAACCGCCCTGGCCACCTCCCTTGGCTTCATCGGGGCCATCGTCCTCGGCGAGATTGCCGTGGCCGTGGGCTTGTTCTGCCGCGAGGCGTTACTGTACGTTGGTCTGGCCGCGTTGGGCAGCTTCGCCACTCCTAGCGTGGAGTTCGCCTCAGCGGTCGGACTGGTGCGAATGTTCCTGTTGGCACTGGCGTCGGTCCTTCATCTGGCCGGTCTGGGAGTGGGCCTGATAGCAGTTCTAGTGCTCCTGGCACGCACCCGCTCTTTCGGCCTGCCGTACCTGTGGCCGCTCTATCCCCTGGATGTTGGGGCCTTGTGGAACGTGTTAATTCGACAGCCGGTGCCGACCATGGTGCGGCGGCCGCGCTTTCTGCGGCTGCAGCAGAGGAAACGTGCCCGTCGCTAGGGCATGGTGGCCCCGAGGGCGCAGGAGGCAAGGCGGTGAGGGGAGTTGGATCCCGTTGGGTCGGGACACTGGCGATTTGCCTAAGTTGAAGGTCGCAGGATGGATTTGGTAAGATGAATGTGGCTGCGAGGAGGTTCGGGAACTGATGAGAATCGGGATACCCCGGGGCCTCTTGTATTATGAGTATTTTCCGCTGTGGAAGTGCTTCTTCGAGGAGCTGTCGGCTGAGGTAATCGTGTCTGGGCCCACCACCAAACGTATTCTCGACCGAGGGGTGCAAACTGCGGTAGACGAGGCATGTCTTCCGGTGAAGGTGTTCTACGGTCATGCAGCCGAACTGGGGGACTGCGTGGACTTTCTGTTCGTACCCCGGGTGGTCAGCGTCGAGCCACGGGCATACACATGTCCCAAGTTCCTGGGTCTGCCGGACATGCTGCGAGCTAGCATGGTACTGCCCCGGCTACTTTCCCCCACGGTGAATATGAGGCGGAACCGCCGCCAGTTGCTGGCCGCAGTGCGGCAGGTGGCCGCGGAGCTGGGTGCGGGTCCGGTGAAGACCTGGCGGGCCTGGCGCCGGGCGGTGGCGGCGTATCGGCGATTCAAGGAATTTCTCAGGCAAGGGTACGGATTCGAGGACGCGGTGAGTTTGGCATTGGGCCAGAACCGCCATCTGGCACGCCAGGCGCCTCCTGCCCGCGACCTCACGGTAGCAGTTCTTGGTCACCCGTACCTGGTGTACGACCAGCTGGTGGGTATGAATCTGATCCAGCGACTGCGCTCCGAGGGTGTCAGAGTACTGACGGCTGACAGCTTCACCCCCGCGGAGATCGAGGCTAAGGTACGCAACCTCCCCAAGGCGCTCTTCTGGACCTACGAAAAGCAGGTATTGGGAGCTGCCCTGGCCTGTCTGGACCGCAATGTGGATGGGATAATCCAGTACGTATCCTTTGGTTGCGGCCCGGATTCCATGATCGGCGAACTGATTCAACGGTGGGTGCGGCGCAAACGGGATATTCCCTTTACCCTGCTGACGGTAGACGAGCATACGGGACAAGCTGGCATTCTGACGCGCGTGGAGGCCTTCCTAGATATGGTGGCCAGGAAGAAGGCGCGAAGCGCATGAAAGTCACCTTCCCGCACATGGGCTACCTGTGGATTCCCGTATCTGCCCTGCTGAGGAAGCTGGGGCTGGATGTGGTGGTCCCACCTCCCATAACCCGGCGTACGCTTTCCCTGGGGGTACAGCACGCCCCGGAATTCGCCTGCTTTCCTCTGAAGCTCAACCTGGGCAATTTCATGGAGGCGTATGAGCGAGGGGCAGATACTATCATCATGGCGGGGGGTGTGGGGCCTTGCCGGTTTGGGTATTACGCGCAGGTTCAGCAAGAGATCTTGTGGGACCTGGGTTACAAGATGAAGATGGTGGTACTTGAGCCCCCCAAGGGGCACTGGTGGGGGCTATGGAAACGCATCCGGTGGTTGATCGGGGAGCGTTCCGTTCGCGACTTGTGGCGGGCACTTGGGTTTGCCTGGCACAAGTTCGTGGCTCTCGATGCCATCGAGCGGGCAGCGTGCTGGGCCAGGCCCCGGGCTGCCGCGCCCCGGGATGTGAGGCGAGCGGTGGAGACAGCGGTCCGGTGGGTTCACGAGGCGGAAACAGCTGACCAGGTGCGCGAGGCGCGGGAGGAAGGCGTCAGCCTGGTTCGTTCGCACGCCGTCCGCTCCCTGCGCGATCCCCTGAAGGTGGGGATCGTGGGCGAGATATACACTCTGCTGGAGCCGTTTGCCAATTACCGTTTGGAGGAGAAGCTCGGCGCGCTGGGCGTGGAGGTGGACCGGTCTCTTTACCTTTCAGACTGGATCAGGGCGCACGTGGTCCTAGATGCGCTACGGGTGAGCGGCGAGCACGAGGTCAAGCAAGCGGCGCAGCCCTATGCCCCACATTTCGTGGGGGGGCACGGTCAGGACACGGTTGGACGCACGGTGCTATACGCGCGCCACGGCTTTGATGGCGTGATCCAGGTCATGCCGTTCACCTGTATGCCCGAGATCGTGGCACAGAGCATACTGCCCCGAGTCGCTCACGATTACGGCATTGCGGTGCTCACCTTGATTGTGGACGAGCATTCCGCAGATGCTGGCATCCAGACCCGCCTGGAGGCATTTGTCGATCTTCTTCGGCGGCGGAGAAGTAAAAAGAAGCACGACGCAGTTGCTCGTGCCCAAGCCGGAAAATAGAGAGCAACTAGCACCGAAATCTGGCCGGGTCAGCGAACGTCACTTCGCCGTGGGATGCTTCCGACCCCGGGGCGCCTCCGGAGCAGCGGCAAGAGGCTTGAAAGGACATGCCCGTAGGACTGAGGATTCGCCCGGAGGGCGGAGCACCGCCCAGGCGGGCCGCGGCTACGCGGGGGGCTGGGGCGTATCGTTGTTGGCGATACGGACAGCGACCAGGCGCACCGGTGGTCCGGGAGGGAGGTTTTCCCCCCGGCACCGGCGCGATGCTTGGCCGGACAGCCTTGATTCCGTCGTCCCTCAGCCATTATGTCAAACGTCCGGAAAGGAGGTCAAAGCCTGGCTCGGTGCACAAGGACGACAAGGAAAAGAACTCAAGGGATAATGAACCAGGCGACGCAGCGATGAGGAAGCTCTACCTGGGAGTAGACGTCGGCTCGGTGAGCACCAACCTGGTCCTCATGGATGGTTCGGGCACAGTGGTGGCCGACGTGTATCTGTTGACCCGGGGGAGACCCATCCAAGCCATCCAGGAAGGGATCCGGCTGCTGGCTGCCCAGGGATGGGATGATGCCCAGGTGGCGGGGGCCGGCACCACGGGTAGTGGTCGCTTACTGGCGGGGGTGATAGTGGGAGCGGATGTAATCAAGAACGAGATCACCGCGCATGCAGTAGCTGCTCTGGAAATGGTTCCCGATGTGCGCACGGTGCTGGAGATCGGCGGACAGGATTCGAAGATCATCATCATCCGGGATGGCGTGGTGGTGGACTTCGCTATGAACACGGTCTGCGCGGCCGGGACCGGGAGCTTCTTGGATCGGCAGGCCGCGCGGCTGAACATTCCCATTGAGGAATTCGGGGCGCTTGCGCTTAAGTCGAATAGCCCGGTGCGAATTGCTGGCCGCTGTGCGGTATTCGCGGAGTCCGACATGATACACAAGCAGCAGGTGGGCTACCCTGTGGAGGATATCGTCAGGGGCCTATGTGAGGCGTTGGTGAGGAACTATCTCAACAACGTGGCCAAGGGCAAGGAGATCCTGCCGCCCGTGGTGTTCCAGGGTGGCGTTGCTTGCAACGTGGGCATGAAGCGCGCTTTCGAGGAAGCATTGGGCGTGGAGGTCATGGTGCCCCCCTACGCGACGGTGATGGGGGCTATCGGAGCTGCCATCCTGGCCAAAGAGGCCACGGGCGCTACCGGCCGAACTCGCTTCCGCGGCTTCCAGGTGGCCTCTGTCCGGTACGATACGGAGAGTTTTGAGTGCGAGCATTGCCCCAACGGATGCGAGATAGTCTGCATCAAGATGGAGGGGCAGCTACTGGCTCGCTGGGGATCCCGGTGCGGTAGGTGGGATACAGTTCCCGAAGAACAGCCGGTACGACGCGAGGCGTCCGGTTGATTCAATGTACCGACCGGGGGAGGCTATCGCGGAGGGGTGCCGCCAATTGCATGCTGGGGATGACTGTTGTCGCGTAGTGGTCCTTGGCTCTGCGCAGGATGGGGGCGTGCCCCAGGCGGGCTGTCGCTGTCCCAATTGCAGGACGGCGGTCGCGCTGGGGCGCGGCAGAACCAGCGCTTCCCTGGCGGTAGTGATGGGAAAGCCGGCCTCAGCAATTGTCCTCGTGGATGCAAGTCCTGACCTGCGACGCCAGCTGGGGATACTGGGCAGTTTCCTCAAAGACGTAGGGCCCGATGATGGGAGGCGTCGCCCGTTTGATGCCGTGTTCCTGACTCATCTTCACATGGGGCACTGCGCCGGGCTGCTGGAGCTGGGTCGCGAGGTAATGGACGCGAAGGAACTACCCATCTATTGCACCAGGAGGGTGGGTGACGCCATCCGGGAAAACGCGCCATGGCAGCTGCTGGTTCGCCTGGGCAACATCGTGCTCCATACCTTCGAGCCTGGTGACTGCGTTAGGCCTGTAGCGGGATTGTCGGTGAGGTCGTTACTGGTGCCCCACAGGGACGAGCTGGGCGACACCGTGGGATACCTGATCACCTGCGAACGGTCCTGCAGGTCACTTCTCTACATACCTGATGCGGACAGCTGGGGTGGTATTAGTCCACCTCTGACCCGGCTGGTGGCGCAGGTGGACTATGCGTTGCTGGACGGGACTTTCTTCCATGGCGACGAGCTCTCCAAATGGACAACAAGGCGGGTGCACGACGTGCCTCACCCCCCGATAAGGGAAACGGTACGTATGCTTCGTGCCTCGCAGGCGCAAGTGTGGTTCACTCACCTCAACCACACAAACCCACTGCTGGACCCCCGGTCGGCAGAGTCCCGGTGGTTGCGGCAGGCGGGGAACTTCGGCGTGGCCGATGACGGTATGGTGTTCGACCTAGGGTAGAGTTTGTCCAGGGGTTTGGAAGATGATCCCGGGTGCTCGAGCTCAAGAGAGGCATCTACCCGGCAGGGTCCAGGGGCGTGAGGGGTGGCTGCGCTGCTGAAACGCGGATGGATGCTCACAGGTCAGGGTAATGATGAGCGACTGTCTCCTCAGCCCGGGCTGCTCCTCGCGCCTGTACGTGGAGTGACCGCATGTTTGCGTCATTATGTGGAGCACCCAGCAGGGATCCGGGCGGCGTTGGCCGAATTCTAGCTGTGAAGGGCAAACCGGTGATGCTTGACAACCAGATCTTCGATCGATACCACAGACGGAGTTGCCTTCGGGGCAGGGTGAGGAAGGCGATTGCCTTCCAATTCCCGACCGGTGGTGATGCCTCCTCAGAGAGGACGAGCCCATCAGCCCCAGCGGTTGAGCCGGTGAGAATCCGGCGCCGACGGTAAAGTCCGAATGGGAGAAGGCGCGGTGACGATGGCTTATGTGGAAGCGGTGGTGAGCTATCACCGAATTTTCCCAAGGCAAGGCCCCGGAGGTAGTCTCCGGGGCCGCGGTTTTTGCCACAACCAGAAGGAGGCGAAGTGAGATGGAACGGGGGACTTGGAGAGTGAAGAAAGGATTGGCCGAGATGCTCAAGGGAGGAGTGATCATGGATGTTACCACCCCGGAACAGGCGGTGATAGCGGAGAAGGCTGGGGCAGTGGCGGTTATGGCGCTGGAAAGAGTACCAGCTGACATCAGAGCAGCAGGGGGAGTAGCCAGAATGGCTGACCCCACGCGGATCTTGGAGATCATGGATGCGGTGAGCATCCCCGTGATGGCCAAGGTGAGGATTGGGCACTTCGTTGAAGCTCAGATCCTGGAAGCTCTGGGGGTGGACTACATTGACGAAAGCGAAGTACTAACACCTGCTGACGAAATGTACCACATCAACAAGCATGCCTTTACCGTCCCATTCGTGTGTGGCGCCCGCAACCTGGGCGAGGCGCTGCGCAGAATAGGGGAAGGGGCGGCAATGATCCGTACCAAGGGCGAGCCGGGGACCGGAAATGTGGTTGAGGCGGTTCGTCACATGCGGATAATGATGGACGAAATCCGAAAGGTCACTAGCATGCCTGAGGAAGAGTTGATGAGTGAGGCGAAGCGGTTGGGCGCCCCCTACGAGCTACTCCTGGAGGTGAAGAAGCTCGGTCGGCTGCCAGTGGTCAACTTTGCTGCGGGTGGGATCGCGACGCCGGCGGACGCAGCGTTGATGATGCAGTTAGGTTGTGATGGCATTTTTGTTGGTTCGGGCATTTTCAAGTCCCAGAATCCGGAGGCCAGGGCCACGGCAATTGTACGGGCCACGACGCATTACGACGACCCCCAGGTGCTGGCAGAGGTTTCCAAGGATTTGGGCGAGGCCATGCCGGGGATTGAAATTGCCACTATCACGCAAGCAGAAAGGATGCAGGAACGTGGTTGGTGAGGGCAGGGGGCGGAGACGATTGCGTGTTGGTGTCTTGGCCATGCAAGGTGCAGTGCGAGAACATCTTGATGCACTCAGAAGGTGTGGCTGCGAAGCCGTGACGGTGAAGAGAGTGGAACAGTTGAAGGACCTTCACGGCCTGATCATCCCTGGGGGCGAGAGTACCACTATTGGCGAGTTGATGCGCGAATACGGCTTCTTTCCGGCAATCAAACAGGCAGCGGAAAATGGCCTGGGTATTTATGGAACCTGTGCTGGGATGATCCTTCTGGCCAAGGAAATCCGGGACAGTGACCAACCGCGTTTGGGGATCATGGATGTGGTGGTGCGTCGTAATGCTTTCGGCCGACAACGAGAGAGTTTCGAGATCGATTTGGACATTCCGTTACTGGGTGAGCACCCTTTCAGGGCGGTGTTCATCCGTGCGCCCTATATTGAGTCCGCTGGTCCAGCCGTAGAGGTACTGGCAAGCCTTGGCGGTAAGATTGTCTTGGCCCGGGAAGGCAGGCTCCTGGCCTCTGCCTTTCATCCGGAATTGACGGACGATCTGAGGATACACCAGTACTTCGTGCAGATGTTGTCAGCGCAGGACACTGGTGCTATTGCGAAACGGGGCACCCCATCACGTAGCGAGAGCGAACACGAGGAGGAGCGCCCCGAGGTCGGAACAGCCTGAATAGATGAGAGTTAGGGCAGGACCAGGTATAACTCGGCTTCAGGGTAGTACTCTCTCTTGCACTGGCGATAACAGCTGGACCTCGAACCGCTCACTAACACGCAGAACCGTGGTGCACGAAGCCCCGTTACCGATCGCGGTACCTGTTACAATTCCAGTACAGCCCGTCCTTGAAGTTTTTTACAAGAGGATGGGCCAATGCCAGTTACCCGCGGCGTTCTCGACTCCTGGTTCTCCCGCTCCAGCTGCAACTCTGCTGCGCAATTGCATCTTGCCCTTGGCCCAAGCCGTGCGCTCGGCGTCCGGCTCCTGCTCGACGCTGCTCCTCGTCTCTTCCATCCGTCTCACTCTCGCCATACTACCTCGGGGATTCTGAACCGAAAACTCTCTCACCGCGCATCAAGCACACCAGTATAAAGCACAACCTACCACTCGCACAGCGTCACCAGACGTTAGCGTCTCAAGAATTGGTGTAAATTCCCGGTGGCTGGAATAGGTGGCGAAGAGCTGGCTGTGCCTGCTGCTGCCGGCAGCTGGGCGCAATTGACATGAGAGCCACCGTGTGGTTCCTTGAGTGTGGCAAAAATCACTCTGAAAGGAGGAA
>DFNJ01000025.1 GCA_002376005.1 Firmicutes bacterium UBA3570
GCGCAGGGAAGCTGGGGTGGGAACTGCAGCACCGCCGGGACCGGACGGTGCCTTTTGCTTTTCCACTTGGCTGCACTGTCTCCCACCCAATCCCCTGGTGTGGCATGGGTGTTGGCACGTCAGCAAGCCGGCCATGCCGTTCCGGCCTGCTGGTCGGTCTGCGGCTCGGGGCCACCAAGCGGCACAGGGCGTGGCCCTCAGGGGGCAGATCGCGTGACAGCACAGTGTGCCCTGGGTGCCCTCGGTTACGTCTGATGCGTGGAGGCGTACAGGTCTCTAGCTGGCGAGCTTGTAGGCAGCACGATGGCATCATATGAGCTGCACGGGTGCAAGGGCGCAGCCGTCGGCACTGCTCGACGGAGCGGCATCCGTGGCAATTCAGGAAGGGAGAGAAGCCGGTGAACGCAGCGCGCATGTCGGCCGTCCTGTTGGCGGAGGTACGAGAGCGGAGGCCGCTGGTGCATAACATCACCAACCTGGTAGTGCAAAACTTCACCGCCAATATCCTGTTGGCGGTCGGTGCCTCTCCCGTCATGGCTCACGCTCCGGAGGAAGTGGAGGAGATGGCCCGGGCCGCCAATTCTCTGGTCTTGAACATCGGTACCCTTGACGAATCACAGCTCAAATCCATGGCTCTGGCGGCCGCCGCGGCCTGTGATGAGGGCAGACCGGTGATTCTGGATCCGGTAGGGGCAGGCGCCACCAAGATGCGGACGCAGGCTGCTTTGAGCCTGCTGGAGCGATTCCGGGTGGCAGTGGTGCGGTGCAACCCCGGGGAAGCCGCTAGCCTCCTCGGACAGTCGGGGCACACCCGAGGGGTCGAATCGCGCACCAGCGGTGACCAAATGCAGCTGGCCCGGGAGCTGGCGCGCCGCTTCCGGGTGACCGCAGCGGTCACCGGCCCGGAGGATGCGGTATGTGGGTCCGATTCGGCCTTCGTGGTCCGCAACGGGCACCCGCTGTTGCAGAGGGTCACCGGGACGGGCTGCGCGGCCACCGCCGTGGTGGCCGCCTTCTGCGCGGCGGCGTCGCCCGAGCAACGAACCCTGGCGGTGGCGGGCGCCCTGGCATACTTCGGCCTGGCCGCCGAGCGAGCGGCCAGTCGTGCCGGGTCGCCAGGTAGCTTCGCCGTGGCCCTGCTGGATGAACTGGCCGCCATACAACCCCAAGACTTAGAAGCTGGGGCGAAGGTGACCGCGGAATGACCAGCGCGAATCCCTCCACGCTCGCCAAACGTCTGAGGCTGTACGTGATCACCGACCGGCGGATGGCAGGACAGCGGTCAGATGAGGAGATCGTGCGGGCAGCCCTGGAAGGCGGGGCTACCTGCATCCAGCTGCGGGCGAAGGAGCTTTCCACTCGCCAGCAGGTGGCGCTGGGCCGGCTCTTGCGGGATCTCTGCCATCGCTGGGGGCGGCTGTTCATCGTCAATGATCGCCTGGACGTGGCCCTGGCGGTTCAGGCTGACGGCGTGCACCTGGGTGCGGATGACATGCCGGTGGCCATCGCCCGCCAGATGTTGGGTCCCGACGCGGTCATCGGGGCCTCTGCGGAAGACGTAGCACAGGCCCGTCGGGCGGAACAGGAAGGCGCCAGCTATCTGGGCGTGGGACCAGTATTCCCCACCGCGACAAAGCCCGATGCGGGCCCCCCCATTGGCCTTGACCGACTTGCCGAAATCGCGCGGGCAGTGAACATCCCGGTGGTAGCCATTGGAGGCATCAATCGAGATAATGCCCCACAGGTCCTGAAGGCGGGGGCTTCCGGAGTGGCTGTGATATCCGCGGTGGTGGCGGCGCCGGATCCGCGGGCGGCAACGCAGCAGCTGGCGCGGGCGGTGGGACTGTGAACCCGCGCGATACACTGCGGGAAGTAGGGGAATTCGGCCTCATCAGCCGGATCGCGCGCATCGTGGGCCGTCCCGGGGAGAGGGTGAGCCTGGGAATCGGCGATGATTGCGCGGTGGTTCAGGGTAGCGCCGGGCAGCTCTTGATCACCACCGACATGATGGTGGAAGGCATACATTTCCGCCTGGACTGGTACGAGGGTAGCCAGCTGGGCCACAAGGCCCTGGCCGCCAGTCTCAGTGATGTGGCAGCCATGGGAGGAGTCCCGCGCTACGCCCTGATTTCGATAGCTCTGCGTGAGGCACTGCCGGTTTCGCTCATCGAGGAGATCTACCGTGGGATGGTGGCACTGAGCAAACACTTCCAGGTGGAGTTGGTGGGGGGCGACACGGTCCGTTCCCCCGACGTTGTCGTCCTCGACGTAGTGGTAGTGGGGGAAGCCCCCCGACATCCCCGCCAGCGGTCGCAGGCGCGAGAAGGTCACCTGCTCATGGTAACCGGTAGCCTGGGGGGCTCGGCGGCGGGACTCCAGTTACTGGAGCAAGGTACATCTCCCCACGACCATCGCTGGACCGAGCTGATCAAGCGTCATCTCCAGCCATGGCCCCGAGTGCGGGAGGGGAGGGAGCTGGCCTCTCTGTCGGGAGTGGGCGCGATGATAGACATCAGCGACGGCCTGGTGCGGGAATGCCATCACTTGGCCGCTGCCAGTGAAGTGGCGGTGGAAATCTGGGCTGATCACCTGCCCCTGCACCCGGCGGCGGCAGAGCTGGCCCGCCAGTGGAACGCTGACCCTCTGCGCTGGGCCCTGTTTGGGGGAGAAGAGTACGAGCTGCTGGTGACCGGCACCCCGTCCTTTGCCCGTCAGGCAGAGCGGCTCCTGGCCCGCCACAACGTGCCAATCACCACCATCGGGCGCGTCCTGCGCGGATCGGGAGTCCGCGTGCGGAAGGAAGACGGCAGCATTGAGCCAATCCCGCCCGTTGGCTGGGAACACTTCCGTTGAGCATTCCGCGCCAGGCATGCACTAGGCACCTTGCTCCGCCGTACTGTGGGAGCGGGAAATACCCAGGGAGGCAATGAGGATGCCCTCTCCGGCACGCCGCTTGCTCATCGCCGCTATGTTGCTGAACGCGGCACTGGCCACCCTGAAAGCCGTGGTGGGACACGTGGCCGGCAGCGGCGCCCTGGTGGCCGACGCCGCTCACTCAGCGGCTGACATGTTGGCAGCAGGCACCATCTACTTGGGCCTTCGATTGGCCCACCGGCCGCCGGACGAATGCCACCCGTACGGCCACGGAAAGATCGAGCAGCTGATCAGCCTGGGCATTGGGGTCCTGTTGATCCTGGTAGGCTTCGAGGTGGCGCGGGATAACCTGCATGTGCTCTGGCGGGGAAGATCACCGGCCCCCGCACAGACAGCGCTATGGGTGGCGGCAGCGTGCCTCATCGCGAAGGAAACTCTTTTTCGCCGCATGCTGGCCACGGGGAAACGGCTCAGCAGCCCCGCCCTGGTGGCCGACGCCTGGCATCAGCGCTCCGATGCCCTGCTGTCCACCGGCGCGCTTCTGGGAGTTGCCGGTGCCAGGGCGGGGTATCCAGCACTAGATCCCCTGGCGGGCTGCTTGCTGGGGCTGGTGTTGAGCGGCACCGGCGCCAGCCTGGCGTACAGGGCGGCCTGCCAGCTCACCGATCGCCAGGACCGGCATCTGGCGGAGGCCGTCAGGCAGGCATCCCGTATGGCCCCCGGCGTGACCCAAGTCAGGCAGGTGCGAATACGGCGCTACGGCAGCAAAGCTTTTGTCGACCTGATCATAGACGTCACCGGGAACCTCACCGTAGATGAGGGGCATCGGGTGGCGGAAATGGTCCGTCAACGGGTAATTGACGACCTCCCTCAGGTGCAGGAGGTGCTGGTCCACGTGGATCCACACCGAGCATCGAACGATCAAACCCCTGAGGCTTCTCTGCCTCAGGGGTAGTGAGTAGAACCCGATGCTTGCCGCTCAGATCAACCCCAGCTCGCGCCCCACCAGGGCGAATTTCTCCAGGGCGAAATCGAGGTCATCTCTGGTGTGTACCGCGGATATCATGACCCTGATGCGGGCCTTGCCCCTGGGCACCGTGGGATAACCGATGGACTGCGCGAAAATGCCCTCCTCAAACAGGCGGGCGGACAGCTTAGCGGCCTTGGACGCTTCCCCCACCATCACCGGCGTTATGGGAGTGACGCTATGGCCGGTGTCGAACCCCAGCTTGCGGATTTCCTCTTTGAAGTAGCGGGTGTTGTCCCACAGGCGCCTCACCAGCTCATCACTTTCCTCCAGGATTTCCACCGCCGCCAGACTGGCCGCTACGTCGGCGGGAGTGAGGGCGCTGGAAAACAGAAACGGGCGTCCCCGTTGCTTGAGGAATTCGCACAACAACGCCGACCCCGCCACATAACCACCCATGACCCCGAAGGCCTTGGACAGCGTACCCACCTCGATGTCAACCTCACCCACCAGCCCGTAATGATCCACGATGCCCCGACCATGGTCCCCCAGGACACCCTCGCCATGGGCATCGTCCACCATCACCATGGCGTCATGCTCTCGAGCCAGGGCTACGATCTCCGGCAACGGCGCGATATCGCCGTCCATGCTGAACACGCCGTCGGTCACGATCAGCTTGCGTCGCGCATCGGTGACTCCCTCCAGCTTCTTCTTGAGATCCCCAGGATCGTTGTGGGCATATCGCACCACCCGCGCCTTGCTGAGTCGACAGCCATCTATGATGCTGGCGTGGTTGAGCTCATCGGAAAATATCACGTCCCCCGCTCCGGTGATGGCGGGAATGGTGGCCAGGTTCGCTGTGAAGCCGGCCTGGAAAAGCACAGCCGCCTCCGTACCCTTGAACGCCGCCAGCTTGCGCTCCAGCTCCAGGTGCAAATCCTGAGTCCCGGCTATGGTGCGCACTGCCCCCGGCCCCACCCCCAGGCGGTCAATTGCCCGCTTGGCCGCCTCCTTGAGGCGCTGGTGGTTGGCGAAGCCCAGGTAGTTGTTGGAACAGAGATTCAGCACCTTCCGGCCGTCAACTTCGAACCACGCCTCCTGGGGAGAGGATATGGTGCGGATGTGGGTGTAAAGGCCCTGCGCCTTTATGGCCTCCAGTTCATCAGCCAGAAACTCCACGCCCATGTGTTCTCTGCCTCCTTCCCAGCTGCTTGAGATATCGGCCTCCCCAAGCACGTGGTTGGCTTCGACGCCTTCCCCCCGAACACCTGCCCGGGCGGTTGGCAGGCAGGGCTTGCGATCAGACGTGCACGCGGTGCTGGACGTATCCAGATCTGGCGCTGGCCGCCCGCCGCCGAGCCCACTGGTAGATCTGGAGGTGTCGGTCGGCTACGAGAGGCCAGGCTATTTCTTGTTCCACGAACCGGCGGGCCCGATCTCCAAGGCACTTCCTCAGCTCCTCGTCCCGCAGCAACCGCGCGATGGCTTCGACCATCTCGTCATCGGAGGAAGCTATCAAGCCCGCTCGGCTGGCCTCCACCGAAGCCGCCAAGCCCTCCACCGGGGTGACCACGCAAGGAATACCCACCTGGTATGCATGCGCCTGATTGCCGGACTGGCTGGCGTGGCTATAAGGGAGGATGAGGAAATCAAAACAGCTCATGATCCGCAGGTACTCCAGCCGCTCAAACCGCCCCATCACCACCTTGATGGAGTCGCGAGCAGGGCTCTGGGCAATGGCCCGCAGGAGCGCCTCCTTACAGCCCGGCCCGGTGGGGCTGTGCGGGCGCGCATCGCCCGCCACCACCAGGACAGCCGAGGGCACGCGCTCCAGGACCGCCGGCCACAGTCTGATCACCCGTTCGAAATCCTTGTTGGGCTCCCACCACCCCATCAGTCCTGCCACTGGTCGCCCCCAGACACCCAGCCTGTGCCGCACCTCTTCAACTTCCTCCCGACTCGGCTTCCAGGTACCCGCACCGTGGCGGCATGCGAAGACATTGTCCAGCTGTCGCTTCAGGTTAGCGGGCAGTGCCTCCTTTTGGTAGGGCTCGTGCACGATGTTGGCCGTTGCCAAATCCATGAACAGGCGGTAGTATGCGGCCTCTTCCCAAGTCAACCTGGAAAACACCGAGTGGTAGGTGACGACTACCGCCAGCCCTCCCACCACCCAGCGGAAAATGGGAGGAAGCAAGCCCAGGGCATGGGCAGGGGTAAAGTCGTACTCCCCTTCGGGACTCACCGTCCCGTACAGCCCGAACTCGTGCTGCACGTGTACGACCTCGGGTTTCAGATCGCGAACCACCCGATCCAGCAGCTCCGGCCAGCGCGCATCATGCTGGGCAATGACTGGCCTCGCCTCGAATCCGTAGCTGCTGCGGCCATCCACATGACAGACCACGGTGACGCTCGCCCCAGCATCCCGCAACGCCTCACAGAGCCCCAGACTGTAGGTAGCAATCCCGCACCACCGGGGCCACCAGCTGGTGATCATGGCTACTTTCATCTGCAGGGCACACCCTCCGTCTTTGGCAGGGCCAGCCTCCAACCGAGCAAATGGCCGGAGCGCGCCACTTCCCTGGCCGCGGCAGCCACTTGGAGAGCGCGAGCAGCGTCCTCCAGAGTGACCTGCAGCTTGTGCCCGGGATCGGTTACTGCCTTGACCAGGTCCCTCAGACCCGCCTCGATACAGCGCAAATACACGGTCCATCGGTCCTGACGGGCACGCCAGGTCACCTGGAAATGGTCTCCCGACAGGCGCATCACCTCCACGTGCAGTAAACCTCCGAAGTCACGATGCATCAACTCTTCAAACTCGCCCACCCGTTCGGCGTAGGGCCAGAACCAGCCCCGCATCATCACCGGCATCCAGCCTTCCAGGAACACATACCCCCTGCTTAGCGCCAGCCCCCAGTGACAGGACTCCATGCGTTCCGGCCGGCGGAAGCTGTGGTAAAAGGTGGCCCAGGCGCCTTCCGGCGTCCAGCAGAAAGCCACGACCCGATCCTCCCGTCCTTCGGTGCGGGCAAGGGCCCAAACGTAACGGGGGTACCCGGCGAGCCAGATGCTCCAGTCGAAGAAGTGGATGCCGTGCTCCACCAGCACGCCACCGCTCTTGGCGGGGTCCCAGAACCAATGATCGGGACCCAGACGCTCGCAGTGGGCGAAATTGTTCACCCAAATCCTCTCCGGCTGACCGCAGCAACCGCCATCCACCAGCAGCTTGCTCAAGAGAACCAGCGGGTTGTGCCGCATCACCAGATCGACGGAGGCTTGCAACCCGAGCCGATCGGCCATTTCCGCCAGGTTCCAGATCTCGCGGGGATCCAGGCCCCCAGGCTTCTCCAGGAACAGATGACGTCCGGACCTCAGTACCGCACCGCCGATGCGGTGGTGAGTCCAGGGAGGAGTGGCTACGGCCACCACCGCCACATCATCCTGCGACAGCAGCTCCATGTACCGCTCGTACACTCGGTCGATGCCGGCTGCCCGCGCCGCCTCCTGCCGATCAGGATCAGCATCGGCCACCGCCACCAGGCGCAGTCCGGACACCGAACGGCTGGCGTGGGCCACCAATCTCCCGAACTCCCCAAAGCCAATCAAGCCCAGCCCCAGATCCATGCAGGAATCGCCTCCCTGGGTGTAAGTATCCCCGATGTGAGGGAGGATGGTGCTCACCCGGCGGGAAGAGAGGTGCAGAATCATCCATTGGCCCCAGCTGTCGCTCTCAGCCGTCCTGAGCAGTATCGCCAGCTGGTTCAGCCACCGGCCGGGGACGGCGCCCAGCCGTCAGATGCCGGCAGCGCGCCACTGCCCAGAGGAGAAAGACGGCGTTCACCAGGAACAGCAGCGCGTAACCGTACCGCAAGAACCATCCTCCCACGACGGAAAGTAGGGTCAGGGGCGCCACCAGAGTGTTGAGGAGTCCCACGTAGGTGGGCTGGCGGTCAGCAGGGGCGATGTCGAGCACATAGTGCAAGAACCCCATCCACATACCGGCCATGACCATCCCCAGCAGGAAAAACACAGCAAGATAACCCCACCTGAAGGCATCAACCGCGGTCCATGTCCAGAGCCGGCCGAACAGGACGGCGGTGAACGGCAAAGCAGCAGCGGTGGCACACACGGCGGTCACCAGCACGCGGGATTCACGTCGCCCCGCGAGCCATCCCCAAAACAAGCTGCCCAATGTCGACCCTGCCATCTGCACGGATACGAACAGCCCGGCCTCCTGAGGCCCAAAGCCCAGGCCCCGGGTAGCATACACGGCGTAAAACGGCAAGCTGAGATGGATGGTGGATGCCAGCGCCCTTACCCACAGGATATTCCTCACCTCCGGGCGACGCAACAGCTCCGGCACCCGAAGGAGCGTCGTGCCCAGGGGCTCTTCCGGTCGGCAGTTGGGCGCCAGGGGTTCCCGTATCAGCCAAACCGCCCACACCGAGGGAAGCGACAGCGCCGTGCCCACCAGGAAGAGCAAGCCGAACCCCGCGGGAGAACCGCTACTCACCAAGAGGACCTTCCTGACCACCAACCCGGCGCCGAAAGCCAGCATCCCACCCGCGGCGGTCATGAGGCCCAGCAAGCGCCCCCGCCGCTCCGCCGGCACCGACCGACCCAGCATGTCGGACCACGGAGCACTGGATACTCCCTCCGCAAGGCAGCCGATAGCATACAGCGGAAGGAAAAGCCATACGGCAACCGGGGCCTCCACCACCACCGCCAGCATTCCCATGAGCAGCCAGGCGACCCTTTGAACCAGCATGCTGGCCACCACCAGTGGCTTGCGGCGCGGGAATCGCTCGGCGTACACAGCGGTCAGCAGCTGAGGGATCAGCCACCCCAGACGGCGCAAAGAGCTGGCCACCCCCACCAGCAGAGCCGAACCGGTGGGTCACGTCTCAAAGCGTGGT
>DFNJ01000012.1 GCA_002376005.1 Firmicutes bacterium UBA3570
CTACCGAATGTTGATACGGACGGGCGACGAGCGCAGGATGTGGGAGGTGAACGTGGAAGGTGCCCGCAACGTAGCCAGAGTTGCCCTTCGCAGTGGCATTCGACGGATGGTGCACGTCAGTTCCATTCACGCTTTCCGGTGTCGACCAGGGAGTGTGGTAGACGAGAGCACCCCCTTGGCTACTGATGCTCCTCGCGGTTCATATGACAGGACCAAAGCGGAGGGGACGCTGGCGGTTCTGGGGGTAGTGAGGAAGGGGCTGGATGCTGTGGTTGCCCATCCTACTGGAATCATCGGGCCGCATGACTATTTGGGTTCCCTCATGGGGAGGGTGATCCGGGGACTGGCGTCCAGGCGAGTGCATTTGATCGTCGATGGAGCGTTCGATTTCGTCGACGGGCGGGATGTGGCCCGGGGGCTGGTTCTCCTGGCGGAGCGGGGCAGGAGGAGGGAAAAGTACATCCTTTCCGGAACCCGGGCAACTCTTCAGGAACTGGCACAGCTGGTGGGCGAGGTATACGGGAGCAAGGTGCACTGCATTGTGCTGCCGCGGGCGCTGGCCTTCGCAGCTGCAACGGTGTGGGAGAACTTGGCCCGGCGATTGGGCATCAGGGTGCAGCTCACGCGGTACGCCCTGCAAACCCTCACCCAAGATTGCCGCTTCACCAGTGCCAAGGCGCGTAGCGAAGTGGGCTACACGTCGCGTCCATTGCGCCAGACCCTGGCTGATGCGCTCAAGTGGTGGGGCGAGGCGACCGGAGGGCCGCGGCGGGGGTCGGTATTTGCAAATTTTCGCCCCCAGCGTGAGGTGGGCTAGCGGATTTCCTCCTCCTGTTTGACGCACCCCGAACCGACTGTGCCGAGCCGCTGCTGCTGGCACCGTTCGTGTGTAGAAGTAAGGGGGAGGGGTGTGGTTCCCACAGCTCCGCAAGCCATACTTCTCCAGTGACGCACGGGGCGGGGAAATACCCCCGGAACTTGTTGACACAGGCGCCAGCCCACCTTGCCTTGACACTGCCAGCTGCCTTTCATATAATTGCCCCGGTGATGTACATGAGCTTGATTGGCGACATCCACGCGATAAAGGGAAAGAAAGGCGCGCGGGCGGAGTTCGACTTCACGGAAGCCTTCGAACCGCTGTTTCTGGGCGGGGAGAAGATAGTTTTTCCCGAACCAGCTCGAGTACATGTGCTGGTGGTCAACACCGGAAAGAGCATGGCATCCCATTTTCACCTGGAGGTAAAGGTCACGCAGCGGTGCAGCCGCTGCCTGCGGGAGTTCACCGCTCCCCTGGTGCTGGAGTTCGCGGAGGAATACAGGGAAATCGACTCCGTGGAGGAGTTTGCTGCTGCGCCGCAGCTGACCCAGGAAGGCGTGGAGTTCTTCCCCTTCGTGGAGGATCACATCGACTTCGGAGAAGCGGTGCGACAGAATCTCATCCTCAGCATACCCATGAAGGCGGTCTGCAACCCATCTTGCAGGGGGCTCTGTCCGGTCTGTGGCGCCAACCTCAACGATGGCGACTGCGGTTGTGATCATCTCCTGCCTGATCCAAGATTGGCGCCGTTGCGGGAGTGGGTCCAGCGCTGCGGTAGATCCCGTAACTGAGGTGGTGTGATGAATGGCAGTTCCCAAGAAAAGAACCTCCAAGTCCAGGCGGGATAAGCGACGTGCTAACTGGAAACTGGTACCTCCTGGCCTCGTGGAGTGTCCCCGCTGTCACGAGCTGAAGATGCCCCATCGCGTTTGCCCGAGCTGCGGTTATTATGCCGGCCGTAAGGTGTTAGAGCCTAAAGAAGCGAGGAAATGAGTAACAGCGGTTCGGGCGCCTGGCCCGGCGCCCGTTTTGCATTTTTCTGGCCCAATACCCCTTGCCAACTCGTCCCACCATTTGGTATACTTCCCCTAGCAGCAGTGATTAATAACTACTCATAAGAGCAGGTGTTAGTCTCCGATGCCAACTCAGACCCGCAAAGTGAGCCGTGCCGAGCGGCGGAGGCGGCTGCAGGCCAGTCTCCGCGAAGACCCGTTTCTCACGGATGAGGAGCTGGCCCGTCGGTTCGGAGTCAGTGTCCAGACCATAAGGCTGGATCGGATGGCGCTGGGGATTCCCGAGGTGCGGGAGAGGACGAGAGCGGTGGCACAGCGGAAGTTTGACGCTCTCCGTTCCCTGGGAGCGGGAGAAATGGTCGGCCAGCTGGAGGCATTGGAGCTGGGCTCATATGCGGTATCGGTGCTGCGCACCAGTCCGGAGATGGCCTTCGAGCGTACCGGCATCGTGAAGAGCCAATACCTCTTCGCGCAGGCCGATTCTCTGGCCATCGCGGTGGTGGACGCGGAAGTAGCCCTGACGGGACTGGCCAACGTCAAGTTTCGTCGTCCGGTGAGGGCGGGAGAAGAAGTCCGCAGCCGGGCGCAGGTGATAAGGCGGCGGGGCAACAAGTACGTGGTGCTGGTGGAGAGTTTCTGCGGCGAGGAACAGGCTTTCCGGGGAAAGTTCGTGGTGTTCGCACTGGATGACCTCTCGGGGCCCGCGCGTGGGGAGGGGAGTTGATGGGACTGCTGGTTGACGTGGCCGACGGCGGCACGCCTGTACAGCTGACCAAGGGAGGGTGGCCGCCGCACATAGCGGTGGACGCCATGGGGGGAGATGGCGCACCCGAGGCGGTTCTGGAGGCGGTGCGGCTCCTGGATGCCGATTGCTGCCGGCTGGTGCTGGTGGGTCCTGCTGCACAACTGAGGGACCGGGTGCCCCCAGGAGTGCGGGTGGAGGATGCCCCGGAGGTGATCGACCCCGGCGAACGCCCGGTGCGAGCCGTTCGCACCAAGCCCGACTCTTCGCTGGTGCGGGGGCTGAAGATGCTGGCGGAAGGAGAGGTGGATGCCTTCGTCTCCGCTGGTAGCACCGGCGCACTGCTGGTGGGGGGTGCGCTGTTGGTGGGCCGGCTGCCGGGGGTGGACCGGCCCGCCCTGCCCGGCCCTTTCCCTCGTCCGTCGGGTGGGTTCACGCTGGTGGTGGATGTGGGTGCCAATGCTGATTGCCGCCCGAGGCACCTCGTCCAGTTCGCCCTCATGGGAGCAGTATACGCGGAGGCGGTGGACGGAATCAGCAGACCCCGCGTGGGACTCCTGAACATGGGGACTGAGGCCGGTAAAGGGAACCAGCTGGTGAGGGAAACGCACCGGCTGCTGGAACAGTCACCGCTGAATTTCGTCGGCAGCGTGGAGGCTCGGGATGTGTTCGGTGGGTTAGCTGATGTGGTGGTATGCGACGGCTTCGCCGGTAACGTCCTGCTCAAGGCGGCAGAAGGGGTAGCCATGGCGGTCATGGAGCTGCTTCGTCGGGAGCTGGGTGGAGGTCCGTTGCCGGTGCGGGTGGGGGCTCTGCTGGCTCGTAGCGGTCTGCGGCGTGCCCTCAGCCGGATGGATTACCGGGACTATGGTGGTGTTCCCTTGCTGGGCCTTAACCGCCCGGTCGTTAAGTGTCACGGTTCGTCAGATGCCCGGGCCATCGCCAACGGCATCCGGACGGCCATCCGCTGCGTGCGTGGTGCGGTGCCGGACAGGATGAAGGCGGCCCTGTCCGAGCTGACCGGGGGGAAGCTGTCGTGACGGTGCTGCATAACGCCGGAATCCTGGGTCTGGGTTCAGCCACTGGCGACCGGATACTGACCAACGGGGACCTGGAGCGACTGGTGGACACCTCCGACGAATGGATCGTGGAGCGCACCGGGATCTCGGAGCGCAGAGTGCTGGGGCCCGGAAAGGCCACGTCCGATCTGGCCTGGGAGGCAGCACGCAAGGCGCTGGAAACATCGGGGGTGTGTGCTGCCGAGCTGGATCTGATCGTGGTGGCTACCGTCACTCCCGACATGCCCTTTCCCGCCACCGCCTGCTTGCTGCAAGACCGCCTGGGAGCGCGAAAGGCGGCGGCCTTTGACCTGGAGGCGGCGTGTTCGGGCTTTCTCTATGGCTTGGTCATCGCCAGCCAGTTCATCCGCCTGGGTACCTACCGCTACGTGTTGGTCATCGGGGCGGAGACTCTTTCCCGGATCACCGACTGGACCGACCGCAGCACCTGCGTGCTGTTCGGCGACGGGGCCGGGGCGGCGGTGCTGGGGCCAGTCGGGACACGGGCAGGAGTCCTGGGATGGAGCCTGGGCGCAGACGGCAGCGGCGCCGACCTGTTGAAGATGCCGGCGGGCGGTTCGCGAATGCCGGCCAGCACGGAGACGGTTGCCCGCCGCCTACATTACATCCGCATGAACGGACGGGAAGTGTTCAAACGGGCCGTCACCCTCATGCAGGACGCGGGGATGATGGCGCTGCGCAATGCGGGACTGGATGCCGGCCAGGTTGACCTGCTGATACCACACCAGGCCAATCTGCGCATCATCGAGGCACTGAGGAAGAAGTTGCGCATGCCCCGCGAGAAGGTGTTCTGGAACCTGGACCGTTACGGCAACATGTCGTCGGCGTCCGTGCCAGTCGCCCTGGAAGAGGCGCTGCAAGCCGGACGCGTGCGTCCCGGGGATGTCCTGCTGATGGTGGCCTTCGGGGCCGGGTTGACGTGGGGTGCGGTGGTCATGCGTTGGCCCGGCTGAGTGATCGAGTCCAGGAGGGGAGGGTTTCCCATGACGGTGAAGGTAGTTACTGATAGCACCTGTGACGTCCCTCTTCCTCGGCTGGAGGAGCTGGGAGTCACCGTGGTACCGCTTACCGTCCACTTTGGCCCCGAGCAATACAAGGATCACGTTGAGATGAGCCCGGAGCAGTTCTTCGCCCACCTCACCTCGTCCAGTCATCATCCCCGCACCTCGCAGCCATCTCCGGGAGAGTTTGCCGAAGTGTATCGACGACTGAGTGCTGATGGTTCTTCCATCATATCGATTCACCTGTCATCCGAGCTCAGCGGTACCTACCAGTCGGCGGTGATGGGCGCGCAGATGGTCCCGGAGGCGGACGTGGAGGTGGTTGATTCGCGGCTGGCGTCCTTGGCCTTCGGGATCGCCGTGGTGCGCGCAGCCCGGCTGGCAAAAGAGGGGAAGGCCAAGGAGGAGATCCTGAGGGTGATCCGCCGTCAGATGGCCAGCACCCACGTATTCCTGTCTGTGGATACGCTGGAGTACCTACGGCGCAACGGCCGGATCGGGAAGGCCCAGTATCTGCTGGGCACTTTGCTGAACTTCAAGCCCATCCTCACGTTGGAAGACGGGGTGGTGGCCCCCTACGACCGGGTGAGGGGGCGCAAGAAGGTGATCCCCCGCCTGGTGCAGGCAGCGACGGAACGAGTTCCTGCGGGGTCGGAGATCGGCCTGGCGATAGCCCACGGCGCGGTGCCCGACCAAGCCGCGGAACTCCGGGAAGCGATGGGAAGAACTTTCAGGATACACGAGTGTCACCAGGGTTGCATCGGGGCGGTGATCGGCACTCACGTGGGCCCTGGAACCCTGGCGGTGTGCTTCTACGCAGTGGATGAGGCGAGGGAGGGCAGTTGAAGTTCGCGGTCCTGTTTGCCGGTCAAGGGGCCCAACGGGTCGGGATGGGGCAAGATATCATTCAGCGGTACCCGCGGGCCAGGGCGGTATTCCGGCGGGCAGAGGAGTGCTCCGGACTGCCGCTATCCCGCCTGTGCTTTGAGGGACCGGAAGAAGAGTTGGCACTGACTGTGTACACCCAGCCCTGCCTGCTGGCCGTGGAGGCAGCTATCTGGGCGGTGCTGGAGGAGTGGGGAGTGACCCCTTGGGCGGTGGCCGGGCTCAGCGTCGGGGAATACGGAGCGCTGGTGGCGGCGGGATCGTTGGAGCTCGACGAAGCGATACGCTTGGTCTGCATCCGAGCGCGACTGATGCATCAGGCCTGCCGACCTGGGGAGACGGGGATGCTCGCGGTACTGGGCCTGACCGAGGAGAGGGTCAGGGATCTGTGTACCCGGGCCTCCAGACGCGGCATGGTGGAAGCTGCCAACTTTAACTGTCCCGGGCAGGTGGTGGTGGCGGGAGAACTGCGCGCGCTGAGGTACCTTGCGGAGCTGGCCAAGGAGGCGGGAGCCCGGCGGGTAATACCCCTGCGAGTCAGTGCCGCCTTCCACACCAGCTTGATGCGGGGGGTGGCGGAGGAGCTGGGTGCAGCGTTAGATACAGCGGAGGTTCGCCCTGCCCGGGTGCCGGTGGTGGCCAATGCTTGGGCGCGGTACGTGCGGACGCCACAGGAGATACGGCAAGCTCTCCGGGTTCAGGTGTACAGCCCCGTGCTCTGGGAGCAGACCTTGCGGCTGTTGGCGCGCGACGGAGTGGAGACCTTCGTGGAGGTGGGCCCGGGAAGGGTGCTCAGCGGCTTCGTCCAGCGTACCCTCCCCGGTGCCCGAGCGGTGGCGGTAGAAGACTTGCCGTCCCTGGAATCGCTGCTTGAAATATCCAAAGGGGGTTTGCTAAGATGTTGCTAGATGGCCGCGGCGCCCTGGTCACGGGAGGCTCCCGGGGTATCGGCCGAGCCATCGCCGAGCGTCTGGCCGGTGAAGGGGCGGCAGTCACCATCGGCTACCGGAGCCAACGAGAGGCGGCGGAAGAGGTGGTGGCAGCTATCCGCCGCGCCGGAGGCCGCGCCTGGGCGGTGAGGGCGGACGTCAGCTGCGCCCGTGAAGCGGAGGAGCTGGTCAACCGTGCAGCAGCGCATGCTGGCCGGCTGGACATCCTGGTGAACAACGCGGGGATCACCAGGGATGCACTCTTGGTTCGCATGAGACCGGAAGACTGGCAGCGGGTGCTCGACGTGAACCTGACCGGGGCTTTCCACTGTACCAGGTCCGCCGTACGGCGTATGATGCGTCAGCGGTATGGCCGCATCATAAACATCTCCTCGGTTGTGGGTCTTATCGGCAACCCGGGCCAGGCCAATTATGCCGCCAGCAAGGCGGGGTTGGTTGGATTCACGCGCGCACTGGCCCGCGAGCTGGCTCCCCGAAACATCACCGTCAACTGCGTGGCCCCTGGTCTCATCGCTACCGACATGACCGCCGCTCTGCCTGAGGAGTACCGGCAGCGGATACGCGAGCGGGTGCCGCTGGGTCGGGAGGGCAGCCCGGAGGAGGTAGCGTGGCTGGTGGTGTTCCTGGCCTCCGACCGAGCAAGTTACATCACCGGTCAGGTAATTGCCGTGGACGGTGGGCTGGGAAGCTGACCGCGGTAACGAGAACACCAAAGCAGTCTAGCTGGAGGAGGTGGCCCAGTGCCCAGCAAGCAAGAGATTTACGAACGGCTCAAGGAGATTATCGTCGAACAGTTGGGCGTGGACGAGGACGAGGTGGTGCCCGAGGCATCGTTCATCGATGACCTGGGAGCGGATTCGCTGGATATAGTGGAGCTGATCATGGCTCTGGAAGAGGAGTTCGACCTGGAGATACCGGATGAGGATGCGGAAAAGATCAGCACTGTGGGTGAGGCGGTGGAATACATCGCCAAGGCTCTCTAAGTTCTTCCCCTGGAATCACTGGGTGTCTCGGGTGCCGTGAGCTGACCCGGCACCCGAGACGCTGGGGGAGGGTGCGTCGTGACGCGTAGGGTGGCGATAACCGGCATGGGGGTCATTTCCCCATTGGGCAACGATCTGGAGAGCTTCTGGCAGGCACTAGTGGGCGGAAAGTCAGGGGTGGGTCCCATCACCCGGTTCGACGCCACGGACTTTCCCACCCGGATCGCGGCCGAGGTGAAGGGGTTCGACCCGATGGATTACATGGATCGTAAGGACGCCAAGCGGATGGACCGGTTCAGTCATCTGGCAGTGGCTGCCGCCCGGCAGGCGCTGGAGGATGCGCAACTGAACCATACCCTGAACCGGGACGATGTGGGGGTGGCAGTGGGGACGGGCATTGGTGGGATCGAGACCTTCAGCGAGCAGTTCGAAGTCATGCGCAAGAAGGGCCCCCAGCGCGTCAGCCCCTTCTTCGTGCCCATGATGATAGCGAACATGGCGGCTGGCAATATTGCCATCCTCACTGGAGCGCGGGGACCCTGCATCACCACCACCACTGCTTGTGCTGCTTCCGCCAACGCGGTGGGGGAGGCGTTCCGCCTGGTGCAGCGGGGCGATGCGGTAGCCATGATCTGTGGGGGCACGGAAGCCCCGCTGGTCCCTATGGCGCTGGGGGGTTTTTGTGCTATGAAGGCGCTTTCGGAGCGTAATGAGGAACCGGAGCGGGCATCCCGCCCCTTCGATGCTCAGCGAGACGGATTCGTGATGGCAGAGGGCGCGGCCATGATAGTGCTGGAGGAGCTGGAACACGCCGTACGACGGGGGGCTCGAATATGGGCGGAAATGGTGGGGTACGGGATGTCTGCTGATGCCTACCACATCACTGCTCCAGCCCCGCGCGGCGAGGGAGGAGCCCGGGCCATGCGCAGGGCATTGGCCGACGCTGGCCTGGACCCGTCGGAGGTACAGTACATCAACGCCCACGGCACCTCCACACCTCCCAATGACCGGTGTGAGACGGAAGCTATCAAGGCGGTGTTCGGCGAGCACGCCTATCGGCTGGCCATCAGTTCCACCAAGTCGATGACCGGTCACCTGCTGGGGGCAGCGGGTGCGTTGGAACTGGTCTGCTGCGTCCTGACCATCGCGCGGGGCGTCATACCCCCAACCATCAATTACGAGTACCCAGATCCTGACTGCGATCTGGACTACGTGCCCAACCGGGCCCGCCCCGCCACCGTTCGGGTGGCTATGTCCAACTCCTTCGGATTTGGGGGCCAGAACGCGTGCCTGGTGGTCAGAGCCCATGACGCCTGAACCACGGTTGCGGGAGCTGGCTCGGCAGCGAGCTCTGGAGATGTGCCGTGCCCTGGGAGTGCGACCGGCGCGCCCGGACCTGTATTGCCAGGCTCTGGCCCATTCCTCATGGACCAACGAGCACCCCGAAGCGGGCATCGCCCCTAATGAGCGGCTGGAGTTCCTGGGCGATGCTGTCTGGCAGCTGGCGGTGAGCGAGTACCTGTTCCACCACCTGCCGGAGGCGCCTGAAGGCGAGCTGACCAGGCGCCGGGCGGCCTTGGTTAGAGAGGAGACACTGGCCGAGCTGGCACGGCAGTTGCGTCTGGGCCACTGGGCCTTGCTGGGGAAGGGAGAAGAGGAATCGGGCGGACGCGAGCGGCCATCGCTGCTGGCTGACCTCTTTGAGGCGGTGTTGGGAAGCGTGTACTTGGATCACGGCCTGGCAGGAGTGGCGGAGCTGATTCAGCAATGGGGGGAACGGTTCGGGCTACTAGAACTGAGCGCGCGGTCCTTCGACCACAAGAGTAAGCTGCATGAGTACTGGCAGGCCCGCGGGGAAGGAGACATCTCCTATCACGTGGTCTCGGTCTCCGGCCCTGACCACCAGCCCGTGTTCGTGGTCGAGGTGCGGGCGGGCGGACGCCCTCTGGGTAGAGGCACTGGCAAGACCAAGAAGGATGCCGAACAGGCAGCTGCCAGGCGCGCCCTAGCGCGGCTCCAGCGGCCGGATCAGGGATGAGACCACTCCCACCAGTTTTCCCCCCGGCTGGGTTGACAGCGGACGGCAGGGCTCGGTGGGATGTTGGTAGAGCCACAGCTTACCCACCCGCTTGCATATCCACAGGTGGACGCGGCCTTGCTGGACCACCATCACCCAGCTGCCGTCTGCCGGACTACGATCAGGATCCACCACCAGCAGGTCGTTCTCCCGGACAAGGGGCGCGTAGGTGGAATCTGGCTGCCGGAACAGGAAGGCGGGTGGGGCGGCAACCGGCAGCGGCTGACTGCCGGGAAGGAAGCGGGGCCGACCTGCCTCATCGAAGCCCACCGCCAGCCTGTAGCGCTGTTCGGGGAGGTATGGCTGTGCTTCCTCTGCTGCCACATGCCGGGGTGGGTAGTGGCCGGTCAGTACCGCCTTGCGGAAATCCCTGATCCCCCGGAAACCCTCTTTGTTGAGCCAGTAATAGACGGATTTTTGCTCGGCGAAGCCCATGTGCCGGGCCAGCTGCTCGACGGTGATCGACGGATCCTGTCGAATGATCTGGGCCATGCGCACCAGGGCGTTGGTGACCATCACATCACCTCGTTTCGCAGGCAGTGGACATCCGGCCAGAACTGTACATTGTTCTGGATTCAGTTGGCCGGGTGTCCAAACCTTTACCCATATCGGGTAAACCCGGACCGGGTTGGAGCGTGTATCTACAGGTGTTCGGTAGTAGCGAGCTCACGTCGAGACCAGTGTTCCTCCAACGGTGCTGAAGGAATCGTCCGCGGGGAAGAGAATATAGCAAAAAAAACGGATGCAAAGACAGCAGACCGGGCAGCCAAGGAGGTATGGCGCGTGAATGTTCTGAAGGTGTCAGCACAGTCCAAGCCCAAGTCCGTAGCGGGGGCGCTGGCTGCTATCCTGCGGGAGAGGGGGTCCGCAGAGCTTCAGGCAGTGGGGGCCGGCGCTGTGAATCAGGCGGTCAAGGCTATCGCCATTACCAGAGGTTACGTTGCGCCCAACGGCATGGACCTGGTCAGCATTCCGGCCTTCACCGAGATCGAGATCGACGGAGAGCAACGGACAGCAATTCGGTTCATAGTCGAGCCCAGGTGAGTTGGCTGGCGGTTTTCGATCATTGGATGAACCTGTTTATCCTCGTGATGGACAGGTTTTTTATTGAGGAGACGGGTGCGGAACGACAGTGTACCTGAAGAAGGTAAGGATGGTGGGTTTCAAGTCCTTCGCGGACCGCGCGGAGCTGATCTTCGGGCCGGGCATCAGCATAATTGTGGGGCCTAACGGTAGCGGCAAGTCCAACATCGCCGACGCCATCCGCTGGTGTTTGGGCGAACAAAGTGCACGCACGTTGCGCGGTGCCCGCATGGAGGACGTGATCTTCGCCGGCAGTGACAGCCGGCGCCCTCATTCCATGGCCGAGGTGACGCTGGTCTTCGATAACTCTGACGGGTTTCTGCCCCTGGACTATACGGAGGTGAGCATTACCCGGCGCATATACCGGGACAACCAGTCCGAGTTCCTGATAGGTTCGCAGCCTTGCCGACTGAAGGACGTGCAGCAGCTGTTCATGGACACGGGAGTGGGCAAACATGCCTACTCCTTTGTGGGCCAGGGGCAGGTGGAGCAGGTACTCAGCGCCAGTCCGCAGGAACGGCGCCTGCTCATTGAAGAGGCTGCCGGGATAAGCGGGTACCGCCAGCGAAAGCGCGAGGCCTTGCGCAAGCTGACGGAAACGGAGGCCAACCTGGTGAGGGTGGGAGACCTGCTGGCGGAGCTGAAGAGGCAGCTGGAGCCGCTGGCCGAGAAGGCGGCCCGTGCCGAGCGCTACCGGTGCCTCAGGGAGCGGGCTGATCAGCTAGCCTTGGCTTTGCACGGTGAGCGGGTGCGGGAGCTGGACCGGACCTTGGAGACGCTGCGGGGCCGTTTGAACCGGGCACGACGGCGACTGGGCGACTCCCGGGCACGGGTTGAAGAGGCCGAGGAGCGTGTGGCTGCTGTGCGGCGTCGTCGCGATGAACTGTGGCAACACATCGAGCGGGTGCGGGGTCGGCTCCACGAAATAAGCACGCGCCTGGAGCGGGCGGAGGAACGGCTGCAGGCCCTCCGGGATCGTCGGCACCAGCTGGAACATCGTCGGGCTGAGCTGGAGGAGCTGTTAAGGCGCACCCTCCACGACATCCGCGAGACCGAAGTGGCCCTGAGGGATGGCCGGGGAAGGCTGGAGGACTATGAGCGACAGGCACGGGAGGCGGAGGTAGCCCGGATCGCCGCGCGGGCCCGACTGTCGCAAGCCACCAGCGACTTGCAGTGCGCGGAACGGTGTCTCGACCGGCTCAAGACCGAGATGTTCGACCTGCATAACAAGGTGGCTGGGTGCCGTAACCGGTTGGCTGTCTTGCAGGTGCAGGAGGATAGGGCACGCCGTGATCTCGCTCGGGCACGGCAGACGGGGGGTACGGCGGCGAGACGTCTCGAGGACTTGGACAAAGCGCGAGGCGAACTTCAGGTGCGGCTGGCTGAGCAAGAGAGCCTTCTGGAACGGCAGCGCGCGCGCCTGGACCGACTGCAGCAGGGCCGGGAGCGGCTTGAAACCCGGGCCAGGGAACTGGCCCAGGAGCTGGAAGACCACCACCGGCAGGTGGCGGCCCTGGAGGCGGAGCTGGAGGTGCTGGAGGCAGCCCGCAGCAGCCACCGCGGGTACCCGGAGGCGGTGGAACGAATCCTGCGGGCGCTGGGAGACCAGCTGCAGGGGGTGACGGTGCTCGGGGTTCTGGGGGAGGCGCTCCACCCCCGCGCCCACATGGCCAGCCTCCTGGCCGCTGCCCTGGGGGAGGCACAGGAATGGCTGGTGGTACGATCCCTGCAGGATGCGGTGCGCTTGATCGCTTGGGGGAACCAGCGGCAGCTGGGTGGCTATGGAGTGTTGTGCCTCGACCAGATCCCGGAAGATGCCCCGGAGCTGCCGGCGGAACTGGCGGGTGAGGGCGCTCCCGTGTGGGCGCGGAAGGCGGCCGGTTTTCTCTTGGCGGGCGTCCGGATGGGAGAAGAATGGGAACCCCGGCGCCTGCTGCGGTTGACGCAACCGGCGGTCACTCCCGAAGGCCACCTGGCGCGCCCGCCAGCGTTGCTGGTACCCGGCGCCTACCGTCGCTGGCAGGAAACTGGGGTCCTCAGGAGTGCTCGCATTACCCGCATTGCGGGGCAGCTGGAGGCGGCTCGCAAGCGTCTGGAAACGCTGGCCAGCAGGCTCTCCCGGGTGCGCCGGGCGCGCGAGGAGATCGAAAGACGCCTGGATTCGTCCCGTCGGGAACTGGCACGGCTCGAGCTCACTCGGGGGGAATTGGTGAGGCGGAGCACCCAGTTGCAGAAGCAGTACCGAGCGGTCCGCCGTCAGGTGGAGGCAGCGAGGGCTGAGGAGGAGGAGATTAAGGGTCTCCTGGATGATTGTCGGCGGGCCCAGCGAGAAGAGGCTGGACGCCTCCAGGAGCTGGAGAGGCGCCAGCGGGAGCACCAGGCTCTCATCGAGGCCGCCGAGGAACGGGTGCGCCAGGCGCAAGCGGAACTGGAGGCTGCGCGGGAGGCGCTGACGGAGGTTCGCGTGATGGAAGCCCGGCTCGGGGAACAGGTGCTGGCGGCGCGCCAGACCCTGCGGAGCCAGGAGGAACGGCGACGGGAGCTGGAGGCCCGGCAGCAGGGAGCGCGCGAGCAACATCGGAAAGTACTCGAGGCATTAGAGCGCCTGGAAGCGGAATGGACCGACCTCCAACGGCAAATATCCGAATGGCATGGGGAGTGGGAGACGGCGCAGGCCGAGGCCACCAGGGCCCAGAACGATCAGAAGTCGCTGGATGGGCAGCTGGCCGATGCGAGCACGCAGCTGGAGAGATCACGGCGGGAAGCGAACGCATGGCGGGAAAGGGTTCACCACTTGGAAAAGGAGGAACAGAGATTTCGGCTCCAGCTGGATGCGGTGGGGGTTCGGCTGCGGGACCGATGGGGAGTGACCCTGGAGGAGGCGAGGGCGACCCAGCTGCCCGCCCCGGTAGAAGAGGTACATCGGCAGCTGGAAGCCCTCGAGCAGGAACTGGCTGCCCTGGGAGAGGTGGATCCCGGAGCTGCCGTGGAGCATCGGAGATTGCGGGAGCGGATCCGCTTTTTGGAGTCCCAGGCGGAGGACCTGGCCAGGGCGCGACGGGATCTGGAACGGATCATCCGAGAGACGGATCGGCAGATCGACCGACTGTTTCGGGAAACCTATCAGGCGGCGCGGCGTCATTTCCGCGAGATCTTCCGGGAGCTGTTCGGGGGCGGCCAGGCTGACCTGGTTCTCATCCCAGGGGAAGACCCCTTGGAAACCGGGGTGGACATCGTAGCCCAGCCGCCAGGACGGAAACTGCAGAGCCTCACGCTGCTTTCCGGGGGAGAGAAGGCGCTGACTGCCATCGCGCTGCTGTTCGCGTTGCTGCGCGTGAAACCCAGTCCTTTTTGTGTACTGGACGAGATCGAGGCTGCCCTGGACGAGGCGAACATCGAACGGTTCATCAAGTTCTTGAGGTCGCTGGCAGACCGGGTGCAGTTCATCATCGTTACCCATCAGAAGCCAACCATGGAGGCGGCGGATGCCTTGTACGGGGTGACCATGGAAGAGTCGGGAGTATCCAAGCTGGTTTCCATTAAGCTGACGGGAGGCAGCCAAGTTGCCACGTAACCCGTGGAAGGAGGCAATGGAAAGGGCCAGACACTTCCTGCGGTCGCAGTTTGCCTCGCTGCCGGGGCGAGCAGTGGGTCGGGAGATGTGGGAGCAGCTGGAAGAAGTCCTGGTGCGGTCCGATGTGGGGGTGGCGGTGGCCACCGAGCTGGTGGAGCGGGTGCGCTCGGAGGCAATGCGCCGGGGCGCGCGCGACCTGCCGCAGCTGCTGCAGCTACTGCGGGAGGAGGTGGCCGCCTGCCTCGGGCCCGCGCAGCAGACGTTACGACTGCCTCGCGACGAGCTGGCGGTGGTGATGTTGGTGGGAGTGAACGGTTCCGGGAAGACCACCACGCTGGCCAAGTTGGCCCACCGGCTGCAAAAGCAGGGGCGGCGGGTGCTGCTGGCGGCGGCCGACACCTTTCGGGCTGCTGCTGCCGAACAACTCGGGGTATGGGCAAGACGGCTGGGCACCGAAATGGTGACCGGAATGCCCGGTGGCGATCCGGCGGCGGTGGCCTTCGATGCCGTGGCGGCGGCGCGCGCCAGGGGTTATCATTGCGTGCTGGTGGACACCGCGGGCCGACTGCATACCCGGCACAACCTGATGGAAGAGTTGAGGAAAATTGAGAGGGTGCTGGGCAGGGCACAGGCGGGATGTCCCCAGGAGGTGCTTCTGGTCATCGATGCCACTACGGGGCAAAACGCGGTGAGGCAGGCGGTGGAATTCTCACGGGCAGTACGGGTTACCGGTTGTTGTCTGGCCAAGATGGACGGTACGGCCAAGGGAGGGGTGGTCCTCAGCGTGACCAGGGAGACCGGACTGCCCGTCAAGCTGGTAGGGATTGGTCAGGGGCTCGATGACCTGATTGATTTCGACGCTCGCGCCTTCGCCGAAGCTCTCATCGACACCCATCAACCCTGAGCTGCCCAGTTCTGGGCGGTTTTTTCGTTGACGGGCGAGGGTGCTCTTGCTATCATTGCTCTGTAAAGGTTTAGGCCTTGACAGGGGTGGCGCGGGTGGACAGACTGGCGGAGATGGTCCTGCTGGGCGAATTCTACGGGGGGCTTCTGACCGGGCGGCAGCAGGAATGTTTCCGCCTATATTACGAACAGGACCTCTCACTGGGGGAAATCGCCGAATATCAGGGCATTTCCCGACAGGCGGTGCATGACCGCCTGCAACGGGCGGAGCGGGCCCTGAGGCACTATGAGGCTCGCCTCGGTCTGGTGGCGGACTATATCCGGCGGCGCCGGCTGCTGGAGACCGCTCTCAGGCTGGTCCGGTCTTCCCAGGCATTCCGCCGGGGAGATCGGGAACTTGATCTGGCAGCCCGCATGTTGGAGAAGGTCCTGAGGGAGTGAGGGGCGGGGTGTTTGAGCAAATCTCACGACGCCTGCAAGAAATCCTGCGCAGGCTGACGGGGAAGGGCAAGCTGACGGCTGCGGACGTGGACCAGGCAGTGCGGCAGGTGCGGCTGGCCCTGCTGGAAGCCGACGTGCATTACCGGGTGGTCAAGGAGTTCTGCGCGCGCCTGCGGGAGCGGGCGGTGGGTGCCGAAGTGATGGAGAGCCTCACCCCCGGACAACAGGTGGTCAAGCTGGTTCACGAGGAGCTCCGGGATCTGCTGGGGCAACGATCCAGCGAGCTGCAGCTGGAGGGGGATCCTGCGGTGCTGCTGGTGGTGGGTCTGTACGGGGCCGGGAAGACTACGACCGCGGCCAAGCTGGGGCGGTGGTTGGCGAGTAAGGGACGTCGGCCGCTGCTGGTGGCGGCGGATCTGCACAGGCCGGCGGCTCCCGAACAGCTGATGAGGATGGCCGAGCAGGCCCAAGTTCCATGCTTCTACCAGCCCGGCATCGCAGATCCGGTGGCCCTGGTGCGGAAAGCGGCCAGCACAGCCCGGGAGCAAGGTCGCGACGTGCTGGTGGTGGATACGGCGGGGCGCTTCCAGGTGGAGGAAGAGCTGATGCGCGAACTGACGCGCCTGGCGGATGAGACGGAGCCCAGCGAGCGGTTGCTGGTACTGGACGTCATGACCGGTCAAGAGGCCGTGGCGGTCGCTCAGGGATTCCACCAACAGCTGGGGCTGACCGGACTGATCCTGACCAAGCTGGATGGCGACGCCCGCGGCGGGGCGGCGTTGTCGGTGCGGGCGGTCACCGGATGCCCGATCAAATTTGTGGGTACCGGCGAACGGGTGGATGCCCTGGAGGTGTTCCATCCGGACAGGATGGCCTCGCGCATCTTGGGCATGGGGGACGTGCTAACTCTCATCGAGCGTGCCACGCGGGCGGTGGACGAGACCAAGGCCCGTGAGTGGGAGAAGAAACTGCGCCGGGACACCTTTGATTTGGAAGATTTCCTTGAGCAGCTCAAACGAGTGCGGGAGATGGGTCCGCTAGACGAGCTGGTATCCATGCTCCCCGGTTGGGGCAGGCGGGCGGTGGCCGGGCTTCAGGTGGACGAACGGGAACTGGTCAAAGTGGAGGCCATCATCAACTCCATGACGCGCGAGGAAAGACGCGATCCCGACATTATCGACGGCTCCCGCCGGCGTCGCATAGCGGCTGGCAGCGGCACCCGGGTGAGCGATGTCAATCGGGTGCTGAGACAGTTCCGGGAATTCAAGCGACTGTTCAGGCAACTCGAGGAGGGTGGGAAGCGACTGCAGCGGCGGTTCTTCCCTCTGGTGTGAGCCTCGCGGACTCTGGGAACGACGAGGAGGAATGAACATGGCAGTGAAGATCAGGCTCAAACGGATGGGGGCACGAAAGCAGCCGTTCTTCCGTCTGGTGGTGGCGGATTCGCGATCGCCCCGGGACGGGCGGTTCATCGAGGAGATCGGCTATTACGATCCCAAGACGGATCCGCCCGCCGTCAAGATAGACGAGGAGCGTGTGCTGTATTGGCTGAGCCGGGGCGCGCAGCCTTCGGATACCGTCAGAAGCCTGCTGCGCAAGGCGGGTATATGGGGACGGTTGGACGAGCTGAGGAAGCAGAAGAAGTCCCAGTGATGGCGAGGGGGTGCCCTGATTTGCGCGAGTTACTCCTCTTGTTGGCTAAGGCACTGGTGGACCATCCCGATCAGGTGCAGGTGCAGCAGGTGGAAGGGCAGCAGTCGGTCATCCTGGAAATCAGGGTGGCTCCGGAAGACGTGGGCAAGATCATTGGCAAGCAAGGGCGCATCATCCGCGCCATCCGCGCGGTGATCAAGGCGGCGGCGGCCAAGGAAGGCAAGAAGGCGGCGGTGGAAGTGCTCCAGTAGAGGCAGGAGGAAGGATGCCTTGCTGATCAAACGTCGGATTACCGTCAAGGCGGTGGTGACCGACCAGCTGAAGCGCCGGCTGGCGGCGGAGATTCAGGAAGCGATGCGGAGGCTGGACGGGGAGATAGAAGGCATCGGCCGCCAGCTGAAGAGGCTGGAACGCGAGGGTGGAGACGCGCGGGCGCTGGAGCAGTGCCGGCAGCAACGGGAGGCCCGGATCCGCAAGAAGGCCAGCCTGCTGGAGCAACTCAAGCAACTGCCACAGCTCCCCAACGGGCAGGAAATCGTACAGGGCAGCGTGGAAGGGCTGGTGGAGGTGCGGATGGGAGACCGCTGGGATGACATCCAAGGGGCGGAAATCGTGCTCCGGGACGGCAGGGTGGTGGCCCTTCGGGACCCGTTACGCGAAGGGGGAAAGCCGAGTGACCGGCAGTGACGGGTTGGTGGCGATTGCCCGGGTGCTGGGTCCTCACGGACTGGACGGGCGGCTGAAGGCGGAGGTATTGACCGAGTTCCCGTGCCGCTTCCTGTGGACCCAAACCGCAGTGCTGCTAGACGGTGCAGGAAAGCGAACACCCTGTGTCGTGCAGGAAGCCCGGCCCCACGGGCGTCTGCTGATGCTTCGCTTGCAAGGGGTTGGCAATCGCTCCCAGGCGGCGCGGTACGTGGGTTGCCTGCTGTGCGTCCCGGAAGAGGAGACCATGCCGCTGCCCTCCGGACGGTTCTATCCCCACCAGCTGGTGGGTGCCAGGGTAGAGGACATCCGGCGTGGTACGCTGGGGCAGGTATCGGCGGTTTGGGACGGCCCGGCTCATCCCATCATCGAAGTGCGCTCTGACCAGGGCACGTTCCTGATTCCGGGAGTACGGGAGATGGTGCGTCGGCTGGATGTGGCGGGCAGACGGCTGCTGGTGGAGCTCCCCCAGGGGCTCGAGGAGGCCACCCGCGGTGGCTGAAAGGGCCTGTCGGCTGAGAATTCACGTGATCACCCTCTTCCCCGAAATCGTACGCGTTGGGGTGTCATGCAGCATTCTTGGACGGGCCCGGGAGGCGGGGATCATTGAGGTAGAGCCAGTGGACCTCAGGTCATTCGGCGAAGGGCCGCATTTGGTGGTGGACGACTACCCCTACGGGGGAGGGCCGGGCATGGTCATGAAGCCCGGCCCCGTCTGCAGGGCAGTACGCGCGGTGTACAACGAGGATAGCCGCATCATCTTGCTGACACCCCAGGGGCGACGCTTCGACCAGCAGTGGGCGGAAGAAATGAGCCGGGAGTCGCATTTGGTGTTGGTGTGCGGCCGGTACGAGGGGTTCGACGAGCGGATCCGGGAGGTCCTGGATGCCGAGGAACTCTCGGTGGGAGATTACGTTTTGACTGGGGGTGAGGTGGCAGCGCTGGTGGTCATCGAGGCAGTCTGCCGCCTGGTGCCTGGTGTGGTAGGTGACCCACGGGCACCGCGGGAGGATTCCTTCGCGCGTGGGTTGCTGGAGGCACCTCGTTACACGCGACCGGCGGATTTCGAAGGTCATGGTGTACCGGAGGTGCTGCTCTCCGGCCATCATGAGCGCGTTCGTCGCTGGCGGCTGCGCCGGAGCCTGCTGCGGACCTTACAGCGACGGCCTGACCTCCTGGCTGGTGCCCACTGGGATGCGGAGATGCGGCGCGAAATGCGGATGGTGCTGGAGGAGCTTCGGCCGGAGCCGAAGCGAGGTGACGGCGCGGGAGCTCGGTAAGTCGTCGGGGATGCGTCATTTATACCGCCGAAATTCCCGCACTTGGACGGCGCCGTTGCCCTGACAGGAGCCCCTGATCATTGGTGGCCCGGGTGTTGGTCTGTGGCTGCCAGCCACGGCTCGGGTTGTCGAGCCGCCGGGTGCTTGCTGCCCCTTTCGCCTCCGACTTGTGGGTGGGGGTCAGGCGCCGGGTTCCCAGGGCAGGCCGGGTCTGGCCAAAGATTCTCTTTGCTAGGCGTGTTCCCACGTGGAGTGCCTCGTGGCGTGGTGATGGTGAGACCTGGTTGAAGTAGGGCGGGATGGTGACGCCGAGTAGCCTGCGGTGGTCAGCAGGAGGACCTGGAAGTATTCGGGAACTCATGGATGCAAGCTCCTGTAGAAGCTGTAGGCGGGTGATAGCGGGGGAGAGGGCGGGTTTGCGAACGAGAGGAACCCGTACCTTAAGCGGCACGGCGAGGGACGATAGCCGGTGCCGCCGCGGGTTTCAGTTTGCGGGGGCAGGTAATGCGTGGTATAATATCGTGGCTACCGACGAGGCGTCAGCGGAGGGGGTGCGTGTCCTTGGACATTCTCCGGCGCGTCGAGAGCGCGCAAATGCGCAGGGATGTTCCCGATTTTGGACCTGGCGATACCGTGCGAGTACACACCCGGGTGGTGGAAGGGGGTCGCGAACGAGTTCAGGTCTTCGAGGGAGTGGTGATAGCGCGCCGAGGATCCGGATTAAACGAGACCTTCACGGTGCGGAGGATATCATACGGCGTGGGCGTGGAGCGGGTATTCCCCGTGCATTCACCACGGCTGGAGCGGATCGAAGTGATGCGGCGGGGCGACGTCCGGCGCGCCAAGTTGTACTACCTCCGCAAGCTGCGAGGCAAGGCCGCCCGCATCAAGGAGAAGCGATGACCTGAAATCGGGAGGCCGAGCCCTTGAACGAGCGCTTGTGGTGGGACTGGCTGCAGACTATAGCCCTCGCTTTGATCCTGTCTCTGGTCCTGCGCGCGACGGTCATCGATTCCTTCCGGGTGCAGGGTCAGTCCATGGAGCCTACATTACACGACGGAGACCGCGTGCTGATCAGCCGCCTCTCCTATCGTCTCGGCGAACCACAGAGGGGCGACATAGTGGTCTTCCGGCATCCCACTAACGGCGCGCGGTACATAAAGAGGATAATCGGCCTGCCCGGAGATGTGTTGGAGATCCGTCTCGGGCAGGTTCTCGTGAATCAGCAGCCCTTGGAAGAGCCGTATCTGGCCCGACGCACCCCTGGCAGCTTCGGACCGGTCCGCGTTCCCGCGGGGACGGTATTCGTGCTGGGCGACAATCGCGCCAACAGCGAGGACAGTCGGGTCTTCGGGTTCCTGCCCTTGCGTTACATCATTGGTAAGGCTTTCTTGCTGTACTGGCCTCCCTCCAACATGCACTTCATTCGGTGATCCTGCGTGCTACCGCCAGGGGAGCAGCTGCGCCTGATGTCACTGCGGGACCTGCGCTGCCTACTCGATGCGTGCGGGCCGGAAGACTGTTACCGGCTGGCTCAGATCCTGAAGGACGATCCCCGCCGCGGCGCAGCAGTACTGGCCCAGCGCGCTTTTGCCCGATACCGCCACCAGCGCCAACTGTGGGCCCGGTGGGAAGCAGGCTTCTATCACGAGCGCAAGTGGTGGGAGCAGGGCAAGCTTCTGGTGGCGGGAGTGGACGAGGCGGGCAGAGGACCGCTGGCCGGCCCGGTGGTGGCCGCAGCGGTGATTTTGCCTCGAGATGTGGTGCTGTTGGGCCTGGATGACTCCAAAACGCTGTCTCCGGCCCAGCGGACCAGGTTGTATCGGAGAATCATGCGGTGCGCGGTATCGGTAGGTGTAGGAATCGTACCGGCACGGCGTATCGATACCGTGAGGATCCACGTTGCCTGTATGGAGGCCATGCGGGAGGCGGTGGCCCGACTGATGCCTACCCCGGATGTGGTAATCGTGGACGGCCCGTGGGCTCCACAGCTTCGCTGTCCGGTGGTCGCGCTTCGGGGGGGAGATCGCCGTTCGAACTCGGTCAGAGCCGCCTCGGTGGTGGCTAAGGTGCTGCGCGACCGGCTTATGGAACGTCTACACAGGCGTTACCCCCAGTACGGATTTGACCGCAACAAGGGCTACGGTACACCGGAACATCGGCAGGCGTTGCAACGTTTCGGACCTTGCCCCATCCACCGCCTGAGCTTTGTCAAGCGGTGGGGTTCCTGCCATTACAGCGACCCGCACGTGGCACCCGGGGAGCGGTGACCCCGGCGGGCGTTGTGCAGCAAGCTAACAAACCAGCGTTGCGGCGGCGACTATCATGAGCGATAGTCACCGCCGTCTGCTGCCCCAGCTCGGGGTGAATGTCTCCCGGCAACCCGCGTGCTCTGGCGGCCAGTGGCTGCGAGCACGACTGCGGCCGGGCAGGTATTGAATTCGTGAGTAGGCGAAAGACGCCAGCAGCTTGGGACAGCCTTGGCGGGCCTGCAATCCATCCAGTCTCAGCCATCCTATGGTCGTAGGTGGTGCAGGGGCATTGGCACGACACGCGGATCTCGGTCATGCTTCCGTGGCTGCTGGATGGGCACCGTTTCGACTGCCCGCTAGGCCACGTAGGTGCTGGCGATGGTCGGAGGTTGATGCGTCCCTGCGACAGAGACGATAACCTGCCTCATCTGGTATACTTCCCATGGAGCGAGTCTGCATGCCGGTGGCGGTCTTTGGGTGCCCATACGTCGAGACGGGAACCTGAGTAGGCAGGAGGAGGCGCGAGGTGCGTGATCAGGACGGAGGGATTGAGCAAGACCTTCGGGACGCGAGTGGCGGTGGAAGACCTCAACCTGGAGGTGGAACCAGGGGAGCTGTTTGGGTTCCTGGGTCCCAACGGGGCGGGGAAGACCACCACCATCCGGTTGTTGACGGGGCTTCTGCGCCCTACGGTAGGGCGGGTATTGATCGGCGGTTACGACATCCACAGGGAGCCGGTGCGAGCCAAGGCCTTCTTGGGTTACGTGCCCGATCAACCCGTGTTATATGAGAAGCTGACCGGGCGTGAATTCTTGTCGTTCATGGCCGACCTGTACCGCGTGGATGGCACCAGAAGGGACCAGCGGATCGGGGAGTTGCTCGAGCTGTTTGACCTGAGCGAACGTGGCGACGACCTCATCCAGTCTTACTCCCGGGGCATGAAGCAGAAGCTGGCAGTGGCGGCGGCCCTGGTGCACGAGCCGCGCGTGCTGATCTTGGACGAACCCACCGTAGGGCTGGACCCGCGTAGTGCGCGCGTGCTCAAAGATGTCCTGCGGGCTCTGGCCAGCGGTGGGGTAACCGTATTCATGTCCACCCACGTGCTGGAGATTGCCGAGCGCATGTGCACCCGGGTCGGGATCATCGACCGAGGCTGCCTGATCGCGTGTGGGACTATGGAGGAACTGCGGGCGCAGGCTCAGGAAGACACCGCCACCCTGGAGGACATATTCCTCGAGCTCACCGGCGGAACGGAGTATGAGGAAGTGATCCGCCTGTTAGGAGAGGAGACTGCCTCGTGAGCCGGCTGTTGGCGTGGAAATTTCGAGTGTTCTGGCGCTCTGTGGCTCGGCGCTCCGGTGCGGCGGCCGCGGCCAACCTCATTGTCGCTCTCCTGGGTATCCTGTGGACGGTGGCGGTGTTCCTGGGTTCCCGTCACTTGTTCGCCCGGGTAGCGCTTGTTATGTCGAGGGTACCCCCAGAAGGCGGCAGCACCCTGGCGGGCATGGAGAGTTTGCTGCTGTCCGGGGTGTATCTGCTGGGTCTGACCATCTGCCTCTTCACCGCTTTTGGGGCCGCTTTCGTCACCATGTACTCGTCATCAGACCTACCCCTTCTTTTCGCTGCGCCTTTGACGGTCAGGCAGGTCTTTGCGGTGAAGTTTGCCGAGGTACTGGCAGCCGAGTCACTGTGGGTGGTCCTGCTCATTTTGCCCGCCACCCTGGGGTACGGGGCTGGGGTGGGGGGTGCCTGGTGGTATTACCTCATGGCTTTCCTGCTGGCCTTGATAGCCGTGTTCTTGTCTGGGGCGGTGGGTACTTGCTTGAATTTGCTCGCCATGCGCTTCATCCCGCCTTACCGGGTGAAGGAGTTGGGAGCTGCTCTGGGTTCTCTCCTGGGTGCGGCGTTCTATGTGCTTAGCCAGCTGGGACCGCGCTACGCGGCGGGCATGAGCCCCAGCGAGCTGGCCAAGCTGATGGGCCGATTTCCCTTGGCCAATGTCGGATATTCGCCGGCGTGGTGGCTAGCGGAGGCCGCGCGCACCGCAGCTCACGGTTCGGTCAATGACTGCCTGGCCTGGCTTGGCCTGGTAGCTGCCTGTTCCCTGGTTTTCTTCATGGTATCGTTCGTGTTGGTACAGGAGGCCTTTTATGGAGGTTGGGCGGGTAGCGGTGAAGTGCGGCGCAGGGAACGGCGCCGCAAGGCCGCCGCGCGCGCCAGCCGTGTCCCCCGCAGTGCAGCCAGGCGCGGATCACCGGTATTGACGCTGGCGGCCAAGGAAGTACGCAGCATTGCACGGGACATGCGCGAGTGGGCTCAAGCCTTGTACCTGCTGGTGGTAATGGGAATGGCGTGGATAGTTCCCGCCATCAGGAATGGAGAGATTCGCTTTCCCGCTGGTGGCGCGGGATCGTACGCCAGCCTGGCAGCGATTTACATGATGCTGGCGGGCTTGGCCACCTACCTGGCTCTGGGGGCGGTTGGGCGTGAGGGCGAGAGTTGGCTTCTGCTGCGCGCCACCCCGGTATCAGGCCAGGAGATCCTCTTGGGGAAGGTGTTGGGGGTGACTGCCCTGCTGGTCATCCCCGGCCTGGTACTAGCGCTGGGGCTCGGTTTGGCCCTGGGCGGAGGCAGTCGGGCAGCGCTACTTGCTGGCGCCTTCGCCCTCGTCGTGGCGCCGGGAATCACCTCTCTCAATGTGGGTGCAGGCGCCCTCCGGCCCGTGTTCAGTGCTCGCGATCCCCGCAAGAGAATCTCCAGCGGGGCGTTGTTGCTCAGTCTGGCGCTGGAAGCCGGGTATGCTGCTGTCCTGGCGGCGGGGGTCTGGATGATGGCAGCAGGCTCCGCGATGGGGATCTGGATACGTATCGTGGGATTGGTCACCGTGTTGGGATCAAGTGCTTGCGCCGCTGCCGCGCCGGTGGTACTGGTCGGGCGGTACCTGGATGCCCGCGAGTCCGTGGTTTCCAATCCCTAACCCCACGGCCGCTTGAAGGGATCATGGTGGTGGCGCCCATGGTTGCCGGTAGCGGTGGGTCACGGATTCCCAAGAACCACCCGCGGGCGGCGATGTTCGTCGGTTGCGGACGCAATCAGTACCGTCCTCTGGGGTCTTGGGGCTGACTGCGGGTTACTCTCAACTGCATTATCTAGTTGGCATGCAATGATCATGGGCAAGACTCAGCCGGCACCGGGGTGATGAATGACGCGGCCACAACCGCCCGGTGGTGCCGGGGCGGCAACCCGTAGCTGGCGTGTTGGGAACGGTTGCTGGCACCCGGTGTTAGAAATCTAGATGGAGCTCTTGGTCGGACGCGAGACCAGCCGGCGTACTGACCGCAGCGGGGTTTGTAGCGGGCAGTCGCCCGTCGCCATCAGCCACGCCCTGAACAAGTGGGCCCACAGCCCGCTTACATTATATATACGGCCAATCCCGCCCTCCATCGACCTCCAGCTGGCGGCCCTGGCACGCACCATGTGCCTGCCGGCTGCTTCAAGGGATCATTCCCGGCTTTATTGTTCCTGGCAGAGGCGGTCATATCGGCTGGTCTCGCCTGACCAAGCGGTACTGCTCGCAGATGAGCTATGCCCTTCAGCTCTAGCCGGCCTGATGCTCCTGGCCACCGGATATGCGGCGGCACGACCGGGGGCTCGCTATGGATGGAGAAAGACCGCGTATTCGGGAGTAATCCCGCTTGAACGTGGGCTCAGGTCCACGCAGCTGCCGAAAACGGGGCTAAATGTCCTTCACTACCCGATGAGCCGGCTCATTCCCAGGCCATTTGAGCCCGATCTACTGAGACGACAACATGACCTGTCGTGGGGCAATTTGGCGCAAGGGCTGCTAGCCTGGCCCAGGCGATGCCAGAGCCGGGTGCAGCGCGAGATGGCGTATCTCTCCAATCTCCCAGTGCCGGCACTGGTAGCCACACATTGAAGTGAGCCTCGGCCAGGGGTACACGGACTGCACCTCGGGCAGCCGGTAATCCCTGGCCCAATCCGAACCTGCCCACGTGGGAGAGGGAGAGCAAAGTCATCGGCGTTGGGGGAGGTGTTGGGGTGGCATGGAGGAAAAAGATCCTAAGTTTCGACGCGATGAAGTCCAGCTGGTGGTCTTCCAACTGGGGAAAGAACGATTTGGCCTTGACATCATGTGTGTCAAGGAGATCATCAAACTGCCTCCCATCACCAGACTGCCCCATGCGCCCGCTTTCGTTGATGGAGTGATGAACCTGCGGGGTGAGGTCATACCGGTCATCAATCTCCGGAAGCGGCTGCAGATGGGTGACAGACCGGTGACCACCAGGGATACGCGGATCATCGTTGGGGAATTGGACCACGTGCGCGTGGGTCTCACCGTGGACAGCGTCACCGAAGTCCTGCGCCTGGACGCATCTTGCATAGTTCCTCTCCCGGACGAGGTGTCAGGAGTTTGGACGGCATTCATCGCGGGGGTGGGCAAGGTCGGGCAGCACCTGTTACTGGTACTGAATCTGGAGGAGCTGGTCAGGTTCGGAGACGACACCCCGCAAAGCGCTGAGCAGGAGCAGGATCTGCGACAGGTGCTGGAGGCGGTTGCCGCGTCGTGAGATGGAGGCGCTCCTGGCTGCATCCGTGCGTGCACTTGGCAGCTGTTAGTGCTGCGATTAGCAGGAAAGGCCTGCACTGGCTGGCATGTGGTGACATGGAAGCGGTGCCGCACGATGTTGCGTAAGGGCGAGATCCGGTACCGGGAGAGCAAGACCGAGTCTTGACGCAGGACTAGTATACAGGTGGGGACGGGGAAAGAGCCAATCTTGATGGCCACCAGCGTGGCCTCACTGTTCACCTGCGAGTCCCACCGCAGGGATTCCGTCAGCTGGCGCTGACCATGATGGTGCGCCAGGTGCACCTGGCGCGAGGTCCAGTGTTGGGCGCGAAGCACCTCCACTCCATGCCCTAACTTGGATGTGCGTGCTTGCGTGCGGTAGCACGCAGCAGCGCGTACCAACGTACTGTTCAACAGCCCGGGGGAAGATATCCGGCCGTCTGGGGGCGCAGCCCGCTCGTGGGAGGTGGGGATATGGGTGTGTGGGCCGAGATGGGCGAGGAAGAAATGGCCCTGTTCCTGGAGGAGGCTCAAGAACTGATCCAGGAGATGGAGCTGGGGCTACTCGGGCTGGAGGAAGCAGACGGCCATCCGCCCAGGGAGGCGGTGGACGCTCTGTTCCGGGCCGCCCACACCCTCAAAGGGTCGGCGGGAATGGTGGGCTTGCAAGCAGTGGAGGGCTTGACCCACGCCATGGAGGCGGCCTTGGATCGCTTGCGGGACGGGGCTCCCCTCACCGGCCATCTCCTGGGGACGCTACTCGAGTCGGTGGACGAGCTCCGCCAGTTGCTGGCTGCATTTCAGCAGGGAGAGACGGAGCCGGAGGGCCGGTGGAGGGAGCTGGTGGAACGACTGAGTGCTACCCCCCAGCCCCAGCTCGAGGCGGCAAGAGCGCCCAGCCAGCCGGCATCCCTGGAGCAGCCGGAGGCGGGGAGTGCATCGGACTGGGAAATCCGCGTACGCATTGCCGAGGATTGTCCGATGCCCGGGGTGAGGCTGTATCAGATCGCGGTCCTCCTTGAAGAACGCGGCACCATCGTCAGCTCCACGCCAAGCCGGAGCGAACTGGAGGAAGGAGTCGATTCACACCAGCTGGTGGTGAGGTGGCGCGGCGCGGGCCAAGCTGAGGCCCTGGAGGAAGCGGTTTCCTCGGTGGGCGACGTGGCCGAAGTTTCGGTGGGGCGTTGGACGGAGCCCGCTCCGTCCTCGGACCGTGCGGAGCGCGCGGCTGCACGTCGGCGCTCAGCCAGTGCCGAGGTGCAAAGCGTGCGGCTGCCAGTGGAGTCCCTGGATCAGCTGCTGAACCTGGTGGGGGAGCTGGTCCTGGACCGCAACCAGTTGGCGGATGTCCAGCGTCTGCTGGCCGAAAACGACGGCGTTGACCGCGCGCGCGAGGCGTTATCCAGGATCTTGGGTCACCTGAGCAAGGTAACCGACCAGCTTCAGGAGCAGGTGCTGAGGGCGCGTTTGCTCCCGCTCCGAACCGTATTCCGGCAGTATCCCCGCGTGGTGCGCGATCTGGCGGCCAGCCGGGGCAAGCGGGTTAGATTGATCATTGAGGGGGAGGACACCCGGGTTGACCGGTCCATCTTGCAGCGCATCGACGATCCCCTGATGCATCTGCTGCGCAACGCAGTCGATCATGGCATCGAGTCTCCGGAGGTTAGGATCAGGGCAGGTAAGCCTCAAGAAGGTACCGTGGTCCTGAGCGCTGCCCAGCAGGATGACCGTGTGGTCATCGAGGTGCGAGATGACGGTGGCGGGATCGACGTGAACAAGGTCAGGGATCGGGCAGTCAGCCGCGGCCTGCTGTCCGAAGCCCAGGCCCAGGCCATGGGCGAGGACGAGCTCATGCAGATGATATTTGCTCCCGGTTTCAGTACCCGCGAAGTGGCCGATACGGTGTCCGGCCGTGGCGTGGGACTGGACGTGGTGCAGCGGGAGGTGTCGGCGCTCAACGGTGCGGTGGAAGTAACGTCGGCTCCCGGCAGGGGGACGCGGTTTACCATCAAGCTGCCCCTGACCATGGGCATCATAAAGGGACTGAGCGTACTGGTGGATGGCCAGTGCTGCATTCTGCCCATGAGCGGGGTGGCGGAGGTGATCCGGCTGGACAGCCGCTGCCTGCTGGGAACCGGAAAGGGGCAGATTCTGTCACATCGGGACGAACTGCTGCCCGTGTTCATCTTGGCGGACGCACTGGGGTGGGGTGAACGCGACGGACGAGGAGGTGTCGGCGGGCGGCCAGCGGTTCTCATCCAGGTGGAGGATAGAAAGATGGCGGTGGTGGTGGATGAGGTCCGCGGTGAGCAGGAGGTGGTCATCAAGCAGCTACCGGCTTCCTTGCGGCGGTCGCGCGTCCTCCTGGGGGCCACCATAGGTGCGGACGGTAGGGTGGCCTTGATCCTGGATGTGCCGGCGCTGGCGGCCATCGCGTGGCGGAGGGGGGATGGGGATGGGCAAGATCCTCGTCGTGGATGACTCGGCATTTGCCCGGATGAGAACCGCCAAGCTGCTGGCGGACAACGGCTTTGAAGTGGAAGAAGCGGCCAATGGCGCGGAGGCGGTGCGCAAGTACCAGCAGGTGCGCCCGACGCTGGTGCTGATGGATATCACCATGCCGGTCATGGACGGGCTGCAGGCGCTGAGGGAGATCAAGCGCCAGGACGCCTCGGCCAGGGTGGTGATGTGCAGTGCGCTGGGTCAGAAGTCGGTGGTCCTGGAGGCCATTAAGGCGGGGGCAGTGGACTTCCTGGTCAAGCCCCTGCAGCCCCAGCGGCTCCTGGACGTGGTCAGGAAGCATGGCCATGCATCGTGAGGTGAACGTAGAGAGGGGCGGTTGCGGTGGATGCTACCATTATCAACCCGTTCGTTAAGGCCGCGGTCAGGATTCTGGGCCAGGAGCTGGGACAAATACCGGAGAAAGAGGCGTTGCAGTTGCAGGATACTTATTATACCACCGAAGATGTCACCGTGATGATCGGGGTCACCGGCAGCGTCGAAGGGACGATGTTGGTGGGCATGACGGAGAGTACGGCCAGGAATATCGCGGCCAGCATGTTGGGATGCAAGCTAGTGCTGTTCGACGAGATGGCGGAGAGTGCCCTGGCGGAGCTGGGCAACATGATAGCGGGTTCAGCCAGTGCCGAGCTGGAGAAAGCTGGCTACCAATGCCGGATTTCGCCTCCTTCCCTCATCGTGGGTCGTGGGACCATCATTTCCACCTCCAGGATGCGCAGGCTGGTGATACCCTTCCGGGTACCGGGAGGGCGTATTCGGATCAGCGTGGCGCTGCGCCGCGCGAAGGAAGCGAACCAGGAGGGTTCGCGATGCTCAGGTACACCGTAGAGCGGGTACCGGTGGGCAGCGTCCTGGCCGCCTCCATATACGACGGTCGGGGCAACTTGCTAATGAGGGAAGGGACCGAACTGACGGCTGGGCATCTGGAACTTCTCCGGCGGCGGGGTGTCAAGACGGTACTAGTGGACCATCCCGAGTTCCGGGATCTGGTACTCAGTGATCCCATATCCCCCGACCTGCTGAGAGAAGCCCTCCGCAGCTACGGGGAGGTGGCGGTCTGGATACGCACCAAGAGCTCCGGCACAGGGTCCGACTTTGACTGGGAGCCTTTTCGCCGGATGGCCAAACGGCTGCTGGAGGAGGTGGGAAGTGGCGCAGAGCATCGCTGCCTGCTTCACGCCACCAGCCACGACCAACAGTTGGCGGTTCACTGCCTGAATGTGGCCATTGTTGCCGTGAGGCTGGCGCGAGATGTGGTTCGCCCTGACCAGCTGGTCGAGGTGGGGCTGGGGGCACTGCTCCACGACGTGGGCCGTCTGGTGACCGACGACGGGGCGGGAGAGATACCCTCTCCCCTGGAGCCACCTACGGAGGAGGAACGGCAGCACCCTCTCAGAGGCCTGGCCCTGATTCGCGGGGTCGGTACCCTGAGCGCCTTTGCCAAGGTGGTGGTTTTGCAGCATCACGAACGGCAAGACGGCAGTGGCTTCCCCCACGGCACCCGTGCGCCAGACCTTCATCCCATAGCTCAGGTGGTGGGGCTTGCTGATGCGTACGTGTCCCTGCTGGAGGCGCGAGGTGGTTTGCCTCCCGACCAGGCGGTGGAATGGGTCATGACCACCGCTGGCCGCGAATTTGATCACCGGTTAGTCAGCAGTTTCGTCAATCACGTGGACCCTTACCCGCTGGGAGTGGAAGTACGGCTTTCCAGCGGCGAGGAAGGCGTTGTTGTGCGGCAGACCGGCGTTAGGACCAGGCCGGTGGTGAGGGTGGTGGCGCGAGAAGGGCGACCAGTGGAGGCATGCTACGACGTGGATCTCACTAGCCTCGACCGCCAGACCACCGTAATCCAGTGGGCGCGTCCCCTGGTTAGCGTGTAGATCCGGCGGGAGTGCGCAGCAGGAAGTCTCCGGGTGCACCGTCACGGGGAGGCGGGCACCCATTAAACTTTTGGGTCCGTGGCCTCTTTTCGCCGCTGGAGCGGCACAATTGGGCATTAACGGACGCAGGACGATGTCGGCCGGAATTAATAATATTTCACAGGAGCGGGAAGCTGAAGGAGGAACTTGGCACTCAATTCGCGAACTTGTACATAACTCAACGGTCATGCCAAAAGTGCGTCCAGAGGAGGGCTTTGCATGGGCAAGATGACTCTAGGTAAGAAGATCAGGCAGGCGCGGAAAGAACTCGGCTTGACGCAGCAGCAGCTGGCCGGCAAGAATCTGACCAAGGGGTTCATAAGCCTCTTAGAGCTGGACAAGGCGAAGCCGTCGCTGGAGTCCCTGAGCATAATCGCATCCCGCCTCAACAAACCCCTAAGCTACTTCTTGGAGGAAACGCCGTCGACTCGACTGGAGATTGACGTGCTCAACACCCTGGGCCGTGGCTACCTGAAGCAGAAGAAGTACGACGACGCGGTTCGTTGTTTCGAAAGCGCGCTGTCCATCGCCGAAAAATTAGAGGATCGACTCCGTCAGGCGGCAGCCATGCGGTGGCTGGCCATTGGCTACTTCTACCAGGGGAATACTGACCGCGTACTCGACCTCCTCCGCCGATCCCTGGAGCTGTTCAAGGCAGCCAATCAAAAGGAGGAAATCGTACGGACGCTATTCGAGACAGGCGCTGTGTATCAGCAAATGGGTCGGTACAACCAGGCGGTGGATACGTATCTGGACGCGTTGGAGCTCGTGGAGAGAGCGGAGGTTGCCGATCAGCTCCTCCAGCTGAGGCTGCTGGCCAACCTGGCCAAGTCCTACTGGAAGACGGGGCGCACCCAGGAGGCCATCGAATACTACCAGAGGGCGCTGGAGCTGGCGGAGAAGGCCAGCGATTTCTACGCCATGGCTTCGGCTTACATGGGCCTGGGGCGGCTGTATCACGAGCGGGGCGAGCTGGACAAAGCCCTGGAATACTCCTCTCGGGCTCTGGAGCTGTTTGAGGCACGGGACAGCACCCATCTGGTGGCGGATCTCCACAACAACATCGGGGTCATTTACGCTGATCAGGAAGAATGGGACAAGGCCCTCGAGCATTACCAGCGGAGCTTGGAACTGCGGCAGCGGACGGACGACACCACCCGACAGGCGTACACGTACACCGAAATGGCTCGATTCCACCTGCATCAGGGGCAGCTGGATAAGGCGCGGGAGTACTGTGAAAGGTCACTGGAGCTGTTGTCACGGCAGGACGATCCTGCGGAGAGGGGCCGGGTATACATGTTGCTTGGCCTGATTCATCGAGCGCAGCAGGAGTGGGACCAGGCCTTGTCATATCTGGAAAAGAGCGCGGAGCTGTTCAAGACGGCGAACATGCAGCAGGAGCTGGCCAATGTGTACTCCGAGCTGGGGTTCTTCTTCCGGGAGAGAGGGGACCTAGAAAAGGCCAATACTTACTTCGCTCGCTCCGTGGAACTCTACCGCTCCCTGGGGGCGGAGAAGAGAAAGGGGTGAGCCAATGGCGAGGGCCAAGTGGTTGCTGGTTCTGTTCCTGGTTTTCGCATTGCTGCTCAACACGGGCGCAGTGGTCCTGGCGAATGCATCCGCCACAGAAGCGGCTACCACCAGTGGCGGGGGCAGCGCAGGCCCCAACGACGGACCCATAGACCCACCTGACTATCCTCCCGGCAGCGGTGACGGAGACAGTGGTTGATATGAACTGACACCGAAGTCCCGCGGCAACGCCGCGGGGCTTCTGCATTGAAGGTAGCTTCGCCCCGTCTCGCGTGGGCACACGGGAGTTGACGGCGGTGGACCAGCCTGGATATAGTGAAATTGCTCTAGTCCCGGAGGGGGATCGCTCATTGCGCTGGCAAGTGATCAACGTGCCTGCGGGGAACCCGCTCACGGATTTGTTGCAAAGGCAGCCCGAGGTGGCCCGGTCCTTGCTGCCGCCGAACCCTGAGGAGGAGGCCGGGCAGGAGACGGCACGGCAACGTCTGCAGGAGTACCCTGGCCACCGGCGGAGGGAACTGGCGCTGGTTCTGCGGGAACGTCACCGCCGCCTGGGCGCCCCAGCTGCTTGTATTGCCAGCTGCCGCAAACTGGAAGATCCGACTTGCGCGGTGGTGGTGGGTGGTCAGCAGGCCGGTGCCTGGGGCGGGCCGCTGTATACGGTGTACAAGGCGCTGAGCACCATCGCCTGGGCTCATCTCTGGGAGGTGCGCTGGGGGGTCACCTGCGTTCCGGTATTCTGGATGGCCACAGAGGACCACGACTACCGGGAGGCAGCGAGCTTCGCCTATGTGGACGAAGGCCACCGCCTGCAACGGCTAATGGTAGGGGATCCACCGCCGGAGCCGCATTGTGTGGGAACCCTGCCCGTCCCGGGATCGGCGTTGGCTCTGCTGGCCCAGTGGGAGCGATCGGGGGACCACATGACGTCCTCGTTGGCGGATGCTGCCAAGGCCAGCAGCTGGGGGGAATGGTTCGCGCGCACGTTGATCTGTTGGTTCGGGCGGTGGGGAATGCTGGTCATCGACCCCCTGTGGCCGGAGCTGCGGCGGCTGGCCGCTCCCTTGCTGGTGCGGATGGTGCGCGAGCACGTACCGGTGAAAGAAGCGGTGCAGCAGGGGGCGGAAAGGGTGCGTGCCCTGGGCCAGAATCCTCAGGTGCAAAGGGATGACGAGCACGCTCACCTATTCTGGGTCGGTGATGGACTGCGGCGGCTCCTGTTCCGGCGGGGGGACCTCTTCGGCGATGCCACCGGGCGGTACCGCTTCACCAGCTCCGATCTCGCGGAGGCCATTCAACGCGACCCGGGCTGCATCAGCCCGGACGTCCTGCTGCGGCCGCTGCTGCAGGATTACCTCCTTCCCACCATCACCGCGGTGTGCGGGCCCGGAGAGATTGCCTATCATGCCCAGCTGGGACCGCTGTACCGTACCCTGGGCATAGTTGTCCCGACGGTGGTACGGCGGGTATCGGTCACCCTGGTGGAGCCCTGGGTGAGACGCAGGTTGCAGCGGCGAGGCCTGAAGCCAGAAGACATTCTGTTGGGCGGCCTGGAGCAGGTGCGCGGGCGTTTGCTGGCCCAGGCGGACAGCATCGGGCTGGATGCGCTGTTCGGGCGAGCGCGCCAGGCGGTACGCGAGGCCTATGCCCCTTTGCGGGAGGCACTGCCCAGAGTTCGGCCCGAACTACAGCAGCTAACCGACAAGAACCTGGAGCGGGTCATGAGGGAATTGGCATGGCTGCAGAGTCGGGCGAGAGAGTACCATCGGGACAATCAGGCTCAGCTGCTGCGGGATCTGGAGGGGGTGGCCAATCACCTGCTACCGGGAGGGCATTTGCAAGAGAGGGTGCTGAGTGCTCTGCCCTATGTACTGAAGTACGGGGCCGGTCTGCTCGATGAACTGTACGGACTGATTCAGGAGGTTGGTCAGGACGGACACCTACTCGTTACCCTGTGACGGCGGGGTCGTCGGGAGTCCGCGACGTGAACTACTGCTGGACGAGAGCTCCGAAGGGAGGCCAGATCCCGGCGGTACCTCTGGGGGAACGCCGGCCGGGGACAACTGTTGGGCAATAAGCTGGACGGGGTGGACTTCGGAAAGGTAGTGGTGACCGGGGAAGTGCTCCGCATCTACGACCGCACCATTGCGGAGCCGCGCCACCGAGCCGTTGCCCTGAGCGTGGAGACCATGCTGCGCTCGCTGCTGGAGACCCTCGAACGCAAGGGCTCGCTGACGCCTTTGGACGTGGCCGAAATCGTACAGGACGCGGAGCGGCGGCTGAAGCGGCGGATGGCGGAAGTGGAGGAATTTGCCCGCATCATGCAGCGCATCCAGCACCAGGGCCAGCGACCAGTAGAGCTGGTGCATGTGGGCATGTTGGTGGAGATGCGGCAGGCCCTGAAGCAATGGGAGCTGGATATGCGCGACTTGTGGCGGCTGTTGGGCAGGCTGTACCGGCTGTTGCGGCGGGCCAATCTGGTGGCACGGGACCACGAGCTGGAGGAGCTGGCTCGGAAATACGCGGGGGTGAAGGCCCGTCGGCGTGGCCGGCGGCGCCCCTCCGGTTGACCAGGGGTGGGCGCTGTGCTAATATGGTAGGGGTTACCGGCGACCGCCGGACCCATATTTATATGCGTGGAGGGACGCCATGCAGTACTTTCTCTCCGAGGAGCAGGAGGCAATCCGGGACCTGGCCCGACGACTGGCGGAAGAGAAGATCAGACCGCAGGCACCGGTGCTGGATGAGCGGGAAGAGTTTCCTTCCCAGCTGATGAAAGAGCTGGCCCGGGCCGACCTGTTCGCCGTGCCGTTCCCGGAAGAGTACGGCGGAATGGGGTACGGGCTGTTCGAGCTGTGTCTGGTGGTGGAACAGCTGGCCTGGGCGTGTGCGGGTGTCGCCACCAGTTACGCCGCCAGCTTCCTGGGAGCGCTGCCCATCCTGGAGTTCGGCACCGAGGATCAAAAGCGCAGGTATCTGCCGTCCCTGGCGGCAGGGGAGCGGATGGCTGCGTTCGCCCTCACCGAGCCAGAGGCGGGCAGCGACGCCGGAGCCATCAGTACCACTGCCGTCCGCGATGGAGACCACTACGTGCTGAACGGCACCAAGCAGTGGATCACCAACGGGGGAGAGGCCGACGTGTACACGGTCATCGCTCTCACGGACAAGACCAAAGGGGCACGGGGCGCGTCGGCCTTCGTGGTGGAAAAGGGCACGCCCGGTTTCAGTTTCGGCAAGAAGGAAAAGAAATTGGGCATCCGGTGCTCTGTCACCCGCGAGTTATCCTTCACTGACTGCCGCGTCCCGGCCCACAATCGGCTGGGGCGCGAGGGCATGGGGTTTCTCATCGCCATGCGTACTCTGGACAAGGCCAGGCCGGGAGTGGGAGCGCTGGCGGTGGGGTTGGCGCAGGGGGCGCTGGACGAAGCGGTGGCGTACGCCAGCCAGCGGGTGCAGTTCGGCAAGCCCATCAGCTCGTTCCAGGCCATTGGGCACAAGCTGGCGGACATGGCCACGCTCATAGAGGCGTCCAGGGCCCTGGTTTACCAGGTGGCGCGCAGCATCGACGCCGGGCAGAGGGATTTCAGCAAGGAGTCAGCCATGGCGAAACTGTTTCCCGCCGACGTGGCCATGCGGGTTACGCTGGAGGCGGTGCAGGTTTTCGGCGGTTACGGTTACATGCGAGACTATCCGGTGGAAAAGCGCATGCGGGACGCCAAGATCCTGCAGATCTACGAAGGCACCAACGAGATACAGCGTAACATCATAGCCAGCGCCCTGGTACGCGAACTGAAGTCCCGCCGCCGTTGAAGTGGGGAGGGGAGCATGTTGCACGTAGTGGTGTGTATCAAACAGGTCCCGGAGATCACCGAGGTGAGCATCGACCGCCGCACCAATACCCTGGTGCGAGAGGGAGTGCCCAGCATCATCAATCCCTTCGACATGTACGCGATTGAAGAAGGGCTGCGGCTTAAAGAGGCCCACGGGGGTACGGTCAGCGTGATCAGCATGGGCCCCCCGCAGGTGGAGTCCTCCCTCAAGGAAGCGGTGGCCATGGGTGCCGACCGGGCGGTCCTGCTCAGCGACTCGCGGTTTGCGGGCGCCGACACCCTGGCCACGGCGTATACCCTCGCCCAGGGCATCCGGCGCCTGGGACAGTTCGACCTGGTCATTTGCGGGAAACAGGCGATAGACGGTGACACCGGACAGGTGGGGCCGGGACTGGCCGAAGAACTGGGCATACCGCACGTCACCTACGTGCGCCGCATCCGCGAGCTCGGCGATGGCATGTTGCGGGTGGAACGGATGGTGGAAGGTGGCTGGGAGCTGATAAGCACCACCTTGCCGGCATTGATCAGCGTGGTCAAAGACATCAACGAGCCGCGACTGCCGTCGTTGAAGGGAATCATGCGCGCCAAGCGAACCCCGGTCACCGTCTGGGGGCTGGAAGAGCTGGGCTGTGACCCCCAGCGCGTGGGTCTGACGGGGTCCGCCACCGAGGTGGTGAGGATCTGGACGCCGGAGCCAAGGGAGAGCGGCGAGCTGCTCCAGGGCGATCCGGAACAGCAGGCGCGACAGCTGGTGGAGAGACTGCGCGGTTTGGGCGTAATCTGAGCTGGGGGGAAAGGGATGTGGAAGGAAAGGGTCGTCCGGCCATCCTCAAGGAAGAGTGCACCGGGTGCGGGGCGTGCGTGGAGGCCTGTCCTATCGGTGCCATTCGGATGCACGATGGGCTAGCCCAGATCGACGAAAGCTGCAACCTGTGCGGTGGGTGCCGCGATGTTTGTCCGTCGGGAGCCATACGCTTTCCGGAAGAGGACCGCGAAAAGCAACCTGCGGTGGCCGAACACCACCACGTGTGGGTCTTCGCGGAAGTGCGGCAGGGCAAATTGGCCTCGGTGGTACCAGAGCTGCTGGGCGCTGGTAGGCGACTGGCAGACCAGCTGGGGGAGTCATTGCACGCGGTGGTGGTAACCGCTCCTCGGGAGGAGATATACCAGCAGCTATTTGGCTACGGAGCCGATGCCGTGTGGCAGGTGGAGCACGAATTGGTATTCGAGGGAGATGAGATGGCACGGGCGGCGGCCCTGTGCCAGCTCATTCGGCGCGAACGTCCGGCTGTGGTGCTGTTTGGGGCCACCGCAATGGGAAGGTCGTTGGCACCCAGGATAGCCACCCGGCTGAAAACCGGCCTCACCGCCGACTGCACGGGCCTGGAGATCGACCCGGAGACCCGGTTGCTGCGGCAGATTCGGCCTGCCTTCGGCGGCAACATCATGGCGGAGATCCTCACCAAATACCGGCGGCCGCAGATGGCCACCGTGCGACCGCGGGTGATGAAGGCCCCCCGGTTCCGGCCGGACAGCTCGGGGCCCATCCATCATTTCGTGCCGGCGGAGTTGGACGGTGGTCTGACTCTGGAAGAGCTGGTGCTGGAGGAAGTGGAGACGGTCAACCTGGAGGATGCGGACATCATCGTCTCGGGGGGGCGGGGACTCGGTGATCCTCGCAACTTTGCCCTCCTGGAGGAGCTGGCTCGTTTGCTGGGCGCGGCGGTGGGGGCCTCGCGAGCGGCGGTGGATTCTGGCTGGATCCCCTACCCTCACCAGGTGGGGCAGACCGGCAAGACGGTAGCTCCCAAGGTTTACATCGCGGTTGGCATATCGGGAGCCATACAGCATCTGGTAGGAATGCAGTCGTCTGATGTGATCGTGGCCATTAACAAGAATCCCGATGCTCCCATCTTCAAGGTGGCTACGTACGGGATAGTAGGAGACCTGTTCGAGGTGGTTCCGGCCTTGATCCGGCAGCTGAAGAAAATGCGGGGCGTCACATAGTAAATACCGCTTCATTCGTTCGCCACACGAAGGATATTGTGGGGTGGATGTAGAAAGACGGCATCGCGAACAAGGGTGGTCGGGCGGGGGCCGAAGTACCCAGATAGAATCGCCCTGGGGCGAAAAGCCAGGGGAATGAGCCTTACGGTGCGGGGCACCACCGGCAGATCGAGGGGAGAACTGCCCCCAGCGTGAAAAACTAGGCAGCGGTGAACAAAGGGCCAGCCCTGGCTCCAACAGCCCTGGGCGGTCCGGTTTGCGGTGAAAGAACGGGGCAAGTCGGGGGAGTCGAGCGGGCCCGCGGATGAACGGGCAGCAGGGATGGAGATCTGCCGGAGGCCGTACGGCAGAATTCTTTTGGCGTTGGTGAGTCAGCGGCGCGCCGCGGGGAGAGACGGGGAGCGTATAAACTTTTGGTAG
>DFNJ01000010.1 GCA_002376005.1 Firmicutes bacterium UBA3570
GAGACCTCACCTCCATTTCTGGCTTTGCGCGGTGGCTGTCCTCGGTGATGACAACCCCCGGTGAGGTCTCCTTACTATGCCACCCCACCAGTTGCCTACCAAAAGTTTATACGCTCTCGTCGCCCCGGGTTATGGAAATGACGCCCGCCAGATGATACACTACTTCCACGCCTCTCATTGCCTGCTGCAGAGAATCCACATCCAGTACGTTTCCTTCCACCAGCTCAACGTCGAGTCCGCTCAACGAACGGAGCGGTTCTCCCCGCAGCACCAGGGCCCGCACCCGCCTGCCCTGCGCCAGCAGTTCCCTCACCAGCAGGTTGCCCAGATGCCCAGCAGCACCGGTCACCAAGTCCATGGGTAGGCTCCTCCTTCGCTTCAGGTAACTTCACTGCAAGGGTGCCGGGGCACAACGGAGGAGGTAGCAGTCAGCTCCACTGGAACCCGGTCTGAACTAGTCATTCGCCGCCGCAAACACCACCCCCCACGCACCGCGTCATCCACAGGCATAGCAAGATCCCGTTCCATACAAGCGGCTGGCACCCACCCATCTCCTCCCTGGCCAATCAGGTCCAAGGCGGGATCAGGTGGTGGATCGTACGCCAGGCGGGGGAAACGACCTCAGCGCTGTCGCAGCCAGCCCAGAACGCGCAAAGCCTCCTGGAACGTACTCACCGCCACCACCCGCATTCCCCCCTGGGGGTCCTGGATTTCCCCCGCGTTGTCCTCAGGTACCAGGAATACGTCGGCCCCTGCCCTTTCCGCTGCCCTCACCTTGTGTTCAAGACCTCCCACGCGGCTGATGGTCCCGTCCGGGGCCAGGACACCCGTAGCCGCCACTACATCGCCTGGCTCCATGTCGGGCCAGAGAGTGAAGCGGCGGAAGATCTCAAGAGCCAAGGGCAAGGCTGCCGAGGGTCCGCCAATGTCCGTGGGCTTTACGCGCACGCCGGGTGCTCCTTCAACAGAGTAGGGAGCATCATACACCATCACTCCCAGGAACGGTACTCCTGGTCGGTCTGGATGTTCTGCCGTGGGGATCGCCACCTCCACCTGAGCGTGATCGCGCAGAACGGTAACAATGACTCGGTCTCCCGGGGAGTACGAAGTGATTGCTTCCCCCAGCTCTTCCCGCGACAATACCTGCGCATTGCCGATCCCCACGATCACATCACCCGCCCGGAGCCGGCCTTGCGCCGGAGAACCGTCCACCACCTGCAGCACCACCACCCCGTGACGCTCCAGGCGAACCGGATGACCCAGGGTCTCCAGCGCCACCACCAGGGCGGTAGCCTGACTGTTCAGCATCATGAGTCGATTCCGCTCTTGGTAGGCTTCCCAGGTCATCCCTTGGGGCAGAAAATCCCTCTCGGGCACCATCTCCACCTCAGGGTCAACCAGCGCTCTGAGGCACCAGAGAAGATCTGCCCGTCGGGTCCTGACGGTGGTCATGAGGATTCGACCTGGCTCCCTGCTAGCAGACTCCCTTACCACGACCATCTCAGCAACGTCGTAGGTACTGCCGGGCATGACCACGAAATACTGCCTAAGCAGTACCGTAGCAGCGCATAGCAACATAGTGGCTGCCAATACGATTGCCAGCCACCTGTGGAGCCATCTACGCACTTTCGCCCACTCCCGGTGCCATTTCGGTCGAGGTCCGCAGCTGCCCACGGACTCCTTCGGAGAATTCGCCTTGCAGTCCTGCAGTGCTCTAAATCTTCCGTATGGCCGTCACCCAGTCGGGTCTGCCCTAAACCCCCGAAGAACGGAATGGTCAGGCAGCGGGCCAGTCGATCCCACGCGGATGCCCACACGGCGCACGTCGGCGCGGGGACGAGCCGTTGGTGCCGGCGCGTGCACTGGACCATCGCGCATAAACACCTCTTCCGCCCTTGGGAGACGTCCGCCTGTGCCATTACCCACCTTGCGTGCAATGGTACCAGCGGTTTCGATACTCCGAGGCATGAGCATTCGCCGTAGTCGTGGTGCCTTCCGCAAGGACTACAAACCGTATCCTGCCGGAGGAATGGGGCGCAGTACGACGATGTCCGCCACCCGTTCCACTACCACCCACGTCCTGCGCCACACCGTGCCCGTGCCCGCTTTAAGCATGAGCAGAGGGAGCATGCTGCTTTCTCTCATTCTTCTCCACATTCCCTGAACAGGAGCATTCTCCATACCGAAGATATGTAACAGGAGAGGATATACCACAGATTCCAGGTCTACCGTCAAAGGGATGGCCGATCGAGTGTCGAATTAGCATGAGTAGTCTGCACCAGGATGCAAGGTCTACCTCGCAGCGCCTCAAGCCGCGGGATGAAACGCACGCAGGGGAGAATCACACGTGGGTCAGGGTTCAAGTTCGGGCAAAGTCATCGCAGGGCGCTATGTTGTGCCATTGCTTGTGGGATCGGTGGTACTGCTAGCAGCAGTGGCCCGTGCTCACCACGAGCTTGTGTATGTGCACGCCCTCACTGTAGGCGTCGTGCTGGTGGCAGGACGTCTCCAGCAAGAGCACGTCTTCCTTGGCCTGGCAGTGTTTTCGGTAGCCGTCATGCTGGTGGACATCGTCAGCCGTCCTGATATTGCCTTGGTGACAGCCGCGGTGGTGGCAGCGGTATGCACGATGCTGCACGCTGTGGCGGTGACGTTAATGTTTACCCTCGGGCAACACTTGCAAAAACTGAAAATCCGAGAGACGGAGCTTGAGGCACTGTACAATCTGACCGCTACCCTCAGCAACACCCAGAGCGTGGAGAGCTTCTTGGATCAAGCAGTCCATCTTTTGGGAAGGGAACTGGATTTCACTCACATTTCCGTCCTGCTTTACGATGAGCAGAACCAGGAGCTGGTAGTGAGAGCAATAGTCGGATACGGCAACGAAAGAATGATCAAGCGCATCCCTCTGGATCGAGGCATCACCGGTCTGGCAGCTACCACCGGCAAGACCGTGGTGGTAGATGACGTCCTCAAAGAAGAGCGTTACGTGGCCGGCGACCCAGCCATCCGCTCTGAAGTCGCCATCCCGCTCACCACTGAAGGACGGCTGCTGGGGGTGTTGAACGTCGAGAGCACCAAGTACGCCGCCTTCTCGCCCCGCGACGTAAGACTCCTGGAGCTCATCGCCAATGAGCTCACCGTGCTGCTGATCCGGGCACAGCTGGTGGAACGGCTGCGCGTACAAGCCATCACCGACGAGCTAACGGGCCTGTACAATCACCGCTACTTCAACATCCGCCTGAGATCCGAGGTGGAGCGTGCAGAGCGTTACTGTCATCCGCTTTCCCTCCTCATGATCGATATAGACCATTTCAAGCTGGTCAATGACCGCCACGGCCACCTGGTGGGAGACGAAGTACTGCATCAGCTGGGGAGCATCATCCGGCGACAGCTTCGCGAAGCGGACGTCGTTTGCCGTTACGGTGGTGAGGAATTTGCGGTCATCCTCCCCGAAACTGACGGTCAGGCTGCCCTCACCGTTGCCGAGCGCATCCGAGCAGCAATCCAGCGCGAGGTACTCCTTGTGAGCCTGCGGGGCGACAACAAGCCGACGAACCTGTACATCCCGGTCACCGTGAGCATAGGAGTGGCGTCATACCCTCAGAACGGCAGCGACTGGAGCACACTACTGGCCGCGGCCGACGCCGCGCTCTATGCGGCCAAGCAGGCAGGCCGCAATCGGGTGCGCCAGGCTGCCTGAAGGGTGCGTCTAGCAGCGCCCAGCGCATGTCGCAGGAACCGAGAACTTTTTCCCCGGCGTCTCTGCGCCAATGGCCCTGGAGTAGCCAGACAGCCACCTGACGCAACCGAAACCAAGCCCATAGACAATGGCCATCGCGTAACATGGTGCGATCGGCCACCCACAGGCTCATGTTGCGACTGAAGGCACAGCGCAAGGCAGACGCTGGACCTACAGCCGTGGTACTCGAGCCAAGGTCGCCCTCCGGTGGCGTGTATGGTCCGGAATGTTCTACTCCCGTGACGCGATCCGTAGGCGCTCGCCCCGCCCGGTGGTTGACGCAGCAGCCATACCAAGAGTCATCCTCCTGGCTCGAGGGCACCAGGGACCCCCGGAACCCCAACTGCACGGTCCAAAATTCATCTGGGGATTCAAGCGCTCGCCGGAGAGCTGCATCCGGCCTGCTGCCCACCGCATTATGCGCCCAGTGGCTCAACATTCCGGACAAACGCTAGCAGGCACTCCGGTGCACAGCGCGGCGCCCCTTCCGATGACGGAGCGCCCAGGGGAGTGACCTCCTGAGCATCAGCTACCAGTACCCCCCAGCCGGGCTGTCTATTTCACATACACGAGGTCGCGCCCCAACCTCTTCAGCCGGAACAGGGACGATATGCGGCTCATCGACTCCGCATGGCCAAGGAACACGTATCCTCCCTCCCGGAGCGCGTCGTAGAGCACCTGCGCCGCGCGCCGGCGGGAGTCTTCGTCAAAATAGATTAGGACATTGCGGCAGAAGATGGCATCAAATCCGCGCATGAGCCGGTTGTCCTCAGCATCCAGCAGGTTCCCATACCGAAATCGCACGATCCTCTTGAGTTCCTCACGTGGCGTCCAGTAATCCTGTCCCCGCACCATGTACCTCTCCAGGAGGGATTTGGCCATGCCTCGTACTTCTCGGTCGGTGTACAATCCCTTACGGGCTACCTCCAGCGCGCTGAGGGATATGTCCGTGCCCACGATCTCGACGGGCACCGGGCGGCGCCCTCTGAAGTACTCGAGCACGATAATGGCCAGGGTATAGGCTTCACACCCGATGGAGCAGCCCGCACTCCATATGCGGATCTTCTCCGTTGGGCTGTCCACTTTCTGTTCATATATCTCCGGCAACACTTGGCGCGCAAACACGTCCAGCTGGGGAAGGTCGCGGAAGAAATAGGTCTCGTTGACGGTGAGCAAGTCGACGAGTTGCCTGAGTTCCGAATCGGACTCGGCGGACAACAGGAAGCGCACGTACTCGGCGGCAGTCATACCTATCACTTCGAGCCGTTTGCGGACCCGGCTCTCGAACAGTTGTCTTTTGTCTGCATCGAACGCAAGGCCGGTGTTCTTGTAGACCAGGCGTCTCAGGAAGTCGTACTCCTCGTCGTCCAGCAGCCGCTTCCGCGTGTTCACGCCATCCCCCCCAAAGGCCCGTCAGTATCGTCTCCCAATCACTAACGAATGCATCGCTGTCGCCGACCTGACCCGGGGCCCCAAAGCACCTCCGGGAGGGCGAAAATACCGCGGGCAACGTCAAGCTCACCGGCACTGAAACCAGGTTCGCCTAGGTGCCCGCGGCGCGGGTAAACCACCGGAGGACCTGGTACGACACATCCGTAGACGGGGCTACCACGTCCACTACACCCAGCTGAACCGCCACAGCAGGCATCCCGAACACCACGCACGTCTCCTCGCTTTCAGCGATGGTGTAGCCGCCGCGATCATGTATTGCTTTCATCCCCAGCGCTCCATCCCGCCCCATCCCGGTCATCAAAACTCCGACACAGTCCCGCCCGTAAACCTCCGCCACTGACTTCATCAGCACGTCCACACTGGGCCGGAACAAGGCATCCGAGGGATACTGCGACAGACGAAGAGTTGGCCGCGTCCTGCCCCTCCTGACCACAACTAACAGGTGGCGGTCACCCGGGGCAATGTAAACCACCCCGGGTAGTGCTTCCTCTCCCATTTCCGCCTCTTTGACCCTGAGTGCACTGAGCTGGTCGAGCCTCTGGGCGTACAGACGCGTGAACGAGGCAGGCATGTGCTGCACGTAGAAGACGGGAGCAGGTAAGTCGGCCGGCAGCAACGGTATGACGTCAAGCACGTTTTTCGGTCCACCCGTGGAAGCTCCGAGAGCCACTGCTCCGCGCCGGCGGTATACCTGAGAGCGAAGTGGCATGGTGGCCAACCTCCGGTTGACCCTCGGCCGCGCCGCGGCTGCGAGCAGCACCTTGCCGATCAGTTCAGTCCTCTGCTCACCGAGAGACCCGCGGCGGGGTTTGCCCACGCAGTCGACGGCCCCTTCTTCCAAACAGGCAATGGTTTCTTCCGCCTCCGCCTGGGTCAGGGTGCTCACCACCACCACGGGAGTGGGAAAGTGTGCCATGATGAAGCGGAGGGCCTCCCGGCCATTCATCACTGGCATTTCCAGATCTAACGTGATCACGTCTGGCCTGAGCTCAGGCACCAGCTCCACTGCCTCCCGGCCATTCCTGGCAATCGCTACCACCTCTATACTGGGATGCGACTCGAGCAGGCGAGCGATGACCCGAGCCATGAAAGACGAATCATCCACCACAAGTACCCGTACCTTGCCCACGCCCCACACCTCACCGCGCCGGAGTGGCATTGCCGGTATTCACCCTGACCATACCGCTTGATATATCGAAAACGACCCTTCTCGGCTGGCTTCCACCAACATCTGCCATCACCACGGGAATGGAAAGGGCGGACAGCTGGGCAAAAACCGCCTGCACGTTGCGCGCGCCGATGTCCAAGGCCCGCCACGTTATTGCCGGGAACATGTTGGCTCCTCCCGCGATGCTGGCGGTCATGCGAAAGCGCAGTGCCCCACGGCGCTCCATGGCGTCTACTAGCGCACCAACGGCAACATCAGCAAACTTTCCGGGCTGTGATTGGGCCTCCGTGCCACGGCTGCAATCAAGCAGTACGTGAGCCATGCCACCGACCTCGGCGACGGAGTCATGAAGCATGATGACCACGCAGGACCCCACGAACTCCGTCACCAGAATATCTCCAGAGCCGCCCACCACCAGGTCCGCCGTCCGCACCAACAAGCGGGCCACGACCACCACCCCTCATCGCAGGATGGCACCACGAGGGAGCGGACCCGCCGCTGGGGCCCGCCCCCCGTTCCTCAAGCTCAGACCTCATCATCGCGGCCTACGTGGGAAAGCTGGCCGACTTCGTCCTGTGAGAATACCTTTTGCAGGTCCAGCAGGATCAGTAGCCTGCTATTGATCCGGCCGATGCCCTGCAGGAATCGCGACTCAACCCCTGCGATGATGGGCGGCGGTGGCTCGATGCTGCGGTTGGGAATCCGTAGCACTTCGGAGACCGAATCGACAATCAATCCCACCGTCATGCCATCGATGTTCACCACTACTATGCGGGTTGCGTCGGTATCCTGGCGTTCCTCCATGTCAAAACGCTTTCTGAGGTCGACGATCGGAAGGACCCTTCCCCGCAGGTCGATGATCCCCTCCACGAACGCCGGGGCTTTGGGCACCCTGGTGATGTCGGTGAGCCTGATGATTTCCTGAACCTGCATGATGTTGACTCCGTACTCCTCGCTGCCCAGACGGAAGCTGACCAGCTGGGTTTCCTCAGCCAGGTCCCCCATCGAGCCCTGGCCTTCGTCGTCCCACGCGTCCGTACCGCGTTCCTCCAGCACCTCAGCCACTTCCTTCACCTCCCCTGGTACCTGGCACCGCGGTTCTTCCGTCAGGCAGCCTGTGTCATTTCCTCGGCCATATGTGCTATCTCTTCCACCGCTCGGGCCAGCTCTTGCATACCAGCAGCGCTCTGTTGGGCGGCAGAGCTGGCCTCCTGGGTGTTGTTGGCCATTTCTTCCGCCGCTTCCGCAATCTGGCGGATAGCTGCCGTGGCGGTCGTCACCGCATCGAGGGCCTCCTGAGCCGACTTGGCGATCTCGTCCACCCCCGAACGCACGTCCTCCATCTGGTCCGCAACAGCAGCCAGTGCTTCGCTGACTCTACGCGCTTCTTCCATCTGCTTGGCTGCAGCCATCCCCGCAGCCTCGATGTCCTTGGCCACCACCGCAATTTGATCCTGGACCGCCCGCACCATATCCTTGATCCTGTCCGCTGCCTCGGCAGACTGCTTGGCCAGCGTCCGCACATCCCCGGCCACCACCGCGAATCCCTTGCCATGTTTGCCGGCCCGGGCCGCTTCGATGGCCCCGTTGAGAGCCAACAGGTTGGTCTGGATGGTCACATTGGCGATGGCGTCTACGATCTTGTCGATCTTGCGGGCGCGTTCCTGGAGGGTGGCTATGTTTTCTGAAGCTTTACGGTTCTCTTCTACCGCCCGTTCGATCCCCGCAATTAAAGCCTCCACCTCGGACCTGTTCTTCTGGAGCAGCTGGCTCAGCTCATCCACCGCCTGGACGGACTCCGCGGTGGTGTCCGCCATGGTTTGCGCGTTCCGCTGTATCTGCTCCGCGCCTGCCAAGGCCTGCTGGGTGGCTGCTGACTGTTGCTGGGCAGCTGAGGCAATCTCCGAAATGGCCGCGCTTATTTGCTGGGCGGCACCGTTGATCTCCTGGATGGTGGCGGCGAGCTCCTCCGCCGCCGAGGCCAGAGCATCCGCCGCCCGAGTTCCGGCAGAGGATCCCCTGAGCTCTTCCGCCATCTGCGCCAAATCCTCTGCAGCGGCGGCTATGTCCTCCAGCCCCTTGGTCTGCTCGGTGGTTGAGGCAACGGCTTCTCGCGTGGACACGCTGGCCTGCTCGGCAGCTGAGGCCACTTGCTGCGCGCCGGATCGCATCTCCGCGGCGGCGCGCGCCGCTTCTTCAGCTTGTGCCTGGATCGCTCGGCCACCTTGGACCACCCGGTCCACATCCCGCTCGATGCTCGCCAGGTCACTGGTGACCGCCTTAGCCTTGTCCACCTCCTCGCGGGCGGCCTGACCGATTCTCTGAACATCACCAGCCACCACCCGTACGTCCTCCTGGATGGTGGCTACCAGTTCCCTGATCTCACGGGCGGCGTCCGCCGAGGTCTCCGCCAGACTCCTCACCTCATCGGCGACCACCGCAAAGCCCAACCCGTACTTGCCCGCCCGTGCCGCTTCTATGGCCGCGTTCAACGCCAGCAGATTGGTCTGGTCGGCTATACCTACCACCGTCTGCACCACATTGCCAATTTCCTCTGAACGCTTCTCGAGCTCGGCGATTCGCTCCGCCGACCGGAGGTTGGTCTCGGCAGCAGCACCAATGCCGTCGACCAGACGCCCGATGTCCGCTATGGCATTCCGCACCGTGCCCTGCAGCGCGGTCATGCGCTCCACTGATTCCGCGGCCAGCCTGGCTGCCGCCTTGCTCATGGCCTCGACTTTCTCCGTGTTCTTCAAGCTCTCTTCCGTGGCCCGCGACGCCTCTAAGGCAGCCGAACCAATGGCCTCCATGTTCCGCTGCAGGGCCGATGCCGCCGCCTTGGCCTGCTGTACGCCGCTGGCCAGCTCGGCCGTAGTTGACGCCAGCTGCTCCGCAGCCTGAGCCTGCTTCTGCGCCAGCCTCCGCCTCCTGCGCAACTCCGCCTCGCGCTGAGCCGTGGGCTTTTCAATCCCAACGATCGCTTGTCCCTTCCCAACATTGGGCGCCATTCCCTTTTCCAATGCTGTCTGGGCGCCAAGGGCACCCGCGTCGTGGCGGTTGTTGACTGCCATTCCCACACACCTCCTGAAAGATTTCTGCACGGCATACCTGCCAGAAGGAGGCGTGGCGGCGGAGAACGATAGCACCTACACGTTGCATCCCTCCCCGTCTTTGCATCCGATACAAGTTCCGGCCCCTTGACGTTGCGCACACACGTCAGGTCCGGCTGGGGAGCTTCCCCCGCAGCAGGGCCGCCAGTTTACCGCTCTACAATTACGGGACAGATCCGCGGCCAAACCACGAGTGGCCCTTCCCGCAAGTAATATCGGGCCACCTGCACCGTAAATTTAGCTGAACATTCGCAATCACCGTCCAAAGGGCGGCACGGCCGGCCACCCCGGGCGGATCAACGACCGGTTTTGCGCCCAGCATTCGGAACCCGGGGGTAGTTTTCAACTTGGCAAAGCCGTCCCAGGAGTGGAAGCGGGCAGGGGTCGGTGTGGCTAACGATCCGGCGACTTGAGCCTGCACCGTGGGAGGGAATCTTGCCCGCGGGTTAAGTGGCAATGGCCGGCCCGGTCGGGCGAAGGAAGGCAAAGGAAGACACAGTCAGTCATCGACGCGGGAACACAAAGTACAGGATACAGCACCATGACAGGAACCGAGGGTTAAAGGGGAGGTCGCCATCGGCCGACGAGCACTCGCGAGCTCCTCCGGCCGGCGAAACGCCCCGGCGCGCGGCGCGAGGGGACATCAGGGACAGCATCGGTACAGGCCGGGTCTCCTCTGCTTCAGCACGGGAAGTTCCCGGCGTACCCGCTCCAGTTCTTCACGCCTTAGTTCTGCCAGCACCAGCTCCTCCCCCACGCCAGCTTCTGCCAGCACGTTGCCCCACGGGCCCACGGCAAGGGAGTGCCCGTACGGGACATACCCATCCCCTTCCGGACGGGCAGGCGAGGCGGCCAGCACGAACACCTGGTTGTCTACCGCCCGCGCTCGCAGCAGCACGTGCCAGTGGGCGCTACCGGTGGGGACGCTGAATGCCGCCGGATATACCAACACCTCCGCGCCCCGCAGTACCATGGTGCGGGCCAGCTCGGGAAAGCGGAGATCATAACATATAGCTACCCCTAAAGTGGCGAGGGCCGTGCCAACGACGGTGGGACAGAAGCCACAACTGATGACCTCAGATTCGCAAAAGCGAATCCTTCCCGCCACGTCCACGTCGAAGAGGTGCACCTTGCGGTGCTTACCCAACAGCTCTCCGTCTGGACCGTAGATCAAGGAAGTGTTGTATATCCGTTCCCCCTCGCGCTCCGGGATGGACCCACCCACCAGGTATATGCCGCTGCGCCGCGCCCAGCGAGCCAGTGCCTGCGAAGTCGGGCCTTCCGGACATTGCTCGGCAAACAGCGGGAAGTAGCGGGTGTCGTACGGGCAGTTGAACATCTCCGGCAGCACCACCAACTGAGCGCCCGCTTCCGCCGCCCGGGCGACCATCTCTTCCGCCCGGGCGAGATTTTCCTGCTTGTCTCCAGTAACGGGGAACTGGCACAGTGCTGCCCTGAATTCATCTCGCACGTGCGGCATCCCTCCAGTTGCAAGATCGAGTCCGAATCAGCTGGGCTGATGCGGCATTTCAGGTGCCCTGGAATCCCCAGCACGGGCGCGCCATCACCAAACCAGAGGAATCGACCCAGGGGTGAGGCCTTGCCCGGCCGGCGCACCGGATTATTCGTCGGTGCAGACGATGAGTCCTTCATCCTTCCCGGCCACCCGCCTCCCAGCAGTCCGTGGGCCTCGAGCCACCCCCTCCTACGTTTCCCCACCTGTTTCCGGTTGCCGTCCAGTACCGACCCCGTTCGTGCTTCACGGGTCATGTTACCTGGGCCCCGACAGGTATCCACTCCCCAGGCATCAGCCTCAGCAGCGACCCACGCTCGCCTGGTACACCCGACTTCGCCCAGGCAACTGAGCAGTCCCTCCGGTGGGTTGTTGCCCCACCCCCATCGCCAGCATGGGTGGGCAAACGAAAAAATTGGACGGTCTTGCGACCGTCCTGGGAGAGGAGAAACCGGAGGAAGAGCCTTAAGGGGGAGGGTCCATACTTCCCCGCTTCCCGCTAACATTGTTTCCTGTCCGCAGGTAGTGTATGCATGCCTTGCCGCCAGTCTGGCGACCGGGTACAATACGGCCGGGGTGAGCGCACTTGCGGATTACGGGAGGGCGCCTCCGGGGTCACGAGGTTCGTGCTCCGCGGGGGTTGGTCACCAGGCCCACCCCCTCGAAGGTGAGGGAGGCTATGTTCAACCTCCTGGCCGGGCGAGTTAACGGTGCCCGTTTCCTCGACCTCTTCGCGGGGTCCGGCGTGGTGGGACTCGAAGCCATCAGCCGGGGAGCGAGTTCGGTCACTTTCGTGGATGCATCGCGGCTCGCCCGCCGCATCATCAGCGAGAATGCTCGACGACTGGGCGTTCTCCACGCAGTTCGTATAATGCTCTTGCGGGCAGAAGTGGCCATCGTCCGCCTGGTGGAGGAAGGAGCGCTGTTCGACATCGTCTTCCTCGATCCCCCTTACAACTCACCCCTTGGGGATACCACGCTACAGCTTTTGGGTGACGGAGAGTTATTCGCGAGTGGGGGAGTATGCATCGCCGAGCACTCCCGGCGGCATCCACCGAGTGACCGCTATGGTGTCCTGGTCCTCACCGACCGGCGCGAATACGGAGATACTTGTCTGAGCGTGTACTCTCTGCAAGCAGGATGAACCTAGATGGATCCAGAATGCCATCATGTGTCCGGCAGGAGCAGGTGGAGGAAAGGAGGACGCAGCAGTGGCAACAGCCATCTACCCGGGGAGCTTCGACCCAGTCACCTATGGGCACCTCGACATCATCGAAAGAGCAGCCAGGATTTTCGACGTACTGTATGTCACCGTTTTCACCAATGCGGCCAAGGCTCCTCTGTTCACGGTGGAGGAACGCCTTGAGATGCTCCGCGAAGTCACGGGGCATCTGGGCAACGTGAGGGTGGAGTCCTTCGACGGACTGCTTATACAATACGCCCGCACCAAGAAAGCCCGGGTGATCGTGCGCTCCTTGCGCGCCGTGTCCGACTTTGATTACGAATTTCAGATGGCTTTGATGAACAAGAAGCTGGAACCGGAAGTGGAGACCCTGTTCATGATGACAAGCCACCAGTACATATACCTGAGCTCCAGCATCGTCAAGGAGGTGGCGTCCTTTGGAGGATGTATCAAAGATCTGGTACCGGAGGTCGTCGAGCGAAAGCTCCGAACCCGACTCGGGGGGTGAACTCTCCGAGACGCAGGCCCTGGAGACCGTGGATCGCCTCCTGGGCGAGCTGGAGGAAGCGGTAGCAAACAGTCCTCGGATCCCCCTCACCGCCCGGGTCCTGGTGGATGAGGATCGGATATACGACTTGATCGATGCCCTCCGAGATGCCCTGCCACAGGCGATGCAACAGGCCCAATGGGTACTGCGGGAAAGGGAAAACCTTCTGGCCCAGGCCCGACAGCAGGCACGGTCAACGGAGCTGATGGGAGGCAGCACGCCGGACGCCGAAGAGGTAGGGGTTCTGACGAGCGCCAATCAGCAAGCAGAACAGATCCTCCAGAAAGCCCGAGAGGTCGCCCGCGAAATACACCAGGGAGCTAAAGCTTACGCCCGGGACCTGCTGATCAAAGTGGAGCGGACCCTGGTGGAGACTTTGGAAACCGTGCGGCAGGGTCAGAGGGAGCTGGAAAGCCCCGACAAGCCTCCCCGAGGCAACGAGGGCTAACGTCGGAGTAAAGCGCCCAGCGCGCATGCCGCTACGAGCCAGGCAGAAGCGAGCAGAAACCGACTCCACGCCGCTGCCAACAGGTCCCACCAGGTTGGCAACGGGCACCAGACAACGGATACTGAGACGGGCAGCACGGCCATGACCAAGGGCGTGTATGCCGCGGCCAACAGGGCATGGAGCACCCGCGCGCCTACATATGGCCGAATGTCGATATCGGTGCCCTGGATCATGGCGGCCACTTGAGCATGCACGCTGAGACCACTCCAGGCGATGATGGCCGAGGCGGCCATCAGCCGATCCGCCAGGGGTGCCGGGCACCTGGCGGCAGCTTCCGTCCCGATGGTGATTTCCAGCATTCCCTCGAGCAATGCCTGCGCGGTATCCGGATTCAGGCCCAGGATGGCAACCACCCTCGCCGCTGCTGCCGCCGCCAGCCCCAGCAACCCTACCTCCTGTGTAATCCGAATGAGCACGGAGAAGAGTATGATAAAACCCCCTATCAACAGGAGGTTGTTGACCGCCTGACGGACCGCATCCCCCATGAGACGGCCAAGGGGTCTTCCATCTCGCCGGCGGGCCTCGACCAGCGCCCAGGCTGCTCGCCTGAATATCCAGGCTCCGCTTGACGTGGGAGCCGGGGTACGGGGAGCCCTACGCCTCCAGAACCTCATGACCAACCCCACGCTGAGGCTGGACAAGTAATGGGCAAGCATGATCACCGGCGCCACGCCCTGGTTCCGGAACATGCCCACTGCAACTGCGCCTGACATGAAGAGCGGGTCTGCGGTGTTGGTGAAACAGACCAGCCGTTCCGCTTCTGCCTTGTTGCAGAGCTGCTGCTTTCTCAGTCGCGCGGTCAGCACTGAACCGATGGGATAACCCGACGCCAAACCCATGGCCATGACGAAGGATCCGGCACCTGGGACATTGAACACCGGTCGCATCAGCGGCTCTAGAACCACCCCCGCGAAGTGCACTACTCCCAGACCCATCAAGATCTCTGACCCGATGAAGAACGGTAGCAGCGCAGGGAACACTATCTCCCACCACACCCTCAGACCCTCGACCGCAGAGGAAAATGCCGCCTCGGGCTCCAGTACCATGAATACCGTAAAGGCGACCGCAATGGAGGCAAGAACGTAGGTACCGCGAGATCCGTGGCGGCTCGAAGGGACCTGTCCCTTGGCTCCTCTCCAACCACCGTCGTGCGGCACCACGCCTCTCCCCCAAGGCTAAGAGATGGCATCGTTCCACATGCAAATGATATTCGCGCGCTGATGGAGTATGTTTTGCGGCACCGCGAGCAGCCTAGCAGCAACCGCAGGGAAGACCCGATGGCACTGAGGGCAAGACGGGCCGATAATTTGCCTTGAGCACTGCGCCCCTGGTCCGCTGCTCCGCCCAGTCCAGCAGGCCCCGGGGTGGGCCAATCGGACAACGGGCCGGAAGCGATGGGCCAAGACCCACCCCGCGTTGCTCGTCGGGGGACTCCGGCGAGAAAACCGAGGCCATGCTTTCAAAGATCAAGCACCACATAGCCAGGGTACTGAAGCACCTCGATAAAGTGCGAAGTACCCATCAATGGCGAGGGCGACGGCCACGCCGATCTTCTCCTGGGTGCTTGATTGTACAAGCAGGTGAAAATCGGCGTAATTGCTGAGGAATCCCGTCTCTAGCAAGACAGCTGGCATCACCGTCTCCTGTAACACCACGAACCGGGCAGCTCGCACTTTGCGGTCCTCAAAACCCATGGTAGCAACCACGGCACGATGAATCCGCTTTGCGAGGAGTTTCCCGTAGAAGGAACCGGGGTAGTGGAAGGTGGTGGCACCGGAAGCCTTGACGTCCACGTAGGAGTCGCAGTGGAAGCTCACGAAGATGCGGGCGCGCGCTTCGTTCGCCTTTCTAGCTCGGGCAGAAAGATCGGCCCGCCAATCATCGTGGATCAGGCGCCCTCGCGCGGTGCGGGTAAGGCTGACACGGTAGCCCAGGCGTTTCAGTATCAGGTTGGCGGTTTGCGCGATGTGCCAGACAACATCGGCTTCCGTAAGGCCGTTGACCGCGACGGCACCCGGATCGGGATGGCCGTGCCCTGGATCGAGCATGACGTCCAACCCGCTCTCTCTCGCGTTCAGGGTGACTGTGTGGTTGTGCGCCCCAGGAGCGTTGGGCACCTTTCCTATGTCCAGCCTTGAATGCTCGCCATCCACCCAAGCCAAGGCGGAAGCGCTACCAGCTGCCGTCAATCCGGGTTTAACCCCCCTGAGCATGGAAATGATATCCGGCCACTTGCCCCGCGCTCTCCAACTGGGGCCCGGCGCGATGCCCTTGTTGCACGGGTAGGCCTCCTTGGTGAGGTTGAACCGGTTCCGCTCACCAATCGCCTGCTGTCTCCATCTCGGCGCCGCAAGGTCCACGCACGGCCCCATCAGGGCAAGCTCCCTGAGGCGCGGCTGCTCCTCCCCTGGTCGGAGAGACGACTTCGGTGATCCCCGCTACATCCTTTGCAAGCTCACTGCCGCTTGTGACCGAATGCTCGGGTAGTGTCGGCCCTTGCGGCATTTGTCGCGGCGCCTGGTAGGCAGGTGCAGTTGTGGTGGGTCACGTAGAGGAAGAGGTTACCCCGGGTTGTACCCGTCCAGGAAGGGAAGGATGTCCTCTGAGGGAAGCAAAGGACTTCCAGCAATTATCGTTTGTTCCCTCCAGGCCGGGCCACTTACCCCTCGCAACTTGGGACCGACAGCAGGCCCAACCAGACCAACGCGACTCGGGAGGGAAACTTCAGGTTAATCGCTGGGGCTCGCCGCAGCGCCACCGAAGATTCCGTGACTAGGCTCTGTCGGCGGTGCAAGAGTCAATCCTCAGCAACTTATTCACCTGGCCAGCGTGACCACAGCAAGTCCCGACTGAGGAGGATACTGCGTTCTGCCCTGAAAGCTACCCCACTGGCTCGCAGCCCTGGTGATCCGTTGGGCACGGAAAAGCCCACCACCAGGTGGTGGGCTCTCCGGTGGACATTGCCTGATCTGGGTTTCAGCCAACTTCCAGGTTGTTCCTTACCCCCGCTACTTCAGCCACCGAGCGCACCACGCGGCTGAACTGTTTCTTTACCTCCTGGGACGGAACCTTTCCACTCAAATGGACGATCCTGTTCCGCGAACCCACCTTCACCCCCTCGACGTAAGGGCTGGTGGCGTCGTCCACCTTCAACGCTACCTTGACCTTGGATGTCAGCATCTTGTCTTCCATGGAGACGTCCAACTCAGCTGCAGTCACTTGACCACTCCCCCCAGGCGAAGTCTCTCGGGCTGGTGGCGGGGTATTTAGTTCCTGGCCAGAAACTTCCGCCACCAGAATCATCCTTGCCAGCAGGCATGCTACCAAACCTCCGCCCGGCAGTCAACGTCGCAACAACCGCCGGATGGACGCCTAACGGACGCTCCATCGGGCCAACGCCTCACGCTCGCCACCGGCCTCAGCAATGCTCGCTCGCACTCAGCAGCGCTTTCCTGGGCGCAGCCTCCACCCTCAGGGACCACCAATCTTCTCCAGCACCTGCAGCAGTGTCTCTGCCGACTGCCAGCCCACCTTCTGTTCCGCGAGGATCCCGTCGGCATCGATGAACACCACCGTGGGAACAGCCGCTATGCCGTAGGCAGCGGACACCGACTGGTCAACATCGGCAAGAGCCGCCAGTTCCGTTGCCTTCTTTTCTTCCAGGTAGCTGGCAACTGCTCTCGGGTCCTCCGCGCTGAACACCAGATAAAGCATGGCCTCATCCTCGATTCTCTTTCGAAAGGCCACTAGCTCAGGGGTCATCTTTGAGCAGGCAGGACACCAGGTGGCGGTGAACACCAACACCACCGGCTTTCCACGGAAGTCAGAAAGGAAAATCTTCTTGCCCTTTTTCTCCCATGCGATCTCCGGGGCCCGCTGGCCCAGACCGGCTTGTTGGCCACTTCCCTCCAGCTTCACCACCGGGACCGCCGCCTCACCCCCTTGCGGTCCGCGGGCTGCGGGTATACAGGCCGACAATAACAAACATCCCGCCACCCACCACAAACCCAGCCTCACCATGCCTTACTGGCACCTCCTCAAAGTCCCTCGCGCACCAGCCACACCCCTACTGCGATCATCGCGACGCCCGAGAGCTTCCTCACCGCGTCCAACACCCGACCGGAGGGGCTCCAGCGGCGCGCTCCGCGCTCCAGTATCCAGGCAGCCACCAGCAGGGGGGCCAGCAGTCCCAATCCGAAGAGAGACAGCAAGCTCGCACCCACCAACGGGCTACCCCCCGCCAGCGCGTATCCCAACACCGCCGCCAGCAGAGGCCCGGCGCACGGGGTCCAGCCGGCAGCAAACGCCACTCCCAACAGTGCAGCTCCGGGAAGACCCGGTCGTACGCGGGGCATCACCCGTCGTTCCCGCAAGAGAGCGCGTGGCACCAACACCCCGATCTGGAAAAGCCCAAATGCTGCCATCATCAGCCCCGTCCCCACCTTCAGCACCATCGCCGCCCGCCGGAGGTACCAGCCAAAGGCACCCGCTGCCGCCCCCAGAAGGGCGTAGGTGAGGGCAAACCCGCACGCGAACCCAGTGGCCACCAGTACCAGGCCCCGCCGGTCGGCATTCGGTCTTTCCCAGGAAGCGACGGCCTCAGAAGCCATGACGGAAAGTAACCCTGGCAGCACCGCTAGACTGCAAGGTGAGAAGAACGCCACTACTCCTGCGGCAAAGGCCAGCGCGTAACCGTACTCCATATCACCACCCCCAGGCGCCGGGCACAACCGGCCTTCCGCACTCAAGCTTACCCCGGCATGCATAGCTTCGCAACCCGGACCAGGTGGACCACCGCAACTGGAAGATTTTCTTGTGCCACCTGATCTCCCCCGCCATCTGGCCAGGCGGGCTCGATAACCCCGGTGGCAGAGAGCCGCAACAGGCGCTCCGATTCCACCTGCGGGCCCCACGGAGGAGATACTGCTGCCACAGCGAACCACTAGGCGGGAGGGATGTCTCCTTGGCACAGTGGAAACCCCAGGGAATTTGGCTGGATGGCAAAGTGAGGCCGTGGGACCAAGCCACCATCCACGTGCTGTCACCGACGGTGAAGTACGGGGTGGCAGTATTCGAGGGTATCCGCGCTTACTGGAACCCTGAGCGCGGCAGAATGCTGGTTTTCCGGCTGGAGGAGCACAGTAGACGGCTGGTACAGTCTGCTCGCATGATGCGTATGGAAAACCCTTACGCCCCAGAGGACATATCGCGAGCGGTCCTGGAGACCCTGCGAGAACTCGATCCCAGATGCGATGTACATATCCGCGCGCTGCTGATGGTGTCAGGCGATGGCCCGATGACCGCCCGGGGGCCCGTGAGCCTGGCGATCGCTGCCCTGGAGCGGGGACGTCCCCCGGGTTTTGAGCAAGGCATCCGCTGTCAGATCAGCTCCTGGCGCCGCATATCCGACGAAGTGATGCCACCACGGATAAAGTGCACGGCCAACTACCACAACGGTCGCCTGGCGGCGCTGGAGGCCAAGGCGAACGGCTATGATCAGGCCTTGCTGCTTAACAGCCGCGGCGAACTGGCGGAAGCTCCCGGCGCCTGCGTGTTCCTGGTACGTGCTGGCCAGCTGATCACCCCCCCAGTGACTGACGATATCCTGGAGAGCATCACTCGCGAGACGGTGCTCATCCTGTGGCAGGAATGGCAGGGGCGCAGCGGCGCCGTGCGCCCCGTCGACCGCACCGAGCTATACGTGGCCGATGAAGTGTTCCTCTGCGGAACGGCGGCGGAGATCACCCCAGTGATCCAGGTTGACGACTTGGAGGTGGGGGATGGCGTCCCCGGCCCGATAACCAGGAAGCTGCAGTCACTGTACCTCGCCGCCGTCCGGGGCGAGGATTCGCGGCATCACAGCTGGTGCACTGAGGTCTAAAAGGGCAGCATCAGCCCGGTCAACCAGGCCGCCGCTACCACCGCCAGGACCACTACCGCCGCCAGGGCGTCCAAGGGCTGGAAGGCAAAGGCGACCGCCTTGCTGCGGCCGCGCCCGCCTCGATAGCATCGCGCCTCCATGGCCAGGATGAGGTCCTCAGCGCGGTCGAAGATGCTCAAGAAGAGAGGTACTACCAGCGGGATCAACCTCCGAGCCCGGCCCAGAAAACCGCCTTCGTCGAGCCGGGCGCCACGGGAGATCTGGGCTTTCACCAGCCTTTCCAGCTCCTCGGCCAGAGTGGGAACGAAACGAAGGGCAATGGTGAACACCAGGGCCACCTCGTTGAGGGGTACCCCAAGCCTGGCCAGGGGAGAGAGCAACATCTCTCCTGCATCCGCCAGCTCCACCAGGCCCGCGGTCAGCGTCAGAAGGGACGTCAGCAGATAGAGCACGGATATGCGTAGCACATTCAGCGCCCCTGCGTGTACACCTCCCCAGGTGGCGCGCCAGGAGCCCAGGCGGAATAGGGTGGGATGGTCTGGGTACGAACTCCCAGAAAAGATGATCTGGAACACCCAGAGGATCGCCAGTACCCACAGCGCGGGTCGCAGTCCGGCCAGTACGTAGCGTACAGGAATCCGGGAGAGGAGCAGCAGCACCACAGCGAACCCCAGAAGCAACAGGTAAGGAACATACCCCTTCACCACCAGCAGCGTCGACACCAGCAGGCCGAACGTTAGGAGCTTGGTGCGGGGGTCCAGACGATGGAGGACCGAATCCCCAGGTACGTAGCGGCCGATGGTGACGTAACGGCTCACCTCCATCATCATCTAGGCCACCCCCAGAGCGCGGGCGATGCGGCGAGCTGCCTCTGCCGGATCCGCAGCAGGCTCTCCCAGCGGCAACCCCCGGCTGCGGAGCTCTTGTTGCACCCGCCAGATCTCGGGCAGCTGCAATCCGGCCGCGCGAAGGACATCTTCCCGATTCAGGACTTCGTGCAGCGATCCAAAGGCCAGGATCCTTCCGTCCGCCATCACCGCCAGGGAGTCCACCAGTGGAATGAGATAGTCCAGACGGGTACTGGCAATCACCATGCTGATCCCCCGTTCGGCGAGCGATTTCAAGACGCCCAGGAGGCGCCACCTCCCTCGGGGATCGAGACCGGACAACGGATCGTCCAACAGTAGCACTTCTGGTTCCAGGGCCAGTATGCAGGCCAACGCCACCCGCCTGCGCTCGCCGCCGCTGAGAGTGCGACTGTACCTCCTCAGCACCCGCTCGGGATCCAGCCCGGCGCGCTCCAGCGCTTCCCGTACCCGTTTCTCCAGCTCATCCTCCAGTGCCACGCCGAAATTGCGGAGTCCCAGGGCCACATCCCGCAACACGGTGGGTTCGAACAGCTGCTGCTCTGGTTGCTGGAACAACAACGCCACGCGCCGTCGGATTTCCCACAGGCTGGTGTCGGGAGCCGCCGTGTCCTGTCCCAGTACCCACACTTTCCCCTGGTCCGGTTGGGGCACGTAAAGGCCGTTGAGGTACTGCAGCAGGGTTGACTTCCCGCTGGGACTGGGCCCTACCAAGCCCAGCACCTGGCCGGACTCCAGCTTGAGGTCCACACCCCGTAGGGCCTCCCGGGCGAAAGGAGTGTTGGGATGATAAGTGTGAAACAAACCTTTCACCTCAATTAGCGCGCGAGACACGCTACCAGCTCCTCGATGGTACGTGGTTCTTCGGGGACCTCCACTCCCAGGCGCCGTAGCTCAGCTGCCAGCTGGTGCAAAGGCGGAGGTTCGAGTCCGGCGCTCCGCAGCAGATCCGGTTTCCGGAACAGTTCCCGGGGACTGCCATCGAAGCACAAGCGCCCAGCATCCAGTACCACTGCCCGGTCAGCCAGCGCCAGCTCCGACATGTCGTGGGTGATGATAATCACCCCTAACCCTCGTTGCTGGTGAATATCTCCCAGCATCCGCAGCACCGATGCTCGAGTGTCAGCATCCAGGGAAACCGTGGCTTCGTCGAGGATCAAGTAGGAGGGCTTCATGGCCAGCACTCCCGCCAGGGCTACCAGATGCCGCTGGCCAGGGGTGAGCAAATGGATGGGGGCAGACGCCAGATCCCGGATGCCCACCAGCTCTAAGGCTTCGTCCACCCGCCTGCGGATTTCTGCCCGATCCCAACCCAGGTTCTCCGGCCCGAAGGCCACATCACGCCAGACGGTGGTGGCCACCATCTGATTATCGGGATTCTGAAAGACCATACCCACGCGGCGCCGGGCCTCCCAGCGACCCTGCCGAGAGACGGTATCGTGTCCATCCACCAACACGCGGCCCGAAGTGGGCAAATACAGCCCGTTACATAACCTGGCCAAGGTGGATTTACCAGATCCATTGGGTCCCACCACCCCAACCATTTCTCGGGGCGGAAATGATATCGAAATCCCCTTCAGGGCCAGCCGGTCTGATCCTGGGTAGCGGTAGGACACGTCATCTAGGAAGATCATGAGGCGCCGTCTTTCGCCTCCCACCCAGTCATGCGTGCCAATCCCAGGCCAACCGCTACAGTGATCAGCGCCGCCACGATGATTTCGGGCACTCCGTGGGTGAATCCCACCGCCCATGCCACCGGTGCGGGCAGATATCCGCGTAGAACTGCCATGGCCAGCACCAGGACGGTATTGGTGAGCGTCCCCACCGTGGCAGCCACCGCCAGCCCCGGTACCATCCCCAGTCGCCGCAGCCCCCGGTAAGCGTAGGCGGAGGTGACGCCAATGAATAAGCGGGGGAGTATGGCCACCAGGGGATCCGCAAAGATGGGATTGGTGGCCCGCAGGAAGCTGAAGAGGCCAAATATCAATCCCACCAACAGCCCCACCACCGGACCTTCCAGTACGCCACCAATGACTGCCGGCACGTGCATGATGGTGGCGTGGGCTGCCGGGGTGGGTACGGGGATGAAACCAAGACCAGTAGCTCCCAAGAGAATGGCCACCGCGCCCAACAGCCCGGAAATCACTATGCGTCTTACGTTGAGACCCATTCCATGCCTAACCTCCCTTGGTCAGGGAGCAGCAGTGCGCCCACCGCTGCTGCTGCCCGTACTGGGCCCACCACTGTCACTGCCGTGGTTAGTTGAACGCGTCTTTGCAAACCCAGGCTACTCATGCCCGTGCACCCCGGGACCAGCGCGCGGCCACCTTCTCTCCCAGCTGGCGGGCCGCCTCCAGGCACCGGAGCTCCAGGGCACACCCAATTCCCGGTACCTGCCCGTACATCATTCGCTGCTGGCCGAGGAATGCCGCGATCCCCCACGGTGGTTCCTGGCCGATCCCCAGCACCCCCCTACCGGTCCGGGAAGCAGTCTGGCCAAGTACCCTGCTGCCTCACCGGCACCCAGCACAGCTGCTCCCGGCACTTCAGCACTCCAGGATCGTCGCAGCAGCTCACCAGGATGGCGTGACAGCCGTCTCGCCCCAAAGCTCCGGCCGCCCGCACCACCTTGCTGGCTGCTTGCCGCCGGGTGCGGCCATCATATACCCCGCGCGGTCAGCAATGGCCAGTGAACGGCACGCAAGCGGTGGGAGGTGCTGCTGGGTGATGCGGCCAGGGCAAACCGCTGATCACCCGCACTACACCCACCAGCATCGCCACGGATGTCCCCCCCAAACCCAACTTTGTGCTTTCGGCAGAGAGAAATCCATTCCTCCCCTGCGCTCCTCCTCGGGGATACTATCCGCGGAGGGAGGTGTTCACGTTGCTTGATGTTCTTTCTCAGGTAAACATTTCCACCGATCTGGCCCTGGAGGCACACGCCCAGGCCAGGGCCCGCGCGGCAGCAGAGATACCGGGCGTGACCGTCCAGCGCCGGCAGGAAGGCCCGCTGACCATCACCCGGGTCCTCATTTCCACCCCGGAGGGAGGAGAGGCGCTGGGAAAGCCGCCCGGTACCTACGTGACGGTATACTGCCCCGACCTCCGTCGCCGCAGCCGCGAGGCGTGGGAGGCGACAGCCCGGCAGCTCGCTGTTGAGCTGACGGAACTTCTGGGTGGCCGACCCGAGGGAGACGTGCTGGTGGTGGGCCTGGGGAACTGGAACGCCACCCCCGATGCCCTGGGACCACTTTGTGTGGAGCGGGTGCTGGTGACCCGTCACCTGGAGGAGCACCTCTCCCCTGAGGCGGCGGGCAAGCTGCGGGGCGTGGCCGCCCTGGCGCCTGGGGTGCTGGGGCTGACGGGCATCGAGACGGGGGACATCGTACAGGGGGTGGTGGAGCGAATCCGACCTTCCGCCGTGGTGGTGGTGGACGCCCTGGCAGCACGAGAGGTGGGACACATCCTGACTACCGTGCAGCTTTCTGACACCGGCATCCATCCGGGGGCGGGAGTGGGTAACCGACGTTTGGCCATCCACCGGGAGAAATTGGGGATACCGACGGTGGCGGTGGGAGTACCAACTGTGGTATCGGCTACCGCCATCGCCGCCGGCGCATTGCACGACATGGTGAACTCCCTGCGTACAAAGATCGAGTTTTACCAAATACTGGCACAAATGTCCGATGAAGAACACCATCAGCTGTTGACCGAGGTACTGGGGCCGGAACTGGATCAGCTCATGGTCACCCCCAAGGAGATTGACACTCTGGTAGAAGATATGGCCAAGGTATTGGCCACGGGCATAAACATCGCCTTACAGCCGGAGGTCGACCCGCAGGAGTTCATGGTCAGTCTGGCTTGAGAGCGCCAAAATCACCAGGGGGCGGGCCCAGGCCCGCCCCCCGCTCCCGCCAGCGGGTCAACCACGCGGTCTCGCTTGCTGACCCTGACCAGCCAGGGACCGCTCCGCCAGCTCGATCATCCGCCGCACCATGTTGCCGCCCACCGCGCCACAGTCGCGCGAGGACAGGTGACCCCAGTAGTCGTCCGCAGGCGGCTGCACGCCGATCGAGTTGGCCACCTCGTACTTGAAGTTGTACAGTGCCTGCCTTGCCTCGGGAACCACGTAGACGTTGCGCCTCTGTCCCTGTGCCACGTCGCTTCACCTCCTCCTACGGCGGCTACTCATATATTGAGCAGCGAACATGCGCACCTATGCTAGAAGTCTTTTCGCCAAATTGATAATTGAGCTCGTGCGCTCAAATGTTGGAAAAAGTTGGAGAGGAGTTGAAGAAACGTCAGCTTATAGCAGCAAGCCACAAGCCCTCGCCCAGCTTCCGCCTCAGGGCCCTGAAAAGCGCAGGATTGCTTTTGATGGAAAAATTTTCAATCATGGCTTCGGCCTCACGGCGCGCCGCCAGCAGCAGCTCAACGTCCCGCAGGGGATCGGCAATTCTGAGGTCAGGCAGGCCGTGCTGCCGCGTTCCGAAGAACTGCCCGGGTCCCCGAAGGCGCAGGTCCGCCTCCGCTACCGAGAAGCCATCCGCCGCCTGAGCGAAAGCCTCCAGGCGGGCGCGGGCCTCCCGGCTGGGGTTTTCGGTAACCAGCAAGCACCAGCTGGGTGCGGGACCCCGGCCTACCCGGCCGCGCAGCTGGTGCAGCTGTGCCAAGCCGAACCGCTCCGCCCCTTCCACGATCATCACCGTGGCATTGGGCACGTCCACACCTACCTCCACCACTGTGGTGCAGACCAACACGTCGATTTCTCCCCGCCGGAAGCGCTCCATCACCTGGCGGCGTTCGGCGGGCGGCATGCGCCCGTGCAGAAGCTGCACGCGCAGCCCAGCGAACTCCCGGCGAGCTAACTCCTCCGCCCACTGGGCGGCCGCCCGCAGCTGGAGGGCCTCCGATTCCTCGATCAGGGGACATACCACGTATACCTGATGGCCGCACTCCACAGCCTCCCGCGCCCTTCGGTAGGCATCACCTCGCCGCCGCGATGAATACACCCGGGTGGTCACCCCACCCCGCCCTGGGGGCAGCTCATCCAGTACCGACAGATCCAGATCCCCATACACCGTCAGCGCCAAGGTGCGGGGTATGGGAGTAGCGGTCATCACCAACACGTCGGGAGCCCGCCCCTTTCCCTGGAGCAGGGCCCGCTGCCTAACGCCGAAACGGTGTTGCTCGTCGCATACCACCAGTCCCAGCCTCTGGAACCGAACACCCTCCTGGATCAGCGCATGGGTCCCCACCGCCACCTCGACCCGCCCCTCGGAAATCGCCTCCAGTACCTGGCGCCGCTCGCCAGCCCCCAGACTACCGGAAAGCAAGGCCACCTTCAGTCCCAGGGGCTCCAGCAGCTCCTGTAACCGGTGGTGGTGCTGCTCGGCCAGGATCTCGGTGGGGGCCATCATGGCTGCCTGCCACCCCCCTTCCGCCGCTTTCACCAGTGCCCAGGCCGCCACCACCGTCTTCCCCGAACCCACATCCCCCTGCAACAGCCGGTTCATGGGAACCGGACGCTCCATGTCCTGGCGGATTTCCGCAATGGCTCGCTGTTGAGCGCCGGTCAGCTGGAAAGGTAGGGAATCCAGGAAACGTCGCACCAGGGGACCATCTGGCTGGTGGGCCACGCCTTCCCCGGATTCCTGGTAACGTCGTCTCAGCAGCCTGAGACCTAGCTGAATCAAGAAAAGCTCCTCGAAGGCCAGCCTCCTCCTGGCCCGCTCCAGGAGTTCAGGGGAAGCAGGGAAATGCAGGTGGCGGTAGGCGGACTGAGCGTCCACCAGCTCCAGGCGCCGCCGTAGTTCCACGGGAAAGGGCTCGGGGATGTGACGGCCGTAGCGCTGGAGAGCATTCAGCACCACGGTGCGCATCACCTTTTGGCTCATCCCCTCGGTCAGGGGATAGATGGGAACCAGTCGTCCCGAGTGAACGGGCTGTTCTTCCTCGTCCAGCTCCTCCCACTCAGGGCTGAGCATCTGTAGCTGCCCAAACCGTCTCCTCACCTTGCCGTGCAGAGCCAGCCGTCGCACGCGCTTTAGGCGATCGACGAGGTAGGGCTGATTGAACCAGACCGCATAGAGCACGCCCGTGCCATCTCCCACCGCTGCCTTGGTTATGGAAAAACCCCGGCGGCGGGTGCGCAGGTTCTGTACTGCCAGCACCCGGGCACAAACCGTGTGCTCCTGTCCCGGTACCAACCGGGCAATGGGAACCAGGTGTCTGCGGTCTTCGTGCCGGCAGGGGAAGTGTTCAAGCAGATCGGCCACGGTGTGGATCCCCAGGCGCTCCAGCAATCTGGCACGGACCGGGCCCACCCCCGGAACGTACTGGACGCTGTCGGTCAGACGATCGGACAGTTGCTCCCCCAACGTCATTCCACCGAGACGAGGAAGTAGTAGAGAGGCTGGCCGCCCCGGTGAACCTCCACCTCGCAATGGGCAAACGAAGAGGACAACCGTTTCTCCAGGTCGGCCAAATCCAGGGTACGGGCTTCCCGGCCGTGAAAGATGGTGATGATCTCGTGATGATCCTCCACCATCAGGCCCAGAAGCTCCAGGAGGACCTCCGTTGGGGCGCTTCCCACCACCTTCAATTCGCCCTCACGGAGGCCAAGAATGTCGCCTTTCCTGACCTTCATTTCCCCGTAGTGCCCGTCCCGCACGGCGAAAGTGACCTCACCCCAGCGAACCCTGGACGCCGCACGGGACATTTGGTCCAGGTTCTCCTCCAGATCTGCATCCGGGCGGAAGGACATGAGAGCGGCCATGCCCTGAGGTATGCTGCGCGTTTCCATTACCACCACTTCCTTGCTCACCAGCTGTCGTGCCTGCTGAGCAGCCAGGATGACGTTTGGGTTGTTCGGCAACACGATCACCCGGCGGGCCGGGCATTCGCTCACCGCCCGGACCAGCTCCTCGGTGCTGGGATTCATGGTGTTACCTCCGTCCACGATGGCCGTCGCCCCCAGGCTGCGGAAGATCTCCACCAGCCCGTCTCCGACCACCACAGCTACCACGCCCGTGGTGGTCAATGCCCCCGCATGATCCGCACCCCCTGCTGAACCCGCGGCCTGTTGGGCTCCGTGTTCGTCTTCTGGAAACACCTCCGCCTCACCGTGGGTTTGGGACATCTGGAGGCGCATGTCCTTGATCTCCGCCTCGTTGATGTCCCCGTACCGGGTCACCAAGGCCAGCACCCGGGCGGGGTCGCGGGTGTGAATATGTACCTTGGCCACCCGGTGATCCCCGATGACCACCAGGCTGTTGCCGCAGTCGGCCAGGGCCTGTCTGAGGCTGTCTTCGGCGTTGCTGTGGGTTCGCAGCAGCACCACCACGTCATAGGGATGCTCCAGTGCGGGCAGCTCCTCCGTCACCGCTCCTCCTGCGGACACGGGGAAGGCCGAGGGGGCCTCGGCCGTCACTTCACCGGTGAGCACCTTCATTGCAGCCTCGAAGAAGCACAGCAGCCCCTGCCCGCCAGCGTCCACCACTCCCGCCTCCTTCAGAACCGGGAGCAGCTCCGGGGTGCGCTCCAGTGACCTCCGGGCTTCTTCCAAGGCCGCTCGCATGATCTGTGGCAGGTCGCCCCCGTCGCCCGCCACCGACAATGCCGCCTGCGCCGCTTCTCGGGCCACGGTAAGGATCGTCCCCTCGACCGGCTTCATGACCGCCTGATAGGCAGTCCTCACCCCCTCCTGCAGGGCGGCGGCCACCTGAGCTCCATCCGCCTGCTCCAAGCCGGTTACCGCGCGGGAAAAACCCCGGAACAGCTGCGAGAGGATGACCCCCGAATTACCGCGGGCACCCATGAGGGAACCCAGCGCCACCGCCTCGGCTACCGCGCTGAGAGAGTCGACCGTTACCTTTTCCGCTTCCTCGACAGCAGCCGCCATGGTTAGCATCATGTTGGTGCCCGTGTCCCCGTCGGGCACCGGGTAGACGTTGAGAGCGTCGATTTCCGCCTTGTGTTGTTCCAGTAGCCGGGCAGTCAGCGCAATGATCGCCTTGTATGTGGGCCCCGACAGTTTAGTGTGCATCCTGAATCTTCCTAACCGTCCTCTCCCCTGACTTTGATTCCCTGTACGTTTATCCCGATCCGAACCACCTTCAGGCCGGTGGCTTTCTCCACGTTGTAGCGCACCTTGTCGATGACATTGCGGACCACTTCAGAGATACGGGTGCCGTAACAAACCACCACATTGAGGGTGATGCTGACCCGATCGCCCTCCACCGCCACCTGGACCCCCCTGGCCAAGTTCTCGCGACCAAGGAGTTCTGCGATGCCGTCGCTCACTCGCCGCGACGCCATCCCGACGATGCCATAGCATTCGGCGGCAGCGGCGCCGGCGATGGTGGCGATGACCTCCTCCGACACCACAACCTTGCCCAGTTCCGCTGCCCGCTCGGCACCCAAACCAGGCCACCCCCAGTCCATCTCTAGTTTCCACAGCAGCCGCCCCATTCCTGCGAAATCTGGCGTCCATCCTGGCTCCGTCCGCACCGAACGGCTGCTGACCCGGGACGCGCAGCCTCCGGGCGAAAAGCCAATACTTACCGCGCCGCCGATTCCGGGGGTTTATACCGGAGATGCAGCGTGTGCCTGGCCTCCTGCTGCCGACTCGGTCATCTCTGAACCCAGGGCAACCTGCAAATTCGGCCGTCTGCCTTCGGCCGTAGCTCAACCTCTCCCGTTGGGCGCCACAGAGCACGGGCCCTGCACTTCCCCCACCACATGTCCAGGCCCGCCGTCACCCATCCGGCCGCCAATGAGCCAAAGCCAGTCCGGCGCCGGACCCTCGCCAGGCAAACCCGATGGGCTACCGGGCACGAACACTCCCCGTAATTTTTGAGCAGGGCTCGCAGCGCCAAAGATCCCGGATCCGCAGCCGAGCACCCCCCTGGCTTCGGCCCGCAGCCCACCAGCGTCGAGGTCCGTACCCACTACAAGCGGTGAGCAGCACTTACGACCGCTTCCCGGAGATCCTGGCTCAAAGGTTCCGTTTTCGCTCCTGGTTCAGCCTCTGGTAGATGGCATAAGCCAAGAACCCCGCGCAGGTGGCGAAGGCAGCGCCGGTTTTCACCCGACCGGTCCAGCGGTCGTAACTTTCGCAGGCCACACCACCGTCGAAAGGCGCCCTCCTGAGCACCTGCAAGGCATGGTGTGCCAGGTCTTCCCGTCCCGAAAGCAGGGCGTTGAATAGGCTCATGACAAAGGGGTGTTCGGCATGCGGACAGCCCACCCCGGGAAAGGGCACCTCTCCGTAATGATAGGGATTATGTTTTGAGTGAATCCACTCCACGGTATTTTGGTAGACCGGGTCATCCACCGAGCAAAAGCCGTAATAGGTCAACAGTTGCAGGCTTCCGGGCGGCTCGTCGTACAGCACAAAATTCCCCTCCAGGTCCGCTGCCCAGGCGAACATGGGTCCGTATGGACCGCGGGCAACCAGGTGCTCGTAGATGCTCTCTTTGATCTGTCGGGCGGTATTGCGGCTCCGCCGGGCCCGCTCCTGCAAACCCCAATAGTCATACACTTTGGCCAAAACCAGGAAAGCCCTCCAGGCCAAGACGTTGTCGTACGTGACGTACGGGTATTGCGCCGGATCATCGGACGGCAAGAGAAAGGTGCGGAAAAGCATCACGTCGGACTTGGGAGCGCGCTGAGGCCAGAATAGACTGTCCAGATATTCCACAGCGCGCCGCACAACTTGCTCGTCGAGGATACCAAGGTCCCCCGTGCAGTCGAGGTAGTGGCCCAGAGCAATCAGGTAAGCGCACAGCTCGTCCAGCTCGAATCCCGGGTACAACACAGTACCGTCGATATACAGGCTGTGGACCCCAGCGTTGCGGAGATAACGAGTAAAAGCCAGTCGCAGCACGGCTTCGGCCCGCTTCGCGTCGACCAAAAGCAACGCGGGGAAACTCCACAGCAAGGTATCCCGTGCCCAGAAGGCGGCACTGACGTAATAAAGCGGGCTGCGCGAAGTCAGGCAAACCAGCTCCTCTGTATCGATGGTCTGCCCCAGTGCGTAAAAGTAATTGAAAAAGAGGTTGAGGTTCAGCAGCCCGGTCAACTGAGGGTCGGGCACCGTCCTGGCTTTATCGGCCAAAAAAGTCAACGCGGATTGCAGGAGCTCCTCCCTGCCCCGGCGGTTCAAGTGCACCGCGGTGGTCCGAGCTCCATCAGAGTCTTTATTCACCCCACAATAAAAGGTCAGCCGGGCCGTTTGGCCCGGGGCCAGCCGGTAGTGCTTGCCCAACTGCAAGACGATATAGCAGTCCGGCCTGGCTGGAATCTCCATGGGAGCGGGACCTCCAGCCCCCCCATCCTCCCCTTCTGTCGCTCCTCCCTTCAGGGGCCCCTCCTCGGCCGCGTGGCCCGAGATGCGCTGGACCGCCCAGTGACAGATGTCCAGGCGCTCGGAAGGGCTGATGGCAACAGCCATCAAACTCCGCTCTGAGCGCGCTTCCAACACCGGCCCCCGGGCCCAGCGATCAAAGGAAACACAATGGTGAATGAACAGCGGTCTGGATGTGTAAATGGTTTGTAGACAAACCAGCCAGCACCCTTCAAGGCCCAGGCAGATCTCCAGCGGCAAAGCCCCGGCATTGTCAACTCTCAGGTCGATGACGAACCCTTTCTCTCCCGGGGGTGCGTAGATGGTGCCTTCCCAGACCAAAGTTCCGTCCTCGTAAACAAATCGAGGCACCCAGTGGGCCAGGCGCTGCCACTTTAATTTGCCCCCCATTTCAACTCTTTGCCCTTGTACCCGCAGGGTTGGAAGCATGAGGGGAATTCCGGAGGACGGCTGGGGTACCGCTTGTCGCTTAGCGAACGACCAACCCCTGGTACCGCTAAATTCTACCAGCCCTGCCACATCCATCCTGATCACGTTCAGCCGCTCAATGCCCGCATCGTGCGGGGAGATTAACGGTAAGGCGACATATTCGTTCCCGGTGACCGCAAAAGGCCGGTAGTCCTCCCATTCTTCTGGGGTGGTCAGGAACCGTTCAGCATTCCTCAAGATCTCTCCCCCTCCCAACAACCCATCCGCCAGGGCCCCGTTCGCCGGACCCGTCACACCCGCTGGCGGTGTTCTGTGCGGCCATGCCGTTCGGATCCGCCCGGCGTAGTTGCCTCACCCCGGTCTCCCTACCCACAGGCGTGCTCTCCATAGTAGATCCCTGGGAAATATTTGCTGTATAGCGCCAGATTGAAGGCTGCGTCCAGGGGATTTTCCCGCCGGAACTGCCTCAAGCGTACCAGGTCGAGGTCCGCCACCACCACTCCCTCCGCGGTGGGATCCTCGATTTGGGCGATCACCCCGTCGCGCTTGTCAGTGAGCTCCAGAGGAGCGAAGATCCCGCTCTTTCCAGTCAACTTCAGACCCAAGAATTCTCCCACCAGACAGCTCTGGATGCCGTAGACCTGGCTTTCCTGTACCCGAGGCCAAATGCCTCTCAAGGCTTTCCAGAAGTTGTACGGTTCGGGGTTGGCCACCGGCAGGGCCACGATTTCGGCTCCCAGCAGGGCCAGGATGCGGAACGTCTCGAAATAAGTGGCATCCATGCAAACAGGCATCGCTATTCGGCCTAACGAGGTATCGAAAACCCTCAACGTGTCGCCGGCCCGCAGCCCCCACGCCGCCTCCAGCGGCAGCAGGTGGGTCTTGGGCTGCCGCCCTATCAGCCGGCCGTCGGGGCCGAAAAGGTGGGCGATATTGTAAACCCCTTTGGTTTTACTCTCCACACTGGGCAACACCGCGCTACCCGCCACCACGTAGATGCCCAGCTTTCTTGCAAGAGACGAAAAAGTGGCCAGGTAAATCCTCCGCATCGCCGGCCCGACCAAGGCAAAGACATCCGCCACCTTCAAACCCTCCCCGCCCAACTCCCTGAGCGCGCCGTCGAGGCTGTGCGATCTGTTCACCAGCTGGTCGAAGCCAGGCAGCAGTCCCAACAGGTGAGTAGCGATGTCCTCCGGGTAAACCACCAGCTGGGCGCCCTGCTCCGCGGCGCAAAGGGCCGGCCGCGCCATCTTGACTACGTACTCCTCCGCGCTGCCAATCAGTTCCAGAGTCACCTGAACTGCCGCCACGCGGACTTTCCCCGGGTCGAGCCGCTCGAGATTGCAATGGCGAGGGATCTTCAGCCGCTCCAGGCTGGCCATGACCAGGCGCGGACGGGACCGCCAGTACAACCACCCTCGGAGAGCCTTGTCCTGCAAGACTTGCCTGAACCCCAAATTCCCGAAACCCCCCGATAGCCAAAGGATAGCGAGGCTCAAGAGCTCTGCCCGCTAGTTGCAGGAAACAGCAGATTGCGGTAGACACCTGGAAAGGCCGATTGGTAAAGGCGTCGATTGAAATGTCGGTGAATCGGGTACTCTTCTCTGATCCTGGCCAGAGCCTCAAAATCGAATGAGGCGATCAACAGCCCTTCCTGGTCAGGGGCCTGCAGCTGTTCGATAATCCCTGTCTCACCATCGGTAATTTCGCACGGCCCATACAACGAACTGCGCCCGGCGAATTTTTCATTCCCCAGGCTGCCGATCAGGCAGCTTTCAGCACAAAAAACCTGGTTCTGCTGAACCTGCTGCCACATCCCCGCCATTTGCCGCCAATGACCATATGGCCGTGGCATCGCCGTAAAGGCCAATAACAAGCTGGCACTCTTCAAAGTGAGAATCCTGCCCACTTCGGGAAACCAAACATCGGTTGCCACCACGAGGCCGGTGTTGACCCCCCTCACCTTGAAGACTTCCAGGTCGTCACCAGGCAGCAACCCCCACTCCCTTTCGTGCTTGGAGACGTGCGTCTGTGCTTGTCGGAAGACCCGTCCATCGGGCCCGAAAAGTAGGGCCTGATGGGCGATCCCTTTGCCCTCCGGAACCAGCACCGTTCCGGCGGCCAAGTGCAAACCTAGACGGCAGGCAGTTTCACGTCCCCAATCTTCCAGGAACTCGACCAGCAAGGCACCGTACCTGCCAATCAAATCCGGCAAACCCGGCCCAAAGCTCCAGCTCGAGCCGCTGAGCGCCTCCAAGGCAAAGAGCCCCGTATACGCCGGGAATACCACCAAATCGACTTCGTGATCTTTCGCTCTGGCCGCCCAACCACATAAGGTTTGCCTGACGTCTTCCAGCCGATTGGAACGGAGGGCCATCTGAACCGTTGCCACTTTCATATGCCGGTGCCACGTCACCCCCTGATCATACAGTGAACTGGTCAGGCTCCCAACCACCCTGCCGCCGATTGAGGTCCCAAACAACGACCATGCTGCCACGCCTGTCGTTTAGGATGTCACGGCCACAGCGGGGCCACTGCGGTTTCCCTGTGTTGTTCTTGTACCCTCAAAAGCGCCTTCACTTCCTCACCTGGTCTTCACCGACATCGGCCTTGCCTAAGGGATAGGCGAGGAAAATGACGAAACCGACCAGGGTGAAGAAGGCCGCCACGGGGCCGCTGAGCAGAATACCCAAGGGCCGGGACTGACTGTAGCCGAACGTGTTGAGCAGCAAGCTCACTCCCAGCGAAGAAAGGCCCATCGCCGCTTTGACCGCCAGCCCCTGCATCCCGTAATAAATGGCTTCGCGTCGCTGCCCGGTGATGGCCTGGTCGTAGTCGGTAAGCTCTGCCACGATGGCGTTAGGCAGGACGAACAGCCCTGCCAGTGGTACGCCGGCAGCGCCGAACAAGATGAAACCTTGCAGGGCCGGGCTGATCGGCAGAGGCCAGCGTCCGAAGCTTGCCAGGGCGGCCAGGATCACCACGAATAGCGCGGTGGTAAACAGCATGGCCGACTTGGTCCCTTTCTTCCTGGCCAGCAGCGTGATCAGAGGGAAGCTGATCATCGCTACCAGCATGGTCAGGCCCAGGGTCAGTCCTACCTGCCCCTCCCCGAGGCCCATCACCACGGTGACGAAGTAGGCCGCGGTGATCATTACCATGTTGAAACCGAACCAGAAGCAGATCTGGCTGAGGATGTAGAAGATGAAAGGACGGTTTCGCAGGGTCAAAACAATCGATTGCCAAAAGCCAATTCCCGTCGTCCTTCCTTCCGGGCGACGCTCAGCGACAGTCAGGGCGGGAATCCAGTAGCTGATCAAAGCAACCAACCCGATCACCAGACCCATGGTGAAAAAGCCGAACCGCTCGACCAGCAGCGCGGAACCCACCATGGCAATTGCCAGACCGATGATGTTGAAAAACGCCTGCCAGGCGGCAAGATTCACTCGCTGCCGAACTCCCCGGGCGATCTCGGGCAAGAGGGCCAAGTAGGGCGCCACCACCACGGTGAAGAAAAAGAAAAACGCGCTCAAGACCAGGGCTAAGTAAAGGAAGTTGAACCAGGAGATCTCGGCCACCGGCGGTTTCCACAGGAAGATGAACGACAAAATCAACGGCGGAGCCCCAAACAAGATGAAGGGAATCCGGCGACCCCAGCGGCTGGTAGTGTTGTCGCTCCACACCGCGACCAAGGGGTCGGCAATGGCGTCAACCATTCGCCCAATCACCATAGCCCAGCCTACCAGGCTGATCGGGACGTAAATGGTCAGACCGGCCTCAGGCGGAGGAGAGTAAAAGTAAGTGACCCACATCATGACCACTTGTGCGACCACAGCCACTCCCAGGTAGCCGAACCCATAGAAAGGTCCTAGCCATCGCGTCACCAACCTTGTTGTTCTCACTCCAAGACCCCCGCTTTCCCCGATGCTCAGTCCGCGGAGACTCACTCCGCCATTTGCTGGTGCGGAAGCTTTGGGCCGGAGGCTCCCCGGATCCCACCGATCGCCCTGCAGCTGGGCGAACCCAGATTCCTCTCGCCGGGGCATCCCGCCACCTGCAGCCTCGGCCGCCACCCCTGCCAACGCAAACACCGACATCGCTCATCGCGACAATGTACCGGACAATCCCCGCCGTTCCTGAAAAGCCTCGTCAGAGTTTGTGAACGCCACTAGGCTTCCTTCGGGCCACAAGGAGGCAGCTGACGGCCGCTGTCCCAAGCTACCCCCTCCCCTTTCCACCTTGGCGATTCAATTCCCTCCCGACACAGTAGTGCCCCCCGATCCCTGGCCGGGATGGGCTCCTGTATCTTCAAAGAACACGGGCCAAAATATTCCCTGGCCTCTCTAGCCGTGGGACTGCAGCCGACAGTTTATGCCGCACCCAGGATTCGGCAGCAGAAAGCCCGGAGCGTCAGCAAAGACGGTGGTCGCAAGGTGGAACTCCGTGAAGCACCGGGCACGATTCGCGGTGATCTGGCTACGCATCGTGAATCGATCCCGGCGGCGGTTGCCCAACGAGAGGAGCAGCTACCATCCTGCTGGCGTGGAATGGGGACAGCAAAATCAAGTGCGGATCGGCTCACCATGTGGCCACGGGGACTCAGCTTGCGCCAGGGCGGCAATGACGTGTTCGGCCCTAGCCCTCAGGGGCGTGCCGCAAGAGCGTACCTCAGGGCAAATGTAACAGCTGCTGGTATGGCTCTGGAGAAGTGGAAGTGGGGGAATCCCCAAAGCAGCGATCGGCGCAGCTTGGAAAGCCTTCTGGGTGAAGCACTTGCCCATGTTGCGGGCAATCCCCCGCAAGTTCTGCAGTGGGTCAGAGGAGGAATCAAACAGCCCCTCCTTGATCGCGGCTGACCAAGTTGCAGTTTACCGGTGGCAACGCCTGTGGTAGAATTGGGTTTGGTACTCCGGGCAAAGGAGGGCATGGGAATGGCCAGACGCTGCGCCATATGCGGCAAAGGCTCCACCCGCGGACACCGGGTCAGCCACTCCAATGTGCACACCAAGAGGACGTGGCATCCCAATCTGCAGAAGCTCAGGGTGTGGGTGGACAATAAGCCGCGGAGGGTTTACGTCTGCACCGCGTGTCTGCGAGCAGGGAAGGTTCGTCGCGCTCTTTAGGTTCGTCACTTGTCGCGTGCCAGCTCCTCCGGCCGGAACCGGTACCGCTCGCGACAAAAATGGCAGCAGGCCTCTATCAGGCTCTCGGATGACCCTTCCCTGGTACTGAGCAGCTCCGCAAGCTGCTCGGGGGGGAGGGATACCAACACTTCCTCTATCCTTTCGCGACTGCAACGGCAGCGGAAGCGCACCTCCTGGGCCCCCAGTATCCGGGTGGGCACGCCTCGGGTAGCCATGGCCACCAAGTCCTCGGGGGAAGCTCCCTCTTCGATCAGGGAACTCACCGCACCCAGACCCTTCAGGTTCTCTTCCAACATGCGGGCCTTGTCCTCCAGATCCTCAGTGCCCGGCAACACCTGCACCAGCAGCCCTCCCGCCGCAACTACGCCCTCCCGGTTCACCCTGACCCCCAAGGCGCAAGCACTGGGAATCTGCTCGGAGTGGGCAAAGTAACGGGCCAAGTCTTCAGCAATCTCCCCGCTGACCAGCGGGCAGCTACCAGTGTAAGGTTCCTTCAGCCCCAAGTCCCGGGTGACGTGAAGAAAACCGCGTCTCCCGATGGCTGCACCGACGTCCAGCTTGGAAGCCTCCTTCAAAGGTAAGTCCACCCGGGGGTTCTTCACGTAACCTCGCACGTTGCCTTCTGCATCAGCATCGGCGATCACCCCGCCTAGCGGACCGTCGCCGATGATCCTGAGGGTGACCGTCTCCTTACCCTTCAGTAGCGCACCTAGCAATGCAGCCGCGGTGAGGGCCCTTCCCAACGCCGCGGTGGCCACGGGGGTAGTTTCGTGCCGGAGTCTCGCTTCTTCTACGGTTCGGCTGGTGCGCACTGCCAGCACCCGTATCCTCCCGCCTGCACCTATACTACGCACCAGGTAATCGCCACCGCCGTTAACCTTGGCCACTAGAGTCACCACCGCGATTATTATACGCCCGGCTCGGGCTCCAAACAAGAAGGGGGACGATGGCGCGAACTCCACCCGCCGAAGCCCGCAAGCCCCACGTCCCAGATGAACAAGGCACAACGGGCGGACGCAGGGCCAAACGCCCTGCGTCGCTGGTTGGTCACTCACGGCGCCGTCCGATGGCAAACAACCGCAGGAAGGGTAGAAGCAGTACTCCCACTATCCTGGGCAACCTGAAGACGTGGGCTCTCACCTCGCCAGCCCCCTCGCGAATGGTTTGGTACCTCCCGTACGGCCGGGACGGCGTGAAATCCCGCCTGTTGGAACTTCACCGTACCGCAGCCAGAGGCCCTTCCGGGTCCATTGTATTCAGGGGCGCCGGATTACGTTTGCCAGGTCCGGTGCAGCTGGCTGTCGGCCGGAGCTGGACCAGGCTGCACGTCCAATGCCAGCAGACCTTTGATCCTCTTGTACAACAAGAAGGTCGCAATGGAGCTCAGACCGCTTTTGACCAAGTTAAAGGGAATGATGGCAGCAGTCAGTAACGCCCCGACTTGGTCCCTGGGTATGCCCCAAAGCGGCAAGAAGATGAAATAGTTGGCTACGGCCATGGTAGCAGTCATGGCGAGGCAACCCGCGACGAGGGAGATCAGCGCTCCTCTCTTGGTACGCATACGCCTGTAGATCAGTCCCGCGGTGAGAACCAAACTAGCACCAGCTACAAAGTTGGCCGATACTCCGATGATACCAGTCACGTTCCTTCCCGAGAAAAAGAACAGGACGTTCTTGACCAGAACAACCAATACCCCTGCTCCCGGGCTTATGGCGAAAGATGCGAAGAGAGCCGGCACCTCACTGGGATCGTATTTAAGATAGGGAGGAAATGGGGGTATGGGGAAATGCACATAATACATGAGCAGGAAAGAAAGAGCCACCAGCAGGCTGAAACGCACCAGCTTACGGACTGACATGGTATCGGGCCTCCTTGCGGGTATTGTGGGCAATTGCAGGATGTCCCCTGGAGGCAGGTGCGCAGCGGGCAATCAAAACGGCCCTCAGGCAAACACCTTCGAGGGCCTTATCATACGGTCCCGCACCTTCTCCCATCCAGACTATACTGTCGGCTCCGGATTCTCACCGGATCTGCCACGACCTTGAGGTCGGGCTCGCGGGCTCGCCGGCACCAAGCCGGACTCACCGCCGGTCAGGAATTGAAAGGTCAGACGACCTTTCTCACCTTGCCCCGAAGGTGGACCGATATGCAATTGCCGTCTTCAGTATATCATGTGCGGGGGGAACCATCAACGCCTCCAGCGGCATGGTCCGCGTCAACGTTTGGTAGG
>DFNJ01000005.1 GCA_002376005.1 Firmicutes bacterium UBA3570
CCCCCGAATATCTCCGGGCCCCGATCTAAGAACTGCCGCTTCCACTTGGCCAGGGTCACGGGATGAATCCCGTCGCCCGGGCTATCTTTGCCTCTGCTCCTCTCCCTTCTGCCTTCAAGGCCTCCAGGACCACCTGGAACTTGAAAGAGGGTGTGTACCTCGCGTTCGTCTTCATCGCCGCACCTCCCAGGTTGAATATTAGCGCTCAGCTGGTCCATTCCTGGGGGCGCGGCGCTAAGGGCTGAGTATGCCCCGCTTTTGCCCATAGGCATCGGGGTTGTCTGCAGCATTGCTGTTTGGCTGGCTCCTGCAGCCACGGGTGTAGTTCTATTGGGTGCTGGACTCGGCATAGCGGCATCTGTGGGCTATGCAGGGTCCAAGAAGGCTGCGAGGAATGCCTCCGAAGCCCAGAACCCGGCGACCATGCGGTCACCCGGTGAGGGGATCTGAGCCGTGCAGGTCATTGAAGACTTCATCCGCCAGGGACGGAAAAACCGGCCCGGCTACAAGGTGAGAGCCAGGTACATTACCATCCACGACACAGCAAATCCCAACAGGGGTGCTGATGCCCTTGCTCACGCGAGGTATCTGCATTCGGACTCTGCAGCCGACCGACCCATATCATGGCACCTCACGGTAGACGACAGGCGCGTCGTTCAGCACCTGCCTCTCGACGAGAACGGGTGGCACGCAGGCGATGGACGCGACGGCGCCGGCAACCGGCAGAGTATTGGCGTAGAAATATGCGAGAATGCTGACGGGGACCGTGCCCGCGCGGAACGGAACGCGGCCCGGCTGGTGGCCCGGCTCCTGAAGGAGCTCAACCTTGGGCCGGACGCGGTGGTCCAGCACAGCCAGTGGAACGGCAAGAACTGCCCCCGGGTGCTACGGAGCCGCCCCGGCGGCTGGGAGAGCTTCCTGGATGCCGTGCGGAGCTACTGGATGGAAAGACTGACTCCCATCATGGCCGATCCGGTTGCCACGCTTGATCAAGCTAGGGAGCTGCTGCGCCAGCGTGCACCTGACTGGGTGCTGATGGCCGATCTCTACTGGTCTGTAGCCCCGAAGTACCGGGTCCGCCCCGACATTGCACTGGCTCAGGCCTGCAAGGAGACGGGCTACTTCCGCTTCGGAGGGTTGGTTCAGCCGTGGCAGAACAACTTCGCGGGTATCGCGGCCACGGGTGTCCCGAGCGATGGAAAGACTCCGCTCAGGGGGGCCGACCCGTCCAAGGTCAGAGTCGAGCGGGGAGTACACGGGGCCATCTTTGTGGATCGGGCGACGGGAGTGGAAGCACACGTCCAGCACTTGTACGCCTACGCGACGACAGATCCTCTGCCGGCAGGGACCATTCTCTACAGCCCCCGCTTTGCCCTGGTGCGGCGCGGGAGCGCCCCGTATGTGGAATGGCTGGGAGCGGCCGAGAACCCGGCCGGCGTGGGCTGGGCATGGCCGGGCTACGATTATGGAAAGAGCATCGTGAGAGACTACCTTGAGCTAATGCTGGCGATCGATGCACCCTCGGTATCTGCGTTTGTGCTCGCCAGTGACTATGCACGGGTCGTCGAGGAACTGAGGGTGGCGCAGGACAAACTCAGGCGCATCTCGGAGATCGTTGGCTAATGACAGCGGGTAGTCGTGGGCCGTAGAACATGCGCGGGAAGCGAGGCTTGAGGTTACTGACCTACCATGATTTGTTGTTGAAGTCATGGGACTTTGCCCACTTAAGATAATCGTGCAGTAAGGCGTGATAAACCTCTGGCTGGGCATCGCGAAACCACATCGCCCATTGCCATGCTGCTCGTTCTTCTGGCGTCAAAGGGCCGCGTTCGTCTATAACAACCCGGGCACGCCCGGTATCATCCACAATAGTAGAAGCACTGCCCGTGTGTTGCTGTGCTCTGTGGCCGAGTTCATGGAGAAACGCCAAAACACGCGACTCTTCGGGAGTTGTTGCTCCGAACTGTTCGTAGTTTCTCCAGTATTCGCACCGCGCATTGATGTGGATGAGTAAGTGGACGTGGTCGGTGAGGCTGCTGGAGAACTTTTCTTCGTCGTCTACAAGCCAGACTTGCTTAATACCGAAATCAGAAGCCAATTGGTGCCATGAACGGGGAGCGGGAAACCGATTAAGGCCTTGATACCATGCAGGGCGTTGAGCAGGGTCGTTCAAGTTCATAATTCCCCATTCCTCGTCATGAAGTAGCCGGTACAGCCCTCAAGAACCACTAAAGCAATCATACCATAAAATAGAAGTGATAATCTATGCGTCCAGTTGCAGCTGCATCTAAACTGTAATGGATGCATCCAAGCAACAGACCCGTGCCTGTGCACTCTTGGAGCTGACGACCGGGCGCGCGCCCGATAACGGCGAGGCTGGTGGTTCGAACCCACCTGCCCCGCCTCTGCTTGTGGTATAATGTCTGGTGGCAGAACTGTGCGAAAGCGGGCAAGTGTTTGCCCAATGGTTACCCGTTTGCCCGCTTTTCCGCGTTATAGACCGGGAAGCAGCGGGATGCGCAATTGCGGAAAATGCCATCGCGACGGACGTTCCGGGATTGACTGGACGGCCCAGGATGGCGGGCATCAAACTTGAAAACCCTTGAGAGACATTCCCTCCGTGGGTTCGAATCCCACCCCCTCCGCCGCGCCTCGCTCTTGTGGCCGGCGGGGCAATGTGGTATGATAGCTACGCGATTAGAACTTGCAGCGAGGGAGCACGCGTGGGAGGGGTGGCTGAGAGGTCGAAAGCAGCCGCCTGCTAAGCGGTTGAGGGGACGTAAAATCTCCTCCGTGGGTTCGAATCCCACCCCCTCCGCGAGTTTGGTACGCGCCCGTAGCTCAGCTGGACAGAGTAACGGACTACGAATCCGGTGGTCGCAGGTTCGAATCCTGCCGGGCGCGCCAGCTGTGCGCCCGTAGCTCAGGCGGATAGAGCAGAGGTTTCCTAAACCTCGTGCCGGGGGTTCGAGTCCTCCCGGGCGCACACGAGCTATGCGGATTGCCGGTGGAAGTCCGGCAGTCTGCGCCTTTGGGGGCCGACATGGACGAGCGGGCCTACATGCGGGAAGCGTTGCGGGAAGCCTTGCGTGCATATCGGCTGGGCGAGGTACCAGTAGGGGCACTTGTGGTACACGAGGGGCGGATTGTGGGACGCGGCCACAACTGCAAGGAGACGTTGGCGGACCCGACAGCCCACGCCGAAATCCTCGCCCTGCGAGAGGCGGCTCGGGTGCTCGGTCGGTGGCGTCTTGGCGACTGTACTGTGTACAGTACTCTGGAGCCATGCCCTATGTGCGCTGGGGCATTGATTCAGGCGCGCGTAGATGCCTTGGTCTACGCCGCTGACGATCCGAAAGCCGGTGCTTGCGGCTCAGTGGTGGATTTGCTGAGCTGTGACGGTTTCAACCACCGCGTTGTGGTACGAAAGGGCCTCATGGCGGAAAGCAGCAGGAGGCTTCTCCGTCGGTTCTTCCGGCAGCTACGTCGGCGAGGCGTGGTTGCGTGACAAAGGCAGACGAGTCAAAGCGGGATCAATTGCGGAGAGATGGCTGAGTGGCCGAAAGCGCTCGCCTCGAAAGCGAGTAGGCGGGTAGCCCCGCCTCGTGGGTTCGAATCCCACTCTCTCCGCACTCGGTACGCGGAAGGGTGTCCGAGCGGCTTAAGGAGCACGCCTGGAGAGCGTGTAGGCGGGTAGCCCCGCCTCGTGGGTTCAAATCCCACCCCTTCCGCCGGTGGTCGTGCTAGACGGGGAGGTAGCGGTGCCCTGTAACCCGCAATCCGCTACAGCGGGGTCGAATTCCCAACCCGAGGCGGCCGTTTGTGAGGCTGGCTCGGCTAAGCGGCGAGGAACACTGGGTCCTGTGCAACGGGAACCTGTGAACCCCGTCAGGCCCGGGAGGGAGCAGCGGTAAGCAGGACAACCCGTGTGCCGCAGGGGTGCCTGGTAGGAGCTGGCTGGCTGGGTATCGCTCGGAAGCGGTCCGTCGGAGGTGGGTGCACGACCAAGTTATTGCTGACTGGGGCGGCTTGCGCCGCCCCTGAATCGTTCGCTAGGGAAAGCGGGGTGTAGCCTAGAACCAAGTAGGCGAGGAGGTTCGGACGTGAAGAGATACGTAGCCCTCTACAGGAAATGGAGACCCCAGACCTTCAGCGATGTGGTGGGGCAAGGGCATGTGGTGCGCACGCTCCAGAACGCCCTGCGGACGGGCCGCATCAGTCACGCCTATCTTTTCGCAGGTCCCCGGGGGACGGGTAAGACCTCGGTAGCCAAGATAATGGCAAAGGCCGTCAACTGCGAGCGAGGAGTCACGCCGGAGCCGTGCAACGAATGCATTATCTGCCGAGAGATATCGTCGGGGGGAAGCCTGGATGTGATCGAAATAGATGCGGCTTCGAACCGAGGCATTGACGAGATCCGTGACCTGCGGGAGAAGGTAAGATACCTTCCCAACCGCTGCCGTCAGAAGGTCTACATTATCGACGAAGTTCACATGCTCACCCCCGAAGCATTCAACGCTCTCCTCAAGACCTTGGAGGAACCACCATCGCACGTCATGTTCATCATGGCCACCACCGAGCCGCAGCGAATCCCGCTCACCATTCTGTCTCGCTGTCAGAGATTCGATTTTCGCCGTTTGAGTACGCGTGACATAGTGAAGCGCCTCCACCAAGTTGCTGTTTCTTGCGGTTACTCGGTGGCCGAGGACGCCCGGTGGCTGATCGCAAGGCATGCCGAAGGTTCATTAAGGGACGCCCTTTCGATACTCGATCAGTGCGCTGCCTATGAAGAGGAGATCACCGCCAGTCTGGTATTGGACCTTCTGGGGAGAATACCCATTGAGGAACTGCACAAGACGGTGAAAGCAGTCATGCGCGCACAGCCCGCAGCGACCCTACGCTTGGTGGACGAAGCACTTGCCCAGGGCAAGGAAGCGGTGCAGATTGCCCAGGATTTGATTGACTACCTTCGAGAGGCAGTGCTGGTCCTCAGCGGCGCGAGCGAGGTTTCGTCGTTGACGCGCGAGCAGCGGCATCTGATAGCAGCAGACTTTTCGCTGAGAAGGACGGTGCAGCTCTTGGAGGCGCTTTCCCAGTGCTTGCGTGATATGAAATGGAGCCCCGACCCTCGCGTGGACTTGGAACTGGCCTTGCTGCAGGTGGCGATGCAGGGTGACGATGCTCCGACTCCCGAATGTGAAGAAGCGGCGATGACTGCGTCAGCGCCGGATGATGCGCAGGGTCGAGACCAAGAGGCAAGGGGGCAGCTCGACCTACGTTCAGAATGGCCGCGCCTGAAGGCTAAGCTCCGCGAGATGCTTCGACGCACTACCTTTGCGTACCTCGAGGAATGTGTGCCGCTGGACCTGCGGGGAGACCGCCTTAGGCTTGGCTTTCGGTATGTGGCTCACGTGGAGGGGCTCAGCGCACCGGGGCATCTGCGGGCTTTGGAGGAGGCACTGGAAAAGCTGTTACGGCGACGAGTGAGAGTGGAGTGCGTGCGCCTGAGCACTGATGAAGAAACCGAAGAACCGCAGGAGTCGTTCACGTCGCGGCAGGAGGAAGTAGTGCAAAGGGCCCTCGAACTCTTCGGGGGCATGGTGGTGGACGACCGACCGCCTCAAGGTGATGCTGGAGGGGAGTGACACTTCCGTGACGGGTATGAACCTGGGTAAGATGATGAGGCAGGTGCAACGAATTCAGGAGCAGCTAATGCGGATACAGGAAGAGGTGGGCAGCCGGACAGTGGAGGCCAGTGTCGGTGGTGGTGCCGTGCGGGTGACCGTGAACGGGAAAATGCAGGTCGAATCGTTGTGCCTTGAACCCGAAGTGGTGGATCCGGATGACATCGAGATGCTCCAAGACCTGATCGTAGCGGCAGTCAACGAAGGGATAAGAAAGGCCCAGGAAATGGTTAGCACGGAGATGGCGAAGGTCACCGGTGGGTTGAAACTACCTCCGTTCCTCGCCGACTAGGGGGGACAAATATGATTCAGTACATCGAACCGTTAGCGCACCTGGTGAACGAGCTGACCAAGCTTCCTGGGATAGGGCCAAAGACAGCCCAGCGACTGGCTTTTCACATACTCAGACAACCGCGCGAGCAGGCCGTCAGCCTTGCCGAGGCTATAATCAGAGCACGGGACCACGTACGGGAGTGTAGCGTGTGCCGCAATCTCACCGATGTTGACCCGTGTCGCATCTGCCGCGATCAGGATCGTGAACATTCAGTGGTCTGCGTGGTGGAGGACCCCCAGGATGTCATGGCGTTGGAGCGCGTGAAGGAATTTCGGGGTACTTACCATGTACTCCACGGGACTATCTCACCAATGGAGGGCGTGGGCCCCGACCAGATCAGGATCAAGGAGCTCCTCACCCGCGTCTCGGGTGGGAAGATCAAAGAGGTGATCCTTGCTACCAACGCCGACGTGGAGGGAGACGTCACCGCGATGTACATAGCTAAAGTACTCAAACCTTTGGGGGTCAAAGTGACGCGCCTGGCGTACGGCCTACCGGTGGGGGGTGACCTTGAGTACGTGGGCGAGGTCACCTTGAGCAAGGCACTTGAGGGTCGCCGGGTGATGTAGCCCTGTGGCGCGGTCCATCGGCCAGTGCGATTGGCGCTGGCCACCGTGAATCAGCGAGCCACATTTTGGTTAGAACTATGCGTGTGCGGGACCTCATTGCGTTCTTGGTCGGCCTGGTGTGGTTACGCTGATTGACGGGAGTGAAGCGGATGCGACCCTTTTCTTTCGTTAACCGCTTGAGTCCTCGGAATCTGCCCAACGAGGACACGCAGCTATTGCTGTCGCTCCACGACGCCAAGAGAGAATGGTGGCTAGCTCGAGCCCGCTTTGAACAGGTGTCAGACCCGGATTTGATTGATCAGGCCATTTACCAGCTGGAAGCAGCACAGCGTCGGTACGACTACCTTCTGAAGTGCGCCAAGCAGCGTGGTTTGGTATGCCCGGCAGGTCCTCAGGTGCGTGCCCACAGCGGGGCTCAGCATGGGCACGACCTTGCTCGCATACGCATGTAGCGACAGGTTACTTGTAAGCAAGGGGAGAAAGGGACGTGGATCCGACCGCCCTGCTGGCAGTAGCCGTCAGCCTTGTCGGCATATACGTGGTGCTGCGGCTGTTGGCGCTTCCGTTCCGCCTGCTGGTCGAATTCCTAGGGCGAGTGCTATTGGGGGCCGCACTCATCTGGGGCTTCAACGTCCTGGGGCAAAAACTAGGTGTCCGGCTACCGTTGAATCCGATTACGGCCGGTATTGTTGGCCACCTGGGAGTAGCTGGGCTGGCGGCCTTACTGAGCATTACCTTGGTGTTATTTTGAGTGCTCTCGCGTGAAGGCGCGCAGCTCCAGCCATGCAGTCGCGACTGCCTGGCTGCTTACAGTTTCGTCGACTCAGGAACGCAAAAGCTAAACGCTCGATTCACACTGGCGGCCGGTAGTGGGCCGATGTGGTCATCTCACCGTGCTGTGGTAGCCCAAGGTTCCCGTGGCGATCGCCTCGATCGTTTCACCACCGCGCCCGTTAGGGAATGGCGGGCCGGCACCCTTCACGCATCACGTCCAAATACTCTCTGCAACTCGGCATGGGCATGGGCAACCCTCATGCCTTTTGGGCAAGATTTCTGGTGGCTGATCGTGCAGCTTGACGGTCGGTGACCGCATTTGGTAAACTAACCAGGGGTAAGGAGGCCGTAAGGAGCTGCTGGGGGGCCGGCGGAGTCGGCGCAGTGGCTTAAATTTTTATGTGGGGCTTGTATGGGGTTCTGTGGACTGGGAGAGGATTACCATCACGAGGGCGGGGGGGAAAGCGATGCCGGAAAGCATCGAAGTGAGATGGCACGGTCGCGGTGGGCAAGGCGCCAAGACGGGGGCGATCCTCCTAGCGGAGGCAGCATCGGCAGCGGGGAAGTTCGTGCAGGCCTTTCCGGAATATGGGCCGGAGCGGATGGGGGCGCCCATGCGCGCTTTCAATCGCATAAGTGATGAGCCTATTACCATTCATTCAGGGGTTAAGCAACCGGACGTGGTTGTCGTTCTGGACGAAACCTTGTTGGGGAAAGTGCCCGTGACTGAGGGCCTGACTGACGGAGGCAAAGTGATCGTCAACACGCCGGAGCCTCCCGAGGTGCTTAGGGACCGCCTAGGCCTCAGGTCGGGACAAGTGTTCACTGTCGACGCCAGCGGCATCGCCGAGGAGACGTTTGGTAGAAACATTCCCAACACCCCGATGGTAGCTGCCTTGGTGAGAGTGACCGGTGTTGTGGATTACGAGAAATTCCTGGAGATCATGAGAGAACAGCTGGAGAGCAAGTTCAAGGGAAGATCCTCGATAATCGAAGGTAATCTAAGAGCCATTGAGCGAGGCTATCGGGAGGTGCGCGGGGAATGAGGATGCCTGCGAAGGTGTACAACGAGTTGGCTGCATCCAGCGAGCTGCCCCCTGCCGGAGTTATCCTTGACCCCGGGAATGCAGAACAGTACCAGACGGGGGACTGGCGATCCGAACGGCCGGTGTGGAATGCAGAAGCTTGCATCCATTGCCTCCGTTGTTGGGTGTATTGTCCGGAGGGAGCAGTGCGGGTAGAGAACGGTCGGGTCACGGGCATTGATTACGACCACTGCAAAGGGTGCGGCATATGTGCCCATGAATGTCCGCCCAAAACACAGGCCATTGTGATGACCAGAGAGACGGGCAGATCGGCGTGAGGGAGGCGGGAGAGCATGGCGGTGAAGATGACCAGGATGACGTTGACCGGTAACCAAGCAGTAGCTTTGGCCATGAAACAGATCAATCCGGACGTGGTGGCTGCGTATCCCATCACGCCCCAGACTGAAGTAGTGCAGACTTTTAGCGAGTACGTGGCGAACGGCGAGGTGGTTACCGAGTTCGTCACTGCGGAGTCGGAGCACAGTGCTATGTCGGCCGCCATCGGTGCTGCGGCTGCGGGGGCGCGAGCCATGACGGCTACTTCCTCCCAGGGGCTCGCCTTGATGTGGGAAATGCTTTATATCGCCTCCTCCTACCGACTGCCCATCGTTATGCCAGTGGTAAACCGGGCTCTGAGCGGCCCCATCAATATACACTGCGACCACAGCGATGCTATGGGTGCCAGGGACGCAGGATGGATTCAGCTCTACTCTGAAAACCCTCAAGAAGCATACGACAATCTGATACAGGCCGTCCGCATTGCTGAAGATCGACGGGTATTGTTGCCGGTCATGGTGTGTCAGGATGGCTTCATAACCAGTCATGGCTTGGAGAACCTTGAGGTGCTGGACGACGCGGTAGTGCGCGAGTTCCTTGGGGAGTATCGGGCGGCCATTACTCTCCTTGACAAGGACAGACCAATAACCATGGGGCCACTGGCACTACAGGATTATTATTTTGAGTTTAAGGTGCAGCAGGCGGAAGCAATGCGCCGGGCTCCGGAAGTGATCGAAGAGGTGGGACAAGCATTTGGTCAGCTGTCGAGTCGTCAATACGGTTTCTTCGAGACGTACCAGCTTGAGGACGCCGAGGCGGCTATAGTGGCCCTCGGCTCCACTGCGGGAACTGCCAGGGTGGCAGTGGACAGGTTGCGCCGAGACGGTCTAAAGGTGGGCCTCTTGAAGCTAAGGGTGTTTCGGCCGTTCCCCGCGACGCGGCTTGTAGAGGTGCTGACGGGCAAGGCTGTTGTTGCGGTTCTCGATCGGGCCGAAAGCCTCTCAGGAATGGGCGGTCCGGTGTTTACCGAGTTCCGTTCGGCCTTTTACGATCTCAGCAGCAGGCCCCTCTTCGTCAATTACATATATGGCCTTGGTGGCCGCGACATTGGGCTGGATGAGTTCCACCGCGTGGGCAGTGATTTGCGGAAGATTCTGGCTGAAGGAAAGCCCAGGCAGATTATCAGCTATCTTGGAGCGCGTTTGTGAGGGGGAGACATGGCATGGCATCGCTCAGAGAGCTAAGTAAAAAACCTGAGATACTAACGGGCGGACACCGTATGTGTGCGGGCTGCGGCGCCTCCGTGGTGGTCCGCCAGATCATGTTGGCTCTTGACGGGCCAGCGGTTGTGGCAAATGCCACAGGCTGCCTCGAGGTGGCAACCACCATTTACCCTTACACGGCGTGGAGATGCTCGTGGATACACTCGGCGTTTGAGAATGCTGCTGCCACCATCAGCGGGGTAGAGGCAGCGTATCGTACATTGCTGAGACAGGGGCGGATATCCGAAGGTTGGCGCTTCATTGCCTTTGGAGGAGATGGCGGCACCTACGACATCGGATTGCAGTCGCTATCAGGTGCTCTCGAACGGGGACATCGAATTGTCTACGTGTGTTATGACAACGGTGCGTACATGAACACTGGCATCCAGCGATCCAGCGCGACGCCGCTGGGTGCGGCAACTACCACCAGTCCGGCGGGGAAAGTCGTACCCGGTAAACGACAGCATAGAAAGGATCTCACGGCCATTGCGGTGGCTCACAACATTCCCTACGTGGCTCAGGCCTCACCAAGTCACTGGAATGATCTGGTCACCAAAGCGCAGAAGGCGTTCGCGGCTGATGGACCGGCCTTTCTCAATGTGTTGGCACCCTGTCCCCGCGGCTGGCGTCATGGGAGTCACGAGACCATAGAGATGGCTCGCCTGGCTGTTGAGACCTGTTACTGGCCTCTCTATGAGGTTGAGAACGGTGTTTGGCGCTTGACCTACAAGCCGCGCCAGAAGAAACCGGTTGTGGAATGGTTGAAGCGCCAGGGACGGTTCCGTCATCTTTTTGCTGAAAACCGCGAGGCTGTCCTGGAGGAGATACAGCGTCACGTGGACACGAACTGGCAGGCATTACTCCAGCGGTGTGGCACAACCTAAAGAACTGAGGTTCTAGGGAGCGTGGCTCGCATGGGCAGAGTGAGGGTGAGGTTTGCTCCCTCACCCACCGGACACTTACACATCGGTGGGGCACGAACGGCCCTTTTCAACTGGTTGTTCGCGCGCAAGCACGGGGGTACATTTGTTCTGAGAATTGAAGACACGGATGTACGCCGCTCCAGAGAGGAATCGGCACGACAGATTACCGAAGCTTTGGCCTGGCTGGGCCTATATTGGGACGAGGGCCCCGGCAAGGGAGGGCCTTACGGTCCCTATTTTCAGTCGGAGCGACTTGCCATTTATCAGGAGTTCGCCGACCGTCTGTTACATGCCGGGCTGGCGTACCCGTGCTACTGTTCCCCCGAGGAGCTAGCGCATAGGCGACGGGAAGCGCAAAGGCGAGGCGAAGCCCCACGATACGACGGCAGGTGCCGGATGCTAACCGCGGCAGAAAGGAAACAGTTGGAACGCGAGCACCGAAGACCTGCATTGCGCCTTCGCACGCCGGACCGAGGTACCACCACCGTCCGCGACTACATACACGGAGATGTCGTATTCCGCAACGAGGATATCGGAGACTTTGTCATCATGAAGTCTAATGGTATGCCAGTGTACAACTTCGCCTGTGTGGTGGACGACTTAACTATGTACATAACGCACGTGATCCGCGCCGAAGAACATCTTTCCAACACTCCTCGCCAGCTCATGCTTTACGAAGCTTTGGAGGCAGATCCTCCTGTCTTCGCCCATGTACCCATGATCCTGGCGCCAGACCGCTCAAAGCTATCAAAGCGCCATGGCGCGACTTCTGTTGAGGAGTACCGCGATATGGGCTTTCTGCCCGAGGCGTTGCTCAACTATCTCGCACTCCTGGGTTGGTCTTCCGAGGACGGAGCGGAGATAATGTCTCTTCAGGAGATGATCGCAAAGTTCTCCCTGGACCGAGTGGCGAAGACAGCAGCGATTTACGACGAGCGCAAGCTGGCCTGGATGAATGGACATTACTTGCGCGCCATGACCGATGAGCGACTGAGCGAGGCGGCCATGCCTTTCCTAATACGTGCCGGGCTCATTCCGGAGTCGGCAGACGAACAGACTCGCGAATATGTGCGCAGGGTGGTATCGCTGCTGAAGGAGCGCATACGTACGTTAGGGGAGTTGGCGGAGACCGCTCGCTATTTCTTCGACGCGAATTTCGATTATGACCCCAAGGGTGTCAGGAAACATTTTTCCAAGCCAGGCACCGCTGATCTGCTACGTGATGGGATGAAGGCACTGCAGACGGTGGACCCGTTCACAGTAGAATGCGTTGAACGGGCCTACCGCGCCGTGATACATTCCCGAGGAATTTCCGGAGGCGGGTTGATTCACCCGACTCGTCTGGCATTGACGGGGAGGACGGTGGGGCCCAGCTTGTTCGATATAATGGTGGTCCTGGGGAAGGAAGAGTGCTGTAGAAGGATCGAGCGGGCAATCGAATTCATTGAGAAAGAACAGGCACAGGGATAGGCAGCAGGCGGGCTCCGTGATACTCACGAGAAAAGCTTACCGAAGCAGGTATGGCTCACTAACCGAGCATTAGTCGGCCACCTCCTTTTTGGCGAGCGCATCGGGGCCACCAAGGAGCATCTGTTGTCGATGCAGCGCGAGAGGATTCAGACACTGCCGCAGCCAACAGTCATCCCCTTTGGGTAGGATCTTTTCGTGAGTGTGCCAGTACCTGCTCGGTAAGATCTTAGGTGAGTGATGTGATTGCGGGGTCTTGCACATTCGGTCTCCAGGTGCTATAATGTAGCGCGGTACTGGGGAGTCGTCTAGTGGTAGGACGCCAGACTCTGGATCTGGTAGCGCCGGTTCGAATCCTGCCTCCCCAGCGGGTCGTCCGAGGAAGGCCGGGTGGCCTTCCTCGGTTCCTGTAAGATTCA
>DFNJ01000026.1 GCA_002376005.1 Firmicutes bacterium UBA3570
GGGGTCTCATCATAAAGCCCAAACCCACAGAGGGCCGGGTAAAGCAAATTGTACCGGAGTTCCTGTGCTACCCGTACACCGGACAGATCATAAAGATACGCCACCAGCAACACCCGAAATAGCTGCTCCGGGGGATAGGAAGGCCGACCGACCCCGACGCTGTAAAGATCCCGGGTCTCCTCCTCCACAAAAGAAAAATCCACCAGCCGGTCAATCTTCATCAGCAGATGATCCTGGGGTATCGGGCGATCATAAATCCAACTCTCCCATAACCCCTGCTGGGGATTGCGCTTTCCCAGCATCGCAGCTTCCTCCCCTCAGGAGACCTGCCTGGTCGGAATACCGGTGGACAATCGAAATGGCCCATGACATCACCGCTGCTACCTGAGCCTATACGCTGGCCACACATAAGAATACAAAAAATACCGCCCTCTGCAAGGACTTTTTCAGAGATCTCGCCAGGTATAAGGTGCCCCATAATGACAGCTTTTGCGACTCCTTTCTGAGCGCCAGCCTGTAAGCAGGAGCTGGAGAGGGCTTGGGAGTAATTAGCACGCGAGCACCAAAACTCACGATTCCAGCTTGCTCGTGAGGCGCGACCCTGCAAGAAGGGAGGAGCACTGGAATCGGTGAGACCAGACGCGGGAGGTTCAGTACCAGCACTAGTGAGCTCGCGACTGCGAGACCTGCACGATGCCGTCGGCTGTTACGCGGCCCGGGAGGATACATAGGATGGGCTATGATACCATCAATGCTGGCCATGCGGCGGAAGCACCGGCGGTTGCGGTGTCCGAGCTCAGTAAGCGATACGGCCGATTGCTCGCTGTTGACCGGGTAACCTTCCAGGTGCAACACGGGGAAATATTTGGCCTGTTGGGGCCTAATGGCGCAGGAAAGACGACGATCATCCGCGTATTGACGGGGCTGTCGCGCCCATCCGCTGGCCAGGTTAGGGTCTTTGCCCACGACATGGAGAGAAATCCCAAGGAAGCCAAGAAGCTTTTCGGGTTGGTTCCGGAGATCACAAACCTGTACGACGAGCTCTCTGCGCTGGAGAATGTCCTCTTCATGGCACAGCTTTTCGGAGTACCCCCTCAGGAAAGGCTCGACCGAGCTCACCAATTGCTGGATCTGTTCGGGTTGGGATCGAAAAGCCGGGTGCGGCTCTCCCATTTCTCCCGCGGCATGAAGCGTGCGGTGGCCATTGCGGCAGCCGTGGTGCACCGGCCCCGGCTTCTCTTCTTGGACGAACCCACGGCAGGCCTGGACGTCGTGCATGCCCGCACCCTTCGAAGGCTGGTGCGCAGGCTCAACCAGGAAGGCGTCACCGTTTTCCTCACCACTCACTACCTTGAAGAGGCGGATCAGCTCTGCGACCGAATAGCGCTGCTGGTGAAAGGGCGGATCGTCGCGTTGGATACGCCAGAAGCTCTGAAAGACCGCGCCAGCAAAGGGGGGGTTGCTGTCGAAGTTGCTTTCGAACCCATGTTGGATCAGTGTGCGGTGGGCCTTGGCCGCAGGACGGGGATCCGACGAGTGACCGCGCGCGGTGATCGGCTGCGCGTCGAAGGCGATAAGGTTTCAGAAGTTGTGGCAGCCATAGTTGCATACGCAGCTGAGAGCGGCACGGAGATCACCCACATCGCCACCGTGAGGCCGACGCTGGAGGAGGCGTTTGTACAACTCACTGGGCTCTCCAGCGAGGTGATGAAAACGGAAAAGGGGGGGAGTTAGGTGAGAGACGAACTCCGGATCATCTACTACATAATTCGCAAGGACATGAGGGCGTACTACCTCAAGCCTCCTGCCATCAGCTGGGGCATCCTATTTCCTGCTGCGATGTCGCTTTCGTTCTACCTGCGCAACCCCGCTGGATTCGGCGAGCTGGCTCCGGGCCTGCTGGCACTCACGGTTCTGTTCAGCACGACGGCCATGGAAGCAGTGGTGATCAACTTCGAGCTGCGCGTCGGGTCGCTGGAGCGTCTGCTGCTGGCGCCGGCGACTTTCGGTTCCGTATTGCTGGGGAAGCTCCTGGGAGCCTCCCTTTTCGGTTTCATCATCACCGCGCTGGTGGCTACAGCAGTTCTACCCACGTGCCTTGATCGCGGCTTTGACGTTGTAGCGTTGCTTTTCATCGTCATCACATCGTTGATTACCTTCTCCAGCCTTGGAGCCTTGATTTCGGTGGCGGTAAAGGAGGTGTTCGAAGCCCAGACGCTAGGAAACTTTCTGCGCTTTCCAATGATGTTCTTGTGTGGTGTATTCATTCCCATACAGACCCTACCCCCCGGGCTGCGCCATTTGGCGTACGCTCTTCCCCTCACGTACACGGTGGACGGCTTCCGCCAGGCGTTGGGAGGAACCGGGAACCTATCGCTGGTGGGGGACGTGCTGATCCTCACTGGTTTCGCATGTGTCTTTGTGGTGCCTGCCGTTGCCCTCCTGCGCAGGAGATTCGCATAGCGTCTGTAGGGTCCGGTGTGCGCAAAAGTCTCCAACCTGTCGACCTACGCCACTGCATCTGTATCACGGCGACTCGGACCCGGATCCCTCACCCAAAGGGGTCTTTCCAGTGCGTGACGCACAGCCTTTAGGTGGCCAGGAAGTGCAGGAGGAACTAGCACAGCAGCCCTGCTCTCACGAGGCCCAAAGAATTGGCAGTAGTACCTGAAAGGCAGCGATTCTGAAAGCCGATATATCGGACGAAGTCGAAGTGTGACCGCCGGGGTTCGCTGTTCCCGTGGCTGATCCTTCAGTGGGCTCCAGGTCGTATCCAGGGCCACGGTTTGTTTTAGGACTTTGGTGCTGGAGATGACGTGGCGATCGAAGGTGGAAGGACCTTGGTAGCGACGAGAACATATCCCACGACGACCTGGTGATGAATCTTGGCCAACCGCAGATGATGGGTCTGCAAGTGGCTGACGCCAAGTACCTGGCCGCTGTGTAACTGCTGGCTCGTGGCGCGTCACCGGTTTGTTGCCTGAAGTCTCTAATATGACAACATTTTGCGGGGGTTTCAACGGCCCTGTTGAACCTTTGGCGGTCCGGATTCCGACTAACTTTACGGAAGCCCAATAAGCAGCCTGCTGGTGGGGGGTACCCGTGAACGGAGACGACGCCCAGCTCATCGCGCGGGTGGGGAAAAGGGACCTCGCGGCCATGCGGGTTCTGTACGAGAAGTATGCTCCCCAGCTTTACCGGTTCGCCGTGGCCAGGTTGGGCGACGAACGGTCGGCCGAGGACGTGGTCCAGGAGACCATGCTGGCTGTCTGGCAGAGTGCCTCCCGGTTCCGCGGTCATTCCACTGCAACAACCTGGCTTTTCGGGATATGCCGTCGGAAAGTCGCCGAGGTGTACCGAAGAGGTCAAGGCCGAGAGGTTCCCGGGTTGCTTCACGCTCGAAGTGAGTCTACGCCCCCAGGTCCTGGCTTGGAATTCTGGGAGAGCTTCTCCCGACTTTCTGATGAACATCAGGAGATACTGCTACTGGTCTTCTACTACGGCTTCAGCCAGGAGGAGGCCGCCGAGGTGCTGGGAGTGCCGGTGGGCACGGTGAAGTCGAGAATCCACTATGCCAGGCATCGGCTGCGGGAAGCTCTCCGAGATGCGGGTGCAGAAGAGGGAGATCGAAAAAGACGCCGGTCTGAAAGGAGCACGGGGACATGATTGAGCAAGGGCGCGGTAGGCCAGGAGGTATCCGTTCCAAAAACCGACCAGACTGCAAGTTGGTGACTCCGTTGGTGGTCTGGGTGGCCAACGGGACGGCCACTGACGCGGAACGGGCCATGGTGGTACTTCACACCTTGACCTGCCCTCATTGCCGCCGTGAGCTTGCTGAGACACTAGCCCTTCGCAGGACGTTCCAGCGTTGGGTTGAGCGGCTACCGGACCTCCCGCAGAGAGCCTGGCATGGGTTCGTAGACCTGCTTGAGGAGAGGGAGGAGGCTCGCGCAGGTCATCGGGCAGCTGTGGAGGTAGCGGAACCGGAGGCGGTGGAGATCGGGTCGGTACTCAGACCGCTGCTTGCCTGGCTGGCCGCGGAGTCCCCATCGCCGGCGTGGCGAATGGTTGACTGGGCGTTAGCGTATTCCGAAACCCAAGGGAGGTAGAGGTGCATGACGGAGTCGAAAGCCAAAGAAGTCGCTGAGATACTCGACATGGTGGGGGAGAGGCTACCTGGCCTGGTTCGTACGGTCCGGGACATTATGTTCTCCGAGGAGGCGGGACGCACTTTCGGCAAAGCGGTGGGAGCATTCTACCAGGAGCTGATCTCGAGTGGTCTTTCCTCTCGGGATGCCCTGGAGATGTCGCAGCAGTATCTTATGACTCTTCAGACGGCAATGCGCGGGGTAGGGCACGGGCCTGGGCCTTTGGTACACTTCCGCTACGGTCCTTACAGGCGTCGCGCTCCCCACGGAGAGCACGAGGCTCCAGAGCCGCCGTCGGGCGAGCGTGGGGAATGCTGCTGAGCCTCATCCTGATCGTCACGCGGGGGGCTCGGCTTGCGGCCGGGCTCTCCGCGGCGGTCCTCGAGCTGGCCTTCGGCAGGCGCAGGGCGGTGGCTGGCTTTCGCGTGGCGCTCCAGGAAATGGGGCTTCCGCGACAAGCAGTGGAGACCCTCGTCCGGTACTACCCGCGCTGGAGCCTTCGCATGCTAGACGTGCTAACGCAGGGTGAGGATGGCGCGGCTGCGCCTGGGAAGCTGCTTCTGGATTCTCTGTATGCGGTGGTCGGAAGGAGCGACGGTGGAGATGGGCGATCCAGCGTTGGCTGTGCGCGACCTGACCAAGGTCTACCGAAGCCGGGGTAGGCAGAGCGTGCGGGCGCTTGATGGCGTGACTCTCCTGTTCGAGCGGGGCCGGATACACAGCATCCTCGGTCCCAACGGAGCCGGTAAGACCACCCTGGTGAAGATTCTCTGCGGCCTGGTCACCCCAAGCGAAGAGGAGGCCTGGGTGCACGGATATTCGGTCACCCAGAACAGGCGTGCTGTGCAGCGGCACATCGGGGCCGTGCTGGAGGGTAGCCGCAACATGTACCGGCGCCTTTCAGGGTGGGAAAACCTCATGTACTTTGGTCTGCTTCGGGGCATGTCACCCGTGAGATCAGGCTCCGGGCTCAACAATTGCTGGAGCGGCTGGGCCTGTGGGAGTGTAGACATGACCTGGTGAAGGACTACTCAAGGGGGATGCAGCAAAAGCTAGCACTTTGCATTGCACTGTTGCACCAGCCGCCGGTCCTGTTGCTGGACGAGCCGACCCTTCGTCTCGACGTCGAGACCGCTCGCGATGGGTGTCCGAACTGTGGTCACGCTGAACCAGGGCTCGGTGCTGGCCCATACCTACCTGCCCGAGCTGTTGTCCCGGTTTTCTGCTGAGTTTTACCAGTTGACCGTCGTTGGTAATCCCTCCCCTCCGCCTGCTTCCCTGGCGCTACGCTGGATTGAAGGGGAAGGGGGTACCAGGTAGTGGTGGAGCATCGTGACCAGCTGCACGAGGCCCTCAGGTGGCTGACTGAGCAGGGTTGCGTGATTAAGAAAGTTGATCGGCGCGGTGGATCCCTGCAGCACGTATTTGTTCGGCTGATGAGGGAGGGGATCCTGAGTGTTAAAGCTGCTGGCCGCTGAGCTGCTGATGCAGTACACGAATTTTCGGCGGCATCCTCTGGAGACGTCTGTCCATTCGCGGCTTGGTGGTATTCGGGAAAATCGTCGGGACAGTGGGGTTTTCCGAAAGACCGTGCCCGGAGATCGTGTAGGCTGTCTCTTGAAGTTTCGAATGGTCGGTCCCTGACTCCGAAACCGGATGGACCGTACACCTGATCAGATCCCGTTGATGGTATGCGTCTGGTTGGAGTCAGGGTTTCAAGTATGGGTTGGTAACCGATGGTAGGAGGCTTGCCGCTCGCTGACAGGTGAGCGATGCAAGGAGACCCCATTATCTCCGGTGAAGGATCCTGCTGGTGCGGCGGCCGGTGGGCACGACGATGTCACCTGCAGGCCCGACCTGCACCTGTTGGGAGAGTGTTCAGGGGTGCACTGACGGTGGGAGGAATGTCACATGGACGGTGGAGGGTGCGAAGGAGGAGGTCGCAGCTCTCGGGCAGACGAGTCTTCCGGACTCCACGACAGCCTCGAGACATGGCTTGGGCACATCAGCGCGCTGGCCGACGAGATCGGAGGGAGGCTTCCCACCTCTGAAGGTGAAGCACGGGCCCTTGACTATTGCGCACGGGTCCTGAGGGAGGCCGGTCTCCGACCGGAGACGGACTCCTTCATGAGCAGCGGGTCAGTCTTCAGACCGCACCTCGTGGCAGCCGCGGGGTTCTTATTGGCCTTCGTAATTTACCCTGCGGCTCCCCCGCTTACCGCCTATGTCGCGGTGGGCATGTCAGCTTTTTTCCTGGTATGCGAAATTCTGGAACTTACTTTACGCCCTAACCCGCTTCACGCTCTTCTGCCCCGAAAACCAAGCCGGAATGTGTTCGCAGTGATCGAGCCTTCCAAGGGCATTCGTCGGGACATAATCCTTATCGGGCACGTTGACACCCAGCGCACCCCGATCGTATTCAGATCCCGGGGTTGGATGATCGCCTATCGAGTATATTCTAATCTTGCTTTTGCCTCGTTCGTTGTACAGTTTTTGGCCTATCTCGGTGGCGCTGCTTGGGGATGGAGGTGGCCTTGGTTTGCGTCCATACCTGCCGCTGTATTTGCGCTCCTGCTGATTGCCCTCTGCCTCGAGGCCGAAGCGAGTCCTTCCACCAGGGGTGCCAACGACAACGCGACTGGGGCGGGTCTGGTTCTCACTTTGGCCAGCGAGCTGGGTTCGCAACCTTTGTCCTGGTCGCGGGTTTGGTGCCTCTGCTCGGGGTGTGAGGAAGCACTGCACGAAGGGGCCAAGAGTTTCTTCGCTGCCCACCGCGGGCAGATGTGCAAGCCGAGGGCAGTGGTCCTCGAAATGCTGGGATGCGACGGGCCAGCCTGGCTTGTGAAGGAGGGCTTTGTTTTTCCCCTGTACAGCGACCCGGTACTCCGCCAGTTGGCTGCCCGCGTAGCAAGCGACAATCCTGATTTAAGGGCCCGTCCGGCGTCGCTCAGTGGTGGGGTGACGGAGATGTCAGATGCGATACTGTCAGGGGTACCGGCCATCACTCTCATCGGTCTGACCCCTGAGGGAGTGGGCCCGCACTGGCACCGTCGCTCAGACACGGTGGAAAACATGGACCCCGCCGCCATGCTCCGCAACTACCGGTTCGTGCGCGCCCTGCTCGAAGCCATGGATTCGCCTGAGGTTGTGCCGGGAGGGTAGGTTGAGGGCTCGGTCAGTGTCGCAATTGGGCACTGTCCGACACGGCAATTGTGAGGAATACAGGGGATGAAGGAAGGCACGAGATCTAGCAGCGGCCGTACTGCAGCAGACCGGGGCTAAGGTCGAGGTGAACACGGGGGTTGGCCGCGGAGCTCCTGGGCCGGCAGCGCTGTCCGTCCCTTGTATGCTCGTGCGTGCCGTAGCTGTCCTCAGCCGCGGGGCGCCTCAACAGATATGATAATCGGATGGGACTGGTGCGCATGTCAAGTGGCCCGGCGACGGGGCCTTGAAGATGATGCGTGTCAGGTGGTAGAATGAAGTGAGTGCTGCCGAAGTGGCGGAACTGGCAGACGCGCGCGACTCAAAATCGCGTGGAGTAGCCCTCCGTGTGGGTTCGACTCCCACCTTCGGCACTGTAACGACGAGGTTTGGCGCTACCCTTGGGGGTAGCGCCTTTCTTTGTGGTTGCCCAGTGGTTGCCCAGTTGCGCGTTGTACCTCCTCGGCGGCCTCCCGCTGGAGATGCGGGAGCACAGGGCTGTGCGTATCGAGCGTCACGCTGATGGTCTGGTGGCCCAGCCGTTCCTGCATCGCCCTCGGGTGAACCGCTTCGCTCAGGAAAATGGCGGCGTGGTTGTGACGCGAGAGATTCACAAGAAGCGGTTTGGTCTGGTCTGTGCTGCGTTGTCGGTGGCGGAGGAGATTGGGCTGGTGGAGGTAATTGACCGTCACGTGCCCAAACGAAGGCAAGGTCTCAGTGTTGGCCAGTACATCCTGATTGCGGTGCTCAACAAGATTGCTCATCCCACCAGTCGCAATGGAATCAGGGATTGGATCCAGCGGACGGTGCTGCCGGAGAAGTTAGGCATTGACCCGGGGCTGCTCCGCAGCCAGAACTTCTGGGACAATTTCGATCTGATTCTCTCCGAGGAGGATGTACGCACTCAGAAAGAGCGGCTGGCGCGGGCCAAGATAGATGAGGATGAGCTTTTCAGTGACGAGGTCATCTTGAAGATTGAAGAAGGGATCTGGGAGCGGGTGTGTGAGCGGTATCAGATACCGTTAGATTGTGTGCTCTATGACACCACCAATTTCTTCACCTTCATCTCCTCGGGGACGGACAGTTTCCTGGCTCGCACTGGGCGCAACAAACACGGCCGGCATAATTTGCGCCAGGTGGGGTTGGCGTTGGCGGTGATACAGGGCTGCCAGCTGCCGTTTTTGCACCTCCTGTACCACGGTCGGCGTTCCGATGCCAAACTTTTCCCCGAAGCGATGACTGATTTGGTCAGCCGCTATCTGGCCTTGAGCAAGGGTGTACGGAGATTAACGGTGGTGTTCGACAAGGGGAACAATTCCCGGGCCAACCTGCAGAGGGCCTCCGAGCTGAATCTCAGGGTAGTGGGGAGCTTAGTGCCCGCCCATCACCAGGATCTGGTGAGGGTCAGCCTGGACCGCTACGTCCAGATCGAAGGTCGTCTCTGCTACGTTACCCGCAAGGAGGTCTTCGGGATACCGGCCAAGGTGGTGGTGTCATACAACGAGGCCACCTACCGGAGACAGAGCCGTCGCCTGAAGGCTAAGGTAGCCTGGATTGTGGTGGTTTGCCCTGACCCGGGGACGACGCCGCCTTTGATACCAGGTGGATTTGGCTACCCCTAAGGCTTTGAGACATCTGTTCAGACCGTATTCTTTGTG
>DFNJ01000007.1 GCA_002376005.1 Firmicutes bacterium UBA3570
CGGGAGAGTAGGTCGCTGCCGGAGCAACATCACACGTCAGGGCTCCCTGAGTTAACCCAGGGGCCCTGACATTGCTCGTGGGGCGTGTGGTGAGTTTGAGGGGCCGTAAGTGGGGAAGGAATTGATATGGGGCTGTAGAAGTCTAACCTGATTCCAGACCCGGCCCCATTCCATTAATGTAGCCAAGAGGGAGAGGGAGTGCGTATGGCCGTGAGATCGCCGGACGACATAAGAAATGTTTGTCTCATCTCTCATAGCGGAGCCGGTAAGACCTCGCTGGTGGAGGCAATGCTGTTTGACGCTGGTATTTCCGAGAGGATGGGTCGGGTTGACGACGGAAATACCACCACGGATTACGACCCCGAGGAACAGCGGAGGAAAATCAGCATCAACTTGGCGTTGGCCCCGTGTGAGTGGCGCGGAGTGAAAATCAATCTTCTCGATGCTCCGGGTTATTTCGATTTTGTAGGGGAAGTTCGCGCCGGCCTGCGCGTGTCGGAAGGGGCTCTGCTCGTCCTGGATGCGGTGGGAGGCGTTGAAGTCGGAACCGAACTGGTATGGTCATATGCCCGCGAGTACCAGACGGCCGTGCTGCTGGTGGTCAACAAAATGGACCGCGAGAACGCGGACTTTCTGCGCGCGGTGGAAGCAGCCCGAGAAGCGTTCGAGGCGCGGGTGATTCCTCTGCAGATTCCCATCGGCAAAGAAGAGTCATTCCGCGGTGTGGTCGACCTGGTAGCGCGAAAGGCATATGTTTTCGATGGTAGAGCGGCGGCGGGTTTTGGCGAGGAGGAAATACCTGCCGAGCTCCTACCGCAAGTTGAGGAGTGGCGAGAATCCGTTGTTGAGGCAGCAGCCGAAGCGGACGACGTCCTGCTGGAGAAATACCTAGAAGGGGAAGAACTGAGCGAAGAGGAGATCTGGGCAGGCCTGCGGCGGGCAGTCATCGAACGGAAGGTGATTCCCGCGCTGTGCTGCTCAGCTCTGTCCAATATAGGCGTTCAGCCAGTGCTGGATGCGTGCTGCCGGCTACTCCCCGCTCCCTCCGATGCTCCTCCGGTGGAGGGTCGGCATCCTGAGAACGAGGAGACGGTATCTAGAAAGCCGGCGCTGGAGGAGCCGTTCTCGGCCCTGGTCTTCAAGACGGTCGCTGACCCTTACGTGGGCAGACTCAGCCTGTTTCGGGTGTATTCTGGCGTGATTAGGTCTGACACTCACGTGTACAACCCCAACAAGAAGAGGAGCGAGCGGATCGGGCAGCTGTTCATCATGAGGGGAAAGCACCAGGAGCCGGTTGCCGAGTTGCGGGCGGGTGACCTGGGTGCCGTGGCCAAGCTGCAGGAGACTTCTACGGGCGACACCCTCTGTGACCAGGCCCACCCGGTGGTGTACCCCGCCATCACCTTCCCCGCCCCTGTATTTTCCGTGGCGGTTGAGCCCAAGAGCAAAGGCGATGAGGAGAAGATCAGCTCCGGATTGGCCCGGCTGATGGAGGAAGACCCCACTTTTCGGGTGGAAAAGAACCGGCAAACACTGCAGACCGTTATCTCCGGCATGGGAGAGATGCACCTGGATGTGATAACCGAGCGTCTACGTCGCAAGTTCGGGGTAGAGGTCAATCTGAAGACCCCGAAGGTACCCTACAAGGAGACCATCAAGAGCGCGGCAGAGGCCGAAGGTAAGCACAAGAAGCAAACGGGTGGTCGCGGGCAGTACGGGCACGTGTTTCTCCGCCTCGAACCGTTGGAGCCAGGAAAGGGCTTTGAATTCGTGGACAAGATCTTCGGCGGTGCGGTGCCAAAGCAATACATCCCGGCTGTGGAAAAAGGAGTCCGGGAAACCATGCAAGAGGGGGTCCTGGCCGGTTACCCGGTTACCGATGTAATGGTTACCCTGTACGACGGTTCCTACCACCCGGTGGACTCCTCCGAGCTGGCTTTCAAGATTGCCGCCTCGCTGGCCTTCAAGAAGGCTTTCATGGACGCCCAGCCCACGCTGCTTGAACCTGTAATGCGGGTCGAAGTGCTGGTGCCTGAGCGGTTCATGGGAGACGTCATAGGTGATTTGAACCGTAAGCGCGGACGAATACTAGGCATGGAACCCAGAGGACGGTCGCAGGTGGTTAGAGCACTGGTTCCCCTGGCGGAGATGTTCAGGTATGCCATAGACCTGAGGTCCATCACCCAAGGCCGCGCTACCTACAGCATGGAGTTCTCGCATTACGAGGAAGTCCCAGCTAACATCGCGGCGGAGATAATCGAGAAAGCCCGAAAGGAGAAGGAAGAAGGCTGACTACTCGCTAGTCATGGACCTTGCAGGGGCCTGGCCGGTGCCGGGACCCCTTTAGTTTGCCGAAGGGGGAGGAAAAGTGCTGGGGGATAACACGAGACGCGACATTGTGATTGTCGGTGCAGGGCCGGCCGGGTTGACCGCAGCCATGTATTGCTCTCGAATGGGCAGGCGGGTATTGGTGGTGGACAAAGCCGCGGCGGGCGGCAAGGCTGCTAGTACCGACTTGATTGAGAACTACCCCGGTTTCCCCCAGGGGATAACCGGTGCTGATCTGATGCAGCGCATGCGGGATCAAGCCTTCCGGTGGGATGCGGAGTTTCAAAATTGGGAAGTCACGAACGTTCGCCAGGTGCCGGAAGGATTCCGTCTCTCAGGCAAGACAAGCGCAATGACGTGTCGCGCGGTGATCTGGTGCGCCGGAACCCGCGAAAGACGCCTGGGGGTGAGGGGGGAAGAGAGGTTAACGGGGCGCGGGGTGTCTTACTGCGCGACTTGCGATGGGCCGTTGTACCGAGGGAGAAGAGTAGCGGTGATCGGAGGAGGCGATTCAGCAATCGCCGGAGCCCTGTTCCTGAGCAGACTTGCTACTAAAGTTTGGGTTGTGCATCGCCGCCAGCAATTGCGGGCTACGAAGGTTCTGCAAGAACGCGCCCGTCAATGTGATAACCTGGAGATCGTGTGGAATTCGGTTGTCACCGAGATAGTAGGGGAAGACAGAGTTCGCGCCATTGCCCTCAAGAATCTTGAGACCGGCCACAGCCAGCTACTCGAGGTGGATGGGGTTTTTGTCTACATTGGCTCAGTTCCTAACACCGAACCGCTCCGCGGAGTTGCTCGCTTGGACGAGGGCGGGTATGTGGTGACGAACGAAACCCTGGAGACTAGTTGTCCCGGCCTGTTCGCGGCTGGGGACGTGCGGCGGACGCCGCTGCGCCAGGTGGTAACAGCGGTCGGTGATGGAGCCATTGCCGCCATGAGTGCGGAACACTTCCTGGCGAGCCAGGAGTGAGTGCCATGGGGTTGCGCTTTGGGTGCCATGTGATATAATGGTGACGGAAAGTCAAAGAAGGTCAAAGACGGAGTGAGACCTGGTGGCTAGCCTGGCGGATTACATCGAGCAGTATCTCCGGAAGCTGGTTGACCAGGCGGTCGACGGGAAGGTCGAGTTTCAGCGGTGTGAGCTGGCCGAGAGGTTCGGCTGCGTGCCCTCACAAATAAGCTACGTGTTGGAGACGCGTTTCACGCGGGAACGAGGCTATCTGGTCGAGAGCAGACGCGGCGGCGGGGGGTACGTGAGGATTGTGAGGCTGACGCTGGGTTCTCACGAGCATCTTTTGCGCATGGTGGCGGAAGAGATCGGCGACGGTATCGGTCAGGAGGCCAGCGAACATTACATAGTCAGACTAATGGAGGAAGGAGTTATCACCGAACGGGAGGGCCGAATGATGAAGGCTGCGATTGATCGAAACACTCTACGGGTGCCACTCCCCCAGCGCGATCACATTCGGGCATCGATAATGAGGGCCATGATCCTGGCCATATTGAGCTACCGCGGGTAAGCCATCTTATGGATGGGAAGTGAAGGATTGTGCTGTGTCAAAGATGCGGGCAACGAACGGCGACAGTACACCTGACTAAGTTCATCAATGGGCAAAAGAGCGAAATGCACCTCTGCGAGCAGTGTGCTCGGGAAACCGGCGAGCTGGACTTCGTAATCGAGCCCGCCTTTTCCCTCAATCAGCTGCTGGCCGGGTTGCTCTCTCAGGAGCCGGCGCCGCCAACTAGCGAGCCTGGAGGCGAAGTGAGGGCGAGCGAACGCGGTTTGTCGCGATGTCCTCTGTGTGGATTGACATACCGGGAGTTCGCCCGAACTGGACGCCTGGGCTGTAGTCGCTGCTACAGTCACTTCGAAGACCGGCTCGATCCGCTGCTGCAGCGCATACATGGCCATCGTAGGCACGTGGGGAAGGGGCCGCGCCGGATCTCGAACGCTGCCGAGGTTTACGCGCAAATTGAACGGCTCAAGGCAGAAATGGATCAAGCGATACGCGTGGAAGCTTTCGAGAGGGCGGCGGAACTGCGCGACAAAATAAAGGAGTTGGAGTCGAAGCTCGAATGATGGCAAGGAAAGGACGGGATGGGATTGCCTTTGGATGAGGTGCTCCAAAATCCGTTGCCCCGCTGGATGGCCGGGGACGGGCCAGCTGCGGATATTGTAATATCAAGCAGGGCCCGGTTGGCCCGAAATCTGGAAGGAGTGCCTTTCCCCCATCTGTTGGACGCTGGGAGGGCGGAGCAAGTTGCGCAGCGTGTCAAAGCGGCCATCGACCACATCAACGCGGCGGGTAAATTTGGCGGACTGGAGTTTTACTTCCTCGAAGAGCTCAGTGCCCTCGACCGCCAAGTGCTGGCGGAAAAACGCTTGATCAGCCCCCAGCACGCCGAACTGGCACCGGGAAGGGCTGCCGCTATTCGGCGCGACGAAGGAGTCTCCATAATGGTCAACGAGGAGGATCACATCAGGCTACAGTGCTTGTTTCCCGGACTGGCGATAGGTGGTGCCTGGCGGCTGGCATCGGAAATAGACGACTGGTTGGAGCAACGACTTCCCTATGCCTACTGTCCCCGGCGGGGCTACCTGACCGCCTGTCCCACAAACGTGGGAACAGGGTTACGGGTGTCGGTGATGATGCATTTGCCGGCACTGGTGATGAGTGGTGAGGCGCGCAAGTTGTTCAGCGCGATCACCAAGGTGGGTCTGGTCGTACGCGGTCTGTACGGAGAGGGGACCGAAGCAGCAGGCAACATCTTCCAAATATCCAATCAGGTGAGCCTGGGTGTGTCGGAAGAGGAGATAATAGAGAAGATCAGGGGAGTTGCTACTCAGATTGTGGAGCAGGAGCGCTCCGCTCGCCAGGGGCTGTTGCGCCAGGCCCGGGCTAAGATCGAAGACCGGATCTGCAGGGCATACGGTGTGCTGTCGCAAGCGAGGATCATCTCGTCGGAGGAAGCGATTCGGTTGTGGTCGGACGTGAAGATGGGCATTGACCTGGGGGTGCTTAATGGGGCTGATTCGCGGCCGGTCAATGAGGTTTTGGTTATCAGCGGCCCCGGCTACATCCAGAGGCTAGCCGGGAGAAGGCTTGATGCGACGGAACGCGATATCAGGAGGGCACTGCTGATCCGCGAGCGGATGCGCGTTTATAAGAGTCCCTGAGGAGGCGGCGTTTATGTTCGGACGCTTTACCGAAAAGGCGCAGCGCGTCATCCTTCTGGCTCAGGAAGAGGCCAGAAGACTGGGGCATGACTTCGTGGGAACCGAGCATCTACTCCTGGGCCTTGTGCGGGAGGGAGGCGGCATTGCTGCCAAGGCCCTCATGCGTCTCGGCATCGACCTGAACAGGGTTCGGGGTGAGGTTGAGAAGGAGATAGGCAGGGGGCGCGGTGCTCCTGATGGAGAGATTGGATTCACGCCGCGGGCGAAGAAGGTGGTGCTGGAGCTCACGGCGGAGGAAGCTCGCGCGCTCGGACACAACTACATCGGAACCGAACACATCCTTCTCGGTCTGATCCGTGAGGGCGAGGGCGTGGCAGCCAAGGTGTTGGCCAACCTTGGAGCCGACCTCGAGAAGGTGCGCCAGCAGGTTCTGCACCTGTTGGGAGGTCAGGTAAGTGGCACTCCGTCGGCGGCAAGGGCCAGGTCGCGCAGCAATACCCCGGCGCTGGATACCTTCGGCCGCGACCTGACCTCTCTAGCCAAAGAAGGAAAGCTGGACCCGGTCATCGGTCGCGAGAAGGAGATCGAAAGAGTCATTCAAATTCTGAGCCGGCGCACGAAGAATAACCCGGTACTCATCGGCGAGCCGGGAGTGGGCAAGACGGCCATAGTGGAAGGACTCGCCCAGCGCATCGTGGAGGGTAAGGTTCCTGAGATCCTTCGGGACAGGCGGGTAGTAACGCTGGATCTGGCTGCTTTGGTGGCCGGATCCAAGTACCGGGGTGAGTTCGAGGAACGGCTTAAGAAAGTGATGGAGGAAATCCGCAATGCAGGCAACATCATCTTGTTCATCGACGAGATGCACACCATAATCGGCGCGGGTGCTGCTGAGGGTGCCATTGATGCAGCCAGCATTCTCAAGCCAGCGCTTGCCCGGGGAGAATTGCAGTGCATCGGTGCTACCACGCTTGATGAATACAGGAAGCACGTGGAAAAGGATGCGGCGCTGGAACGTCGTTTTCAGCCAATCATGGTGGAAGAACCGACGCCGGAAGAGGCCATTGAGATTCTTCGAGGGCTGCGGGACCGGTACGAGGCTCATCACCGGGTCGAGATCACAGATGCGGCGATCGAGGCTGCGGTCCGGCTTGCCGACCGATACGTGACCGATCGGTTTCTACCCGACAAGGCCATAGACCTGGTGGATGAGGCTGCCTCCCGGGTGAGATTACGGTCCTTCGTGCCGCCTCCTAACTTAAAGGAAAAAGAAAAGCGTCTCGAGGAGCTGCAGAAGGAAAAGGAGGCTGCCGTACAGTCGCAGGAGTTCGAAAAGGCTGCCCGACTTCGCGATCTGGAGCAAAAGCTTCGGCAGGAGCTGGAGCGCGAAAAGGAACAGTGGGAGAAAAGAAAGCTGAGCGAGAAGAGCACGGTGACTGAGGCGGACATAGCGACTATCGTGTCTTCTTGGACGGGGATTCCAGTTCAGCGCCTAGCCATGGAAGAGAGCGAGCGACTGTTGCATCTGGAAGAGGAGCTCCATAAACGCCTGGTGGCCCAGGATGAAGCAGTCTCTGCAGTGGCTCGAGCCATAAGACGTGCTCGGGCTGGTCTCAAAGATCCGCGCCGTCCCATCGGATCCTTCATTTTCCTCGGTCCGACGGGAGTGGGCAAGACTGAATTGGCCAAGGCTCTGGCTGAGGCACTGTTTGGCGATGAGGACGCGATGATTCAGCTCGACATGTCAGAGTACACTGAGCGACACACGGTATCCAGGCTGGTGGGTGCTCCTCCTGGGTACGTGGGTTATGAAGAAGGCGGTCAGTTGACAGAAGCAGTCCGCCGGCGCCCCTACTCGGTGATACTGCTTGATGAGATAGAAAAGGCGCACCCCGAGATCTTCAACGTGCTCCTGCAGGTACTCGAGGAAGGGCGCCTGACGGAGGCAAAGGGTCGCACGGTGGACTTCAGGAATACGGTGATCATCATGACCTCCAACGTGGGGGCTGACCTGATCAAACGGGAAACTGCGGTTGGTTTCCGTCCTCAAGTGGACGCCGAGCAAACGTACCAAGACATGAAAGCGCGAATAATGGAACAGGTCAAGAAGACGTTCCGACCGGAATTCCTCAACCGCATAGACGAAATCATCGTGTTCCATGACCTCACTCAAGAGCATCTGAAACAGATTGTGGAGCTCATGCTGCAACGTTTGGCCAAACGCATGGAAGAACATGGTCTGAAACTGGAGGTTACTGACCGAGCCAAGATCAAGTTGGTGCAAGAAGGATACGACCGGGTGTATGGTGCGCGGCCTTTGCGGCGAGTCATACAGCGACTGGTAGAGGATCCGCTTTCAGAGGAGATGCTAAAGGGCACCTTCACCACTGGCGATACAGTGGTGGTGGATTTGGGCGACGAAGGTCAGATCGTGTTCAGACCAGGTAGCCCACAGGGGGCGACGAAAGCAGAAAGCCCCATCACGTGAGTCCGGCAATGATGTTGCAAGCGGATGGGCCTGACCAAGTCAGGCCCATTGTTTGCCCGGGGGGGAGCGGGGTGTACGTATGTCAGGAGTGTGGCTACCAGAGCCCCAAGTGGTTAGGGCGGTGTCCCGACTGCGGGCGCTGGAACGCATTCTTGGAAGAGCCCGTAGAGCGCAGGGTGCCCAGACGGGGACACACTGACGGAGTTCTGGGGGAAAGCCCTCGACCCATCACCGAGGTTGCGGAGGGTAATCGAAGCCACCGTACCTCGACCGGTTTCCGGGAATTGGACAGGATCCTGGGTGGCGGGCTGGTTGCTTCTTCTGTTGTCCTGATCGGAGGCGAGCCGGGGATTGGCAAATCCACCCTGCTACTACAGTCCGCCGGGCGCATAGCTTCTTCTGGGCTCAGAGTGCTTTACGCGACTGGTGAGGAATCGTCGGCACAAGTACGTATGCGTGCGGAACGGTTGAAGGTGCTGGTGCCCAATCTGTGGGTGATGGGAGAGCAGGATCTGGAGGCAGTTTGCCGTGCCGCAGAGGAGATCGGCGCCCGACTTCTGGTGGTGGATTCCGTGCATGCGGTCCGGGTGTCAGAACTGGCGAGTGCTCCAGGTAGCGTGTCACAGGTCAGAGAGTGTACAGGCAGGCTGCAGAGGTTTGCGAAGGCGCAGGGCATAACCGTAGTCCTGGTGGGTCATGTTAGCAAAGCGGGGGCAATCGCGGGCCCCAAAGTGATGGAGCACTTGGTGGACGTAGTGCTCTTTTTCGAAGGGGACCGCCAATACAGATACCGGGTGCTTCGCGCAGATAAGAACCGGTTCGGATCCACCGAGGAGATCGCGGTCTTTGAGATGACCGAAGCTGGTCTGCGGGAAGTAGGCGACGTGTCCGAAGCCCTGATCGCAGGGAGACCAGCAGGCCTGGCGGGAGCAGCCGTGGCAGCGTGCTTAGAGGGAAGAAGGCCGGTCATGGTGGAAGTACAGGCTCTTGTGGCCCCGTCCCCCCTCCCCTCACCACGCCGAGTTGCCATGGGGTTCGATACCTCGCGCATGGCCATGGTTTTGGCGGTGCTCGAGAAACGCGTGGGCGTTTCGTTGTTGCATCAGGATGTCTACCTGAAGGTTTCAGGCGGGTTCAGGATCAGCGATCCGGCAGCGGATCTGGCCGTGGCTGCAGCCGTCGCCTCGTCTTGCTATGATTGTCCCATTCCTGCTGGGATGGTTTTCGCCGGTGAGGTTGGATTGGGTGGGGAAGTGCGGCCGGTGAGGGATGTGCGCAGTCGTTTGCGCGAAGCGGAAAGGCTTGGCTTTTCCGAAATGGTGGTCGGCCTCCACACAGAGGATCTGTCAAGACGGGCTCCGGTGGTGCTACTGCGAAGCGTGGAAACGGTGTGGGGGGCGCTGGAGGTGGCTGTGGGAAGTGCTTGGCGAGGTGCTCAGGCTGGCCCGAAGACGCCAGCGGGTGACCGACATGCTGGCCCGGGTGGCTCCCGGAACTTCGGTGCGCCACGCGTTGGATGATCTCCTCAGAGCGGGAATCGGCACCTTACTCGTCTTTGCAGAACACCGGGAGGTATTCCGGCTCATCGATGCCGCGGTCCGGGTGGAGGAGGAGGCAACCTCTGCCCGTCTGTACGAATTGGCTAAGATGGACGGGGCAATTGTCCTCACCAAGGACGGCAGCAGAGTTACCTGCGCCAACGCATACCTAACGCCTCCCTCTTCCATTTTCTCTACTGAGGCGGGGATGAGACATCGTACCGCGAATCGGGTTGCAGTTCATACGGGGAGTCTGTGTGTGGCGCTATCACAAGTTAGAAGAACGATCACCCTGTACCAGGGCCCGGAGAGATACGTCCTGCGGCAGCCGGAGAACGTCCTTGGTCGGGCTCAGTACTTACTAAATGGCCTGATCCGCCACCGGAACAGGATGAGGGCTGCCCTGGCCGACCTGAGCCGCCTGGAAGCCCGGGATTCCGTCACCCTTTCTCAGGTGACAGAAACCCTGTCGGTTTGGCAGGCGTTGTTGCGCTCTCTGGGGTTGTTATGGCTTGACTGCGCCGAGCTCGGCAGGGAGGGACAGTCGCTGGCTTGGGAAGCACGCGAAGCCGTAAACGAGCTGGTTGCAGGCGGGTGGCTGGTGTTTTGTGACTATTCTTCGTCAGATGAGTTAGGGGTATTGAAGGAGTCGGCCCGTGACCTGGTCGGTGACTATCCAGAAGCCGCACTGCTGGACCGAGAGGAGATTGCAGAGGTGCTGGGGTACGACCGGAGCGAGCTGCGCGATGAAAGGCACTTCCGTCCTCGTGGGTTTCGGCATGCGGTTGAGGAGCTGGGTCTGCAACCATCTGCAGTAGCACAACTGACTATGGGCATTGGGAGCTTGGAGGAAGTAGTGGAGCGAAAACCACGCGAACTGGCTCGGATCGGTGGGTTATTAGATGAGGAACAGGCTATGCGATTCCAGAGGTTGCTGGCCAGCGTTTCGCCTGACGCGGTCAGGAGAAGTTGAACGGCCCGAGCGTACCGATTTTCTTGCGCTCCCGGATTAGCACATCGTACAGGTTAAGGTCCAGCAAGTTACACAGTGCTGCCAGGTAGAATAGGGCGGAACCCATTTCCGCCTCAATGGTATCTTTACACTGCTCGCACAGCCTCCCCGCCAAGTGCGTCGCCATGTAATCCTTTAGTTGATCCAAAGTGATGTCGCTGGGCACTTTCTGCTTCTCGGCGTTGATCGTCAAGCATCCACAGCCGGTGACCGCTTTTGCCACTGCTCGGTTGATGCGGGCAGCGGACTCTTGCAACTTCGAGATCACGTCCAGGATGCTCCGATGGCGGAGGAGACAATCGTCAACTGCCTGCTGAAACTCGTCACAGAGGAGGTCCTTCATGAAAAAGCTTCACCTCACCCGCGCGTTCCCCGGGAGCACCAGGGAGGTGTGGACGGGACGGGATTCGAACCCGCGACCTCCGCCGTGCGAAGGCGGCGCTCTCCCATCTGAGCCACCCGCCCGGAACCTATCTGTCCTGTATTGTACCTTACCGCCGAACTGACAGTCAAGCGTGGTTGGCGACCGGGTCTACGCCAAGATTTGGGTGGCTACGGCTTGCGCAGGGCTTGGCTGTTGACAAAACCGACCAATGCGGCTGCGCTCAGCCCATTCGCAGCGCCACAAGTTCAAGCGGCCCCCAGCTGATCTGCTCAAGTTTCAGAGCGCACGACCAGCTGATCAGCAGTGGTCGATTGTGATTGTTGGCCCACGAACCAGCTCTGAGAGGGTGGTACGCACCTCAGCGATCGGACCGGGTGGAGGTCGTGGAAGGCCACAGTGATGCTGCTGGGAGTGTAGGGTCCAGTGGCCCGATCCTGAGCTAGGAACTGAGCGGCAGGATGGTGTTGATAAAGTTCGACTCAACCCAGTACAGGACCCAGCGATGTTGACATTGATAGGCTGTTGTGCTATACTTTTTGAGTAAGGGCCGCAAAGGAGGTAAGTACGTTGTTCAAGGTCGGTGACCGCGTTGTTTATCCGATGCATGGAGCCGGCGTGATTGAGTCCATCGACGAGCGGGAGATTCTTGGTCGCCGCCAACGATATTATATCATGAGGTTACCCATCGGCGACATGAAAGCGATGATACCCATCGATAACGTCGACGAAATAGGTCTCAGGGAAGTGATCAGCGAGGATGAAGTGCCTCGCGTCCTCGAGGTCTTGCGGAGTCGGGAGACGGAGATGTCATCCAACTGGAACCGCCGCTACCGGGCGAACATGGAAAAGATAAAGAGCGGGAACATCTACGAAGTGGCCGAAGTGGTCAGGAACTTGGTCAGAAGACAGCAGCAGAAGGGTTTGTCCACCGGTGAGCGGAAGATGCTCGACAGCGCAAGACAGATTTTGGTGAGTGAAATCGTGCTGGCGCAGGGGATCGGTGAGGAGCAGGCAAATTCTCTGCTCGATGAGGCGTTGGCGTGAATAAGGGAGTTGGTGCCTTCCCTTTCCGCATTGCCCAATTCGTACATCGCATAGCGGAGGGGGGTGACTGGTGCTGGTGAACCAAATGGTGCGGCGATTACTGGGTCTGATGGGGGTGGTGGGGGGCGTCACCGGAGCTCTGTATGGCATCCGTCCGTTGCAGAGCTTCTTTCAGTTCCACCTAAGTCGGCTGCAGCAGGTTGGGGTGATCATAGGCGGGGGAGTGCTTGGTGGCCTCATAATGTATTTATTAGCCCCCCTGATGATCACCGCTGTCCTGCAGTTCACGGACTGGGTGGAGCGCCGTCTCCAGACCACTTCTATCCAGGATCTCTTGGCAGCCATTGGAGGCCTTTTGGTGGGACTATTGATCGCCAACCTGCTCAGCGCGCCGCTGGCCAAGATACCGGCTGTGGGAGGTATCCTTCCCACGCTTGGTGTGTTCGTTTTGGGCTACGTAGGGGTGATGGTTGGTCTCAAGAAGCGGGACGACCTGGGAGGCCTGTTCGGTTTCTGGGGACGCCGCGGTCGGGAGAAAACACGCGATCTCGCTACGAGCAGCAAGGAAGGTTCGGTAAAGATCCTGGACACCAGTGTCATCATTGATGGGCGCATAGCCGACGTGTGCAAGGCTGGTTTTTTTGAAGGTACTGCCGTCATTCCCAGCTTTGTCCTCGAGGAGCTCAGGCACATCGCTGATTCCTCTGATATGGTCAAGAGGAAGAGGGGGCGGCGGGGCCTCGAAGTTCTCAACATCTTACGTCAGCAGTTGGGAGACGCGGTAGTGATATACGAGCACGACGAGGATCAGGGCCAGGAAGTGGACAGCCGCTTGGTGCGGTTGGCAAAGAAGTTGAATGCCAAGATAATGACCAATGACTACAACCTCAACCAGGTGGCGGAACTGCAGGGCGTTCCGGTCCTCAACATAAATGAGCTGGCCAACAGCCTCAAGCGTATCATTTTGCCCGGCGAGCACATTTCGGTCTACATCATCAGGGAGGGCAAGGAACCGGGTCAGGGGGTTGGGTACCTGGACGATGGCACGATGATCGTGGTTGATGGTGGGAAACATTTCGTCGGTGAAACTGTTGAGGTGACGGTGACCAATATCCTTCAAACATCAGCCGGTCGGATGATTTTCGCCAAACCCCGGACGAGTTAGCGCGATCTCTTGAGGTGACGTCCTTTGCCGCACACATGGTGTGTGCTCGCAGCGGCCGGAGCTGGCAGCAGGCTGGGGGCGCCGGTACCCAAAGCCCTGGTCGAACTGAACGGGGAGCCTGTGTTCATGCGCAGTTTGCGCGTGATGCGAAAGGCTCCCTTCATTATGGGCGGGGTGGTGGTAGCGCCGTGCGGGCAGCTTTCGGCATTCATTTCCGGGTTGGCCGAGCTGGGACTCAGTGACACGTGGTCGGTGATCGAGGGAGGGGCAACGCGGCAGCAGTCCGTTTTCCGCGGACTTCGAGCTCTCCCGGCGGAGACGGAAGTGGTCATAATCCACGACGCAGCGAGGCCACTGGTGGATGTCGGGTCGCTAAGAAGAGTCTGGGAGGCAGCAGTTCAGCACGGGGCTGCTGCCTGTGGGTGGCCGGTTGCCGATACCCTCAAGCAGGTTGGGTGCGCGGGGAGGGTGCAGCACACCCTAGATCGCGGCGGCTTGTGGGCAGTACAAACCCCGCAGGCTTTCCGCCGAGAGATCCTGTGGGAAGCTCACCAGCAGGCCTTAGATTCTGGGTTTGAGGGAACCGATGACGCACAGCTGGTGGAAATGCTGGGGCATCCGGTGTACCTGGTGAAAGGGAGCCCGCGCAACATCAAGATCACATATCCTGAAGACCTGGAGATGGTTCAGCACATGCTGGGAGAAGTGCCGCGGGTGGGTTTGGGGTATGACATTCATCCGCTGGTTACCGGTCGCCGCCTGGTGCTGGGCGGGGTTTACATTGATCACCCGTTGGGATTGGATGGTCATTCCGATGCCGACGTTGTCTGCCACGCTCTGGCTGATGCCCTCCTGGGCGCGGCCGGCTTGGGGGACATAGGAGTACACTTTCCCGTGGACGACCCAAGTTACCGTAATGCATCTAGCATCGGTCTGTTGGCAGAAGTGGGGGGTATGCTCCGTCAGCGGGATTTGCGGCCGTCCTGGGTGGATTTGATGGTACTGGCCGAGTCTCCCAAGCTTTCACCGTACTTTGCCGAAATGCGAAGGACCATTGCAGAAGCTCTGGGGGTTGCCTCTTCCTGCGTGAGCATCAAAGCCACTACCGCCGAAGGCCTTCCTCTGTATGGCGATAGAGAGGCCATTGCATGCTGGGCCGTGGCGGTGGTATGTCGCGCATGCTAGAAAGGTGCAGGGTGCATAATACCACTCACAACGATCCTGCTGATACGCGAGCAGGAGGTGAGGTATCCCGTGAGAGGGATGGCGATAGTCGCGCTGACTGCCGTCTGTTTGGCAACTGCATCGCCGGTACTGGCGGCCGCGAGGGTGAGCGTGCTGCCTGTACAGGGATCGTGGGATGTGGCGGAAGTTGTCGTCAACGGCCAGGTAGTGCTCCGGATGAGGACGGATTACGGCGGATATAGCGCCAGAGAGCGGGCAGCCATTGTGGCGGAACGGATAAGACTTTTCTGCAATACGCCGGGCACCCCCGTGGCAGCCCGCTTGAACGGTGAGGTGGTGGTGCTCTGGAGTGGACACGTAGTCGCCACTGTGGACAAGCAAGTTGCCGAGATCAACTCCTCCTCTCGGTGGGAACTGGCAGAGATCTGGGCCAAGAAGCTGCGAGAGGCCCTTGGTCTATCCGCAGCGAAGGCTTCCGATGGGGTGCAAGAGGTCGATTGGGCGCAGGAGGATGTCGCCTACGGCGTGGCTTCCTGGTACGGTCCGGGTTTCCACGGCAGGCCCACTGCCAGCGGAGAGATATTCGACCAGGAGGAACTTACCGCCGCCCACCGGACCCTGCAGTTCGGGACGCTCGTGGAAGTGACGAACCTGGCAAACGGGCGGTCGGTGGTCGTGCGGATTAACGACCGTGGGCCTTTTGTGGAGGGCAGGATCATCGATCTGTCACTGGGTGCGGCTAGGCTGCTTGGTATGCTCGATGCAGGCCTCGCTCGGGTCCGTTTGCGTCTGGTGAAGCAAAGATGATCGCGAAAGACTCCATTTTGGGCGCGATCTCTGACCTCCCCCATCAGGATGGAGGTCAGCGTCATTCAGTGATGGTATAATGCAACAGTAGGGGGGAGGTCCTTGCGCGTTCACAACACCCTGACCCGGAAGTTCGAAGAAATCGTTTCCCGCCAAGATAATCGGCTGGGCATGTACGTGTGCGGCCCCACGGTGTACGATTACATCCACATAGGAAATGCACGGTGTTTCGTGATTTTCGACGTGGTGCGCAGGTACCTGAGTTATCGCGGATTTGAAGTCATCTATGTGATGAACATAACGGACATCGAAGACAAAATCATCCAGCGCGCGGCTGCTGAAGGAGAGGAACCATTGGAGTTGGCCGAGCGTTACACCCAGGCCTTCCTGGAGGATGCTCGAGCACTCGGTTTGCGCGAACCCACCCATCTTCCACGTGCCACTGAGCACATTGGCGAAATCCACGAACTCATCCATCGACTCATTGCGCGGGGGTATGCGTACGTTTCCGGCGGCGATGTGTGGTTTGAGACGGCTCGCTTCGCGAAGTACGGCAAGCTGTCAGGCCAAAGACTCCAGGATCTGGTTGCAGGAGCACGCGTAGCGCCGCATGAGACCAAGCGGAGTCCCGCTGACTTTGCACTTTGGAAGGCCGCCAAGCCCGGGGAGCCTTTTTGGCACAGTCCCTGGGGACCAGGCCGCCCCGGATGGCATATCGAATGCTCTGCCATGGCCATGAAATACCTGGGTGAAACCGTGGATATACATGGCGGAGGAGCGGATTTGATTTTTCCCCATCACGAAAACGAGATCGCTCAGTCTGAAGCGGCCACCGACGCCGAGTTCGTGCGGTACTGGATGCACAATGAGCTGCTGAACCTGGCCGGCGACAAGATGTCCAAATCTGCTGGCAACGTTCACGTGGTGCGGGAACTACTCCAGCGATACTCAGGCGAGGTGATTCGACTCTATCTGCTTTCGGCTCACTACAGAAGCCCGCTGAGCTTCGTTCCCGAGCAGCTGGACGCTGCCGAGGCTTCGTTGCAGCGACTTTACAACGCTGCTTTCCATCTCAGCCACTTGTGGCAACATGCACCTAATGAGGGCTCGTACCCCCGACTGGAAAGCATCGCCGATGGCTACCGCGCGCGATTCACCGAGGCCATGGATGATGACTTCAACACTGCGGAGGCAGTGGGCTTGCTGTTCGAAATGGCCAGAGAAATCCACCTGAATGTGGGAGCTGATGTCCCACGACGTACCTTGGAGTACGTACTGGATACCTTCTTAGGCCTCAACCGCCTGCTGGGCATCGTTACCCGGGATGTGGGGCTTCCCTCTCTGAGTGATGAAGAATGGGAGATGATACGCAGGCGCGAGCAGGCGCGGGCCCGTCGCGATTGGAATACTGCGGATCGAATCCGGGAGGAACTCGCACGGCGCGGTCTAATCCTGGAAGACACTCCGCTGGGTGTCAGGTGGCGGCGGAAAGAGTGAGGGTCACTGGAGGTGTTTCATGAAAGTTCGTCTATTGGGCTGGACTCCCGACCCGGAGCAAACGGTTGCTGCGGCCGCCCGGCTTTGTTACAGCTCTCGCTCTGTGGACGAGCTCCGCGAGGAAATGTCACCCGCCGAAGCACACCGCTTAATACGCATGTTGATAGATCGGGGACATACTTCACCGCTTGAGCACGCGGTGTTTCATTTCGGTGTGGAGGGAATCAGCCGGGTAACGTCTCATCAGCTGGTGCGCCATCGCATAGCCAGCTATTCTCAGCAGTCGCAGCGATACGTCACATTCAAACGCCCTTTGGACTACGTGATACCTCCAGTGGTGACCGCCCGTGGCTACGAGGAGCAGTTCAAAGGGTTCATGAACGAGTGCTGGCGCATGTACGTGAGTCTGCTGAGGGCGGGCATACCCGCTGAAGACGCGCGCTACGTCCTGCCCGGCGCTGTTTGTACCAGATTGGTGCTGAGCATGAACGCCCGGGAATTGTTGGACGTGTTCTTTCCTCTCCGCACTTGCCTCCGGGCCCAGTGGGAAATTCGTCTGATGGCCAACCTAATGTTGAAACAGTGCAGGGGAGTTGCACCGGTCCTCTTTGAGAAGGCAGGTCCTTCTTGTCGGCGATGGGGGAGTTGTCCAGAAGAAAACCGCCAGTGCGTGCTGTGGCGACGAACCCATGGAGATGGAAAACGGTGAACAAGGGTGGACGTAATGGTCCTCACCTGATCCACGGGGTACACGCTGTGCGTGAAGCTCTGGAGTGCAGCCGGCCAATTCACAAGGTGATGCTGGCAAGGGATCTCAGGCACCCGGAGGTCAGGCGAATTGTACAGTTGGCGCGTCGAGCGGGGGTACCGGTGCAACAGGTACCTCGCGCTGTTCTGGACAACGTGGCGGAGGATCACCGTGGGGTTGTCGCGGTACTGGCCGCCTTCCAGTACGCTGATCTCGGCGACATTATTGCCAAGGGACTGGCGGCGGGAGATCGGGCCATCCTGGTGGTACTTGACTGTGTGATGGATCCCCAGAATCTGGGTGCCATTGCCCGCTGCTCGGGGGCGGCAGGGGTACAAGGTATATTGTTACCCAAACGGCGTAGTGTGGGTTTAACAGCGGCGGTGGCTAAAGCTTCGGCAGGTGCTCTCTTTCATATACCGGTGGCGCGAGTGACCAACCTAGCCCGGACGCTGGAACAGTTGAAGACGGAGGGGTTCTGGATCTACGGTGCCGAAGCGGGGGAGCACCGAGCGCACTGGGAGGTCGACTGGTGCCGGCCGGTCTGCCTGGTACTGGGCAGTGAGGGTAAGGGACTACGCCGGGTGATCAAGGAACGGTGCGATGTGCTGGTGTCCATTCCCCAAGTGGGTGGAGTCGGGTCGTTGAACGTTTCCGTTGCCTGCGGGATCATCCTCTTCGAGGCCTTGCGCCAACGCACGGTGTCCGGGCTTGATCTGGGTTAGGGGTGCAATTATAATGGAAACGTGGGACAAGTCCACACCACGCCGCGAGATTCCGCGTGATTTCCCAGCGGTATCTGCCGGCCGATGCGCGCGGAGGACAGGCCCCGGTCGAGGGCTGGGTAGGGAAGAGAGACTTACTGGAGTAGTCCAACCGTGGGACAAAAGCGACGTGCGGGGGCGATACTGAGTGGGCATGGGTCCGCACCGGGAAGCGGCAGTTCGGTACGAGGCCATGATGGACGAAGAGATCGTTGAATACGCACGAGATGGCTGTGACATCGCTCTGGAGTACCTGATCAACAAGTACAAGAACTTCGTTCGGGCCAAAGCGCGCTCATACTTTCTGATCGGGGCGGACCGGGAAGATATAATCCAAGAGGGCATGATAGGACTGTACAAAGCCATCCGGGATTTTCGCAGCGATAAGCTTTCTTCTTTCCGCGCGTTTGCGGAGCTTTGCATTACCAGGCAGATCATAACCGCCATAAAAACGGCTACCCGCCAGAAACACATCCCCCTGAACTCATACGTGTCTCTCAACAAGCCCATCTACGATGAAGATTCGGACCGCACCTTGCTGGACGTCATATCCAGTTCTAGGGTAACGGACCCCGAGGAGCTGATCATCAACCGAGAAGAGTTTGGCGACATAGAAGAAAAGATCAGCGAAATACTCAGCGACCTGGAATGGCAGGTGTTGATGGCGTATCTCGATGGCAAGTCCTATCAGGAGATTGCCAGCGAGCTCAAAAGGCACGTCAAGTCCGTGGACAATGCCCTGCAGCGCGTAAAGAGGAAGCTGGAAAGGTATCTGGACAACCGGAATGGTCGTTACCGTCAACTCAGAGGAAATAGCCATCCGCGCAACTGACGATACCTTGACCAGAGTCCTCACGCGTCGTATAATGTATACCGCGTGGGCTGGCGTAGCTCAACGGTAGAGCGGGTGATTTGTAATCACCAGGTTTTGGGTTCGAATCCCATCGCCAGCTCCAATGATTGACTACAACCAGCCGTGGAGAGGTACCCAAGCGGCCAACGGGGGCAGACTGTAAATCTGCTGGCGAACGCCTTCGCTGGTTCGAATCCAGCCCTCTCCACACGGCGCGGGGTGGAGCAGCAGGTAGCTCGTCGGGCTCATAACCCGGAGGTCGTAGGTTCGAATCCTACCCCCGCAACAGTGAGCTCACATAGCTCAGTCGGCAGAGCGTCGCCTTGGTAAGGCGGAGGTCACCGGTTCGAATCCGGTTGTGAGCTCCATTTTTTTGTGTAGAAGGAATTCCCGTCGCATCGCAGAAACTCTTGCAAGGAAAGGCAAATACTATCCCATGGACGCGACCCCCAGCGGACAAGCACCGCGCCACGGGCCTGATGGCAGCACCGTGACTTCGTTGGAAAGGGGGAGCTGAGATGGCGAAGA